>CAVOVA010000001.1:0-279438 GCA_963699725.1 uncultured Thermoleophilia bacterium
ACGCCGCCGAGTCCATCACTCGTGCCTTAACGACGACGGCCCGCCGGAGGCGGGCCGTCGTCGTTGGCTTGGCTGCTCTCGCGGCGCTCAGGAGGCCTTGGCGTCCTTGTCCTCGGCCGTCGCGTCGCGCTTGACGTCCACGATCTCGTCGTCGTCTACGTCGTCGTTGAGCCCCTGCTTGAAGCCCTTGATGCTCTGGCCCATCGACTTGCCGAGCTTGGGCAGCCGGGTGGCGCCGAAGAGCAGCAGGATCACCAGAGCGATGATGATGAGTTCCGGTGCACCGAGGTTTGGCATGTCACTCTCCTGAGAGATTCGGCGCCGGCGACGCGCCGACGACGGGACTGGGCGGGATTCTGCGTGTGCCTCACCTCACACTTTACGGCTTAGCCGGAGGGTTATCAAGAACGCGCGGCGCTTCGGTCGCCGGAATCGCGGCTTTCGGGCTGCCGGCCGCCCGGTCGCGGGAGGCTGGCACGAGGGACCCCGCGTGCGAGATACTTCTCGAGGCGGGGGCTCGCCGGTCGTGCCCCCGGGGCGCCCGGACGAGGGCGTCTCCCGGTGGTCTCAGGGGGATCGGCAGCGGGAGCGCGCCGGTCGTGCTCAATCGGTTGGCCTCGTCACGGCGCGTTCCGCTGCGCCCGCGCGGCAGAGAAAGAGGAGTTCGGATATGGACGGCTCGGTGACCAGGCTCGGCAGGTATTCGCTCGGTATTGGGGATCGCTTTGCCCACGAGGGCGAGGCTCAGCTCCGCGCGTTCGTGGGAGCGGCGCGGCTCGGCGTACAGGTGACCCCTGTCTGGAACAAGTCGCACCGCGAGCACCTCGTGGTCGGCTCGGAGCCCGAGAGCGTGCGGCGGGAGGCCGATGCGGCCGTGGCGGCGCTGGGCTGGGAGCGGCCGTACTTCGTCGACGCCGATCACATCACCGCCGACACCGCCGAGCGCTTCCTCGAGCCGTGTGATTTCTTCACCCTCGACGTGGCCGGCTTCATCGGCAAGCCGGCCGCCACCGGCGATGTCGAGGCCTTCCTCGCGCGGCACGGCGAGCTGTCCGCCGACGTTGAGGTGAGCGGTCTGGGCGAACCCGTCGCCATGACGAACGCGAGCACGCGGCGCACCGCGGTCCACTATCTCGGCGCGGTGGCTGCCGCCGGACGCCTCTACCGCGAGATCGCGGTGGCCAAGGGAGAGGCGGCGTTCCTGACCGAGGTGTCCATGGACGAGACCGACGCGCCGCAGACCCCGGCCGAGCTCCTCGTCATCCTCGCCGCGATCGCCGACGAAGGCATCCCGGCCCGCACCATCGCGCCGCGGTTCAGCGGGCGCTTCAACAAGGGCGTCGACTACGTCGGTGACCCTGCGGCGTTCGCGGCCGAGTTCGAGGCCGACGTGGCCGTGGTGCGGCACGCCGTCTCCGCGTACTCCCTGCCCGACGACCTCAAGCTGAGCGTGCACTCCGGCAGCGACAAGTTCTCCATCTTCCCGGCCATCCGCAGGATCACCGCGGCCTCGGGGGCCGGCGTCCACGTGAAGACGTCGGGGACGACGTGGCTCGAGGAGGTCATCGGGCTCGCGGAGGCCGGGGGTGAAGGCCTGGAGCTCGCGAAAGACGTGTACGGGCGTGCCTACGAGCGGCAGGCGGAGCTGTGCGCTCCCTACGCCGCCGTCATCGACATCGACCCGGGCAGCCTGCCGGCGCCCGATGCGGTGCGGGGCTGGGATGCGGCTGAGTTCGTGGCCGCCGTCCGCCACGACCCGTCCGACCCGGGCTACGACCCCCAGGTGCGTCAACTGGTGCACGTGGGGTACAAGGTGGCCGCCGAGATGGGCGCGCGCTACACGGACCTGCTCGTCGCCTGCCGGGACACGATCGCCCGCAACGTGACGCGCAATCTGCTCGAGCGGCATCTGCGGCCGTTGTTCATCGGGGACTGAGCAGGCCGCCGCGGCGAGCGGCGCGGTGAGCCCGGACCCGGGCGGGGCCGTGACCTGCGGGCGGAGGTGAGAAGAAGGGCGCCGCGCCGATCGGCGCGGCGCCCTTCCCGGCGTCTGCGTGGTGGAGTGACCGGGCGGGCCGGTCGTGTGCTTCAGCCTCAGGCGGTCCAGAAACCGCGCGCCGGGGCGAAGACGACGGCGATCCGGAAGACCTCTCCGCCCTGGATGGTGAAGTTGTGCAGCGTGTTCCTGGGCACGTAGAGCGCGTCGCCGGGCTCGACCTCGAACTCGTCCTCGCCCACCTGCGCCTTGGCACGGCCGGAGAGCACGTAGAAGACGTGGTCCTCGTCCGGGTGCACGTCGTCGAGCGCCGCGCCGTCGGGCATGATCTCGGTGACGTGGAACTCGAGCTGCGCGCCGGGGCAGGACTTGGGGTTGACCAGCGGCCAGCCGCGTGTCTTCTCGTGCTTCGGCGGGTCCTGCGTGAACTCGACGCCTTTCTGATTGAAGACTTTGCCGCGAGATGCTTCAGCCATTACCGGCTCCTTTGCTGATGATGGACGCGTACCGTGGTCTATGGCTCAAGGACGACCTTCATGGCACCGTCCTTGCGCTGCACGAAGGTGTCGAGGGCCTCGGCGAACTGATCGAGCGAGAAGGTGTGCGTGTGGATGCCCTCCGTCGTGACCGCGCCGTTGGCCATGAGCGCCAGCGCCGGAGCCGCGGTGTTCGGATTGGCGCGCACGCCGAGGATGTCGAGCTCGGCCAGCGTCATGGGGCCCCACGGCACGTTGATGGTGTCCGTGGGCAGGCCGGCCATGACCAGGCGCCCTGCCTTGCGCGTCGACTTGATGGCCCAGTCGATCCCCTGCTGCGTGCCGGAGCACTCGACGGTGCAGTCGACGCCGACGCCGCCGGTGAGCTCCATCACCTTGGCGACCGGGTCGTCGACCTTCTCGTAGTCGATGCCGATGGCGCCGAGGCTCTCGGCGAACGCGAGGCGCGGGCCACGGCCGATCACGATCACGAACTTGGCGCCGGAGGCGCGCGAGTACTGGAAGGAGAACTGGCCCACGGAGCCCGGCCCGGTGACCAGCACGGTGTCGCCGGTCGTCACGCGGCCGCGCTGCACGCCGTGGAGAGCGACGCCGGCAGAGTCGAGCATGGCGCCCTGGTGGTAGGTGAGGTTGTCGGGCAGCGGGGTGGCCGACTTGATCGAGGTGACGATGTACTCGGCATAGGCGCCGGGCGACGTGAAGCCGTAGTGGCGGTGACCGGAGGCGTTGTCGCCGTAGTTGAGGCACACGGTGTAGTGGCCGGTCAGGCAGTTGAGGCAGAAGCCGCAGCCCTTGTGGGCCTCGCCGGCGACGCGGGTGCCTGCAGCGTACTTGGCAGCCACCTTCTCGGACGCCTTGATGTCATCCGAGAGGGCGACGACTTCTCCGGCCCACTCGTGGCCGATGACTGCCGGGAAGCTGGGCGGCCAGAAGCCGGGGAACTTGCCGGCGATGATCTTCGGGTCGGTGCCGCAGATGGCCACCGCCTTGACGCGGCACAGGACCTCGTCGCCTTTGGGCTCCGGAGTCGGCAACTCCTGGAGCTCGAAATCGTCCGGTCCTTTGAGAACCAGAGCCTTCATGGTGCTCGGGATGTCTGCCATGGTCTTGCCCCCTCACGTAGAGCGTTGGATGTGGGTGCCGAGGACCGTGCGCATGTGGCCGAGCGCCTGCTCGGCCGCCGCACGGTCGTCGGGGAGCGGCAGGATCTCTGCGGAGATCCAGCCGTGGTAGTCGATCTCGCGGAGCGCCGCGACCACCGCGTCGAAGTCGACGTGGCCGAAACCCGGCGCGCGTCGGTTGCTGTCGGCGACGTGGAAATGGGCGAGGCGCCCGCCCGTCGCGACGATCGAGTCTGCGATGGACACCTCCTCGATGTTCATGTGGAAGGTGTCGAGCAGCACGTTGACGTTGGGGCGGCCGACCTGCTCGACGAGGTCGAGTGCCTCGGCCGCCGTGCACTGGAGCGTGGTCTCGTAGCGGTTGATGGCCTCGAGGACGATGCCCGCCCCGGCCGCCGAAGCGTGGTCGGCGCAGCCGCCCAGCGTGTCGACGAGGCGGGCGTTGGCGGCCGGCACGTCGCCGTCGGCCGGCCGCGGCCCGCGCAGAAGCCCGACGATGAGCTGGGCGCCGTGCTCCCCGGCGACGTCGATGAGCTCGTTGAGGCGGCGCGCCGCCTCGTCGCGGCGCGCCGCCTCCGGCAGGCTGAGCGAGAGCCCGTCGTCGGCGTAGATGCGGCCGCTGGCGATGGCGGCAAGCTGCAGGCCGTGGCCGGCCAGCAGTCCGGCGAGGTCCACGTCCGCGAGCTCCGCCGGGCTCTTGGTGCTGATCTCGATGCCGTCGAAGCCGAGCTCGGCGGCAGCGCGCACGGCCTCCCGGACCCTGCCGGCGAACAGCATGGGTCCGAAGCCGGTGGGCCCGGCCGCCGTGGCGAAGGCGAGCCTGTCGGTCACCGTCGCGCTCCGCATCCCGATGCCGCTGCGTCGGTCAATGCTGTCCGATCCAGGGCAGCGCCCAGATGGGCTTCCAGCCTTCACTGAGCGGTTCGCGGAGGAAGGGCTCCATCTCCGCCGCCGTGCGGAAGGTGGTCTCCTCGACCGGCGGCGTGGTGCCGGCGGGGAACGTCGCCAGGGTGTCCTCGACGATCAGCGAGAGGTACTTGCAGAAGGCTGCCACCGGGCGCTTCGCCTTCCAGGCTGCAGCGTGCGTCGGCTTGCCGACGACGCCCTCGGGCGTGCCGAAGTACTCGATGGCGAAGTGCCCCTCGGCCTGTGACCAGCGCTGCGGACGGTGGTAGCCGTCGACCGAGTTGTTGAAGTGACCCTGCGGCATGTAGTGCTTGGTCTCGGTCTCGACCGCCTGCTCCATGTCGACCATCTCGGGGAAGAGCAGCAGGCCCAGCGAGGTCTCGGCCTCGTCGGCGTGGATGAACGGCGTGTCCCACCAGCCGCCCTGATCGGTGGTGCGGAAGAAGTCCTTTACCGCGACGTGCCAGTCGATGACGCGCACGGTGCCGGGGAGCTGGTAGCGCTTGAGGTACTTGTGCAGCGCGGTCTCGAGCATCCACAGGTGGCCGTGGTTGTTGACGATGATCATCTTGCGGAAGCCGTCGTTCCAGAGCCCGAGCATGACGTCGACCAGGGTCTCCTCCACGACCGACTCACGCAGCATGACCGTGCCGGGCATGCCGATGTGGTGGTAGGGATGACCGCCGTACATGAGCGGCGGCAGGGCGATCGCCGGGGCGTGCCCGTTGTGCTTCTTGGATTGGCGGCGCACCGCCTCGCAGAGGTGGCTCACGAAGAGCGTGTCCATGGCGCTCACCGTCTGGCGGCCGTGGTTCTCGGTGCAGCCCACGGGGATGAGCACCACATCGTTCTCGCGGCGCTCCTTCTCGACCTGGGCGCGGATCGTGGTCTGGATGTAGCTGCCCGGCTTGGCCCACTCACACGGCGACGGGATGCCGTAGTCGTCGAGCACGGCGTCGATGGCCGCGTCGTCCGCCTCCCACAGCTCCTTGAACATGTGCCCCACGGGTGTGTCCTCGAAGAACAGGTCTGGCAGGTTGGTGGTCAGAAGACCCATGACTCCTCCTCAGTGCTTGGGTGATGGATGGGCCGCCCGCCGCTCCAGGAGGGAGCGGGCGGCCTGTGCGATATGGCCGGCCGTGAGGCCGTATTTCTGCAGCAGGTCGTCGTTGGGGGCCGACTCGCTGTACACGTCGGCGACACCGACCCGCTCCATCGGGGTCGGCCGCTGCTCGCCGAGCGCCTCGGCGACGGCGCCGCCGAAGCCGCCGATGATGTTGTGCTCCTCGGCGGTGACGACGAGTCCGGTCTTCTCGGCGGCCGCGACGACCGCCCCGACGTCGAGGGGCTTGACGGTGTGGACGTGCACCAGGTGCACCGAGACGCCCTCGGCGGCGAGTAGCTCGGCGGCCTCCACGGCGCGGCCGACCATGATGCCCGTGGTGAGCACCGTCACGTCGGTGCCCTCGCGCACCAGGACGGCGCGGCCGATCTCGAACGGGTCGCTCTCGGCGAACACCACGGGGCTGGGATCACGTGTCGCCCGAAGGTACACGGGGCCCTCCCAGGCGGCGACGGCGTGCACGGCCTTGCCCATCTCGACGCCGTCGCCGGGCGACACCACGGTCATGTTGGGCATGGACCGCATGAGGGCGACGTCCTCGATCGCCTGGTGCGTCTTGCCGGTCTTGCCGGCGAGCAGGCCGCTGTAGGCGCCGGCGATCTTGACCGGCAGGCCCGGCTGAGCGATCGAGACGCGGATCTGGTCGGCGGCGCGCAGCGTCGCGAACACGGCGAAGGAGTTGGTGAAGGGCACGAAGCCCATCGCCGCGAGACCGGCGGCGGCGCCGGTCATGTTGGCCTCGGCGACGCCCATCTGGAAGAACCGCCGCGGGTACGCTTCGGCGAACAGGATCATCTTGCTCGACGAGGCAAGGTCGGCGTCGAGGCAGACGACGCGCTCGTCACGCGCGCCCAGCTCGACCAGCGCCTTGCCGAAGGCGTCGCGCTGTGCCATCAGCTCCGTCATCCGCCCTCCTCGCCGGCGCACAGCTCAGACAGCGCCCGATCGGCCAGGTCCTGCGAGATGGGTGCGGCGTGCCAGGCGCAGGTGTCCTCCATGAAGGACACTCCCTTGCCCTTGACGGTATGGGCGACGATGACGCTGGGCCGGTCGCCGTCCTCTCGCGCCGCTTCGCAGGCCTCGGCCACGGCGGTCGCGTCGTGGCCGTCCACCTCGGACACGAGCCAGTTGAAGGCGCGCCATTTGTCCGCGATGGGGTCGACCGGCATGACCGCACAGGTGTCGCCCATCAGCTGGATGCGGTTGTCGTCGACGATGGCGATGAGGTTGCCCAGCTCGAACTTGGGCGCCGCCATGGCGGCCTCCCACACCTGACCTTCCTGAAGCTCGCCGTCGCCGAGGAGCACGAAGATGCTCGTCTCGTCCAGGCCCCTGAGGCGCGCGCCGAGCGCCATGCCGAGTCCTGACGAGAGCCCCTGGCCGAGCGACCCGGAACTCATGTCCACGCCAGGGCAGTGCATGTCGGGGTGGGCCTGCAACAGTGAGTCCAACTCGTCGTAGGTCTCGAGCAGGGTCGTGGGGAAGTACCCGCGAAGGGCGAGAGCCGCGTAGTAGGCCGCCGCCGCGTGCCCCTTGGAGAGCACGAAGCGGTCGCGGCCGTCCCACTCGGGGTCCGCCGGATCGATGCGCAGGACGCGGAAGAACAGCGCAGTCAGGATCTCCACCGCACTCAGCGAGCCGCCGGGATGGCCGGCCTGGGCGCGGCACAGCGTTGCGACGATCAGCTTGCGCAGGTGGTTCGCGGTCTCCTGCAGGTCGGCCGCCGGGAGGGAGGATTCAGGCAATGAAGATCTCCTCGGTGTTCCGTAGAACGGAACAAGCATCCGAATGGTGGAATAGTCTGCATGATAGTCCCCTCGCGTGAGAAAGCAAGTGTTGGGGAATCTCGCGGGCCGACGGTCCAAGGCGCCCGCGCCGGAGAGGGCGCCGCGGCCTACGCGGCCGGGACAGGTCCACCCAGTGTCCCGCAAGCCGACCTGACATCAGCCCGGAACGCGATGTTGGAGCCCCGCGGGTTCGAGAATGGCTTCTCGCCCGCCTGGGTGACCCAGCTCCTGCAGAACACCATGTTTCCCTCCTACGTCCTCTTCGTGAAGAGCCCGGGCCGCCTCCAGCCCGCCCTCGACCAGGCCATGTACCTGCGGGAGCACATGGTGCCGCTGCTGGTCGCCTCGGACGTGCATGATCTGAAGCTCGCACACGAGACGAAGAACATGCTGCTCAACGCCGAGATGAAGCTGCGCGCCTCGCTGTTCCGCTCCGAGAGCCGGGGAACGCACTACCACGAGGACCGCCCGGCCCGCGACGACAAGAAGTGGCCTGCCTGGGTGCTGCTGCAGCGTGGAGACACGGGAGACATGAACCTGCGCAAACAGGCGATCCCGGCGGCGTGGAAAGCCGACCTGAGCACGTCATACACGACCCGCTACGCGCAGCGATTCCCGGGTGAGCTCGCGTATCTCGGTCTCGAGCAGGAAGGAAGGCGCCAATGGCTGTTCAGCAAGCCGACCACCGCCGCTGCATCGGCTGCAAGATCCGCCACGTGACCTGCCCGGCCGATGTGTTCCGCATCGAGTCCGGGACCGGGCGAGCGATCGCCAAGTATGCTACGGAGTGTCAGATCTGTCGCAGGTGTGAGAGCTTGTGCCCCGTCGGCGCTTCGTCCATCACGTCCGGCAGGTACATGCCGGACGTGACCTGCTGGGGGTAGCCGCCAGGAGGCTCAGGGGCGTCCGTCTCATCTCAAGGAGGAGTGCCAAACGTGGACTACGAGAGTCTCATGCGCGTCATCGGCAGCAGGCGCAGCTCCTGGCACTTCCGGTCAGACCCGGTACCCGACGCCGACATCGAGAGGATCGTCGACGCCGCCAGATACGCGCCCTCCGGGTTCAACAGCCAGCTCTGGGAGTTCGTGGTGATCACGGACCCGGGGCTGCGGAGCAGCGTCGTCGACATCGTGGCAGAGTCGGTGCCGCGGCCCCCGGCGGGGCGGGACTCGGCCCCGGCGCCGCGAGGCGAAGGCAGGATCCCGGTCAAGGACCCGTTGGGGTTCAGGACGGCCCCGGTGTTCATCCTCGTGCTCGGCGACACGAGAGTGAGACCGTTCGGCCCTCCTCCAGTGCGGGCGAACGACAAGGCCTGGCATACCGTGTTCACGAGCACGCTCGCGGTGGCATACGAGCATATGCACCTGGCCGCCGCCGCTCTGGGGCTGGCGACGAGGTGGGTGTCGGCCGCGGGTGGCGCTCCGACTGCCTCGGCGATCCAGGGAGTGCTCGGCATCCCGGACGAACTCATGTTGTACGACATGATGGCGCTCGGCTTCTCGGACTTCGAGCCCCTTCCCAAGAAGCTGCGGCCCCTCTCCGAGGTCCTCCACTACAATGCGTGCGGTAGCGGCGAGTTCCGGTCGCAGGCCGAGATCGAGGAGTACTTCGCCGGGCGATGACCGCGGCCCCGCGCGCGTGACCATCGGCGAGAGGGGCCGGGCCTTGCGGCCCGGCCCCTCTCGGCTGCTCTACCAGAGGCACCGTCCGGCGCCCGAAGCACACAAGGGCCCGGCTCCCAAAGGAGCCGGGCCCTTCCCCCGATACTTCGGGTCAGGCCTTCCAGACCGCGATGTCGCCGACGTTGATGTCCTTGCTCGCGTCGACCGGGCCCATCTTCTGCGGCAGGTAGCCGTCTTTCTCGACGAGCACCGTGTACTCACCGGGCTCCACGTCGCGCAGCCAGAAGTCGCCGTAGCTGTCGGTGACGGCCTCGTACACTTTGCCGTTACCGACCTTCATGGCCTTGACCCTGGCGCCCTCGGTGCACTCGTCCACCTCAGGCTCGAACACGGCGCCGGCGATGAACGGCCTGGGCAGGCCGATGTAGTAGACCCGCGGCTTGACGTCGAGCTCCGGCTTGAGCGGCTCGGCCTTGACCACCAGTTCCTTGATCGCCGGGTCGTCCTCGTCGCCGAACGTGAACGCCCCGGTCGGGCAGGCGTCCACGCAGCGCGGCTCGGTCCAGCCGTCGTCCAGGAGGTGCGCGCAGAACGTGCACTTCTGGGCGATGTTCAGCGAGTCGTTGAAGTAGATGACGTCCTCGTACGGACACGCCTCGAGGCACAGCTGGTTGCCGCGACAGCGGTCGGGGTCGATGATCACGGCCCCGTCGTCGCGGCGGTAGATCGCCTCGACGTTGCAGGCCGGGATGCACGGCGCGTCGTCGCAGTGCTGGCAGATGCTGTGCATGTAGGTGACCTTGACCTTGGGCACCTGGCCGCGCTCGAGGTCGGTGATCTTGTTCCAGAACTGCCCCGTGTCCGGCTGGGGCTTCGCGATGGGCGACCAGTCGTTGCCGACGTGCTCGTCCTTGCAGGCCACCTGGCAGTTGTAGCAGCCGTTGCAGATGTTGAGATCGATGACGAGGACCTTGCCCATCACGCCCTCCCCCAGATGCAGGCTTCCAAGCCGGGACCGGCACAGGGGTGGAACGGCTTCTCGAACGCTTCCGGATACTTGGCCTTGAGCTCTTCCATGTCGGTCTTCTCACAGTCGGCGAGGAAGCCGCTCACGGCGTGACCCACGGCGTTCTTGGAGGTGGTACCGCGGGGCACGATGGTGTTGATCGCGCCGCCGCGGTCGATCTCGCCGGGGACGATGGGGTCCCACTTGGCGCCGTGGTCGATGTAGATCACGCCGGGCATGATGCGCTCGGTGATGTACGCGCCGGCGAGCACGACGCCGCGGTCGTTGAAGATGCTGACCACATCGCCGTCCTTGATGCCACGCTTCTCGGCCTCGGACGGGTGGAGCCAGATCGGGTGGTACTGGTAGCCGTCGGGACCGGTGACCTTGCAGGTCTTGATCTCGCGCAGCCAGGTGATGTCCTCGTGCTGGCTGTGGACGCTCCAGCGCGGGTGGTTGGAGCACACGAGCAGCGGATACCGCTTGGAGCGCTCCGTACCGATGGTCTCCTCGTGCGTGACGCCCTGGGCGACCCACTTGGGCACCGGCGGCCGCTCGAGGTCGTTGGGGAAGTGCTCGACCAGGCCCGACGCCTCGAACTCGAGCTTGCCGGTCGGGGTGCTGAGCGGGTACTTCTCCGGGTCTTTGTAGAAGTTGTAGAAGCCGGCCGGCACCTCCTCCCAGCCGTTGTCGGTCGGGACCGCGTAGTAGCCCTTCTCATTGAGCTCTTCCCAGCTGATGAGGTCCTCACAGCGCGAGGTCTCGTAGCCGTACTTGATGAGCTCGGGGATGGTCTTGCCGCCGGTGTACTCCTCCTTGAGGCCGAGGCGCTCGGAGAGCATGACGGCGATCTCGTAGTCGCTGTAGCTCTCACCGAGCGGCTCGATGCACTTCTGCTCGGGGAAGAGCAGGTTGTACTGGCCGCTGAAGATGTCGCCGGCGATGTCGTCCTCTTCGAGCTTGGTGTTCACGGGGAGGATGATGTCGGCCATCAGGCAGTCGTTCTCGAGCCAGGGGTGCTGGGCGAACATGAACTCGATGTCCGGGTGGCGCATGGCCTTGACGTAGTCGTTGCCGGCGTTCCAGCAGGTGATCCAGCTCGGCGAGTCGGTCCACACCATGTGGATCCTGGAGCAGCCATCGGCCGGGTACTTGTAGTGCTCGAACTGGTTGACGCGGTCGGCGGTCTCGGACTCGCAGCCCCACCAGTCGCACTCGCCCTCGAGGATGGCCTTGGGCACGTACGTCTTGGGCAGGAACGACGGGTGGTTGGACTCGTCCGGGTGACCGCCCGTGTAGGCCTTGCGCAGGTACGGCACGCGCAGCGGCTTGGGCTGGGCGTACTGGTCGGGCTTGTCGAACAGGCCCCACTCGATCATCTTGGCCTGGTTCTGACCCGGCTTGCCCAGGCCCTGCATGGCGAGGCAGATGCCCTGCAGGCGGGCCGGTTCGGTGGCGTACGGGCCGCGGATGCCGGGGCCGCCGTTGCCGATGACGACCGTCGTGCGCTTGCTCGCCCACTCGTCGGCGAGGGCCTTGATGACGCGCGCTTTGACGCCGCAGATGGGCTCCGCCCACTCCGGCGATTTCTCGACGCCGTCCTCTTCGCCCATGACGTAGGCCTCGTACTTGTCGACGCCCACGGCGTGCGTGGCGAGGTACTCCTTGTCGTAGGTGCCCTTCTTGAACCAGCGGTGCGTGATCGCCAGGTAGAGCGCGGCGTCGGTGTTGGGGAGCACCGGGATCCAGCGGTCGGCGTGCACGGCGGCGGCGTAGTTGAGGTCGGGGCACACGTAGATCTGCTTGATGCCGATCTCGCTCCACCAGTAGCTCAGGCGGCTCGGGAGCTGGCCCTGCCAGCCCCACGGGGTCGTCTCCTGGTCGCAGCCCCAGAACAGCAGCAGCTCGGCGTTCTTGGAGATGTCCCAGAGCAGGTTGCTCTGCTGGCCCTGGCCGACGGGCTCGCAGCCCCAGAAGTGCTTGTTGCCCCACCACCAGCCTTCCCAGCTGTCCGGCTGGCGGATCTGGAGGGTGAAGCCGCCCCACGCGCGCAGCAGCTTGCGGCCGGCGCCGTGGCAGGCCTGGACGACCTTGTTCTCGCCGTGCTGGTCGCACTGGTAGAGCAGGGCCGTGGGGCCGTACTTCTCCTTGATGCGCCGCATCTCGCTGGTGACGACGTCCAGCGCCTCGTCCCAGGAGATGCGCTTGTACTTGCTGACGCCGCGGTTCTGCGGGTTGCGCTCACCGTTCGGATCGAAGTCGACGCGCATCATCGGGTAGCGGATGCGCGCGGGGGAGTAGACACGCTTCTTGTAGGCGATGCTGTACGGTGGGATCAAGGTCTTCATGCTGGGTTCGAACGTGCTGCCGCGCACCTCGAACTTCCAGGGGTTCAGGTCCGCCTTCTTGTACTTCCAGTCGTAGTGCATCGGACGGATGCGGACGATCCTGCCGTCCTTGACGTCCACCATCGATGCATTGGAGCCGTTCTCCGGGACGCCGCAGAAACTGATGTCTCTGATGAGCGTCTTCTCGCCGGAGGCTCCGGATGTCGTTCTGTCTTCCGCCATACTCTGACCTCCGCTCGTCGATGGCCCGGCCGCCGCGGGGCTGGAACGGGAGCCTCCGCGGGACGTTGTCCGCAATGCGGATTAGCACGACCGCATCACGGGCATGTTCCATCGCCCGGAGCTCAGTGTCAAGTGTCCGCGGCGCGGCCGGCGGCGGGGCGCGCCAGGCGCCGTCACGCCGGCCCCGGGGCCTGCGGTCCGGGGCCAGCGGAGTCCCCCTCGAGCCCCAGCAGGTAGTCGCCCGGACGGCTGCCCACCACCAGGCGCGTCGTCTCCCGTCCGTCGCGCCAGATCGCGCGTTCCAGCGCGCCGTACGCGCGGACCATCTGGCCGAACCGGGCCTGTTCGGCGAAGCGTCCGCGATACGAGATCACTTCACGTACGTCCTCGGCGCGGGCGCCGTCGAGCGACCGCACTTCATCGAGCGAGTAGCGGCAGGGGGTGAACAACGCGTCGCGGTCGTCGGTCACTCGCGCCTCCACCAGCGCCATGCCTGCCGGCGCGAAGCGTGGGTCGCCGTAGCGCTCCGGCACCTCGGCCGGCAGCTTGACGAAACGGATGAAATAGGGCCGGCCGGCGAAGCGGCCCTCGTTGACCTTGCGCGCCTGCAGCCGGACGAAATCGGCGGCGGAGAGCGGCGTGTCTTCGCGGTGTACGGCGTGGATCGCCTCGAGTTCCTCGTCCCGGGGGCGCGCCAGCCCGGACGAGGGATCCTCCAGCAGGCGCGTGAGCGTCGCGTGCACCCTGCGGCCGTCCTGGTCGCCGTACACGACGAGGTCGATGTCCGACGCCGGCGCGTGGAGGCCGAAGAGCAGAGAGCCCGTCAGGCCGAAGGCGGCCGGCGACGCACCGGCGGCGTCGCGCAGGAGTTCAGCGAACGCGAGGGCATCTGCCTCGAGCGAGTCGACGGGCCCGTCCACGCGGAGGCGCCGCAGCCGCTCGCGGGGGTCGTAGACGCGCACGATCTCCTTCCACGGCACGGCCTCCACCGGGACGCCGAGCTCCGGATCCTCGACGCGGTAGGAGAGGTTGCGCGCGCGCAGCGCTTCCTGCTGCTCCGCGACGCTGTAGACGCGGCGAAACCGGTCTCGTCCGCGCGCGCGCTCTCCGCGGGGATCGAGCACGTACCGCAGGTAGGCGACGACGCGGTCGGGGGGGTGTATCACCCCCTTGACGGTGAACAGCAGGCCGTCGGCGGTCTCGACGGCGGCGCCTTCTACCGCCGATCCGCGCCACTTCTCGTCCGCGGACATTCTCAACTCCTCGCTTGTGTGGTCGCCCGAGGCGCGTGTACGCTGGCGGGCGTCGAAGAGAGGCGAGTGACGGTCGGCATGGATCTACTCATCAGCGTGATCGACGAGGCCGAAGTCCATCCGGCCGTGGCCGGCGGCGCGGACATCGTAGATGTGAAGAACCCAAGGGAAGGCTCGCTCGGCGCCAACTTCCCGCATGTGATCCGGCGCATCCGCATGCTCACCCCGGCCGCCGTCCCGGTGAGCGTCGCCATCGGGGACTTCCCCAACCTGCCCGGGACGGCCGCTCTGGCCGCGGCGGGGGCCGCCGCTTGCGGCGTGCAGTACGTGAAGGTCGGGCTCCTGGGACCGCAGGACCACGACGAGGCCTTCGCCGTGCTCTCCGCGGTCTGCCGCGCCGCGCGCGACGAGACTCCCGGCGTCCGCGTCATGGCGGCCGCCTACGCAGAGGCGCGCGCGACCGGTTCGCTCTCGCCCGGGGAGCTGCCGGCCGTCGCCGCGGCGGCGGGGGCCGACGGCTGCATGATCGACACGCTCGGCAAGGGAGGGGTGACGCTGTTCACCGAGTTGGCCGCGGCCGAACTCGAGCGCTTCGTGACCAGCTGCCGGGAGGCGCGGCTCCTGTGCGCCATGGCCGGCTCTCTGAGGGCCTCCGACGTGCCGCGGCTCCGCGAGCTTGCGCCGGACATCGTCGGCGTGCGCGGCGCCGTCTGCAGCGGCGGTCGCCGCGACGGCAAGCTCGACAGCGAGGCCGTGCTGCGTCTCAAGGAGCTCGTGGCGCAAGTCTGACCCCCTCCGTGTGTCCCGTCTCGAGCAGTTCCGTGAGCCGTTGCGGATGATCGCCGTCGATCGCCCAGAGGTCGAACGGCGCATCGCCGAGCAGCTCGGCCAGGTGACCGTCGACGCCGCGGGACGCCGCGATCTCGGCGAGCGTCAAGACGCCCGCGAGGCCGTCCGCAGCCGCGGCCGCCAGGCTCGCCATGCCGTGGCGATCCTTCAGCAGCACGAGAAGGCGCCCGCGCAGCTGCCGCGTCAGCCACGCCGCGATGGAGTCCGAGGTCACCGACCAGGTGTGGGGCAGGGGATCGGCCTGCCGCAGCGGCTCCGACGGGAGGAGGACGACGGCGCCACTGCCGTCGGCGAGGCGCTCGCCTGCCTCGTGGAGGGTGCGCGCAACCTCGGCGCCGGGCGTCAGATCGGCCAGGAGGAGCCCGTACTGGTCCATGGCGAGGATGGCCATCCAGTGGGCGGTGTCCGGCTGAAGCCCGAACCGCTCGTCGAGATCGCGCACGACGTCGGCGGAAGCTCCGCCGCCGGGCACGACCAGAAGGCCACGGTCACGGCCCGCTGTGGCCAGGCGCGCACACACAGTCCGCAGGGACGCGGTCCGGGCCAGGCTTCCCCCCACCTTGACGACCGCGTCGATCACGGTTGCGCGCCTTGCGGGCCCGGCCCGCCGCCGGGGTCCGATCCGGCCGCCAGAGCCGCCCCCAGGAGGCGGGCGACGGCGGCGGCCGGCAGGGCGGCGCCCTCCGCCCCCCACAGGGCGCCCGGGGGCAGCACGTCGAGGCCGAGGCGGCCCGCGATCTCCGTCGCCAGAAAGGCGCCGGCGCCGGCGGGGGCGACGGGGACCGTGGCGGGCTCCCCCCAGCGCGACAGGACCTGGAGAAGCCCGTCGCCGATCACCTGCAACTGTCGTTCGCTCACGTAGCGCGCGAGCGCGACGATCTCGCCCTCACTCAGCGTCTCGCGATCGGCGCAGACGAGGCGCGCCAGCCGCTCGGCGGACGCGGTCCGCGAGACGGCTCGTCCGTCGGGCGTGGTACAGACGTAGTCATCGGCGGCGATCCGCCCCAGCAGCAGGTAGGCGTCCGCCATCACCGCGAACTGCTCCGCCGCGAGACGGCACGGACGGCCGCGGATGGGCACGGTGGCCGTGAGCGTGTTGGGGTTGGTGCGCAGGACCCCGGTGTAGATCAGCTCGCCGGCGATGAGGCGGTCGAGGTCCGTGCGTCCTTCGCAGGCGAGACGACCCTCCCGGATCGGGACGATGTCGGTGGTCGTGCTTCCCACGTCCATGAGGATGCACGCATCGACGCGCGAGGCGGCGAGCAGGGCCGAGGCGACCCAGTTCGTGGCCGCGAACGCGAGCGGTCGCGTGCGCGCCGCGGGCAGCGGCGTGAGTTGGCCGTCACAGTCGAGCGCGAAGATGCGGCTCCCGGGGAAGGCGTCGACGAGTCCGTCCATCACGAACCGCACCCCTTCACGCTTGTCCCGGAACGCGTCCGAGAGTTCGGCCGTCATCGTCAGCGCGTGCGGTGTGGAGTCGTCGACGGCGAGCTCCTCCGCCAGATCCTTCAGGACGCCGGGGAGGCGATCGCGTCCGCGCCACATCTCGAGCGCGCGCACGGCGGTCCGCACCACGGGGGGACCGCCGGGCCGTGACTCCACCCGGGCAGCCTTGACCTGCACGCCACCTACGTCCCATCCGACGGTGACGATGGCCTCAGGGTCCATCACTCCACCTCCCCCCGAACGCCGCCGAAGGCGGTGAGACGACCGCGGCCGGCAGGACGCCGTCCCGGCACGCGTCCCAGACCGCCGCCGCCATGTTGAGTGCGATCACGCGGCGCAATCCGACATACGACGTCGTCGGCCGCGGGTTGATCTCGATCAGCCAGCACGTCTCCCTGCCGAGTACCAGATCGACGCCGACATACCCACGCAGGCCGGGCACCAGGGCGACGGCCTTTCGCGCGAGCTCGCGTGCCTCCTCGCTTCGCGGGTGAGGCAACGAGGCGACCCCGCCATCGTACGCGAACGGCACCCCCGCTCGCACCCGCTGGCTGTTCAGACTCAGCGCGATCGAACGCTCCTCGGCGACCAGCAGCGAGACGCTGGCCGCCTGACCCTCCACGTACTTCTGCACGAGCACGGAGGTCGCCGTGAGGAGGGCGGGCTGACGCAAGGCCCCTCCGAGCGCTGCTTGGTTCGCGGCCAGGCCGACGCCGTCGCACCCGGCGCCGTCGAGCGGCTTGACGACGACGGGGTAGCCGATAGACGCCGCGGCCGCCGCGGCGTCGGCCGGGACGACGCAGAGCGTCGCCGGCGTCGGCAGGCCGGCGCGCACGAAGCGGCGATGGCACTCCCACTTGTCCGCGGCGACGGCGACCGCCGCCGCCGGGCTGCCGAGAAGCGCGACGCCGGCGTCCGACAGAAGGTCGCTCACGCGTTCGAGCGCGCCCTCGCCCTCGGGGGCGACCACCAGCGCCGCTCCGCACTCGCGACCGAGCTCCAGCAGTGTTTCGAGGTACACTTCGGAGTCGACATCGACGATGCGATCGGCGTCCAGTCCCGGCGTCGGCAGACGCCGGTCGCGCGTGGTCACCACGGTGAATCTGCCCCACGACCGCAGGTCCGCCAGCAGGGCCCGCAAGAGGGCCAGGGCCTCCGTGGCGAGCCCGTTCGGAATGCGCGGCCCCGGCCATCCGCCGCCGGTGACGTACTCGTGCACGAGGATCGCTGAGGGGAGAGTCGACGTGGATGCCATTCCGGTCCTAGACCTCATGGGAGGTCGAGTGGTGCAGGGCCTCCGCGGCGAGCGGCAGGCCTATCAGCCGGTGCGCAGTGCGCTGGTCGCGGGCTGCGATCCCGTGACCATCGCGCGGGCGCTGTGCGGCGCCTGCGGCGGCAAGGTCGTGTACATCGCCGACCTCGACGCCATCACGGGCACCGGCGACCATCTCGAGACCGTCGGGGAACTCGCCGACGGTCTCGGGGTTGAGCCCTGGGTTGACGCGGGCGTCAGCGGCGAGGAGGCCGCGGCCCGGCTGCTCGAGGCGGGCGCCGCGCGCGTGATCGTCGGCACCGAGACCCTCTCCGAGATCGGGGCGTTGCGCGGGCTTCGCGGCGCCCTGCCCGCGGGGCAGCTCATCGTCAGCCTCGACGTGGGCGCCGGCGGCGTGATCAGCAGGTGCCCATCGCTGCGCGGCCGTGCGCCGCTGGAAGCACTGGAGGTGCTCGTCGCCGAGGGCGTTGAAGACATCATCCTGCTCGCCCTGACCCAGGTCGGCACGGGAGCCGGGCCGGACGCCGGGACGCTGAGGGCGGCCCGAGCGGCGTTTCCACGGCTGCGCCTGGTCGCGGCCGGCGGCGTGCGCGACCCCGGGGACCTGCGTCTCCTCGCGGCGGCCGGCGCCGACGGCGTGCTGCTCGCGACGGCGCTTCATCGCGGCTGGATCACGCCGGCCGATATCCGCGCGGCGCGGTCGGACGGTCGCTCGCTCACCAGCGGGCCGTGAGGGCGGGCACGTCGCCGAGCAAGCCGCCCTCCGTCAGAGCGACGAACAGCGACGCCGCGATGAGGTCGGCCGTCGTGCCGGGGTTCAGCGCGTGAGCCTGATCGCCGAGCTCGGCAGACAGATCGCCGAGGCCGGCGCGTCCCGCGACGGTCGCGGTTCCTCCGGCGGCGAGGACGCGCGCCGCGCGTCGTGACACGTCCTCCGCCACGGCCACGCCGTTCTTGCGCGCGATCAGCGTGTCGGGGGTCTCGGCGAGGATCGTGAGGAACGCCGTCAGGACCGCCTCGGAGAACCTGGCGCCGTCGTCCCAGCAGCGCAGGACCGTTTCCGCGCCAAGCGTGAAGGTGAGCTGGAAATCGGTGACGTACTCACGGGCGATGGCATCGCGCTCGCGCGCTGCGTCCATGGCCTCCAGCAGGGTCACGCTGACCTCACGCTCGTGGACGTCGTGGCGGTCGGTCTCTCCCATGCCGGCGGGAGCGGCGGCCCGGATGGCCTCGTAAGCCAGGACCGCATCCCGCACCGTCAGCGATCTGAGGACCCCGGCCAGCTCCCGACGCAGGTCGCCTCCTCCGGCGGGCATACCCGCGGCGGCGTTCGCCAAGGGCGCGAGCAGCAGGATCAGCCCCAGATTGGTGTTGACGGCGACGAGACGGCGCGTGTCGGCCGCGGCCCTGGCGATCGTCGCGCCCACCGCGGCCCTCCCGGCGTCGCGCAGCGCGGGACCGATCGCCACCGCGCTGGTCAGGAAGTCCTCGAAGCGCATGTCGGTGAAGGGGCTGCGTGGCGACACGTTCCCAGGCTTCTCGATGCTGGCCTCGAACAGGCACGCGAGCTGCGCCGCCCACGCGATCTCGGCGCTCGTCAGCCGCTTCATGCGGACCCTTCGAGGACGTGGTCGACCAGGCACTGCGCGGCATCGACACCGGTGGCCGCGCGTAGCGCACGCCAGCCCGGGATCGTGTTGACCTCGATGACGCTGTACTCGCCGTCGTCGCCCGGGAGGATGTCGACGCCGGCGTGCTCGGCGCCCACGACCCGCGTCGCTCGCAGGCTCAAGGCGGCCACCCGATCATCCGGCTCGAACGGCTCCGCTTTGGCGCCCTGCGCCGCGTTCGTCTTCCAGCCGTCACCGCGGCGCATCATCGCCCCGACGACGCGCTCGCCGACGACGAAGACGCGGATGTCCGCGTGGCCGTGAGGCACGAACTCCTGGAGGCAGTAGATGTAGCGGCCCAATTCGAGCGCGCGGAACGCGCGGTACGCCGTGTCCGCGTCGGTGAGTCGTACGATGCCCCTGCCCTCGGAGCCGAACAGGGGCTTGACGACGACGTCGCCGCCGAGCGCTTCGTAGGCAGTCATGGCGTCTTCGAAGCGCTCGGCCACGATGGTGCGCGGCGTCGGCAGGCCGGCGTCGTGAAGCCTCGCGGAGGTGTAGTACTTGTCCACGCCGTGTTCGATGGCCGTCGCCGAGTTGACCACCCTCGCGCCGGAGTGCTCGAGCATGCGAAGGGCGTCCATGCGGAAGATGACCTGCTCCAGCGAGCCGGCCGGGATGGCGCGCACGAACACCACGTCGAACCCGTCCAGCGTGACGCCGCCGGCCGTGAGGCGTGGGCTGTGGTCGACGCCGGCGGTCAGCTGCATGACCGGGTAGCACTCCGTCTCGATGCCCCGGCGTGCCAAGGCCGAGCGGAGGCTCTCGGTGTGCCAGCCTCCCTTCTGGCCCAGGATGGCGGCCTTCACGCGAAGAAGGACTGCCGGAGGACCTCCGGGTTCACTCCGCCGGCGCGGAAGGTGCGCCCGCTCGTCATGTTGGTGATCGTGACCTCCGCAGGGCTGAACAGCAGTGGGTCGATCTTGTAGAAGTCGTGGTCGTACCGCCGGAACAGCTCGCCGAAGGTGGTGCCGTAGTCCTTCGACGAGGCGGACGGAAGCTGCTCGATGATGCTCTCCACCTGCTCGTCGTCGGCCTGCACCGTGTACCAGGCGCGTCCTCCGTAGAGCACCCCGTCGTTCGTGCGGCCGATGGCGGTGAGGTCGTCGGCGGCGATCGGCGCCAGCGGGCAGGAACCGAAGCCCGAGCGCAGTGTGCCGATGTCGAACCCCACCTCGTGCATCTTGTGGATGCCGGTCTCGACGACGCGCGCTGCGATCTGCACCGAGCCGACGATGCAGGCGGTGGGCGCCACCAGCAGGTGGAGCCTGTCCGGAGCCACGCCGCACTTCCCGGCGATCCAGTCGGTCGCCCCGAGCGGCGGCAGCGTTCTCGACTCCAGGGTGAGGACGGCGGCGTCCGCCGGATCGCGGTACTCGATGTCGGAGAAGATCGGGTCGCCCTGGTAGTGCGCCCGTGCCGGACCCGAGCCCATCGCGAAGTACGACTTGGTGTCGTCGGTCTTCGGTGTCTTCACGGCCCAGCCGGCGTACTGCGAGGCCATGCAGGCCACTACCGGATGGCTCACGCCGACCTCGACGCCGGGCAGCGCCAGGTCATCAAGGTGAAGCTCACGCATCTGGACGCTGCCGAGGCCGCCGAGGCAGATCTCGGCGAAGAGGCGGCCGGCCGCGAGGGAGCCCCAGGCTTCGATGCCGCAATCGAGGACGGTGACGCCGTTCTCGTACTCCGAGACGGCGACGCCGTACGCCTCCTCGGCGTCCACGAGTCGCCGGCAGATGTCGCGCGCACGGTCGTTCACGCTAAGCACGGACCAGCACCTCCCCTCGGCCGCCCGTGTTCATGTCGCCGACATAGCGCCGGAAGGTGTCGGCCGTGAGCGCCGTCTCCTCGAGCGAGCCGGAACTCCGCAGGGCGCGCAGGTAGGTCTGCAGGAACACGGGCCTGTACGTGCAGGCGTACGCGAACGTGGGGAGCATGGGCGGCGCCTCGCCGAAGGCGACGACGGTCCCACGCTTCATGCCGGCTCCGGGGCGTCCGCCGAGCCGGCCGCCCACGAAGACAGAGCCGGCGAGCATGCCGGCGCCGGCGAACTCGCCGGAGTCACCGAGCACGACGATGAGGCCGCGTCGCATGCGGCCGCCGACCTCGCGGCCACACGAGCCCTTCACGATGATCGTCCCGCCGCGCATGCCCTTGGACTCGCCCGAGTACGCGGCGCCGGTGAAGTGGCCGGCGTTCCCCTCGATGACCACCCGGCCGCCCGACATGTGGGCGCCGGCCCAGTCGCCGGTGCTGCCCTCCACGACGATCTCCCCGCCCTTCATGAACGCGCCGACGTGGGGGCCGGTGTCGCCCGCTACGGTGATGCGGCCGAACGTCATGCCGTAGCCGATCTTCTTGACGGCCTTGAGGTCGCCGCGCACGGTGATGTTGTCGGCGCCCGCGCCGTCGACCGTGAAGAGGTCGCCCAGCTTCACCTGCCGGCGACCGTAGAAGACCGGCAGCGCCTCGATGTCCACCTGCCCGAGGCCGGCGAAGCGGTCCGGGCAGATGCTGTCCGCCTCCACCGGGATCGTGCCCGGTTCCTTGCGCTCGAGCGTGATGCCGTCTCCTTCGAGCACGAGCGCCGCACAAGCTATGCATCCCATCGCTGCTGCCTCCTCCTCATCGCGGGAGCGACCCTCCGCGCGGCGGTCACGGGTTCACCAGCTCCCGCAGGGCGAAGTGGAACTGCCCCAGGGAGCCTCCGTAGTTGCCGGCCGAGATGCGCTTCACCCCGGGCAGGCAGGCCGCCGCGATGCCCACCCTCATCGCTTCCCGTACAGCCTCCTCATCCAGCCCGTCGATGACGATCTCGAGGACGGCGTTCTCGCCGTCGCGCAGCGCCGTCTGCTCCTGGGCGCGCAGCGTCGGGCAGTACGGGGTGTTGCTCGACACGCCCTGGCCCTTGTAGCGGGACGAGACCTTGCTGCCGGAGCGCACCACGCCGCCGGGAAACGGCATGATGGCGCCGGGAACGGCGCGCATGGCGGCCACCGCCGCCTCCGCCGCCGCCAGCGACGCCTCGAGGGTCTCAGCCATCATGAAGAAGTTGCCGCCGCCGACGCTCTTGGTCACGCCGAAGCTCTCCTCCACGACGAACTCCCCGTCCATGACCGGGACGCGCCACAGGCGGCGGCCGTCGAGCAGCTTGCTGCGCTGGAACCCGTCACCGAAGTAGCGCAGCTTGCCGCCGACCTTGAGCTTCTCGTCAGCGCCCAGTCCGTCGTAGCAGGCCGACGTCGGCGATGTCATGATCGCCTGTCCCACACGGGCCAGCAGCACCGCCTCCATGTTCTTGCGCGAGGTCGCGAACACGAGCACTGCGATGCCGGGCCGGCCGTCGGGGGTCGTCTCGTCCGCAGCGAGCTCGTTGACGCCCGCCTCGCAGCCGCAGCCGATGATCGACGTGGCGAAGCCCGTCGCCGCCGCAGCCGCCGTGTGCGCCCACTCGGACGATTCCGCGGTCACGATGAGGCGTGATCCCCACATGCCGAAGGCCTCGGCGAAGGTGTCCTCTATCTCCACTCCGTTGACGTGCATGAGAGGCTAGCTCCTTTCCCAGAAGGGTGCCGGCGCCCGCCCAGCCGACGGGCGGCGGCGCCGGAGAGATTCGGTCTCGCTCACGTAGAGATGGTCCAGGACCGAGCCGGAGGCAGAGCGCACCTTCAGCGCATCGACGAGGTCCAGCAGATCGGCGTCGCCGGCCAGTCCCTGCCCGAGCAGCGCGGCGCCCTGCGCGGCCTCGCTGGCGACGGCGGCGAAACCCCCGACGAGGGTCACGGGGGCGAACCGGGAGAGCCGCTCGGCCAGAAGCCGATGGATCTCGGGGACGCGGCTGACGCGTCCCGAGAGGAGGATCTCGCGCGGCGCCTCGAGGACGGTCATCTGCGCCGCCACCTGCTTCTCGACGCCTTCGAGCAGGGCGTCGAGGGCGACGGCCGCGCGCCCTCCTGCGGCGGCGGCCGCGACGAGGTCGTCCGGCGTGCAGTCCGGGTCGCCGCAGATCCAGGCGGCTCCCCCGCTGGCCAGGACGTCCTTGGGGAAGTCCCGTAGCAGGTACGCGAGCTCGCCGTCCATGGCGCCCATGGCGCGAAGGCCTGCCGCGCCGCTGGTGCCGCCGGCTCCGTCCAGGATGGCGCCTCCGCCCACGCTGACGACCGCCGTGAAGGCCCCGCCGATCTCGACGAAGACGAACGATGTCGCGCTGCACGGCACATCGATCCGGCGCGCCTGGTCCCACACGCCGAGAGCCACCGCGCAGAGCTTGTCGGCCGTTCCCATGTCGATGCGGTTCACCTTGCGATGGTCGGGGACGGAGGGCAGATGGACGACCGAGGGCGAGAAGCACACCGGCAGGCCGCTCGCCTTGAGCGCATCCACGATGCGTCCCATGCCGCTCACGATCGTCCCGCGCGGGCCGTCTCCGGCGTCGGCGAGCAGGAGAAGATCGAGTTCCGCCGCTCCGACGTCGCGCGCGTCGGTCCACGGCAAGCCGTAGCCCGACGGCCCCACGACGAGATCCAGCGGGCCCGCGGCCTGCAGACACTCGACGAGGATCCCCGGATCGTCGCCGACGGCCGCGGTCGAGAAGGTCTCGTCGAGGAAGAGCGCGTCGCCGTCTCGTCCGCAGACGTCGAGGCTCACGGTCCCGGGGTCGATGCCGACGGCGCGTGTCATGCCGGCTCCCACTCGTCCTCGCCGGCCGTCACATTGGCCTCGTCGTCGCTCTGCTCGACGTCGGAGGATTCCGCTTGATCGGCGACGTCATCGGGCGGGCTCAGGTAGCCCCAGCGGAGAGGCGACTCCTGCATGTACTTCTTGCCGAGGCGCACGGCGAGGGCGGCACGCTCCAGCTCGCGTCCCAGATAGAACGCGTGGCCGGGCTCCTCGACGGCCAAGGCTGCGAACAGCTCGCCGGGGTCGGTGCCACGCAGGAAGACACCTCGGTTGAAGACGGTGATCGCCTCGTCGTCGGCGAAGATGCGGAAGTTGCGATCGCGCACGTGGCGCCGCATGTCACGAAGCTCGGTCTCCGAGTAGGTCTCGAAAGGAGGGTCTTTGAGGGCGATCAGCGCGTCGTCGAGATTCTTGGGGAGGGTGCGGTTCTTGATCGCGTAATGCATCAGCCTGCGCGCGCGGTCGAGCTCGCGCACGGCGCCGCGCGCCCAGCTGATCACCTCGGTGGTGAGCACGTAGTCGATGCGGAGCTCCTCGATGACCCCCGCCATGACCGCGTTGATGCCCACGCTGTCCGCGTCCGTGAGCTCGGTCAGGTTGCCGAGGCCCATGAGCATCTCCGCGTCGGGGTGGCGGCGTCGGACCTCGCAGAAGCGCTCGAGCGACGCGGTGAACCCGAAGCTGAGCGGGTCGAGGATGGGATCGATGACGTAGGCGGCGCCCAGATCGGCGACGCGGCTCACGTTGCGCTCGAGCGAATCGAGCCCTTCGCCGAAATCGGGGATCACGACCACCTTGCAGCGCAGGTCGCGAACGATGTCCAGGTTCTGCCCGTTCACGCTCAGCAGCAGATCGACGCCGGCTTCGTCGGCCTCGCGGATGGTCTCCGTGTGGAACGTGTCGATGCTCACCGTGAGATCGCGCTCCTTGAGGGCGCGGACCACCTCGCCGACGTGCGGGAACGCCTCCATGGGCGGGCAGCCGAGGTCGATGACATCGGCGCCGCTCGCCAGGAAGTACCCGGCTTGGGCGAGGATCTCCGGGAGTGGGAGACTCCACGCCTCCACGATCTCGGCGATGATCCGCACGTGATACTCGCCGTAGCCCTCCAGGATGCGCTCCTGGCCGAAGTGCAGCGGGAGGTCTTTGAGGTCCTTGGGCCCGCGCACGACGGGGACCCCCACGCGGTCCTCGATGAGGCCGAGATCGCCACGACTCAGGCCGGGAATCATGACCTGGGCGCAGTCACAGTCGGCCGGGAGGCGACGGGCGATCCACTCCGTACGCATGAGCGCGGCCACCGACCCTCGCAGCTCGGCCACCTCGTAGTCGAAGTCGAGCTCGAGTCGCGCCAGCGTCGCGCGCAAGGCATCGGCTGCCAGGCGTCCGGTTACGAACAGCGTATCGACCACGTCAGGCGTCCTCGCCGTCTCAGGAGTAGAGCCACTCGCTCTGCGATGTGTGCTGCGCGGCGAACGCGCGCCCCGTGATCTCCGGGCGTATCTCCGCCAGCGTGCCGAAGCGCTCGGCGAAGGCGTTGTGCTCGTGGATGCCCTCGAAGTTCTCCTGCCGAGCCAGTACGAACGTGTCGTCGTCGAGGTATCCGTACTCGCCGCATACGCCGTCCAGCATCTGGCGCACGACGTCTTCGACGAACCGGGGATTGCGGTGCGCCTTCTCGACGACCGCGAGCTCGTCGGGCCGTTTGAGCAGCTCGTAGATCTCGGAGCTCATGGATTGCTCCGCGATGCGCAGAAGATCCTCGGCGCGCAAGCGCTGATCGGAGCCCACGATGAGGGTGCCTTTGCCGCGCTGGTTGTGCGAGGCCATCGGCAGGAGGCCCACGATGCGTTCCGCCTCTTCTTCTCCGTAGCCCTCTTCCACGAGCAGTTCGACCGAGTGCTCGCGCACCATGTCCTGAGCGCACGGGCACACCGTGAGGCCGTTGACTTCGACGCCGACGAGCAGGCGCGTGCGGGCGCGCGTCGCCGCGGCGATGCCCACGAGCGTGTAGAGCTGCTCCGTCGGCCTCTGGGTGACCGGCGTGATCTTGGTGATCGGCGACTGCGCGCGGATGTGCACCTCCGCGCGCAGCGCGCCCTGGGTCGCGACCACGTCCTCCGCCATACGCCTCGCGAGCGACTCGATGTCGGCGAACGGAGTGCGCGTGAGCCCCTCGGCGAGATCCTCGACCACTTCGCTGAACCGCGACATGTGCACGCCGGCCTGCTCGGGACTGAGGTCGGCGTACAGGTCGAGCACGGCGTAGAACAGCTCAGACCTGCCGCCGTCCTTCATGGCGATGATGCGGCGCAGGTTCGTCACCCCTGCGCGACTCAGCGCCACGCCGACTGCAGGCCGGGCCTGCTGCGTGTCTCTGCTCGGACGGCACTGCTGGTCCGGATCCATTCGTATCCCCTCAGCCGCAGGCGACGGTCTCGGTACACGAGTCCTCGTCGGCCAGCATGGCGTAGTTGTCGTACGAGACCGTGTAGGCTGCTTTGAAGTGGGCGCGCATGTCGTCCTCGATCCGCGGGTCGTACTCCGGGGCCACCGAGAAGGTGCGCCCCGAGACCTGCTTGAGGACCACGCCGTCGCGGGCCACGAGCTCGCCGCCCTTGTACACGTACCGCGGCCGGGCGAACATCGCCTCCTTGTCGTCCTGCTCCTCGTACACGGCGATGTCCGCGTCGGCGCCGACGCCGAGGTGCCCCTTGTCCTTCAGACCGAGGGTTCGGGCGGGACCCGCGCGAGTGATGACGGCGATGTCGCTGAGCGAGTACTCCCGGTCCAGCTCGGCGAGCACCGATCCGTTGCGCGCACGCGCGTGCACCGAGGCGAGCATCTCCGCGCGGTAGCCGCGGTCCATGAGCAGGCGGATGATCTGCGGGTAGTTGCTGAAGGTGCCCGCATTGGGGTGGTCGGTCGTCAGGAACACCTTCCACGGGTCGTCGATGAGGAGGTAGAGCTCCAGGCCGGTGACCCACATGGTCGCGTTGATGGGGTTGCCTGGTGCATAGACGATCGGCACGATGCCGCCCCCCGATTCGCCCTCGACGTCGTCGTTCATCCAGCGCCCGCCGGCGGTGTTGTGCAGGTTGTGCTGCAGCGGTCCGTCGCAGGTCATGGTGGTGGCCCGCCCGAAGACGACCTGGCCGACGTCGACGGTCAGCCTGGGGCTGGCGTTGACGGCCTCCGCGACGGCGACCGCCTCGGACTTGTGCACGTGGCCCTTGCCGGCGCCGTAGCTGAGGAACTGCAGGTGGCAGAGGTGCGCGCGGTGGCCGTCCAGCGCCTTGATCGTCTCGATGCTGGTGCGGGCGCTCGTGTGCCGGCCGAGGTTGATGCCGTGGATGTGGACGGCGTGGGGGAGCTCGAGGTCGTCGGCGATCGTCGCCAGGGTCTCCATGATCTGGCGTGGGGTGACGCCGTAGCCGATGACCTCGTCGTCGAGCTCGGAGACGTTGCTGCCCCACTTCCAGTTCTCGACGCCGCCTGGGTTCACGATCTTGATCGCGTAGCCCTCGCTCGCCCGCAGCAGCCAGGCGACGTAGTCCTTGGCGCGATCGAACTGCTTGTCGGCGATGCTCTGCATCACGAAGTGGTTGTTGCCCATCACCATGAAGGCGCCGTTGTCGAGGTTGGGCGTGTCCTCGAGTTCCTCGTGCGTGTGCCGCGCCATCAGCGGTGCGGTCGACGCCTGCATCACCGTGGTGTAGCCGAGCTCGGAGTACAGCTGCCCGGTGGCGTAGGTCGAGGGCACCGTGCCCCCGGCGCCCGCCCTCAGCGCTGCGGAATGGGTGCGCTCGTACCCCCGATGATCCTCCGGGCGCAGCTTGCGGCCGGCGTTGACCTCTCCGCCGACGATGTGCGCGTGGATGTCCACGCCGCCGGCCATGACCACCAGCCCGGCGGCGTCGACGATCTCCGCGTGCTCGCGGTCGATCTCCTCGGCCGCCACGATGCGACCGTCCTTCACCCAGATGTCGCCGATCTCTCCGGCTTTGCTGTTCTGCGGGTCGTAGACCCGTCCACCTATGATGCCCAGCATCAGCTCACCGCCTCGATGATCCGGTCGAGGACGTCCTCGTCGGTCGGACGATCCGTCGAGATGACCTGCTTCAGGGGGATCGGCACGTTGTCCATGCGGTAGGCCGTGCCGCTGGCGTCGACGCCGTAGGCCGCCGTCGGGAAGAGGACCTTGGCCTTCGCGGCCACCACGCTCGGTCCGTGGTCGAAGACGATCGTCGGGATGCTGTCGAGGTGCGCCGCGGCGGCGGCCGGGAAGTGCGCGCCCGGGTCGGAGGCGATGATCACGGCGGCGTCGGCGGCCTTGCGCGCCAGCATGTCGACCGCGGTGAACTCGCCCGGCATGAACAGCGGATAGCCGCGCGCGAAGCTGACGGCGAACGGGTAGCCCGTGGTCCACGTGAGTACCTGGTCGGCGCCGGTGACGTTGCCGTGTCCCCGCATGGGGATGACCGAGAACTTGGCGTGGTTGTTCAGTTCGGCCACGAGGGTGAACAGCTCCGCGACGTTGAGCTGGCGCGCGGGCGCCATGGTGAGGCCCATGCCCATGAAGGCGACTCCGTAGCGGCACGACTTCATGCGCTCGGCCAGCTCCTTGAGCTCCGTCACCGGGACGCCGCCGACCACGTCGGCCGACGGCTCGCCGCCCCGCACCAGCAGGCGCAGGGTGGACAGCACTTCGTAGTCGCTGCCGACCTCGATCTGAAGGAAGTGATCGGCCTTCTTCGAACTGCCTGTGGGCCGCACGTCGACCACGTACATCACGCGGTCGGCGCGTCCGTTGGGGGTGAGCGCGCCTTTCGCGGTCAGCGAGAAGCGCGGAAAGTGGCGCAGGTGCGAGGCGTCGGGGTTGCAGCCCCAGAACACCACGAGGTCGGCCCGGTCGCGCACCTCCCCCAGCGTGCAGGTGGGCTCGCCGACCGCCTGCATGGCGAGCCCCGTCGGACCGTGACAGACCGACGATGTGGAGTCGATGACGGCGCCGATCTTGTCGGCGAGCGCGACTGCCTTGCGCTGTGCCTCGCTCGCCGACGAGCTGAGCCCGTAGATCAGAGGGCTGTCGGCTGCCGAGAGGATGCTCGCCGCCTCGGCGACGGCTTCGTCCCACTCCACCTCGCGGCCGTCGACAAGCGGCCGGCGCGAGCGTGGATCGTAATCCATGAAGATGCCCTGTCCGCTGGAACAGGCGAGCTTGACCTTGAGGATCTCGTTGTCCTCGGTCTCCACTTTCAGGTCGTCGCACAGGCATCCGCAGAACGGGCAGGCGACGTTCTCGATCGTCGTACTCACGTCGAGACCTCCTCGCCGGGCAGCGGTGTCACGTCGACCTTGAGCCCCTTGAAGCAGGGCATGCCCGTGCCCAGCGTCTCCGTGCCGATGAGCTTGTTGGCCATGGTCCCCATGGGGACGAACACCAGGCCGGCCGGCACGGTGCCGGCGCGGGCCGTGAGCTCCGCCTCGCCGTCCGCCGTGCGCAGCAGCACCTGCCCGCCTTCGCTGACCTCGAGGCGGGTCATGTCGTCGGGGTTCATCTCCACGAGCGCGGTGGCTGCGAGATACTCGGCGGAAGCCTTGCCCTTGTGCATCCCGATGGCCTGCTTACGCGTACGCCCGGTGATCAAGGTGAGTGGGTCGCTCACGGCTCTCCTCCCTTCGCTCTTCGCTCTCTTCGTGCGCTTGCCCCGCGCGTGCGAGGAGGTCTGCAAGGCATTCCCGCCGGTCGCGGGACCGCGTCACGACGGTGCATATCGGGTGACCCTTGGCGATCGCCTGCCGGCTGCGCGGCACGTCTCTCACGCCGCGCGCCAGCCAGGCGTCGGTGTCGGGGGTCGTCACCTGGCGGCGTGCGTAGACGATCGCCTTGCCGAAGAACCCGGGAACGAGCGGCTGCACGACGTCCGCGTCCGGCAGCTGCCCGGCGCAGGCGTCCACGTGGGCGCTGAAGACGTTGGCGCCGCAGGCATCCTCCAGCAGCTCCATAGAGCCGCTGTAGCGGGGGTTGACCTCGATCACGTGCGGGCGCACGATGCCTCTCTGATCCCTGCCGACAACAACATCCATGCCGTTGACGCCTCTCAGGCCAAAGTGCCGCGTGAGCGTGCGCGCCGCGTGGCGGATCTCCGCGATCACGGTGTCTGACTCCGCAGCGGAGAGGTCGACGGGGTGGATGTTGCCGCACCATCCGAACCCCGAGCTCCCCAGAGCGGCTAGCCCGATGAGCTGTTCGCTGAGACCGAGGATGCGGCAGTCACGGCCGTCGGCGACGAACGCCACCGACGCGGGCAGTCCATCCACCTCGGATTGTAGCACGTGGTCCGCGTCGAGCAGCGTCCCGTCCCAGTGTCGCACGCCGTGCCCGCCGCCGCTCCGCACGCGCTTGCGCAGCCAGCGGCCTGGCCCGGCTTCGGCCTCCTCGCCGGGCAGGAGTGTGACGGGATACGCGATGCCGGATCCTTCGCACACACGTCGCAGCAGCGCCCAGTCCCTGACCTCGAGCAGCACCTCCGGCGGGTTGCCGAGCACCTCGCACTCGCTCGCGAGTCCTGCCACGACCTCGGCGTGATTCTCGAGGTTGGCGCCGTACACCACGGCGTCCGCGGCGACCCGCCGCGCGGCCTGTCCCAGCCCTTCGGCGTTCAACGCCAGCCCGAGGTCGCGTCCCAGAGCGTAGGTCTCGGCCAGGAGGACCTGGTCGCGGTCGGCGAAGAAGTCAACGGCGACCACGTCGTGGCCGCCGCGGATGGCGGCCGCCGTCATGGCGCGCGTGCTGACAGCGAGGACGAGGATGCGCACTAGCCGGCCAGCTCCTTGGCGCTCTCCATGATGCCCTCGGCGTCGAGGACGAGGTCGTTGCGCTCGAAGAGGCGGGCGATGGAGCGCTTGTGCACCTTCATCTTGAGATCGCCGATCCCCAGCGCACCGAAGAGCAGCTTGTCGCCGATCTCCTTGCCGTTCCAGGTCGCCTTGGTGCCCTCGACGCCCAGTGGCGGCACCGCGTTGACGTCGGCGAGCACGCGGAGCGTCGGGTGCTCCTGCCACAGAGCCTCGGGTACGAGCTGGACACCCTCGACGCCCGTGCACACGACGGCGCAGGCGCCCTCGAGCGCGGTGGCGGTCGTGCTCTCGTCGGCGGCGACGGCCGGCATCACGTCGGCGCCGAAGCGATCCTTGACGACGGCGCAGGCCGCTTCAGCGCGTTCGATGGTGCGCGAGGTGAGGGTCACGTGGGCGCCCTCGGCCGCGAGGAGCCCGGCCGCTCGCTGTCCCACGGGGCCGGTCCCCGCCAGCACCACGACCTTCTGTCCGCTCACCGGCACCGACGAGATCACCTTGACGACGGCGGCCGCCGCGGTGGTGTTGCAGCCGTTGGAGTCGAGCATGACGGAGACGCGCAGCGGGTCGAAGAACGAGCCGACCGCCTCGCGAAGGATCGCCTCGCCCTTGGCAACGTCGATGCCGCCGATGAAGACGGCCGTGTTCTTGAGATCGGCGGGGCCGCGCGTGAACATGGCGCCGTAGACGAGGTCGCGCACCTCGCCGGGCTCGATGCCGCCGTACTGCAGGAGCGCGTCGATGCCGGCGTCGTAGGCCGTCACCGCGTCGAACACGGCAGCGACGCGGTCGCTGTCGAACTGGATGAGGATCTTCTGCATGGGCTCCTACCTCCTTGATTCCGTTGCGTCACATCTCGAGAGCCGGCGCCGTGCCGGAAGGTATACTCGTCCGGCGCTCCCCGACTTCGTCAACGCCGCGTCACGCGCCGCCGGAGGCACCGCCGCATGAGCCAGCTCCGACAACTCGCCCTCACGCCCGGCTGGATCTACGAGATCGTCGTGTGTACGTACGTTGAGGGCTCTCCTCACGCATCACCTGCCGGCGCGTGGACGCATGATCTGCGCTCTCTCTGTATGGAGCTGTACGACACGTCGCATACGCTGCCGGCCCTGCTCGAGGCCGGCGAGTTCGTCGTGGACCTGCCGGTGGACGCCGGGACGTTCTTCCGGGCGCTGCACGACCCGTCCGCGCTCCGCTTCGAGCGCGCCTCCGTGGTCTCCGCACCTTGCCTGGCCGACGCGAGCGCGACCATCGAGCTGACGGTCACCGATGCCACGTCGCGTGAAGGAAGGACGCTCGTCACCGGCGCCGTCCGCCACGTCACGACCCGCGGGGAGGCGCGGCTCATCAATCGTGCCGAGGGATTGCTGGTCGAGAGCCTCATCGTGGCCTCGCGGTCCGGACTGCGCCCGCGGGAGGACACGCTCGCGCTGCTTGCCGAGAACGCCCGAGTCGTCGAGAAGGTGGCACCCGGCTCGGACTTCGCCGAGGCGATGTCCCGCCTGAGGGACGCGTTAGCCTCGGGGTCATAGCGCGTCCTTGCGGATCTCCACCTTGGCGCGAGTGTTGCGCCCGCGGGCGATGGTCACGGAATCACCCAGGCCGTTGTCCCGCAGGTACTCGCGCATGTGCGACTCGAGCAAGGCGGCCTGGTCTTCGCGCGCGAGTCCGTAGACGGCCGGCCCCCACGAGCTCTGGCCGGCCCCGAACGCGCCCCCGCGCAGCATGGCGGCGGCGGTCTCGTTCGTGGCTTCGTGGGAGTAGGTCCCGCCCTGGACATCCGTGAAGTACGCGCCGGTCTTGCGGTCGATCGCGGTCAGGGCGCGCCCGAACGTCTCGATGTCGCGTTCTACCAGCGCCGGCATGAGCAGGAGCTGCGTGATGCGACACACCTCCTCCGAGATGTGCACGGACGGCGTCAGCGACGCGAACACGCCCTCCTCGCTGTTGCTGCTCAGGCCTTCGCCTCCGGCCGGGATGGCGATCACGAAGCACCAGTCCGCGGGGAAGTCATGCCGCCACACCACGGTGGGCACGGAGCAGCGCTCGCGAGCGGGCACGCCGCAGCCGGCGTCGATGAGGAGGCCGCCGCTGCGGAAGGCGGCGATGCCGATACCCGACCGCCGCCCCCGCTGCAGCGCGTACGCGATCTCGCGTACGTCGGCGTCGATCCCGCAGACCGCGGCGAGACCGGCGCCGACTGCGAGTGCGAGCTGGGTGCCGGAGCCAAGCCCGACGTGTTCGGGGATGCGCTCCTTCACCTTGATCGCGACCCTCGGTTCCACGCCGTAGGCGTCGCAGAACCTGCTCACAGCCGCGCGCACCGGTTCCTTGTTGTCGCCGACGATCGTCAGTTCGTCTTGCTCCTCGAACACGACCGACGTGCCGGGCTGGTCGATCGCCACGCCGATGCTGCCGAAACAGCGGCCGATATCCTCGCTCAGGTTGGTGAACCCGAGGTGAAGCCGGGAGCCGGTCTCGACGGAGACCCTCACGAGGCGGCGTCCCCCCGCTCCGCGCAGGCGCGCAGGATGCCCTCGATCTCAGACGGCGATTCGAACACGGTGATGCCCTCCATCGTGCGCAGCTTGTCGGTGTTCTCCACGTCGATCGCGCGGATCTTGAGTTCGAGGCGTTCGCCGCCGGGACGCATGGTCACCGTCGTGCCCGGGCGAAGGTCGACCGGCATGATGTAGATCGGCGTCGTCGACTTGGCGGTCTGTCCGACGGCGTTGGTCACCATCGTGTCCTCGATGCCGTGCGCTATCTTGGCAACCGAGTTCGCGGTCGCCGGCGCCACGAGCAGGCAATCGTACTGACCGATCTGCAGGGGCCCGGTGATGAACGGCGAGTTGGCGTCCTTCTCGATCTTCACCGACTTGGCGATCTCTTCGACCGTCTCGGTCAGCTTGTACCAGCGCAGCACCCGCACCGCGGCGATAGACATGGCCGCGGTGATCTCCACGTCGAGCTGTTCCCGGAGAGCCGCCATGGCTGCGACGGTCTCGGGCATCTTGTCGCCCGAACCGGTGATTCCCCACACGACCTTCAGAGTCATCGCCTCGACCTCCTCACTCGGGACGGCCTGCGAGAAGCCGCGTTACTTCTACCAGACGGTCGACAACCTTGTGGATGGCGTCCAGGCCCACCTCGTCTGCCTGCACGCCGGCCGCGCCCTTGTCACGCGACCAGACGGCGGCGCCGAGATTGGCGCCGAAGGCGCCGCCGCCCACGGGGATCATCTCGTTGATGAGGTAGAATCCCGCGATCGTCAGCAGCGTCGGCTCCTGACCCCCGCTGCGGTCGCCACCGACGGCGATGCCTGTCCCCACCTTGCCGCGAAACACCCCTGGTTCGCTGGCGACAACGGCCCGGCAGCGGTCGAGGATCGTCTTGAGCTGGCCGCTGATCTGGCCCTGGTACACCGGCGTGCCGAGGATCCAGGCGTCGGCCCATTTGAGCTTCGAATACAGATCTTCCATGTCGTCCTTGAAGGCGCACCCCTGTCGCTTGCGGATGCAGGCGTCGCAGTGCACGCAGAACCCGATGGTCTTGCGATGGGCGCTGAAGTAGTCGACGCTCGCGCCGTGCTGCTCTTGAGCGTGCCGGAGCGCCTCGTTCACTGCGAAGTCGGTGGCCTTTCGGCGTGAGCTTCCCGAGATGCCGAGAAGTCTGATGCCGCTCTCGTTCATCGCTTCTCCGTACTTCCCGTTCGAGGACAGCGCCCAATGGACGACGAGGGCGGGGGTGCCGATACTCTTCAGCGAGCCCCCCCGCCCTCGGCCTTCTTCGTCATGGACCGGCAGGTCTGCCGCCGGTCCGGGACAAGAGGTCCTGTTACTCTGCGGCCTTGTTCTTGATCCCCGAGATGTAGTCGTACAAGAAGGCGGCGATGAGACCGCCGGCGATCGGGCCGATGATGTAGATGGGGAAGTTGCCCCAATCGGCGATCGACGCTCCATCCGCGGCCTTGCCGCCGTACAGCGTCTCGACCAGGTAGGGACCGAAGGAGCGCGCCGTGTTCATCGAGGCGCCGGCGATCGGGCCGGTGACGATGATGTCCGCCGCGACCACGATACCGATCGCGACGCCGGCGAAGCCGCTCGGCGCCCGGCTGTCCACGGCGGAGCCCCAGATGACGAGCACCAGGAAGGCGGTGGTCACGAGTTCGACGAGGATCGCCTGCCAGTAGCTCACGTCTGCGCCCGGCGCGGTGATGCCGAGACCCGCGTCGACCGCTCGCTGCCCCCAGATCCAGACGATCACGAGGGATGCCGCGGCGGCGCCGATCAGCTGCGCGATCACGTAGTAGATCATGTCCTTGGCCGGGAAGCGGCCGGTGGCCCACAGGGTGATGCTCACCACAGGATTGATGTGCGTGCCCGAGATGTGCCCAAAGGCGTAGATCATGACCAGGACGGCGAAGCCGAAGGCGAGGCCGATCAGGAGCAGGCCGGCCATGTCGGGCCCCTCGAAGACCGTGACCATGGTCACGACGGAGCCGGTGCCCAGGAACACGAGCACGAAAGTACCGATCAACTCCGCGAGAGCCCGCTTCGCGAGGGTGGGTTGTGGCACGGTGTCACCTCCAAAGACGTTTGTGACGAACGGAAGGTCCTGTCGGGGACCGGGAGACTGCGCTCCCGGTCCCCGATCGTCTCACGAGAATCCTGAATCAGTTCCTCGCGGACCTCCTTCGGTCAGACGGCCACGTTCCACTGGCAGTAGCCCACTGAGCCGGAACCACGGCCCGTCGCCATCGGGACGTTCCTCTTGATGAGGGCGCAGGTAGCGCAGTCCTTGCAGGCACGGACCGGGGCGCCCGGCGTGCCGGGAGCGACCGCGATGGCATTGGTCATGAGGGTCGCGGTGGTGCACTCCGGCGTGAGGAAGCAGGGGAAGTCGGACAGCGTCATCAGGGCAGCGAAGCGCTGGGTGATGGCGCAGGCCGGATACGTGTAGCGCTGCGGGTTGCTGATCACGTCGTTGCTGTCGACGGTGCTCAGGTCGACCGCGACGCCCTTGACCTTGCCGCCGGCGCCGATCGGCTTGATGTCGAGGATGGCCTCGCCGCGCTTGAGGATGTCCATGAAGTCGACGTTGTGCAGCTCGTCGGCCTCGCCGCGGTCCGGATGCATGGCGGCGTAGTTGTGGAAGCGCTTGTTGAGCAGGTCGATCACCATCGGGACGGTGAAGCTGTCCTTCCACAGGATGTACGCCGTGGCGCAGGCCGTCGAGCCGGTGGCGACGGAGAGCACGTCGTACGGGCTCTTGAAGGCATCGGCCTTGAGGGCGGCGTTCAGCGTGTTCTCGAGCACGCCGGTGACGGCCTCGTAGATCGCGAACACCATGTCGTCGTTGAACATGTTGTAGGCCGACTGCGCGATGTGGTGGGCGACGTCGCCGACGCAGTACGCGGGGACGGCGGTGATGTTGGCGTAGTGCACGCCGGCCTTCATCGCGGCGACGATGGTCGGGCGCATCTTCTCTTTGTAATCCGCCATGTACTTGCTGACGTCGAACGAGCTGTGCGGGCCGTGGCCACCGAGGTTATGCGTGGCCATGAGCTGCGCCTGAGCGGCGGACGGCTCGCGGTACACGAACTGCAGCATGTCGACCTCGGCCTGCTCGGCGTCGGCCAGGGTCTTGCCCGACTCGACGGCGGCGCGGAACGCGCCGGCGAGGCCGTAGGAGGTGTTCATGCCCCACGACTTGCAGGCGAGGATGGTCTTCTTGTGGTCGGCCGGGATGTCCAGGGGAACCAGGATCTGGTTCACGAGGTTCGGCACCGAGCCGACCGACATGGCGAAGTCGACGACACAGGTGGGGCCGTACATGCCGCCGTAGCGACGCGCGGCCTCCATGCCGACGAGGGCCTTGTTCGCCGCGATGGCGTCGATGAACTTCCACATCGAAGCCTTGAACGCGGGATCCTCTTCGTACATGATCTCGAGGATCGGCGGCGTCTGATAGTGCTCGACGAACGGATCGTCCTCGGGACGTACGGTGTCGGTGAGGGACGTCATGACGTCGAAGTGAGCGTTCACGGACTTCACGTGCAGGTCGATGACTTCCTGCGACTGCCCCTCATAGGCCGTCATCTTGTTCACGGCGTCGACGTACGGCTTCGCGTCCGTCACCTTGAAGGTACCACCGCGGTTGGCCTTGTTGACGCCGAATACCGCTTTGGTGGCGCCCACTGCCTCGGTTATCATCTTCTCGTAAAGCGACATCTCTACCTCCGTGCCTCGATTGACCGGTTTCCGTTGGTGGTTGTGCCGGGATGGGCCACCGATCGACGGGCCTCCCGGTGGCCGGCGGGGCTGAGTACGCCCCCTTCAGACCGCGCCTACTCGAGCACCTCTTTGCATTCCGCGCAGAGGATGCGCGGCAGCTTCTTCCGGGACTTCTTGTTCGGGAACGGGTAGCCGCCCTCCCAGAAGTCGACATCCTCACGGAGCGCGTGATCCATGCAGAGACCCATGCCGCACACGATACAGATGCCGACCGCCTCGGTCTGCTTGCCGGCCTTCGCGCACACATAACACTGCATACCTGACCCTCCTTCCTGTTGGTGAGTGTCATCCATTTCTAACACTTCCGCGACGAGGACTTGCCGTTGTGCTTGTCGCCGTCGCCCGCGCGGTGACGGGACGTGCTGCCGCCTGCGAGCCACTTCATTCGAGTGACGCCTCACCTCCTTGTCGTTCTCCGCTCTGAGGCTGACTCCGAAAGCAAGACAGCCGGGCTGCCGAGAACGATCTCGGCAGCCCGGCTGTCGGGGCGCGGGGGTAAGAATACAGCCGGACTATCCCTTCCGCAGGGTAGCCACTCTACGGTGCAGCGGTACTCTACGAGGTGGGTAGGACTAGTGTCAACGTACTCGTTCCAATGTACGGACCGTCGGCGACGTTACAGTACTCCGTCGGAGCGCATTCAGTCTGCGCTGAAGCGCTTCTCGACGCCGGCGCGGCGGCTGCTGCCGCCGGCGTGGAGCACGCCGACCCGAACCGGGTGGTCGCCAGGGATCGTCGCCGGCGCATCAGGCGGGGTACGTGACGATCTCGGTCGCCTTCACCGAGGCGTACACGGGACCGCCCTCACCGAGGTGGAGCGCGGCCACGGCCGCCGGTGTGACCTCGGCGACGATCGGCATGGGCCCCGAGACGTGCACGCGGATACGCTCACCAGCTACGTCCAGTTCACCGGCCGTACCCGACCACACGTTGCGCCGCGAACCCTCGGGATGCGCGCGGTGAAGCGCCACCGCCCCCGGAGGGATGACGGCGAAGACGTCGCCCTCCCGTGGGACGGTCTCGGCCGTGACGATACGCTGGCCCGCGGGGAGCTCCACGACGTGCCCCGCACCCTGCCCCCGGTAGAGGTTGAGGCCGACGAGGTCGGCGACGTAGCGCGAGCGCGGGTGGGCGCTGAGCTCCTCAGGCGCGCCCACCTGGACCACGCGACCGTCTTCGAGAACGACCAGCAGGTCGGCCAGGGTCATCGCCTCGATCGGGTCGTGGGTGACGAGCAGGCAGGTGCCGCTGTACGAGCCGAGGTGCCGGTTGAGTTCCCGGCGGAGCTCCGCCCGCGCACCCGCGTCCATGGCCGACAGCGGCTCATCGAGGAGGAGCAGGCGTGGGTCCGTGGCCAGCGCGCGTGCCAGAGCGGCGCGCTGGGCCTGCCCTCCGGAGAGGGCCTTCGGCCGCTCCAGGGCGCAGGCTGCGAGGTCGACTCGTTCCAGCCACTCCGTCGCGACCCGGCGCGCGGTTCTCCGGTGCAGTCCGCGGGCACGCAGGCCGAAGGCCACGTTCTCGAGCACGTTGAGGTGGGGGAACAGCAGATAGTCCTGGAACACGACCCCGACCGGCCGGTGCTCCGGCGGGACGCGGACGCCGGCGGACACGTCTTCGAGCACTCGCCCATCGAGCACGACCTTTCCGGTTTCGAGGGGTATGAGGCCCGCCAGGGCGCGCAGGAGCGTCGTCTTGCCGGCGGCGTTCGGGCCCAGCAGGACGACGACCTGGTCGTCGGCGACCGCCAGCTCGGCCTCGAGATCGAGGGCTCCCTTGTGCAGAGCCACCTGTGCCTCGAGACTCATGCCCATGCCCTCCCGCGCGCGTGTCCCTCGGGCGTCGTCATCGCGAAGGGAACCAGCGGTCGCGCAGCGCGATGAGCACGGCGAGGCAGATGACCAGCATGATCAGGCTCAGCGTGATCGCCGCATCGGGGTTGTTCTGCAGGGCGAGATAGACGGCCAGCGGGATCGTCTGCGTCCTCCCCGGCAGGTTGCCGGCGAAGGTGATGGTGGCGCCGAACTCGCCCAGCGCCCGCGCCCAGCACAGGGCGGCGCCGGCGCCGAGCGCCGGCGCGATCAGCGGCAGCGTGACCCGTCGGAAGGTCGTCCAGTGCCCGGCGCCCAGCGTCGCCGCCGCGTCCTCGTACCGCCGGTCCATGGAGCGGATGCCGGCCTCCACGGTGATCACCAGGAACGGCATGGCGACGAAGGTCTCGGCGAGGATCGCGGCGGTCGTGGTGAACGGCAGGGTCAGGCCGAACGCCCGGTCGAGCCACTGCCCGACGATGCCGCTCCGCCCGAAGGCGAGCAGCAGGGCCACGCCGCCGACCACCGGCGGAAGCACCATGGGGAGCGTCACCACGGCGCGCACCACGTTGCGGCCACGGAAGGGCACGCGCGCGAGCAGCCACGCGAGGGGTACGCCGAGAACGACGGAGAGGGCGACGGCGCCGAAGGAGCAGACGAGGGAGAGCCGCAGGGCGGTGAGTACACCGGGCGCCGTGAGATCCTCCGGGAGATGGCGCCAGGGAACGCGGGCTACGAGCGCGACCACCGGCAGGGCGAGAAAGGCGATGCCGATCGCCGCCAGCGGCACGAAGCCGAACGGAGCGCGGCCACCCCGCCGAGCTTGTGCCGGCCGCCGTGAGGCTGCGGGGGCGGGCGGGACCGTCCAGGGGACCGGCGCCCGCCCGGCGCGCCCGGTGACGAGCGAGTCGCCGGCGACGACGGCGAGCTTGCCCGTGCCGTCCGGCCGGGGGCCGCCCGCGCCCTCCGGGCTCGTGCTCTCGTGGTCGCTCACGGCTTGTCTCTCATGCGTCGCCGATCGGGCTCGTGGCCGTCGGCCGCGCGGGCATCGTCGTTCTCATTCGCCCGGCGGCGGCAGGAAGCCGTAGTCGGTGAGCACCGCCCGGCCCTCGCGGGAGAGCACGAAGTCGACGAACTCGCGTGCCAGGGTCCGGTTGCCGCCTCCGGTGACCGTCGCGATGGGATAGGCGGCGACCACGTTCTCCGGTCGGGGGATCGCGACGGCGGCGATGTCGCCGCCGGCTGCCGTGACGTCGGTCACGTACACGAGGCCGGCGTCGGCCTCGCCGAGCGCGATCTTGGTGACCACGCCCTTGACCGAGACCTCCAGGGAGACCGGGCTCACGCTGACGCCGGCCCGGTCGAGGATCTCGCGACCGTACTTGCCGGCCGGCACCTCGGGAGCCGCGAGTACCACCTTGAGATCCGAGCGGCTCAGGTCCGACAGCTCGTCGATGCTCTCGGGATTCCCCGGCGCCACGGCGATGGCGAGCTGGTTGCCGGCGAACGCTCTCGGATCGTCCACGAGGTCGCCGGCTTGGTCCATGTTCACGGTGTCGGCGGACGCGAAGACGTCGGCCGGCGCGCCCTGCCGGATCTGGGCGACGAGGTCGTTGCTGCCCGCGAAGTTGAGCGCTACGTCGACTCCGGGATGAGCGGCGATGAACGCGTCACCGAGCTGCGCGAAGGCCTCGGTGAGCGAGGCCGCGGCGAAGACGTTGACGGTCGCCGTCGAGTGCGCGTCTCCGGCGCCGGCCTCGCCGCCGCATGCGGACGCCGTGAGAAGCACGACGGCGAGCAGGGAGACCAGGATGCCTGCCGGGCGCCCGCGCGTGACGCCGCGGGATACGCGAGCGCTGCGGATCGCCGGGCGATCGGCGTCACGCGGCGCGGTCACGGCGGTGCGACCACGCCGAGCCGGACAGGCAGCCACGTCCTTCGCTCCTTTCCAAGCACGGGGAGGTCCGGGCGTTTCCGCCGCGGGCCCACGACAGCGGCGATCGCTGCCCCATGGTCTATCCATGGTACGGCCCGGCGCCCCTAGCGGATGCCGTAGGGCGGAGGGCTTGGAGTCGGACTGCGCGAAGCGTAGCACGGCCATCAGAACCGAGGCCAGTCCAATGCGGGCGGGCGGCGCGCGGACCGCGTTGCCCGCCGCCGGTCGGATCTACTTCACGTCCGGGTTCGGCAGCATGAACTCGCGGACCACCGCCACCAGATCGTGATACGAGGTGATGAAGCCGCGCAGCGTGCGCGCCGTCGCGCCGTAGGAGTCGAACTCCGCGGGAGTCATCCCGTCCGCGTCGTAGGCGCGTCTGAAATCGGGGAAACGGTCGTAGAGCTCCTTCACCATCTCCGCCGGGACGGGGTCGTCCATGCGCGGCACGACCGCGATGTCGGATTCGTTGAAGAGGCGCTGCCAGCTGTAGGGGATCGTCAGCACGACGTCGCCGCCGATGAGCTCTGACCAGTGCAGATGATGACGGTACGCGGCGGCGAGCAGGCGCGTACGGTAGCCGCGCTCGCGCGCGATGGCGTAGGCCTTCTTCATGCAGGCGAGGCCGGCCCACGGCACGCAGCCGGGGTCGGCGACCACGCCGTCGCGCTTCATCAGGACCTGCATCCAGTCGTCGAGACGGCCGACCATCAGGGTGCAGACGGGAGTCATGGACGAGACGTCCTCGCCGGCGGCCTCACGCCGCTGCAGGCCGCGCTCGACCGCTTCGGCGACGGCGAGCGCCTGCGGAACCGTGAAGCAGACCGTGGCGTTGATGTTGACGCCGGCCGCCGTCACCGTCTCGATCGCCCGCACGCCCGCCTCGGTCACAGGGATCTTCACCTGCATGTTGGGGGCGAGGGCGCCGAATCGTAGGGCCTGTTCCGCGATGCGCGCGGCGTCGCGATACAGCCTCGGGTCCGTCTGGATGGAGAGCCGCCCCTTCTTGCCGCCCTCGCGCTCGAATACGGGGAGCAGGAGCTCGGCCCCGCGCATCGCCATCTCCTCGATCAGCTGCCAGGTGATCTCGTCTTCGGACCAGGTCGAGTTCTGCTCGACGATCTCCGCGATGCGTTCGCGCCAGAGGTGCATCTCCTTCTTCAGCACATCGCCGACGATCGTCGGGTTCGTCGTGGCTCCGACTGCTCCGCGCTCGATCGCGTAGGTGAGCTCCTCGACGGAACAGGAATCGTTCCAGTAGTCGGTCGCCGTCGTCGCGGTCGTCTGGTACAGACGGGCGTCGCGGGCGGTCGCCGGCGCGTCGTCCGGCGTGCCGGCCGGTGAGGATAGTGGGGGTGCGGCGGACATATGGTCTCCTCGGGACTTGCTCCTGATGACTCGTGCGCCGGATTGTAGTCCTATTCCGTAGCGCGGTCGAGGGCGTTCCGTCTTGCGGAACGACCCGGCGATCGCCGGCGCCGGCGGCAGGCCGCCGTGTCAGGGGCGCCGGCGACCCAGCCCGAGCGTCTCTACGAGGCAGGCGGCGACGCCGGCGGCGTCATCGAGCGCGAAGCGGCGACGGTGGGGAAGATCGGTGTCGGTCACGACCGCGAGCAGTTCCTCGGGCGAATACTTCGTCTCCGCGTACCCCGCAGCGCCGCGCACGACCTCGATCACGTGCGTCGTCTCGTGCCGATAGCCTTCGCAGACGACGATGTCGTAGCCGGAGAAGTACCGCTCGGCGAGCTCGGCCAGGGTCGTGGTCTCCCGCTGCGTGGTCACGAAGGCGAACTGCGCCGGCGAACCCACCGCGTAGGCCTCCGCGCCGGCCTGACCGTGACGCCAGGAGTCCTTGCCGGGGGTGTCGATGTCGAAGTGGGCGACGCTCTTGATCGCCCCCACCGTGTAGCCGAGACCGACGAGCTCGGGGATCAAGCGCTCGATCAACGTCGTCTTGCCGCTGTTCGGCCGCCCGACGACGCCGATCACGACCGGCGGCCCGGGTTCGGCGGTCTCCACGGCGGCACGCTGGCGGCGGCGAGCCTCCTCCCAATCGTCCGGGGAGTTCACGTTGAAGAACGGCTCTGCGCGCGAGAAGGGCACGGTCCGCACGCGCACCTCAGGCAGCAGGTCCAGGAGGCTGTGCGCGCCCCGGTCGAGAAGGCTCTTCAGGTGCGGCGCGCAGGCTGGGCCGTACACGGCGTGCAGGGGCTCCAGGTGGTCGCCGACGATCGGCAACGCCACATCCACGCCGTCGAAGGCCGCGACGACGCGCTCGACGGTCGCGCGCTCGGGGAACGCCACGTCGGCGGCGAGAGTGAAGATGGGTTCGTGGTAGCGGGCCAGGAGGGAAGCGAGCCCCGCAAGCGGCGAGCCCGTCACCACGTCGGTCACGGTCTCCACACCGGCGGGCAGTGACGCCGGGATCTGGGCGGCGTCACGCACCGAGAGCGCGACCGTCGGGAAGAGGTCGCCGAGAAAGACCAGATTGCGCTCCAGAAGTGTGGTCCCGGCGAGACGCAGCAGACGCTTGTCGCGCCCCATACGCCTTGCCTCGCCACCGGCGAGGAGGGCGCCGACGCGGATACGTCGCGGGGTTCTCGAGAGGTCGATGGTCACGATCCGTCAGTGTAGCTCAAGCGCCCGCGCACGCGCCGCCGGCGCCTCCCGCGGCAACAGCTGGAGCGGTTGACACGAACACGCGCCACGGTAGGATTTCCGTGATGCGGGCAGAGGCATCCGCATCGTGGATGCTACCGCGCCCGCCCGCGCCGGACGGGCTCGGGTCCGCCAATCCCCAGCCGTGAGCGGAGGTCGGAGAGTATGGGTCACACGGAGAGGCTCACCAACTGCACCACAGGCGGACCCGTCTTCGTGGATGTGGAAGACGGCCGGATCGTGCGCATGACGCCGATCGACCTCGCCGACGACGACAAGGGCGACTGGGTCATCGAGGCGCGGGGTCGCAGGTTCACCCCGCCGCGCCGCACCACGCTCTCGCCGCATGCCCAGGCGCAGCGCTCGATGGTGTACTCGCCGAAGCGCATCCTCACACCGCTCAAGCGTGTTGACTGGGATCCCGACGGCGAGCGCAACATCCAGAACCGCGGCGTCTCCGGGTACGAGGCGATCAGCTGGGACGAGGCGCTCGACCTTGTGACCACGGAGATGATCCGCGAGAAGCGCGAGCACGGTCCCGGCTCCATTCTCACCACGTGCAGCTCGCACCATCTGTGGGGCAATATCGGCTACCGCCACAGCGCCTACTACCGCTTCCTCAACCTGATGGGCATGGTCCACTCGGCGCACAATCCCGACAGCTGGGAGGGCTGGCACTGGGGCGCCATGCCGATGTGGGGCAACAGCCACCGGCTCGGCATCCCGGAGCAGTACGACCTGCTCGAGGACGCGCTCAAGCACACCGAGATGGTCGTCTTCTGGTCTTCCGATCCTGAGACCACCGGCGGCGGCATCTACTCCGCCTTCGAGAGCACCTCACGCCGCTACTGGATGAAGGAGCTCGGGATCAAGATGGTGTTCGTCGATCCCTACTTCAACCCGACCGCCGAGCTGTTCTCGGACAAATGGTTCGCGCCGCGGCTCGGCACCGACGTCGCCTTCGGACTCGCCATCGCGCACACGTGGCTGGCCGAGGGCACCTACGACAAGGAGTACGTCGCCGAGCGCACGTCGGGCTTCGACGAGTGGAGCGACTACGTCCTCGGCAAGTCCGACAACGTGCCCAAGACGCCGGAGTGGGCGGAGGGCGAGTGCGGCGTCCCCGCCCGCCAGATCCGCGCCCTGGCTCGCGAGTGGGGCGCCAAGAAGACGATGCTCGCCGCCGGCGGCCTCGGCGGCTGGGGCGGCGCCTGCCGATCGGCGACCGGCAACGAGTGGGCCCGGACGATGATCGCCCTGGCGGCGATGCAGGGCTACGGCAAGCCGGGCGTCAACATCTGGGGCACCTCGCAGGGCGCCCCGTCCGACTGCTCGTTCGTGTTCCCCGGCTACGCCGAAGGCGGCATCTCCGGCGATCCCGAGAAGACGGCGGCGGCCTACCGCTTCCTGTACCGCATGTTCCCGCACAGCTCGGGCCGGAAGCCGACGGTGAACGTCCACGACTCCACCGAGGGTCAGGCCATCCCTCGGCTGCGCATCCCCGAGGCGATGATGCACGAGCGCTTCGAGTGGCGCGGCAAGGGTTTCTCGGGCTCTTCGATCCAGAGCCAGATGCAGAAGTACCAGTACCCGGCGCCGGGCTACCCGTTCGTCACCATGTACTGGCGGTACGGTGGCTCGTTCTTCGGCACCATGCAGCAGACGAACCGCTACGTGAAGGCGTATCGCGAGGGTGGAGTGCGCACCGTGGTCAACCAGTCGATCTGGATGGAGGGCGAGGCCAAGTACGCCGACATCGTGTTGCCGGCCTGCACCAACTTCGAGCGCTGGGACATGAGCGAGTTCGGCAACTGCTCGGGCTACATCCCGGACAACCACAACCAGACCAACCACCGCGTGATCGTCCTCCAGAAGAAGTGCGTCGAGCCGCTCGGCGAGAGCAAATCCGACTACGACATCTTCGCGGCCGTCGCCGGGCGCATGGGCATGGGCGATGTCTTCACCGAGGGCGGCATGGACGAGTACGACTGGTGCAAGGCCTACTTCCACGCCACCGACCTCCCCAAGGGCATCACCTGGGAGGAGTTCGAGAAGAAGGGCTACTACGTCGTGCCGATCCCCGAAGACTACAAGTCGACGCCGGCGATGCGCTGGTTCGCCGAGGGGCGCAAGCGCGACACGCCCGACTGGGGTCCGCGACCCGGCGACACGGTCGGCTTCGAGGGGCTGCAGACGGCGTCCGGCAAGATCGAGTTCGTGAGCTCGGCGATCAAGCGCCTGGAGATGGACGTGGTCGACCCCGAGCGCCCGGCCATGGGCCCGCAGTTCATCCCGAGCTGGGAAGGCCACCACACGACGGAGCTCTACGAGAAGTACCCGCTGCAGATGGTCAGCCCGCACCCGCGCTTCAGCTTCCACACCATGGGTGACTCCAAGGAGAGCTGGCTGAACGAGGTCGACGAGCATCGCATCCTCCACGACGACGGGCACTACTACTGGGTCATGCGCCTGAACAGCAAGGACGCGGAGGCGCGGGGGATCGCCGAGGGCGATCTGATCCGCGCCTTCAACGACCGCGGCGCCGTGATCCTCTCGGCGCAGCTCACCGAGCGTGTGGCGCCGGGGACCGTGCACTCCTACGAGAGCTGCGCCGAGTACACGCCGCTCGGCGAACCCGGTGACTCCCCCGACATCGCGGGCTGCGTCAACATCCTCACCAACAAGCGCTACATCACGCCGACCTCGACGGCGATGTCCAACAACTCGTGTCTGATCCAGGTCGAGAAGTGGGAGGGGGAGGCCCGATGAAGAAATGGCACATGGTCATCGACGTGGCGCGCTGCCACGACTGCAACGACTGCTTCCTCGCCGACAAGGACGAGTTCGTCGACAACGAGTTCCCGCCGTATTCGGCGGCGCAGCCGTGGCACGGCCACCGCTGGATGAACATCAAGCGCAAGGAGCGCGGCCAGTACCCCCTGGTGCAGACCGCGTACCTGCCGATGCCGTGCATGCACTGCGACGAGGCTCCCTGTCTCACCGCCGACGGCGCCGTCTACCGGCGCGAGGACGGGATCGTGATCATCGACCCGGTGAAGGCCAAGGGCCGCAAGGAGATCGTCGCCAGCTGCCCGTACTCGGCCATCTACTGGAACGAGGAGAAGGAGCTGGCGCAGAAGTGCACCGGCTGCGCCCACCTGCTCGACGACGGCTGGACCGAGACGCGCTGCAGCCAGGTCTGTCCGACCGAGGCGATCAAGCTGGTGATGGCCGAGGAAACGGAGATCGAAGCCCTGGTGGCGGCGGAGGGTCTCGAACGCTACCGCGACGCGCTCGGCGCCAGGCCGCGCGTGTACTACAAGAACCTGCACCGCTGGGAGAAGGCGTTCGTCGGAGCCAGCGTCGTGTTCGGCGACACCGACGAGTGCGCCGAGGGGGCGGCCGTCACCGTCATGCGCGACGGCGCCGTCGTCGGTGAGGGCACGACCGATCTCTTCGGCGAGGTGGCCGTGGATCACCTCGAGCCCGGCCACGAGTATGTCGTGCGCATCGCCGCGGACGGCTACCAGCCGATCGAGCTGACCGTCCAGATTGACGCCAGCCTCAACGCCGGGACGGTGTTCCTGGAGAAGGCCTAGAGAGAGCGGCCGGCGCCGGCCGCTGGAGCGGCGCCGGCCTTGCGTCGCCGCGGCCTTCCGGAGAGCCGACCCCCCGGCTGCAGCTGCTCCGGCGCCGCGGCGCACGTTCGGCGCGCGCATCGGCTCTTGCATCGTGGCCCGGCATGCGGCACACTGAGCGGCATTCTCAGCATGCGATACCGAGATACCATTCCCTTCGGGCGAGAAAGGGAGACACTCATGCCTGACCTTCTTCACGTCGATCTGACCGAGCGGACCGCGGCCAAAGGACCGTTGCCCGCAGACCACGAGATGCTCGGTGGGCACGCGCTCACGTCGGCGATCGTCGCCGCAGAGGTCGATCCCACGTCGGACCCGCTGGGTCCGGACAACGTGCTGGTCTTCGCCGCCGGGCTGTACGCGGGCACCATGGTGCCGAACGGCGGCAGGCTCTCGGCCGGCGCCAAGAGTCCCCTCACGGGCGGCATCAAGGAGGCCAACTCCGGGGGTTCCACCGCGCGCACCATGTCGCGGCTGGACCTGCGCGGCATCAAGCTCACCGGCCGCGCGGACTCGCTCAGCGTGGTCGAGATCGACGCGGGCGGCGCCAGGATCGTCCCTGCCGCGGATCTGCAGGGGGCGGGCTCGTATGAGACGGTGGCCCGCCTGCGCGAGAAGTACGGCGACAAGGTATCGATCATCTGCATCGGACCCGCCGGCGAGATGGGCCTCAAGGCGGCGGCGATCATCACCACCACCCCGGACTTCTACCTGCGCGCGGCGGCCCGCGGCGGCCTCGGCGCCGTCATGGGCGCGAAGAACGTCAAGGCCATCGTCGTCGACGGCGCCGGCGGCTCGGGCGTGACGGTCGCCGACAAGGCAGCGCTGAAGGCGGCGTCCGCAGCGCTCAACAAGGGCATCCTCTCCCACCCGGCCATGGCCGCCCTCGAGGCGCTGGGATCCGCGTTCCTGGTCAATGTCAGCCAGTCCATCGGCTGTCTCACCACGAAGAACTTCTCCGTCGGGCAGTACGACGATGCCCAGGCGATCAGTGGCGAGCACATGGCCGAGCTGCTTACCGGGCGACCGAACGGCGCCACCAAGCACAGCTGCATGGCCGGCTGCATCGTCAACTGCTCCCAGGTCTACACGGACGCCGACGGCAACGTCGTCACGTCCGGTCTCGAGTACGAGACGATCGGCCTTATCGGCGCCAACTGCGCCATCGACGACCTCGATCACATCGCCCGGATCGACCGGCTGTGCGACGACCTGGGCCTCGACACCATGGAGATCGGCGCTGCCCTGGGCGTCGCCATGGAGGGCGGCCTCATCGACTGGGGCGACGGCGTCGCCGTGTGCGCGCTGCTGGAGAAGCTGACCGACGGCGACGCCGACGCGGCGCTCATCGCCAACGGCTGCGTCGCGACGGGCGCCAGGCTCGGCGTCACCCGCGTGCCGGCCTGCAAGGGCCAGGGCATGGCCGCCTACGACCCACGCGTCCTCAAGGGGACGGGTACGACCTACGTGACCACGCCGCAGGGCGCCGACCACACGGCCGGCAACGCGCTGCCGAGTCCGGCCAACCCGGACTACGACCCCGGTTCGCCGGAGGGCCAGGCCCAGATGTCAGAGTTTCTCCAGGCGTACTTCGCCGCGATCGACTCGCTCGGCATGTGCCTCTTCGCCACGCTGCCGGCGCTCGACATGCCGGAGCTCCAGGGCCACTTCGTCGCGGCGGCGTCCGCGATCCTGGGCAAGGACCTGCCGGAGGACTATCTCACCAGCATGGGCAGGGACGTCGTGCTGATGGAGCGGGACTTCAACCGTCGCGCCGGGTTCACCGCCGCCGACGACCGGATGCCCGCGTTCCTGTGCGAGGAGCCGGTCGCGCCCAGCGGCAACGTGTACGACGTCGACGAGGCCGATCTGGACGCCATGTTCACGTCGTGAGGGCGCGCGGGGGCGGGGGCGCCTTCACATGACGGTATACTGATACCAGATAGGGGCCTACGGGGAGAAAGGACGCCGATGTCACCGCGTCGATCCAGCAGTCAGACCAAGCGCGGCCGCGGCAGGGAGGCCGGAGACCGCGGCGAGAGCCAGTTCGTCGTCCAGGCGTTGGCCAAGGGACTGGCCGTGCTCTCGCTCTTCGACGCCGAGAACCGGGAGTGGAGCCTCGACGAGATCACGGCGGAGCTCGGGCTGCCGCGCATGACTGCCTATCGCATGGCCCGGACCCTTCTGGGCGCCGGCTATCTGGTCACCGACCAGGTGTCCGGCAAGTATCGCCTCGGACCGGCGCTGCTCGCGTCGACGTATCTCTCCGAGGGCTACGCGGAGCTGGTCGCGATGGCCCAGCCGTATCTCCGGTCGCTGGTGGATGAGACGGGGGAGTCGGCCACGCTGGCGGTGGAGGTCGACGGCGTGGCCGTCTGCGTCGCCATGCTCGAATCGATCCGCCCGCATCGGAGAGAGGTGGCGGTCGGCCGCATCATCGGCGACACGGCGAACGCGCACGGCAAGATGTTCGCGGCGTGCAAGTCGGAGAAGGAGCGCGAGGCGATCGTCACCTCGGAGCTCGAGCGGCGCACGCCCGAGACGATCACCGACCCTGAAGAGTTGCGTCAGAAGCTCGAGGAGGCACGGCGGCAGGGCGTCGCCTTCGACCTCGAGGAGCGCGACGCGGGCACCTGCGCCTGCGCCGCGCCCGTTCGCGACCAGACCGGCAAGGTCATCGCCACGCTGGCCGTCGTCGTGCCGACGGGGCGGTTCGACGCCGAGGCCCGGGAGAACTGCGCCGCCGCCGTCAAGAGCGTGGCGGCTTCGTTCTCAGCCTTCTTCGGCTACTCCGCGACGAGCGACGACACGCAGTAGCCGCGGTTCGCCCCGGTCCAGGGGCGGACCGGCACGAAGCGCCACCGTCACGACGCCGCGCCAAACGTTCGGATCGCGATCGCACGTTGCCGTACGGTATGCGCATGAGATAATCTGATATGCGAATACCATTGCGCCCGCCGAGCGGCAGGGCGGCGTCGAGTGCGAGGAGCTTCGGAGTGGGTGTCGGGGACGTCCGGAAGGTGGCGGTGATCGGTGCTGGCACGATGGGACCTGGCCTCGCCCAGGTCTTCGCCGGCGCCGGGTATCCGGTCTCACTCTTCTCTCGCTCGGAGGCGACGCTGACGAAGGCCATGTCCGTCGCCGCCGCCAACGTGGAGACGTTCGTGAGGCACGGCCTCTTCGACGCCGACGAGGCGACCGCCGTCGTGACCCGCATCAGCCCGACGCAACGGCTGGAGGAGGCGGGGACCGGCGCAGACCTCGTCGTCGAGGCGATCGCCGAGGACATGGACGCAAAGGGCGCCGTGTTCGCCGAGCTCGACGCGGTGTGCCCCGACGACGCCGTGCTCACGAGTACCACGTCGTACCTCGACATCTACGAGGTCGTCCCCCCACGGCGGCTCCCGAACACGGTCATCGCCCACTGGTTCGCGCCGCCGCACATCGTCCCGCTGGTCGAGGTGGTCAAAGGAGAGATGACGAGTGAGGACACCGTGGTCGCGCTACTCGCGCTGCTCACGCGTCTGGGAAAGACGCCGGTCGTCATGGAGCGCTTCGTGCCCGGGTTCTGCATCAACCGTCTGCTGCGCAGTATCGGGCGCGAGGTCTTCTTCCTGCTCGACAACGGCTACGTGACGCCGGAGCAGCTGGACCTCGCGGTCAAGTCCAGCCTCGTGCCCCGGGCCATGGTGCTCGGGTTCGTCCAGCGGTACGACTTCACGGGGCTGGACCTCAGCCTGGCCAACCTGCGCAATCCCCACTACGTAGAGCCGCCGCGGGACGACGCGCCGCCCAGCCTCGCCACTCGCGTCGAGAGGGGCGAGTTGGGCGTCAAGACCGGCAAGGGCTTCTTCGACTACGGCGGCCGGGAGCTCGAGGAGATCCTGGCGGCGCGCGACGACGAGCTCATCCGGGCGGTCGCGGCGACCCGCGGCCTCGTGAAGGAGCCGGCGTGATGGCGGTCAGGAGACTCCCGGCAGGCAGAGTCATCGTCACGGCGGCGCTCAACGGCGCTTTCGTGACCAAGGACGTCAATCCGAACGTGCCGGAGCAGCCGGAAGAGATCGCGCAGGCGGCGCTCGACTGCCACGACGCGGGCGCAGCCATCGTGCACATCCACGCGCGCGACGAGCAGGGCAGGCCCTGCGGCTCGCGCGCGCGGTTCGAGGAGATCCTTGCCGCCGTTCGCAGCCGTTGTCCCGACGTCATCGTCAACTTGTCCACCGGCGGGGGCACCAACCTCACCATCGAAGAGCGGGTCTCGTGCCTGGACGCCGACCCGGAGATGGCCTCGCTCAACATGGGAACGCTCATGCGCCAGTCCGGGCCCAATGCCGGCGAGCCCTTCGTCAACATGACCGCCGACATCGAGGCTTGGGCGGCCAAGATGAAGGCGATGCGCATCAAGCCGGAGATGGAGTGCTACTCGCAGAGCATGTACCGGGACGTGCGCAATCTCATTGCCAAGGGGCTCGTCGAGCCGCCCTTCTACGTCAACTTCGTACTCGGCATGAAGCACCAGGGCGCCGTCGAGGCGACACCCGAGATGCTGACCTCCATGTACCAGGCGCTTCCCGAAGGCTGCTTCTTCAACGTCACCGCCACCGGCGCCGCGCAGCTTCCGCTCACGACGATGGGCATGGTCATGGGCGGCGCCGTGCGCGTAGGCCTCGAGGACAACATCTACTATCGCCGGGGCGAACCCGCCCGCAGCAACGCGCAGCTGGTCGAGCGCACGGTCCGCCTCGCCCGGGAACTCACCCTCGAACCGGCCACGCCGGACGAGGCCAGGGCCATCCTGGGCGTCGTCAAGAAGAACTAGCTGACCAGGAGGACGCACGCATGGAGGATCTCTTCTCTCTCGAGGGCAGGAACGCTGTGGTCCTGGGGGCCGGCGGTATGGGCGCGGCGATCGCCGCCGGCCTGCTGCGCTTCGGCGCGAGGCTCGAGGTGGCCGATCGTGACGCGGCGGGGCTGGCACGGTGCGCTACGAACCTCGCAGAAGCGGGCTATCCGACCGTTGGCATCCACGAGGTGGACGCCACTGACGAGAGCAGCATGCAGGCGCTCGTCGAGGCGACGGTGGCGAGCATGGGCAAGGTCGACATCCTCGTCAATGCCCTCGGCTACAACTTCAAGGCCAACGCGACCGAGTTCCCGATGGACGAGTGGGACAGGCTGTTCAACGTCAACGTCAGGGCCGTCATGATGGCCTGCAAGCTGTTCGGCGCGCACATGGTCGAGCAGGGTGGCGGCAAGATCATCAACCTCTCGTCGGTGCGCGACGATCGCGGCGCGCTTGGCGGCAACGCGGGCTACTGCGCCACCAAGGGCGCCGTCAAGATGATCACCAGGCAGCTGGGCGTCGAGCTGGCGCCGCACAAGGTCTACGTCAACGCGCTTGGACCCATCATCACCGTGACACCCATGACCGCCGAACGCATCAAGCAAGACGCCTCTCGTTACGAGCGCATGCTGTTGAACGTGCCGATGGGCCGCATGGCCGACGTGGAGGACCTGGTCGGTCCGGCCGTGTTCCTCGCGTCGTCCGCGTCGGACTTCATCACCGGTACGGTGCTGTACGTCGATGGCGGCATGATGGCCTACGCCTGAGGCAGGACGAGGAACGAGGCCCATGAACGACGTCGTCATCGTCTCCGCGGTGCGCACCGCGCTCGGCCGGCTCGGCGGGGCGCTCAAGGACGTGCCGCCCGAGGAGCTCGCCAGGGTCGTGATCGCGGCCGCGGTCGAGCGCGCCGGCGTCGAGCCGGCGGAGGTCGACGAGGTCGTCCTGGGCCAGACCAAGCAGAGCGCCGACGCCGCCAACCTGGCGCGGGTGGCGGCGCTCAAGGCCGGTTTCCCGGTCGAGGTGCCGGCCTACACCGTCATGCGCCAGTGTGGCTCCGGTCTGCAGGCGGTGGGCAACGCCGTGCAGGCCATCCGCGCCGGCGACGCCGAGATCGTCGTCGCCGGCGGCGTCGAGAGCATGAGTCTGGCGCCGTACTACCTGCGCGGCGCTCGCTTCGGCTTCGTCTCCGGCAACAGCGTCCTCGTCGACCCCAACACGGAGAGCCAGCCGCGCTCGCAGCCCTACGAGGTCTACGGAGACCTCACGATGGGACTCACCGCGGAGAACCTCGCGGAGAAGTTCGCCATCACGCGCGAGGAGCAGGACGCGTACGCGCTGCGCAGCCAGGAGCGCGCCTTCGCCGCCATCCGCGCGGGGAGGTTCGAGGACGAGATCGTGCCGGTGGAGGTGCCGCAGAAGAAGGGTCCGCCGGCGGACTTCGCCGTCGACGAGTATCCGCGACGCACGAGCCTCGCGCAGCTCGCCGCTCTCAAGCCGCACTTCAAGGAGGGCGGCACGGTCACCGCCGGGAACGCCTCGGGACGCAACGACGGCGCCGCCTGCCTCGTCCTGATGTCCGCGGAGGCTGCGCGGGCGCGCGACATCACGCCGCTGGCGACGGTGCGCGCCCACGCGGTCGTCGGCGTCGACCCGCGGTTCATGGGTATCGGGCCCGTCCCCGCCGCCCGCAAGGCGCTCGAGCGGGCCGGCCTCGCACTCGCGGCGATCGGCCTCGTCGAGATCAACGAGGCCTTCGCGTCGCAGACGATCGCCTGCGTGCGCGAGCTCGGCCTGGATGAGGACACCCTGAACGTCAACGGAGGCGCCATCGCGCTCGGACATCCCCTGGGCTGCTCCGGCGCCCGCATCCTCACCACCCTGCTCCACGAGATGCGCAAGCGCGGCACACGCTACGGGCTCGCCGGTATCTGTATCGCCGGCGGTCAGGGCATGGCCACGATCATCGAGACCGCCGGGTAGCCGGGAGGCCCACCCGTCTTGACCACGTTGAAGGAGAGAGAAATGACAGATGTCGTCACCGATCCCTACTCGGGACTTCAGCTCATCGAGCTGAGCCACGTGTGGGGCCACGGCGTCCCGTCCGAGCCGGGACAGCTGGACGTGCGCATGGTGCGCGCGGTCAAGCACGCCCAGCACGGCGTGCTCGCCTGGCGGGTCACCACCAGCCTGCACACCGGCACCCACATGAACGCGCCCATCCACATGGTCCAGCGCGGCGACGACCTGGCCGCCGTCTCCCCGGACCGTCTCTTCGGCAACGCCGCCGTGCTCGACGTCCCCAAGGGTAGCTGGGAGGTCATCACGGCGGCCGATCTCGAGGCCGCATCGCCGGGCGTCGAGGACGGCGACATCGTCGTCATCGTCACGGGCTGGCACCACAAGTACTCCGACGGCCTCGAGTACTTCGGCGAAGCTCCGGGTCTCACGAAGGACGCCGCCGAGTGGTTGATAGCGAAGAACCCGAAGTTCGTGGCCGTCGACACGCCGTTCATCGACGTGCCGCTCGCGACCTCCATGGGCCCGCATCGCGGCGGCCCGCAGATGAAGCGCCTCGCGCCCGCGTACAAGGCCGCGACGGGTCGCGACGCCAAGGCCGACTTCCCGGACTGGTTCCCGGCCCACAAGGCCCTCGCCGCCGCCGGCATCCCGACGGTCGAGCAGGTCGGTGGTGACGTCGACCTCGTGAAGGGCAAGCGGGCCACCATCGCCGCGACCCCCTGGAAGTTCGAGCACGGCGACGCCTGCCCCATCCGCATGGTCGCCATGCTCGACCCGTCCGGCAAGCTGCGCGTCGACGCCGGCAACTGACGATCCGCCGACGAGAAGGGAACCGGACATGAGTCTGAAGGTCTACAACCTGAGCCACACGTTCACGCAGTTCATCCCGGAGTGGCCATCCACGCCGAGCGTCAACGTCAAGGTGAGCAAGTTCCACGCCAAGGACGGCGTCTACGAGGTGGAGTGGGAAGGCATCATGCACCGCTGCACGCACATGGATGCGCCGCTCCACGTCACCGAGAACACGCCGAGCATCGCCGACTACCCGCTCTGGCGCCTGGTCGGCACCGGCGTCTGCGTCGACATCCCCAAAGGCAAGTGGGGTGTCATCACCCCCGAGGACCTCGAGAACGCGACGCCCACGATCGAAGAGGGCGATATCGTCATGATCAACACCGGCTTCCACCGCCTGTGGGCCGACACCGACGAGTACTTCGCCTACGGCTGCGGCATGGGGGCCGATGGCGCCCGATGGCTGGTCGACAAGAAGGTCAAGCTGGTGGGCTACGGTCATCAGGCCAACGACCACCCGATCGCGACCAAGCTGGTCGACCACGGCCTCGGCCCGAGCCAGCCGCACCTCATAGAGGAGTACAAGGCCGAGACCGGCCGCGACCCCAAAGAGGACTTTCCGAGCTGGGAGCCGGCGCACAAGATCCTCATGTGTCAGGGCGGCATCCCCGGCATCGAGAACGTCGGCGGCGACCTGGACGAGGTCACCGGCAAACGCTGCACCTTCCTCGCGCTGCCGTGGCGCTGGCCGGGCGGCGACGGCTGCATGGTCCGCATCCTCGCGGTCGTGGATCCGGACCAGACGTTCCGTTTCGAGACGGGACAGTGAGAGGGAGTGACATGACGGACATTCTGGAGGGTGTGAAGGTCATCGAGATGGGCCACGTCGTGGCCGTCCCTGCGGCCTCGTCGATGATGGGCGACTGCGGCGCCGACGTGATCAAGATCGAGCCGCTCACGGGCGACCAGTCGCGGACCTTCCGCGGCACCGACATCAACCCGGGCTTCTATCTTCACAACCGCAGCAAGAAGAGCATCGCGATCGACCTCCGGCAGCAGGCCGGCAAGGAGATCGTCTACAAGATGGTCGGCGACCACGACGTGTTCCTGACCAACTATCAGGCAGGATCCCTGGAGCGCCTGGGCCTCGACTACGAGACCCTGTGCGGCTACAAGAAGAACATCATCTACGGCATCGTCTCGGCCTACGGCACCGTGGGTCCGGACAAGGACATGGCCGGCTATGACTTCGCCGCCGGGTGGGCACGCTCCGGCATCCAGGACATGCTGAGCGCGCCGGGCACGCCGCCGCCGGCCTCCCGGCCCGGCATCATCGACCGCGTCTCGTCCATGCAGATCTTCGGCGGCATGTGTGCGGCCCTCTATCACCGGGAGCACACGGGCGAGGGCCAGAAGGTGGAGTTCAACCTGTACCACACCGGCGTGTGGATGGTGGGCGCCGACATCATGGACGCCCTCTTCGGGCTGCCGCTGCGGCGGGTGGACCCATCCAAGTCCGACAACCCGTTCTACGACGTCTACGAGTGCAAGGACGGCCGCTGGCTGCAGCTCACGGCGGCCGACCGCTACGCCAAGGCGCACGATCCGGCCGGCGCCAAGTTCTGGCAGTCCTTCACGCGTGCCCTCGACCGGCCGGACCTAGCCGAGGATCCGCGCTTCGCGACCACCGACATGCGCCAGCAGCACCGCGACGTCCTCACGCCGATGCTCAACGACGTGTTCAGGTCGCGCACCTATGCGGAGTGGGAGGAACGCCTCCGCGCCGAGAACCTGATGTACGGCCCCATCCTCTCGCCCGAGCAGGTGATCGAGGATCCGCAGGCGCTGGCCAACGACTTCTTCGCCGAGGTCGACCAGCCCGGCGTGGGCACGATCCGCACGATCAACTCACCGAACAAGTTCGTGCAGAACCCCGCCTCGATCAAGTCGCTGACGCCGGGTCTCGGCGAGCAGACGGACGAGATCCTCGGCGAGCTCGGCTACACCACGGGCGGCATCGATGAACTGCGTGAGGCCAAGGTCATCCTCTGACCGGACGCCTGTGCAGCGGACCCCACAAGGAGCCACGATGACAGACGCGCAGACCAACGAGCAGAAACGGGTGCTCCTCGGAGATGGGCTCTTCACCCCGACAGAGCCGGGTGAAGACGGCCAGATCATCGCCACGCACTGCAACTCGTGCGGCGACTACTTCTTCCCGCGCAGCTTCACCTGCCACAACCCCGACTGCGAAGAGAAGGACGTCGAGGACGTCGCCCTCAGCTCCACCGGCACGGTCGACACCTACTCGGACATGAGCTACCCGCCGCCGCCGCCGTTCGTGGCGTCCAAGGAGGACTGGGAGCCCACTCCGGTGGTCTCGGTGAAGATGCCCGAAGGCATCCACATCATCGGGATGATGGAAGGCTGCACGCCCGAGGAAGTCTCCATCGGCATGCCCGTCAAGACCGTGATCCGCGTGCTCTACACCAACAAGAACGGTGAAGAGCTGGTCGGCTGGAAGTTCAGGAGGGTCTGACCGTGGACGATATCGCCATCATCGGAGCGGGTCTGCACCCCTGGGGCAAGTTCCCCGAGAAGTTCTGGACCAACATGGCGTCGGACGCGATCTACGAGGCCCTCGAGGATGCCGGCATCACCTGGAAGGACATCGAGATCGTCGTCTCCGGTTCGCAGAACTGGGGCGGGCGCAAGGGTATCTATGCCGGGAGCTACATCGACGAGGTCATGGGCTACACCGGCGTGCCCACCATGAACATCAACAACGCGTGCGCCACGGGCGGCACCTGCATCGCCGTAGCTGCCGCGATGGTCGCCTCGGGCCAGGCCGACATCGTGCTGGCCGTCGCCGCCGACAAGTCGGCGAAGGGCTTCTTCCCCTTCCTGCCGCCCTACCACGAGGAGCCGGTGCCGGCCGACGACACCATGCGCTGGCTGATGGGCCTGCCGAACCCGGTGTACTGGGCGCTCGAGTGCCGCAAGAAGATGGACAGGTTCGGCATCACCGACGAGCACCTCGCCATGGTCAAGGTCGCCACCAGCAAGCACGGCTCCCTCAACCCGGCGGCGCGCTATCAGAAGGAGTTCACCCTCGAGGAGGTCCTCGCGTCGCCGATGGTGACCAACCCGCTGCGCCTGTACGAGATCTGCGCGACCAGTGATGGCGCCGGGGCCGTGATCCTCTGCAACGCCAAGAAGGCGAAGCAGTTCACCTCCAAACCCATCACGATCTGCGGCTCCGGCCTCGGCAGCCCGCTGTACGGCGACCCGACGACGCGCATCCCGGTGCTCGGCTTCCAGCCCAAGGAGGGCATGCCGATCATCAGCGAGAGCTGGGTCGCGGCCCGGGCCGCCTTCGAGGATGCGGGCATGGGCCCGGAGGACATCGACTTCGTCGAGGTGCCGGACAACAGCTCGTGGCACTACTTCCAGTACCTCGAGACCATGGGCTTCTTCGAGGAGGGCACGGCTCACCTCGCGCTCGAGCGCGGCGAGACGGTGATCGGCGGCAGACTGCCGGTCTGCCCCAGCGGCGGCTTCTCCAGCTTCGGCGAGGCCACCATGGCGCAGGGGTTCGCCCAGGTCTACGAGATGGTCCTGCAGCTGCGCGGCCAGTGCGGCGCTCGGCAGGTGGAGGGCGCCAGGGTCGGCATGTCCGAGGTCTACGGCATGGCCGGCAACAACGCCGCCCTCATCCTCAAGAACTAGGGGGAGGCATCATGGCCGACTACGCGACCATCCTCTACGACACGGCGGATCACGCGGCGTGGATCACGCTGAACAGACCGGAAGTGCTCAACGCGCAGAGCGACGAGCTGCGCGCGGAGGTGACGCAGGCGCTCGAGCGCGCCAGCCTGGACGACGACGTCCACGTCGTCGTCGTCACGGGCGCCGGGGAGAAGGCCTTCAGCGCCGGCGCCGACATCAGCCAGTTCCCGGAGCGGTACCCGGTGGACGTGGTCACCGCCAAGGCGCGGCGACGTCCCTACGAGACCATCCGCGAGATGCCCAAACCGGTCGTCGCCGCCGTCAACGGCCTCGCCCTCGGCGGCGGCTGCGAGCTGGTGCTGGCCTGCGACCTGGTCGTCGCCGCCGACACCGCCAAGTTCGGCCAGCCGGAGATCCGCGTCGGCGTCATTCCCGGCTGCGGCGGCACGCAGATCCTGCCGCGGCTGATGGGGGAGAAGCGCGCCAAGGAGTTCATCTTCACCGGGCGCATGATGGAGGCCGACGAAGCGCTCGGGTACGGCATCGTGAACAAGGTCGTGCCGCTCGCCGAGCTCCGCGAGGCGACGGAGAAGCTCGTCAACGACCTCCTGCGCAACAGCCCGGCGATCCTCAAGCTGGCCAAGATCGCCGTCAACAAGTCGCTCGAGACGCCGCTCTCCGTCGGCATGAGCTACGAGCGGGATCTCTTCGCGATGTGCTTCGGCACCGACGATCAGAAGGAGGGCGCCAAGGCGTTCCTCGAGAAGCGCAAGCCCACCTACACAGGGACATGACCGTGCGCGGCGCAGCCGTTGGGGCGGCCGCCCCAACTCCCCGCATCAGATGCGCGGGAGCGCGGGCGGGGGTGCGACACTGAGCCAGGGGAGAAGGGCGATGGCGAACATCACGGCGGCAGGCGAACGCCGCAAGCGGGAGCATCCCGCAGACGGCCGGCGGCGCGGCGGCGACGCGCTCGTGCTGCGCACGCTCGCCGGCGGATTGGCGATGCTGGGTCTCTTCGACGCCGAGCATCGCCAGTGGAGCCTGGACGAGATGGTCGCCCACCTCGGGGTGTCGCGGATGACCGGCTATCGCATGGCACGCACCCTCCAGAGCACCGGGCACCTCGTGTACGAGCCGGAGGCCGGCAGGTATCATCTCGGGCCGGCCATGCTCGCAGGCATCTATCTGGCGGAGGACTTCGCTCAGCTCGTGACGATCTCGCGGCCGTATCTCGAGTCGCTGATGAAGGAGACCGGGGAGCTGGCCGCCCTGGCGGTGGAGCTCGACGGCGTCGCGGTCTGTGTCGACCTCGTCGCCTCCGCGCGCCCCTTCGTGCCCGAGATCGCCATGGGGCGCACGATCGGAGACACGGCGAACGCCCACGGCAAGATGTTCGCCGCCATGAAACCCGATGCCGAACGGGCGCGGATCGTCGGCAGGCCGCACGAGCGGCTCACGCCGGCGACGATCACCGACCCCGACGCGCTGGCGGCCGAGCTGGAGAAGATCAGGAGTGATGAACTGGCCTACGACCTCGAGGAACACGACCTCGGCACCTGTGCCGTGGTCGCGCCCGTGCGGAACCAGATGGGAGAGGTCATCGCGACGCTTGGCGTCGTGGTCCCCACGGGTCGTTTCGACCCCGAGGCAAGAGCGGTGTGCGCCGAGGCGGTGAGGGTCACGGCCGCCTCCCTCTCCGAGTTCTACGGGTACTCGCGACCGGTCGCGCGGCGCGGCGGCGCCGGTACGCAGTGACGGACCCGCTGACCTGGCCGGAGGGTCCGCGCGCCGTCGTTCGCGGCCGTGATCGTCTCCGACCTCCTGGATATGGTCTGGACACCACCGTCGTACGCTGACGGCAGGGACGGCCACGTCACGCGGTTCTCCGGGCTGGACCGAGATCCTGCGGACGGCGGATCGACCGGAGCGGCGGTCGGGCGCTCCAGTCTCAACGACTTCGCCTCGAGCGACTCGTCCAGCGGCGCGGACATGGGCGCCGCCACGCTGCGTGGGTACGGGTTGCGAGTCTCCCGGCATGCACGCTCGACCATCGGTACGCAGAATACGATGTGTGCTTGCCAACATGCGGTATTTCCGTATCATTGTGTCCTACGACCGTCCGCCGCTGAGTCGGCGACGCTCGACAGAGTCCGCGCAACGACGAGGGGGAGCATGCAATGATCGCCGAGTCCGACCTCCTGGCATTGTCCCATCCGGGCGCGCCCAAGATGGTGACCGAGGTCCCGGGTCCCAAGGTCAACTCGCTCATGGCCGAGTCGGCCAAGTATGAGTCGTTCACCCGCGGCGGCGGCGGGTTCCCGGTCATCCTCGAGCAGGGCAAGGGTTCCACCGTGTTCGACGCCGACGGCAACCTCTATATCGACATGGCGGCCGGCGTTGCCGTCAACGCGGTCGGCCGTGGCCATCCCAAGGTCCTCGAGGCGATCCGGCGCCAGTGCGACGTCATCATGCACACCACGGACATCACCAACCCCAAGCGCATCGAGCTCGCCAAGAAGGTCTCCGGCATCATGCCCGAGGGTCTCGCCGGGAACTGCCACACTGCTGTCTATCAGGCCGGCAGCGACGCCGTCGAGACGGCCATCAAGTTCGCCCGCGCGTACACCGGCCGTTCGCAGCTCCTCGCCTTCCACGGCGCCTATCACGGGGTCTGGTGCGGCACCGCGGCGCTCACCACGTCCTACAACTACCGTCACGGCTGGGGTCCGCTGATCGCCGGCGTGCAGCACCTGCCGTACGCCTACTGTTACCGCTGCCCGTTCGGCAAGGAGTACCCCTCCTGCGACCTGCAGTGCGGCAAGTACGTGGACGACGTCCTCAACGGCCCGTACACAGGCGCCGACGACGTCGCCGCCGTGGTGATCGAGTCGCAGCAGGGTGAGGGCGGGTACGTGGCTCCGCCGCCAGAGTTCCTTGAGGCGGTCAAGACCGCCTGCGAGAAGAACGGCTGCCTCTACATCGCCGACGAGGTGCAGTCCGGAGCGGGCCGCACCGGCAAGATGTGGGCCATTCAGTACTCATCGGTGGTCCCCGACATGCTTACCTGGGGAAAGGGCATGGGCGGCGACATGCCGATGGCCGGCGTCACCTATCGCGCCGACATGGAAGAGGCCCTGCGCGAGGGCTCGCAGCCGAGCACCTTCGCCGGCAACGCCATGGGGTGCGAGGTCGCGATGACCAACATCGACCTCATCACCGACCCGGAGACGGACCTCCTCGGCCGCGCCGCGGCGCTCGGCGAGGAGATCAAAGGCCTCTTCACCGACGCGATGTCGACCGTCAAGGCCATCGGTGACGTGCGCGGCAACGGCCTGATGGTCGGCATCGAAGTGGTGGCCGACCGCAAGACCAGGGAGCCGCTGGCCGGCGAGAAGGTCGGCGAGATCGCCTTCAAGCTGCTCAACCGCGGCATCCTCATGACGCCATGCGGGCGGCACGGCAACGTCTTCCGCTTCATGCCGCCGCTCACGATCCCGCATGACTATGCCGTGAGCGCGACGGACATCATGCTCGACATCCTCAAGGAGTACTGAGCGGAGCGGCATCCGATCGCGCCGCCGCCCGCGGCCAGTCACACGAGACTGTGGCCCGCCGCGGACCCCGCCGTCCCACGGACGCCCAAATGGGGAGGGTCGCCATGTCCGACGCGTTGCAGTTCATCCAGGTCGGGGAACTGGCAAGAGGGATCAGCGAAGCCACGCTGCCGCCGGACGGCGGACTGAGCGGCACCTCGCTGACGCTCCACGGCCAGGACCAGACCGTCACGCGGCTCAACTTCCCGGCCGCCGGCCGCCTCGACTGGGAGGTGCTCGAAGGTCCAGGAGCCGGCGCGGGCGGCGAGGAGGCGTGCCTCGTCACGCGACCGCGTGACGAGGTCTTCGTGGTCGACTACATCGCCGGTTCGCGACGGGCGACGTCGGTGACGATCGTGCTCGACCGGGCGCAAGGAGCAGCCACGACCGTCGTCGGGACGCTGCCGACGGAGGAAGAGGCCTCCAGGAGCGCTTACGCGCTCGCCACCGAGGGGGCGGAGCTCACCGGTGTCGCGGTCGAGTTCGTGCCTGCCTTCCTGGATCGCCCCTTCGTGCCGGGCGAGCACCCGCATGTGCCGACCGAAGAGCTCGTGGGCAAACGGGTCCGCTACGTCTACAGCCGGACAGAGGCCTACGAGCACATCTACCTCAACGAGGATCTGTACACGTGGCAGTGCCTCGAGGGCAGCGAGAAGGGTCTGGCCGACACCGATCGCTGCCACTACCGCAGGATAGGGGACCAGCTCTACCTCTTCGTCTGGCGTGAGAAGATCATCCCCACCCTCGGCGTCGTGCTCGTGGATTGGCAGGACAAGCGCTCGACCGGAAAGCTCTTCGGCTACGAGGCGAGCGACTTCGGCGCTCTCTCGAACACGCCCATCGCCTCTACGGCGACCTTGCTCAACGTGACGAGGTACGCGTGATCACGATGCCGTCGCCAGGAGCCTTTGCCGCCTTCGACCTTTTCCACTATCGTCAGCTGACATTGTGGCCACCTTGGTCAACTCAGCGCCGGCGGGAGCCGAGCGGCGCCTCGGTTCTTCCCAGCCGGACGAAGGGAGCGAGGATCAGACAGACCATGTGACTTGAATCGCGACCGGCAGTCCCAGGTCCGCCGCCGTCGGCACTCCGGCCTCCAGTCCCGGAGCGTGAATGGGACGGCAGAATGGGACTCGGACATGCCTCGCGTACAAGGCCCGCAGCCGTGCAGCGCGGCACGCGGAACGTTCTGAACGACATCAAAGGGGGACAGAGACCATGCAGAGGAAAGTCGCGTACAGTGTTCTGGCGCTCATGCTGGTGCTGGGAGCACTCGTCCTGGCGGCGTGCGGCTCAGAAGGCGACACAGGGGCTCGCGATGAGTCCGCGACGCCTGCCGCGGAAGCCACCGGCGAACCCTTGAAGATGGGGTTCGACGAAGGGTTCACAGGCTTCATGGCCGTCGACGCGGAGATGACCGACAAGGGCATCCAGCTGGCCGTCGAGCAGCTGGGCGGTCAGGTCGACGGTCGGCCGCTGGAGTACATCAAGGCAGATAACGGTTCCGATCCGGTCCAGGCGGTGGACAAAGCGAGGCAGCTCGTGGAGAGCGACAAGATCGACGTCATGCTCGGGCCGATCTTCTCGCCGGCGAACGCCGCCGTGACCGACTACCTCGCCAAGAACGGCGGCATCCCGTCCATCTCGATCTACGGGCAGCCGATCGACAACATGAAGACGGCCAACGGGCTCTCGTTCGTCCCCAGCGGGCTGTTCTCGTTCGCCGGCTACGAGACCGGCAAGTACGCCGCCGAGCAGCTCGGGTACAAGACCGCCAACTGCATCAACTACGAGGACACCGCAGGCCGTCAGCTGCAGGAAGGCTTCACCAAGGGCTTCCAGGAAGCCGGAGGCAAGATCCTCAGCACCCAGTACGTGCCCATCGACGCCGTGGACTTCAGTTCGTACCTCACGAGTCTCAAGGATGCCGACTGCACCTACTGGTGGATCTTCGGCAACGGTGCCGCGCCCTTCGTCAAGCAGTACAACGACTACGGCCTCACCGCCCCGCTGATCACGGCAATGGCCAGCAACCTCACCGAGCCGCAGCTCGCCGACCTCGGCGACGTCTCCCTCGGCCTCATCGGCGGTGAGTTCTACTCGCCGGAGATCGACAACCCCATGAACCAGCAGTTCGTGGATGCGTACAAGGCCAAGTACGGCGGAGAATACCCGACCATGCAGTCCTTCGGCGCCTGGTTGGCCGTCAACCTGTTCGTGGAGGCGGTCAAGAAGACCGGCGGCGACACGACGCCAACTGCGCTCATCGACGCGATGTCGAGCATCACCATCGACACCCCTGCCGGCCCGTACAGCATGAGCAAGTACCAGCAGATGTACGTCGGTACCGGCAACTACTTCATGATGGAGACCAAGAAGGTGGGCGACCGGATCGCGTGGGTGCCCGTGTACACCTTCGAAGGTCTGTTGCACGAGCAGAAATAGCACCTCGGCGGCGTCAAGCGGGCGCGGGACGCCGCAGGTTGGGACGAAGAGGGGCTCACGGCGGGATGCCGTGAGCCCCCCTTCGCATGCGGGAGTCGAGGTGCCTCGCCCGTCAGGAGGACGCCGGGTGCGCCGTACGGCGCGTGCGTGTCGCGGGCCAGCGTGGTGCCGGCAACGGCTCGTTTCAGGGGAGAAGTGTCACCGGCCGCACGGAGGTGTGTACAGATGAGCTCCAGATTGGACGGTCTCGAGTTCCTGTCGCCGACCAGGTTCGTCTTCGGGTTCGGTACCTGCGCGCGCCTTGCCGACGAGGTCAAGGCGCTCGGGGGCACCAAGCCGCTGGTCGTCACCAAGAGGTCCATGGTCGAGCGGGGCGACGTGGCGCCCGCGTTCCGGTCGCTCGAGGACGGCCGTGTCCCCTTCGCCATCTATGACGGTGTCCTGCCCGACGCTCCTATCGGTCTGGTGGACGAGGCGGTCGAGGTCTTGAGGGCGTCGGGCTGCGACATCGTCGTCGGCCTCGGCGGTGGCAGCGCGATGGACATCGCCAAGTGCGTGGCCGTCGCGGCGACCAACGACGTAGGTGTGCGCGGGATGCTGGGGCACGGCAGGGTACCACGCCGCGGCCTCCCCAAGATCGTCGTCTCGACCACGCACGTCGCCGGCGCCGACACCGGCTCGGCGGCGGTGCTGCAGATCGACGACCAGACTCACGAGCACGGCGTCGTCGACAGTCGCCACCTCCTGGCCGACACGGTCATCAACGATCCGGAGCTGACGCTGACGATGTCCGCGGAGGCGACCATCGACACATGCCTCGACACCCTCGTCACGGGCGTCGAATGTCTCACCGGGTCGCAGGCGAACCCCCTGTCCGACCTCTACAGCGAGAGCATCCTGCGGATCTGCGCGACGTATCTGCCGGCGGTCGTGGACGACGGATCTGATCGCGAGGCACGTTACAACCTGGCGCTCGCGGCGAGCATGGGCGGCTGGGCCTACATGAGCTCGTTCATCGGCGCCGTCCACGGCATCTCCTACGGCGTCGCCGCGGTCTGCGGGCTCACCCACGGACGCTCGATGGCTGCCATCCTCCCGTCCGTGATGCGCTACAACCTGCAGACGCGCCCGGCGCCGTTCGTCCGCATCGCCGAGATCCTCGGTATGCGCACAGACGGGATCGCGGACTTCAAGGCGGCCAGGCACTCGGTGGTAGCGGTCGAGGAGCTTCTCGATCGCGTGGCCGTGGCGCACAGGCTGCGCGACTACGGTCTCAGGCGCGACCAGATCGGAGCCGTCGCCGACCTCTCGTGGGGCCAGATAGACGACTTCCTCGAGTCCAACGCACGCCCGTTCGGCCGGGAGGACGTCGAGACCATCCTCAACGATGCATACTGAACGGCGGTCGCGGTAACCTCCTGTGAAATACGCATACCACATCACATCGCTTCGGAACGTGGGGCTGCGAGGCTTGACAGACAGGGTCGTGCGAGACTGCGGCAGGCGCCAAACGATTCCGATTCCGGCGACTTGCAATAATGTGATATCGGTATATCATTCGCGATCATGCGTCGCAGGAGCCTGCCGATGGCTGTGCGGTTCGGCCACCTCGCCGGATGCAGCGCTCGAGGCGTCGTGAAGAGCTCGGCCGGTCGTTCCGCGCACCAGGCGTGGGGCGCCGGTGGTACGGCAGCGTGCGGGAGGTGAGCGCGGACTCAACGAGATCGACTCTTCCCGTCGGCGCTCGCCGGACCGCTGACGCAGTGCACGTGTCGACGCTAGGGGGCGCATGAGCACTTTCATCATCACGACATTGAACGGCGTCTCATACGCCTTCATCCTCTTTCTTCTCGCGGCCGGTTTCTCCCTGACCTTCGGCGTCATGGGGGTCCTCAACCTGGCCCATGGCGCCCTCTTCGTGCTGGGCGCCTATTTCGGCCTGGCAGTCGTCAGTCAGCTGGATACGTTCTGGTTGGGCATCGTGGTCGCTGCCGCAGGGACCGGCCTCGTCGGCCTCGGCATCTACTACTTCTTCCTTCGTCACCTCTACGGCAAGATCCCGGAGCAGGCGGTCCTGACGATCGGCCTGGGCTATGCCTTCGCGAACATCATCCTCTGGGTCTGGGGACCGTTTGCGAAGATGGGCATGACGCCGTCGGCCTTCACCGGCGTCGTTCGCGTCGGTACCCTCGCCTTTCCCATCTACCGGCTCGTCATCATCGGCATCGGCCTGCTCGTCCTGGTGGTTCTCTGGTGGATGCAGGACAGGACCAGAGTGGGCGCCATCATCCGCGCCGGCATGGACAACAAGGAGATGACCCGCAGTCTGGGCATCAACTACGGGGTCGTCAGCACCCTCGTGTTCCTCTTCGGCGCGGCGCTCGCCGGGTTCGCCGGCATCATGGGCACCCCCATCCTCGGCGCCTACCCTTCCATGGGTGACGGGTTGCTGTTGCTCACCCTGATGGTCGTGGTGGTCGGCGGCACCGGTTTCATCCAGGGCACCATGCTCGGCGCCCTCGTCATCGGGCTGCTCGACACGTTCGGGAAGACGTACGTGCCGTCGGTGGCGTTGTTCACCTCGTACGCGATCTTCATCGCCGTGTTGCTGGTGCGGCCGAGCGGCCTCATCGGAAGGAAGGTCTTCTGATGTCCACACCGATGCGGCCGGCCGGCCTCCTGCTGGGCCGTCTGACGCGAAAGGCCGTGGCGGCGCCGGTGCCCGCCGAGCGCGGCGGCGCGGCGGCGCTGCTCAAGGCCTGGCTGCCGGCGATCGTCATCCTTGCGCTGCTCCTCGCGCTCCCCGGGTTCGTCCCGTCGTACATCCAGAGCCTCGTCACCAAGATGATGATCTTCGCCCTCTTCGGCGTGAGCATGAACATCCTCTGGGGCTACGGGGGCATCCCGACGTTCGGTCACGCCGCCTACTTCGGCTTCGGCGGCTACGTGTGCGGCATCCTGATCGTCCACGGCGGCATCTCCAACTTCTGGGTCAACCTGCTACTGGTGGTCGTGTTCACCGCACTGCTCGGCGCAGGGCTCGGCATCCCGGCCTTCCGCGTCTACGGCGTCGGGGCGTCGGACAACCCGATCTACTTCCTGCTGGTGACGCTCGCCTTCGGAGAGTTGCTGGTGCGCGTCGCCATCTCGGCGCGGTCGCTCACCGGCGGGTCGACGGGCCTGGCCGGTATCCCGTACCCGGACCTCGGCATCCCGGGGATCACCATCAACTCCCACAGCTTCTACTTCCTGGTGCTCGGCATCCTGGCCGTCTGCCTGATCCTCGTCTACCGGCTCGTGAACTCCCACTACGGCTACGCGCTCCGCGGCATTCACGACAACGAACGCCGCATGCAGGCGTTGGGCTACAACACGTGGCTGTACAAGTACACGTCGTACATCATCGCCGGCGCGTTCGGCGGAGTGGCCGGCTGCCTCTTCGCCTACTTCGGCGGCGTCATGGTGCCGGGCAACATGGGCATGGCGATGACCGACATCGTCTTCCTCATCGTCATCCTGGGCAGCGCCTCCGTGTACTTCGGTCCGGTCATCGGGGCGGTCGCGGTCGTCGGTATCGAGTATCTGGCCAGCGTGTACGTGCCAGACCGCTGGCCGCTGATCATGGGCACCATCATCGTCATCGCGATCATGGTGATCCCGAAGGGCGTCGGCGTGATGCTTCTCGACCTGTGGAGGAAGGTGTTCCGTGGCAGCGCTGCTTGAGGTCTCTGGCCTGTCCGTGCACTTCGGTGGTCTCGCCGCCGTCAAGGACGTCAGCTTCACCATCGAAGAGGGCGAGCGGCTCGGCATGATCGGCCCCAACGGCGCCGGCAAGACGACGCTCTTCAACCTGCTCACGGGGCAGCTCAAGCCGTCGGGCGGCAAGGTCGTCTTCAAGGGCCAGGACATCACCCACAAGCCGGTCTACGCCCGCACTCAGCTCGGGATCGCGCGGTCGTTCCAGATCACCAGCCTGTTCCCCAACGAGACGGTACTCACCAGCGCGCTCATCGCGCTGCAGGGCACGCGCGGCGGCCGCTATCGCGTCTGGGGCGTCTTCACGCGCGACAAGGCGCTGCGCGCCGCGGCGCAGGAACTCCTCGAGTCGATCGACCTGTGGGACAAGCGCCATGAGGTCGTCAGCTCGCTGGCCTACGGCGAGCAGCGCAAGCTCGAGATGGGTTTCAGCCTCGCGAGCGGGCCCGAGTTGCTCCTGCTCGACGAGCCGAGCTGTGGCCTCACTCCCACGGAGAGCGCCGACATCACCGAGCGCATCCGCGCGCTCGGCAAGAAGATCACCGTGCTCATGATCGCCCACGACATGGACCTCGTGTTCGGCGTGGCGGAGCGCATCATCCTGCTGCACTTCGGCGAGATCTCCTGCGAGGGCACCTGCGACGAGATCCGCGCCAACCAGACCGTCAAGGACATCTACATGGGCTCGCACAAGGCGAGCACCGCGGGTGGGTGAACGAGGATGCTTGAGATCAACGACATCCACACCTGGTACGGCGACAGCTACGTGCTGCAAGGCGTCGACATGGAGGTCAGGGACGGGACCGTGATCGCGCTCCTGGGCCGGAACGGCATGGGCAAGACCACCACGGTCCGCTCCATCATGGGCCTCACGCCGCCCCGCAAGGGAAGCATCAAGTTCAACGGGACGGAGCTCGTCGGGCTCTCCCCGAACCGGATAGCGCGCACCGGTATCGGTCTCGTGCCGCAGGGCAGGATGATCTTCCCGTCGCTGTCCGTCACCGAGAACCTGACGATGGCGGCGCGTACCGGGGGCAAAGACGACCCCTGGACCCTGGAGAAGGTGTACGAGACCTTCCCCCGGCTGAAGGAGCGCACCAAGAACAAGGGCAACCTCCTGAGCGGCGGCGAGCAGCAGATGCTCACCATCGCCCGCGCGCTCATGACCAACCCCGACCTCATCATGCTCGACGAGCCGTCGGAGGGACTGGCTCCGATCGTGGTCCAGGAGGTGTACCGCATCATCGAGCGGCTCAAGGCGGCGGGACAGTCCATCCTGCTCGTCGAGCAGGACTTTGGCATGGCCATGAGCGTCGCCGACTACGCCTACATCATGAGCAAGGGAGCCATCGTCTACAGTTCCAGGCCGGAGGACCTGATCGACAACGAGCCCGTGAAGGCGCAGTACCTCGGGGTCGGCGGCGAGGACGACGTGTGACCTGACGGAAGACCCATCGCGCCGCGAGGACCCTTCTCGCGAGGGGATGAAGCCTTCGCATCGAAGAGTCGGCCTGGCCGCGTCGGTCGGCACGAAAGGACGGCAGCACATGGTGCCAGGCAAGTACGGCAAGTACGTGATCGACGATCCGAAGTTGGTCAGGGATCTCGCCTTCCACGACTTCGGCAGCGTCGGCGGCTTCACGTTCCCGGACGAGGTCTACCTCGATGAGGACCTCTGTCCGGAGGCGAACTCCTGGCTGGACATCGTGTGGATCTGGGACAAGACCGAACCCCCGGAGCTCCCGGGACTCCACTCCCACCCGTTCGCCGAGATCGTCTTGCTGGTCGGATCGGACCCGAAGGACCTGCGCGACCTGGGCGGCGAGGTCTCGTGGGGCATGGGCGACGGCGAGGATGCCGAGCGGTTCGCGCTGACCAGCACCACCGCGATCTACGTGCCCAAGGGCTTGCCGCACGGGCCCCTGGTCTACGAGCGCGTGGACAGGCCGATCCTGAACATCGCCATCGGCCTGGACACGGGCGACTACGCCTGAGGCGGTCGGGGGCCGCCGCAGGCGCGCGACCGCTGTAGCTGGAGGGACGAGGAGCATGAAGAGGAACCAGCACGCCGGCCGCCTCCAGTCCGACGGCGTCGGCATCAACGCCCTCTCCGACGCCGACCTCGACGCCATCCACCACGGCTCGCTGGAGGTGCTCGAGCGCACCGGGGTGTTCGTCGAGGACGATCAGGCGCTCGCGGTGTTCGCGGACGCCGGCTGCCGCGTCGACCGCGAGCGTAACGTGGCGAAGCTGCCGCCCCACGTCATCACGGACGCGCTCGCCGCCTGCCCACCCACCTACGCCCTCTGCGGCCGGGACCCGAGGCACGACTTCATGATCGGGTCGAACCGGGTGGGCTTCGTCACCTTCTGCGAGGGCATCCTCATGAACGACCTCGAGACCGGCGCGAACCGGCCCTCGGTGAAGCGCGACGTCGCCGACATCTCGCGTCTCGTCGACGCGCTCGCCGACATCGACGCGGTCGCCTCGCCGGTCGGCGCCCGCGACACCGGCGTGGCGGCGCCGACCGCGCACGGCCTCGAGGCGATGCTGAACAACACGACCAAGCACGTCCACCTGCCGATGATGACCCGCCATGAGGCTGAGGCCGCCGTGGAGATGGCGGCCCTGGTGGCCGGCGGCGAGGAAGCGCTGCGCGAGCGGCCCATCGTGAGCGGCGGCTGCGCCATCGTCAGCCCGCTGCGCCTGACCAAGCAGTTCAGCGACGTGACCGGCGTCTGGGCGCGGGCGGGGCTGCCGACGCTCCTCATCAGCGGCGTGATGGCCGGGGCCACCTCGCCGGTGACGCTTGCCGGTTCGCTGGTGCAGCACAACGCCGAGATGCTGGCCGCCATCACCTACGCCCAGCTGGTGGAGCGCGGCACCAGGGTCGTGTACGGCTCGTTCTCGGCGGCGCTGGACATGCGCTACGGCCAGGACTGCGTGGGCACTCCGGAGATGAGCCTCATGAGCAGCTGCCTGCCGCAGCTCGCGCACCGCTACGATCTGCCCTCGTGGATGGCGGGCTTGTAGACGGACGCCAAGACGGTGGACGCCCAGGCCGGACACGAGAAGACCCTCACCGGACTCGCAGCAGCGTTGGCAGGGACCAACCTGATCTACGGTCCGGGGATGCTCGACTCGGGCAACACCCTCGACTGCGCGATGATGGTCATCGACGACGAGATCGCGAGCATGATCCGCAAGTACGTCGGCGGCGTGGTCGTGGACGACGAGACCCTGGCGCTCGACGAGATCCACGCCATCGGCCCCTTCGGCGATTACCTCTCGACCGACCACACCTACGCGCACATGCGCGACGCCAGCATCTCGAACCTGCTCGACCGTCGCGTGCGCTCCGAGTGGGAGACGGACGGGGCCCTCGACACGCGGGCGCGGGCCACTGCCAAGGCCAAGGAGATCCTGGCCGAGCACAAGCCGGAGCCGCTGCCAGCCGACGTCGCCGCGGAGCTGTCCGCGATCGTCGCGCGTGCCGAAGAGGCCTCTCCCGCGGGGGCCGACTGAGGCGGGATGGCGTCCTCACCTCGGCGCTGGCCATCGGCGCCGTCGTCGCGGGCGGCAGGCCTTCTCAGCCTCCCGCCTCCCAGCGCTCCACCTCGATCAGGCAGGTGTTGCACGCCTGCCCGGGCGAGGTGGGCGTGATGAACCGCTTGGACGTCAGGATGTTCACGCAGCCTGCGCGGTCGGGCGAGTGCCCGGGGGCGCCGGTCGGTGCGTAGTCCGAGCACGACTCCGCCGAGTGCACCGTCCCCGGGCGGATGCGATCGGTCACCCGGGCGCACATGACGACCGAGCCGCGGTCGTTGAAGGCGCGCACGAGGTCGCCGTCGGCGATGCCGCGCGCCGCCGCGTCCGCGCTGTTCAGGCGGATCAGCCAGTAGTACCAGCCGTCGTCCTTGAGCTCGCGGTGGTCCTCGATGTCCGCGGCCCAGGCGTCCTTGCCGTCGCCCATGGTGTGGAAGCTGAAGCGTGGGTGCGGCGTGATCAGCTGAAGCGGGTACTTCGCCGCGAGCTCCTCGGTGCGGTGGCCCTCCCAGCTCTCGAGGTACTGCGGCCCCATGACGGGGCGCTCCTCGTCGATGACGTCCCCCGACGCGTAGAAGCGCTTCAGGCTGGAGCTGACGAACTCGATCTTGCCGGACTGCGTGGCCAGGCCCCGGCCCGCCGAGGTGTCCCAGGGCGGCGGGCCCCAGTCGGGCGTGTCGCGCTTGCGGCCCTCCGCGAACCAACGGAACGCCGGGGTCGACTCGTGGTCGTCCGGCACGGGCACCAGGTAGTAGCCCTTCTCCACGAACTCGTCCCACGAGATCCGCTTGGGCAGGTCGCTGGCGTCGAAGATGCGCCGCACCCAGTCGAGTTCGGTGTGGCCGCCCTCGGTGTAGAGGTCACCGAAGCCGAGCTTGCCTGCCAACAGGGAGAAGATCTCGTAGTCCGACTTGGACTCGCCCAGCGGCTCGATGCACTTCTGCTGGAGCACGATGAGGCGGTGGTTGCACTGCTCGAACTTGTGCATGCCGTAGCCGGAGGCGTGGGCCCAGTCGCCGATGTCCCAGCGCTCGAAGTTGGTACACGCCGGCAGGATCACGTCGGCGAAGCGCGTCTCGCCCTCCATCCAGACGGCCTGGTTGACGACGAAGGAGACCTGGCCCTCCCGGTACGCTCGCACGTAGCGGTTGGTCTCGGTCATGGTGCCGATGAACGAGCCGCCGTAGCGGTAGTACATCTGCACGTGCGGGTAGCCGGCCGCGGGGTAATGGTACTCGCGGAACTGGGACTCGATCGACGAGCCGCAGAAGCCCTTGCCGCGCCACTCGAGGCGCTCGTGCAGCATCGCCTCGGGGATGCGCAGGCGGGGGACCGTCTGGCCCTCCGGCGAGTGCTGCGGGTTGGAGAACGTGCCACCGTCGGGCCACATGCGGTTGGCCAGCCTGCGCCCCGCGGCCGTGTTGGCGGTGTCCCCGGAGATGCCGCCCTCGGCATAGCCGGGGAAGAAGAACCCGCTGTCGAACGGCACGCCGCTCGTCGTCGACCAGATGTTGCTGCCCGGTTTGCCGAGGCCCTGCATGGCGGCAAGAGCGATCATTGCCCGCGCCCACTCGTTGCCGCTGGAGGCGCGGCAGGCACCGCCCCAGCCGCCCATACCGCCGGCGGCGAGCATGGTCTTCTTGGCGCCCCACTCGCGGGCCAGGGCGCGGATCTGTCGGGCGGGGACGCCGCACTCAGCCTCCGCCCACTGCGGCGTCTTGGGGACGTTGTCGCTGGTGCCGAGGACGTAGGCCTTCCACTCGTCGAAGCCCGTGGTGCGCTCGGCGACGAATTCCTGGTCGTAGGTACCTTCGGCGAGCCACGTGTGCGCGATCGCGAGCGCCAGCGCCACGTCGGTGCCCGGGCGCGGCGCCAGCCACGTGTCGCCGAAGAGCCCGGCGGTATGGTTGCGGTGGGGGTCGATGAAGATCATCTTGACCCCGAGTTCCTTGAGCCAGAAGCGCCGTGACGTGCTCTCGAACGAGCCGTACACGCCCCCGGTGGTCTCAGGGTCCGAGGACCAGAACACCATCAGCTCGGTGTGCTTGAGCGCGTCCTCGAGGAGGTCGTACTGCTCGGGGATGCCGAGGCGGTGGGCGTAGCCCCACATGTGGGCGCCGCCCCACTGCCAGCCTTCCCAGCTGTCCGGGTTGTGCTCGCCGTAGGTGAATCCGACGAGGTTCATGAAGCGGTTGTAGGCGCTGAAGCGGTAGCCGACGTTGCCCCACAAGTGGTGAGAGCCGGCGGTCGACAGCATCGCCGCCGGCCCGTACTCGCGCTTGATCCGGACCATCTCGGCGGCGACCATGTCGAGCGCCTCGCCCCAGGAGATGGGCTCGTAGCCGGACTCGCCGCGTTTGTCGATGTTGCGCTCGCCCTCGGGGTCGAAGCCGATCCGCTTGAGCGGCGTGAGGATGCGCTTGGGTGAGTAGATGGTGGAGCGGTGGGCGACGGTCCAAGGAGAGAGCGTCGTCTTGCGCGGCGGGGAGTACCGCCGGCCGCGCGCCTCGATCGTCCACGAGGGCCCGTCGCTGTCGTCGAGCTGCAGCGGCAGGATACGGCGGATGCGCCCGTCCTCCACGTCGACGTGGACGGGCCCTCCGGTGGTGAGATTGGTGAGCCGCTTCACCGCGCTCCCCGATGCCGCCTGCTCCGCCATCATGCCCTCCATCGCATGCCGAGATCCTGACCCGCCGTGATCGCATCGGCGTTTCGTGGAACGCAACGTTCCGCCCGGTCGAACGATGTCGCCGGGATTCCCAAGGCGGGTCGCCCGCGGGCTGCCGTGTGGCATCCCGGGGGGCGATCACGCGCCGTCCGGGGCGGCCGCCGGCGGCTGCCGGTCAGGCGATCCGCCGCACGCCGCTCACGCCCCCGGCGGCCGGTACCACATCTCCGTTCGCGCGGCCTTGTCGATCTCCTCGGGCGTCAGCAGGACCGTGACTTCGGCCTGCTGGGTGCCCGCCGCGGAGATATTCATCGCCATCGCGGCGGCGGTCTTGTTGTCGGGGAGGTCGACGATGCTGTAGACGTCGGTCTTCCCGAAGGCGAAGTAGAACGACTCCAGCTCGCCGCCCAGGTTCCTGGCGATGTCGGTGACCAGCTTGCGACGTTCGCTCCCGCCTTCTCTCAGGACACCCTTGACGCCCTCGGCGGTGTACGTCGCCACGATCAGGTATTTCGGCATCGGTCTCTCCTCAACTGCGGATTGGTCTCGTCTGCACGCTCTGACTCGTCACTCGGGGGCGGGTACAGTGCCGTAGGCCTCCGTGTGGAACACCTCTTCCGTGAGCTCCTCGTCGCTGGCCTTGTAGACCTTGCAGAGGAGGCAGGTGAGGTCAGGGGACCCGTACATAGGGTCGAGGTGGTCGTTGCTCGTCAGCACGTTCGGGTTGGAGATGAACACGCCGTGATAACCCTTGGCCGGCTCCTCCGGGTAGAAACAGTTGCCGGTGGCCATGAGCAGGCCTTTCTTGATGCCCGGGAAGGCCCTGAGCTTCTGGCGGACGCGGCCGCGCGGCGACTCGATCCAGACGATGTCCCCGTCTTCGACGCCGTACTGGGCCGCCGTCTCCGGGTGCAGCTGGCACTGCGGGTACTCCATGTAGCTGCGCAGCCAGGGGATGTTGCGGTACTGGCCGAGGAAGTAGAAGGGCTGCCGGAACCCGGTGCTCATGACGAGTGGGTACTCCTCGAACAGCTCCGGCGTGGAGATGGGGCTCTCGCCCGGCTCGCGGAAGACCGGCAGAGGGTCGTAGCCGAGCGACTCGAGGTGCTTGGAGACGAACTCGAACTTGCCCGTCTCGGTGGGGAAGCCGCCGCCTTCTTTCCAGTAGTCGGTCTTGTACTTGTAGTAGACCTGGTCCGGGCCGTAGCAGCCGCTGATCAGCTGCTTGCTGAAATCGTCCCACGTCATCGTGCCGTCCTTGCCCCGCCGCACCTCGTAGTCGAGGAGCTCGTCGAGCGTATCGAACCAGTGCTCCGGCGCGACGCGGCGTCCGACCTCGTTGAAGATCCACGCGTCGGCCTTCGCCTCGCCGGGCGGGTCGACGACCTTGTTGTGCGCCTCGATCATGAACCGCGGGTGCATGTCGTACACGTCGTCGAGCTCGAGCCAGTGGGCGGCGGGAAGGACGATGTCTGCCGCCTCCGCCATGGGACCCTGGAAGAGATCGACGTGGACCATGAACTCGACCTTCTCGATGGCTTCGACGACCTCCTTCGTGTTGGCCATGTGCACGATCTGCTGACCACCGACGCTGAACCACACCTTGATCGGTGCGTCGCCGGAGTTGATCGCCTTGACCATGGTGTCCGGATTGCACGTCCGCGCGGCGCCCATCTTGAAGCGGTCGATGCCGATGATCTTGCTCTTCATCTCGTCGGTGAGCGGCAGCTCGAGAAAGACGTCCTCGATGAGGCCGGTCTCGGGCAGCACCCAGCTGACCATGCTGCCCGGGGCCTCGATGTTGCCGGCCAGGCCCATGAGGCAGGTGATGGCGCGCAGCGTGTGACCGCAGTTGGCCTGCCGCTCCAGGGAGCTCCCGACCTGGATGCACCCCGGCGTGTCGACGGCCCACATGCGCGCCGCCTCGGTCACGTGCTCCCGGGGGATCCAGCAGATGTCGGAGACCTTCTCCGGCGTGAAGTCGCTGACGCGCTCACGGAGCTCGTCGAACCCGAAGGTCCAGTCGTTCACGAACTCCTTGTCCCAGAGCTCCTCCTCGATGATCACGTTCATCATGCCCATCGCGAGGGCGCAGTCGGTGCCGGGACGAGGCTGGATCCAGAGCGACGCGCGCGAGGCGAAGGCGCTGGCGCGCGGGTCGATGATGATGAGGTTCTTGCAGTACTCCAGTGAGTTGAGGTACCAGACGGCCATCTCCGAGTCGGCGCTGCTGATCTCCAGCTGCTTGGCCCACATGATCTGCGTCTTGGGGAACTCGCCGCCCCAGCCGTGGTAGTCGCAGTAGAGGCGGCCGTAGCCCGTGACCAGTCCATAGAGGCCCAGGCGCGGGCTGTGGCACACGTAGCCGGGGGTGATCACGTTCCCGGTGCCGATCGAGCGGGACAGGCGGTGGGTGTAGCGGTTGTAGCCGCGGCCGGTGCCCTGCGAGATGGCGATGGTCTCCGGTCCGTAGTCCCGGATCGCGTCCTTCATCTTGGCTTCGATGGTGTCGAGCGCCTCGTCCCAGGAGATGCGCTTCCAGTTGCCCTCGCCTTTGGCGCCGACGCGCTTCATCGGGTACTTGACCCGGTACGGGTTGTCGATGTGCTGGATGCTCGAGAGGCCCTTGGAGCACATCGTGCCGTTGGTCAGCGAGTCGGGGTTTCCCTGGATGTGGACGATCACCCCGTCCTCGACCGTCACGATCACACCGCAGCCGCCGTGACAGCTCTTGCACGTGGTGAGGATCTGCTTGCGGTCAGCCATTGCTTCCCTTTCGTGACGGGCCCGGTGGCCGCCCTCAGTTCACGTTGGGCAGGACCGATCGGTAGATGCCGACCTTGAGGACCGAGTACTTCAGCGAGAACGCGCCGATGGTGTGGCAGACGATGGCCGCGATGAGCAGCGGCCCGGCCTGCGCCTCCTCCAGAAACATGGTCGCGAACGAGATCGTCAGGGGGGTGATGATGCCGAGGACCACGATGCCGACCCAGAACACCCAAGCCGTGCTGCCGCTGATCAGGTCGCGGGCGGCCAGCTCGGCGGCCGAGTGCTTGCGGTACGCCTGCACGAGGTAGCCGAGGATGAGCAGGGCGTTGACGACGAGCAGGACGCGGCTCCATGACTCCAGCGTGGAGATGGCGAGGTCGTCCGTCGTCAGGCTGATGCCCATCGTGAGCGCCAGGCCGTCGGCGACGCCCATGAGCACGAACACGATGGGCAGCAGGCCCGTGTTCCAGAACGGCACGCTCTTGCAGTAGCTCATCGCGAAGCCGCAGTACACGCCGGTGAGCAGGATGAAGACGCCGGCGACGATGCTGGCGGCCCAGCTGATCACGGTGACGACGTCGGTGGCGGAGCCGGTCACGACGTCGTTGTAGAGCAGGTACCACGCGACCATCTGCACGAGGCCGGCCGTCACGAAGACGATGGAGAAGAACATGCCGCGCGCCAGCCACGAGGTCTTCCAGGCCTTGGTGAACGGTGGGATGGCGCGCCAGAAGCGCAGCGGTCTGCCGAGGTACACCAGGTGCAGCGGCAGCTTGAAGAGCACGATGAGCGCCCAGCCGACGACGGTGGCCCACCACGCGCCCTCGGTGAGCCCGCCCAGCCCCGCGAGCAGGCCGACGAGGTAAAGGCCCATGCCGAGCGCGGAGAAGACCTCGGCGAGCCACACGAGGACGCCCTTGCCGGAGATCCACTCCTTCTGGCGCATGGGCTTGACCATCCACTCGTGCGTGACGAGCCACTGACGGCGGGTCTGCGCCTTCATGGCTCGACCTCCCCGGCCGGCGCGGGCTGAGCGCACTTGGGCTCGACGTGCAGGCGCTTCGCCGCGTCGCGGTCGATGGAGCTCAGATGCTGGATGTGGCTCCCGGTCTGCGCACGCCTCGGCGCGACGTTGGACGGTACGCCTCCCAGCCTGTAGTCGACGTAGTAGACCGAAGGATCGGTGCCGTACTCGGTGCGCAACTGAAAGCCACCGTGCTTGCGGATCAGCATCGAGACGTTGCTGTCCGGATCGTCGAGATCGCCGAAGGTGAGGGCGCGGGCCTGGCAGACGTTGACGCAAGCCGGAGAGGCGTCACGGTCGACGCCGGGCTGCAGGCCTCTGCTCATCCCGGCGTCGATGCGCTCGACGCAGAAGTTGCACTTCTCGGTCGTTCCCACCTGGTGCGGGAAGATCTTCTGGCCCTTGTTCTCGAAGCCGGTCTTCTCGTAGCCGGGGAAGTAGCCGGGGTTCTTGTCCTTCGAGAGGAAGGTGCGGTTCTGGTAGGGGCAGGCGATGACACAGTAGCGGCAGCCGATGCACTTGTCGGAGTCGATGACGACGATGCCGTCCTCACGCTGGTGCGAAGCCTCGGTCGGGCAGACGTGCGTGCACGGCGCGTCGGCGCACTGGTTGCAGCGCACCGGGTAGGTGGACACGTCCACCGCACCGCCCTCGTCCACCTCATAGGCGATGAGCTTGACCCAGGTGATGTGCAGGGGCAGGAAGTGCTCGACCCTGCAGGCGGCGACGCAGGCGTGACAGCGCATGCACTTCGCCAGATTGATGACCATTCCCCATCTCATGGGCGGACTCCTGTCGTAGGGACTGGGCCTCGTCTCATGACTCTCCAACACTGACGCGTGTCAGAGTCAAAGACAGGCCTTCCGGTCCGTGGAGTGCCGGGCCGGAGCCGGTTCCGGAGAGCCCCGGTGGGCCGGCCGCACAAGACCGGCCCACCGGATCCGCTCCGCGAGCTGTCTGCTACTTCGCCAGGGCGATGTCGCCCAGGTTCACGTCCTTCGTCGTGTCGATGGAGTCGTAGGTCTTGTCGGCGAACCCGTCGGCAACGATCGAGAGGACGTACTCGCCCTCTTCCAGCCCGTGCAGCCAGAAGTCGCCGAAGGCGTCGGTGGTCGCCGAGACGGCGTCGCCGCCGCCGGCCGGGGTCGCCGTGCAGGCGGCGCCGATCACGACCTCCTTCTCAATGGGGTCGTAGACCGTACCGGCGATGAACTTCTTCGGGATGTTGAGGTAGTACACACGAGGCTTGGTGCCGAGCTCCGGCTTCATGACCTCGGCCTGGGCGATGAGGTCGGCGAACTCGCTCTCCTCGCCGAACCGGATCGCCTCTGTGGGGCACGAGTCGACGCAGCGCGGGACGTCCCACTCACCGCTGTCGAGCAGGTGCGCGCAGCCGGTGCACTTCTGCGCCAGGTTGAGGTCGTCGTTGAAGTAGATCGAACTGTACGGGCACGAGTCGACGCACGCCTTGCACCCCGTGCACGCGTCCGTGTCGATGATGACCAGGCCGTCGTCGCGTTTGTAGATGGCGCCCTCGATGGGGCACGACTCCATGCACGGGGCCTCGTCGCAGTGGTTGCAGAGATTGGGCACGTAGTGCATGCGCACGTGCGGCACCGAGCCGCGGATGTGCTCGTCCAGACGCATCCAGAACTGGCCGCTGTCCGGCTGGGGCTTGGCGATCGGCGCCCAGTCGTTGCCGACGTGTTCGTCCTTGCAGGCGAACTGGCAGCCGAAGCAGCCGTTGCAGACGCCGACATCGATGATGAATGCCTTCATGATCAGTCGTTCCCTCCCTCGACCCAGCCGTTGAAGCGAAGGCCGGCCGCCTGGTCGTACTCTCTCTCGAACGCGTCGGGATAGTCCCGGCGCCAGGTCTCCCACTCCTCGGGCCTGATCTTCTGCACGTCCACGAGGAAGCCGCTCGTGGCCTGGCCACAGGCGTTCTTGGAGGTGAGGCCGTTGGGGGCGATGGTGTTGATGGCGCCGCCGCGGTCGACCTTGCCGGGGATGATCGGGTCGTGGCGCGCGCCGTGGTCGATGTAGGCCACGCCCGGCATCAGACGCTCCCACACACAGGCGCCGCCGAGCACGATCCCGCGCTCGTTGAAGATCTTGACGATCTCGCCGTGCTCGATGCCGCGCTCGGCCGCGTCCTTCGGGTTGAGCCAGAGCGGCTCGTACCGGTAGTTGTCCGGCCCGAGCACCTTGCCGGTCGGGGTCTCGCGTGCCCAGGTGCAGTCGTCGCCCTGGGCGTGGGTGCGCCAGCGCGGGTGGTTGCTCATCAGCATCAGCGGGAACATGTCGGCGCGCTCGCTGGAGAGGCGCTCGTCGTGGGTGATGCCGCGCTCGATCCACTTCGGGATCGGCGGCCGCTCCTGGTCGAGCGGGAAGTGCGTGGCGAGACGCTCGGAGTAGAACTCGAGCAGGCCCGACGGGGTCTTGAGCGGATGGTTCTCGGGATCCTCGTAGAACTGGCGCAGGCCCGGAGGATCCTGCTCCCAGTCTTCGGCGGTCGGGAAGACGCAGTACTTGTTCTCCTCGAACTCTTCCCAGGTCATGTAGCGCGAGATCTGCATGTTGTCGTAGATCTCGCGCTCGAGGTCCTTGACGGTCTTGCCCTTGGTGACCTGCTCGGTCATGCCCAGCTTCTCGGCCACGGCAAGGACGATCTCGTAGTCGCTCTTGGACTCGCCGATCGGCTCGATGGCCTTTTCCTGCAGGGTGACGCTCTGGAACGGCGGCCCCTGCCGCACGTTCGTGACGACGTCCTCGACCTCCATCGTGGTGTTCGCCGGCAGGATGATGTCGGCGTAGAGGCAGTCGTTCTCGAGCCACGGGTGCTGGGCCACCATGAACTCGATGCTCGGGTCGCGATGGGCCTCGATGGTCCAGTTGCCGTGGTTCCAGCAGGTGATGCGGCAGGGCGTGTCGGTCCAGATCATGTGGAGCCGGGTGCCGCCTTCGTCCGGCGGGTTCGGGAACTGATAGTCGATGAACTGGTCCTCCGTCTCGGCGTTCTGCGCGCCGGTGCCGGAGAAGTGGATCGTCTCGCTGTTGAGGATCGCCTCCTGGATGAGGGTCTTGGGGATGTTCTGCGTGCCCCAGGCGTCGACGCTGCTGCGCACGGGGGTACGCAGGCCTTCGCTGAGGGTCGGGTTGAAGTAGCGGAAGTGTTCGAGAGCCTCCGCCCGAGGCATGCCGAAGTACGACATCTGCCACTGGTGCACACCCGGGCCGCCGAGCCCCTGCATCCCGAGCAGGATGCACTCGAGGCGGCCGGGCTCGTGCGAGTACGGGCCGCGGATCATCGACCCGCCGAAGTAGTGCAGGATCGAGGTCGTCTGCCGCGCGAACTCGCGCGCGAGCGCCTTGATCGTCCACTCGGGGATGGTGGTCTTCTTCGAGGCCCACTCCGGGGTCTTGGGGACACCGTCGTCTTCACCGAGGACGTAGGCGGCGACCTCGTCCATGCCGACGGCATGGCTGGCGACGTACTCCTTGTCCCACGTGTCTTCCTTCAGCCACACGTAGATGATGGCCAGCTGCAGAGCGGCGTCGGTGTTGGGGAGGATCGGGATCCACTTGTCGGCGTGGACCGCGGCGCCGAAGTTGAGCTCGGGGCAGATGTAGACCTGCTTGATCCCCACCTCGGTGAAGAAGTAGGAGACGTTGGTCGCGTTCTGCCCTGTGAACCCCCACGGGGTGGTCTCGTCATCGCAGCCCCACTTGAGGACCATGCCGCAGTGCTCGACGACGTCCTTCAAGATGTTCAACTGGGGCGCCATCATGCCCTGGAAACCCTGTCCCCACACGTGCTTGGAGCCCCAGTACCAGCCCTCCCAGCTGTCCGGCTGGCGGACCTGCAGGGTGAAGCCGCCCATCTCGTCGAGGAGACGGGCGCTGTGGCCGTGCGGCGTGTGGATCGTCTTGCTCTCGCCGTGGCCGTCGCCCTGTACGAGGATGGCCGCCGGCCCGTATGCCTTGTGGATGCGCGCGATCTCGCCGGCGATGATGTCGGTGGCCTCGTCCCAGGTGATGCGGACGTACTTGCTCTTGCCGCGGTTCTGCGGATTGCGCTCCCCGTTGGGGTCCCAGTCCACACGCTTGAGCGGGTACTTGACGCGGTTCGGGGAGTAGGTGCGCTTCTTGTAGGCGGTCATGTAGGGAGCCGGGCGCGACCGCATGCCGGGCTCCAGGGTCGCGCCGTTGCGCTCGATCTTCCACGGGCGGAAGCTCTCACCGTCGTACTTCCAGTCGAACTGGAACGGCCGGATCCGCAGGATCTTGCCGTCCTTCACGTCGACCATGACCTCACCGGTGCCGCCGAGGAGGCCGCCCTGCGACAAGGCCCTGATCACCGTCTTGTCCGGGGTCACGTCGACCTTCCTGCGTTCCTTGTCCGTCATCTCGATCGCTGTCCTTTCGCCGTCGCTGGGGCCGGGATGGAGTCGTGGTGGGGCCTGCAGAGCTGAGGGGCTACCCGGCGTTCCAGCCGAGGTAGGTCGAGAGCAGGGTCGCGGTGTGCTTCACCGCTTCGGCGCAGCGCGTGCGCTCCTCGGGGCCGAAGCGGCCGATGGGGGTGACCACGGAGATCGCCGCGACCACGTCGCCCACCTGGTCGCGGACCGGCGCGCCGACGGCGCAGAGACTCGCGTACAGCCCTGCGTCGTCGTAGGCGACGTCGTCGCGGGCGACGCGGTCGAGCTCTTCCGCGAGCGCCTGCGGATCGGTCACCGTGTTCGGCGTGAGCTTCGGCAGGGGTCGCGCCAGCAGCTCGGCGCGTTCCTCCCCGGGCTTGAAGGCCGCGAAGATCTTGCCGTGGACGGAGGCAAGGTTGCCGATGATCCGCCCGGGCGCCGTGCGGCGCTGGAAGGGTCTGGTGGTGTCGATGCAATCCACGCAGACCGGCCGGTCGTCGACCTCGAGCGCCAGGGTGACGGACTCGCCGGTCTCTTCGGCCAGGGCCTCGAGGAAGGGCCTGGCGGTCTCGACGAAGTCGGAGAACCCGTCCGACACGTACGCCAGCGCGAGCGCGGCCGGACCGACGTGGTACTTGTTGGTGACGCGGTCGCGGATGAGGAAGCTGGAGCCCTCGAGCGTGCGCACCATCCGGTAGGCCGTCATGCGCAGCAGGCCCGTCTGCTCGGCGATCTCGTCGATGGTCCATTCGCGGTGGTCGACGTCGAACAGGGAGAGCACTGAGAGGCCGCGCGCGAGCGCACGCACGGAGAGCGCATCGGAGCCGGCGGCCGGACCGGACGTCCTGAGCGGGGGTTTGGCGCGCTTCCCCCGTGTCGTGCCCGAAGCTCCCATAAGACCCTTCCCGTCCGCGAGTCCTGCGTGCAACGCAGCATATCCTTGCATAGCGCTGATATGACGATGTACGATATCAGCGTTGCTACCAGACGATATCAGCGTTTTGAGTGTTTGCAAGCGGAAAATGGGTCGATGATCGGCCATCGTCGCGGCCAGGTGGTGTGCGAACGGGGAGAAGCCGGGCGTCTCAGGGGATGGAGAGGACTCGTCGGAGGTAGAGGCATGACTGAAGAGGTCTACACGAACTGCACGAACTGCGGCCCCGTGTCCGTGTACGTGAAGGACGGTGCGGTCGTACGCATTCGGCCTCTCGTCGCCGACGAGACCGACTTCCGGCCCTGGGTGATCGAGGCGGACGGCGAGCAGTACTCCCCGCCGAAGAAGTTCAATCTTGCGCCGATGGTGCACGCCGAGCGCCGCCGCCTCTACTCGCCGGAGCGCATCAAGTATCCGATGAAGCGCGTCGACTTCGACCCGAATGGCGAGCGCAATCCGCAGAACCGCGGCAAATCGGCCTACGAGCGCATCTCCTGGGACGAGGCGCTCGACATCGTGTCGGGCGAGATCAAGCGCGTCAAGGACACCTACGGCGGTTCGGCGATCAGCGGGCTGACCTCCTCGCACCACAACTGGGGCATCGTCGGCTACAAGATGGGCCCGTTCCCGCGCTTCATGAACCTCCTCGAGTTCACTCCCGTCCTGGACAACCCGGACAGTTGGGAAGGCTGGCACTGGGGCGCGACGCACTCGTACGGCTTCTACTGGCGCCTCGGCATGCCTGAGCCCTTCGATCAACTGGCGGACGCGCTCCAGAACGCCGAGATGATCGTCCTCTGGTCCAACGACCCCGACTCCACCCGAGGCACCTACGCGGGCCAGGAGTCGGCGCTGTGGCGTACGTGGCTCAAGGAGAAGGGCGTCCAGACGGTCTTCATCGATCCTTTCCACAACTACACGAACGCGTTGTTCGACAAGGCCAAGTGGATCGCCCCGCGGATGGGGACGGACACGGCGATGGCGATGGCGATCGCCTACGTGTGGATCACCGAGGACACGTACGACAAGGAGTACGTCGCCGACCGGACCATCGGCTTCGAGGAGTTCAAGCCCTACGTGCTCGGCGAGACAGACGGCGTGCCCAAGACGCCGGAGTGGGCGGCCGTGGAGTGCGATGTGGACGCGCGCGTCATCCGCACCCTCGCGCGCGAGTGGGCGAGCAAGCGCACCATCCTCTCGGGCGGCGCGCGCGGCGGCGAAGGCGGCGCCTGCCGTACGGCTTACGGCACCGAGTGGGCGCGCATGATGGTCCTGCTGCAGGCCATGCAGGGGCTGGGCAAGCCCGGCCGCAGCATCTGGGGCGTCGCCATGGGTGCGCCGGCCGACTTCGAGACCTGGTTCCCGGCCTACGCCGACCCCACCGGCCGTATCTCGCTCTCCAAGCTGGTCGCCGACTTCATTCCGGCCAATCCGACCAAGCAGCGCCTCTGGCGGCTCACGGTGCCGGACGCCATCCTCGACCCGCCGGTGGACTGGTACGGCGCCGGCTTCTGCGGCCAGTCGCTCGAGCAGCAGTTCGAGCACTTCGAGTACCCCGCCGAGGGCTGCTCGGAGATCAAGCTCTTCTACCGCTACGGCGGGTCCTTCATGGGCACCATGTCGGACACCACGAAGTGGGTGCGCATGTACCAGAGCCCCAAGCTCGAGTTCGTCGTCAACCAGGACATCTGGTACAACGGCGAGACCCGGATGGCCGATGTGATCCTCCCGGCCTGCACCAACTTCGAGCGCGACGACATCGGCGAGTTCGCCGCCTGCGGCGGGTACACGACGAACTCGCACACGGGCAACAACTACCGCGTCATCGTGCGCGAGAAGAAGTGCATCGAGCCGCTCTGGGAGTCCAAGTCGGACTACCAGATCTTCGCCGACCTCTCCGAACGTTTGGGCATGTACGACGAGTTCACCGACGGCGGCAAGACCGAGCTCGACTGGGTCAGACTCTTTTTCGATGCCTCCGACCTGCCCAAGCTCGTCGACTGGGAGACCTTCGACCGGAAGGGCTACCACATCATCAACGCGCCCGAGGACTACAAGCCGACGCCGATGATGCGCTGGTTCGCCGAAGGCCGCGCCTGCGACACGCCCGACCTCATGAACCCCAAGCGCGGCACCGACAAGGCGCACGAGCTCGGCACCTACAGCGGCAAGATCGAGTTCTCTTCCGAGAGCCTCAAGGCGCACTTCCCCGACGACCCCGAGCGGCCGGTATACCCGCAGTACCTCGAGAGCTGGGAGGGTCACCACACCACCGAGCTCTTCGAGAAGTACCCGCTCCAGCTGCTCTCGCCCCACCCGCGCTTCTCGTTCCACTGCCACTACGACAAGCACACCGACTGGCTGGACGACATCCCCGTCCATCGCATCAAGAAGGACGGCTACGCCTGGTGGCCGGCCAGGCTCAACCCCGGGGACGCGGAGGCGCGCGGCGTGCGCAACGGCGACATCGTCCGGCTCTACAACGACCGCGGATCGGTGCTCTGCTGCGCCGTGGTGACCGGGCGCGTGCGGCCCGGCGTCGTGCACAGCTACGCCTCCTCGGCGAAGTACGATCCGCTGAGCCCAGGCAAGGCCGACGCGATCGACAAGGGCGGGTGCGTGAACATGCTCACGCCCTCACGCATGCTCAGCAGGAACGTCCCCGGCATGACGCCCAACTCGTGCCTCATCGACGTCGAGAAGTGGGAGGGCTGATCAAATGGCGCGACTGAGCCTTCTGATCGATGTGACCAGGTGCACCGGCTGCTACAACTGCTTGCTGGCGTGCCGTGACGAGCACTACGGCAACGACTACCCGGGCTACTCGGCCGCACAACCCCTGAACGACCAGTTCTGGATGCAGGTCAAGGAGATCGAGCGCGGCTCCTACCCGCGTCCCAAGCTCGACTACGTCGCCGTCCCGTGCCAGCACTGCGCGGACGCGCCGTGCATCGACGCCGCCACAGGCGAAGCCGTCTACCGGCGCGACGACGGCGTCGTGATCATCGACCCGGTGAAGGCCAAGGGCCAGCCGCAGATCGCGCAGGCCTGCCCGTACCGGGTCGTCTTCTGGAACGCGGACCTCGAGATCCCGCAGAAGTGCGGTATGTGCGCCCACCGGCTCGACGCCGGCGAGAAGCAGCCGCGCTGCTCCGAGTCGTGTCCCACCGGCGCCATGGTGTTCGGCGACCTCGACGACCCGCAGTCGGAGATCGCGCAGCGTGTCGCGGCCCTCGAGACCGAGGTGCTGCATCCCGAGTACGGTTGCTCGCCGCTGGTGCGCTACCACGGTATCCCCAGGCGCTTCGTTGCCGGCGAGGTCGTCCTCGACGACGTCGCCGATGTCTGCGCCCGGGGGGTCAAGGTCGTGCTCGAGGGCGAGGGCGTGCGCGACGAGACCACCTCGGACGTCTTCGGCCAGTTCGAGTTCGAGGGCCTCGTCCATCGCGGCTCCTACACGATCTCGGTCGAGCACCCGGGCTACGTGGCGCGGCAGCTGGACGTGCGCACCGACACCGACGTGTACGTGGGCGAGGTGCGCCTCACGCGCTGAAGCAGCGTCGAAGGAGCCGGGCCCCGGCACCCTCCGCAGCGTGTGGGGCCGAGGGCGACGTGCCGGACTCGCGGAGCGTTCATCTGGACAAGAGCACGAACCTCGGCCAGGTCCTGCAGCCCGCGCCTGACGCAGCCGCGTCGAGAAGGCTCCTCGCAAGCGCTTCCCTCGCGAGCCGTTCGGGCGCCCGCCTTCTCCCGAGGGCGGGCGCCCATTCCCGCTTGCGCGTCCCGATGGCCCGGCGCTTCCGCCGGCTCCCGCCGGGCCGATTGACCTGCCGCCGCACCCGAGATACGGTACCATTGTACGGATACAGCATGCCGTATGATGGAACGCCAGCGAGTGATGGTGCAGCGTCCCGCGTGGTCGCCGAAGGTCACGGGGAAGCAGGAGACAGGCGCGCTACGGCGGCGCGCGATGGAGCGCACCAAGACCACCCCGGCGGCTGGCTACCGTCTCGTGCAGGCGAAGCCCGCGCGGAGGGCGACGCACACCGAACGGCCATGGCCGAGAAGGACCCGGAGATGCCACAACGCCCTGACGACAACACTGATGCGCAGAAGGGCGGCATGCAGGTCATCACGAGGGCCGCGGCCATCCTCGAAGGGCTCGCGGAGTCACGCGGCGGCCAGACGTTGGCGCAGCTCGCGTCCCGGACGGGTCTGCCCAAGACGACCGTGCACCGCATCTGCACCGCCCTGGAACAGGTCGGCTACGTGCGCGTCGACGAAGCGACCGGCCTGCGCGAGCTCGGCCGCGGGCTCCAGCGCCTGGCCGTCCTCGGCCGCCGCGATCTGCTCACCGTGCTGGAGCCGTATCTCGAGCGCCTGTCCCGGGACCTCAACGAGACGGTGGACCTGGCCGTGCTGGATGGCTCGCGCGTGCTGTTCCTGGCACAGCATCCGGCGCCGCACCGCGAGCTCATGGCGATCGCCAGGGTGGGTGCTCACTTTCCGGCCTACAGGCTGGCCAGTGGCAAAGTCCTCCTTGCCCAACTCTCGCCGGACGAGCTCCGCCGCCGTCTGCCGCGGACGCTGGAGCCGACGGCCGAAGGCTCGCCCAGGAGTCGCGAGGAGCTGCTGCGCGAGCTCGAGGAGGTGCGCTTCACCGGCCTCGGCTACGAGCGTGAGGAGCTCCGGCACGGTATCTGCGCCATCGCCGTGGTTGTGACCGACGTCGACGGGCGCAGCGCGTCGATCGCGACGCCAATGCCGGCATCGCGCTTCTATCAGGATCAGGATTCGGTGACGGCGAAGCTGCTGTCCCTGCGCGATGCGATCCAGCGGGATCTGGACGGCGTCTGAGCCGCCTTGCCTCGGACCCGGTCCGGCGCATCTGATGCCGTGCGGGAGCGGGGCCAGAGACGAGGAGGGCACATGAACGTGTTCGACATCGCCGGACGGTGCGCCGTGGTCGTCGGCGGCGGCGGGCTCGGCGGGGAGATCGCCCGGGGGCTGGCCGACCACGGCGCTCACGTCGCCGTCGCCGACGTCGATGAGGAGCGTGCCGCCGCATCCGTCGCCGCTATCGCAGGTCAAGGGGTCGACACGCTCGGCCTCGCCATCGACGTGACCGACGAGCGTTCGGTGCGCCGCGCCGTCACCGACGTGCTCGCGACCTTCCCCAGGATCGACATCCTGGTCAACGCTGCCGGGGTGACTGTGCGCAAGCGGGCGGAGGATCTCCCGGTGGACGACTGGCGGCGCGTCCTGGAGATCAACGCCACCGGCACCTTCGTCTGCTGCCAGGCCTTCGGCGCGGAGATGGCGCGTGGCGGTGGGGGCGCGATCGTCAATCTGTCCTCCGTGCGAGGGCGGTTCGGTGCGACCTTCGGGCAAGCGGAGTACTCGGCGAGCAAGGGCGCGGTCGACTCCCTGACACGCTCGCTCGCCGTGCAGTGGGCCGAGTTCGGTATCCGTGTGAACGCGGTCGCGCCGACCTTCGTCGAGACCGACCTCACGCGGGCCGTGCTCGCCGACGACGCCTTCGCCGCCGGCCTGCGCGCAAGCATTCCCATGGGGCGCTGGGCCGAGGCTGCCGACGTGGTCGGTCCCGTGCTCTTCCTCGTCTCGCCGGCGGCGGCGTTCGTCACCGGCCAGATCCTCTACGTGGACGGCGGTCTCACGGCGCGCGTCTGAGCGTTCGCGGACCTGGCGGCAGGGCGCTCGGGGGATGCTTGACCTGCTCCCGGCCATCTGCAAGAGTGTTCGCATCATGGACTAGCAGTTCCGTATCGTGGGCATTCCGCCCTTGAGCGGACGGCCGGATGGGACCCTGGTGACCGGGTCGCCGGGCTGTGGGTGAGCACGCTCGTCACAGCCGCATCGCGCGAAAGCCGCTCCCCGGTCCGTCGCCCGTGAACCGGACACGACGCGAGAGGAGACGTGCGATGGCTGAGCGTGAGATCTGGAGCGTCGACAAGATCCGCGGCCTGTTCGATCTGACCGGCAAGGTCGCGATCGTGACCGGCGGGTCAGGGGCCTTCGGCCACGATGCCGCCAAGGCGATGGCCGCCTTCGGCGCGAGTGTGGTCGTCACGAGCCGGCGCGTCGAGAACGTCGAGTCGGCCGCGGCCGACATCGCCGGGGCGACCGGCGCGCGGGTGCTGCCCGTCCCGTGCGATGCGGTCGACCCGGAGAGCGTCGAGGCCATGGTGCAGAAGACCGTCGACGAGTTCGGCAAGGTCGACATCCTCGTCACTGCCGCCGGCCAGGCCAACCGCTTCGCCGCCGAGGAGTTTCCGCTCGACGAGTGGCAGAAGGTCATGGACTCGCTCGTCAAGGGTACCTATGTCGTCTGCCAGGCTGCCGGCAAACGCATGATCGCCCAGGGCGGCGGCAAGATCATCACCGTCGGGTCCGTGCGCGGCGAGCTCGGGCATCCCGGAGGGTATTCCGCGTACGGCACCGCCAAGGGCGCGGTACACCTGCTCACCAAGCAGCTCGCCGCTGAGTGGGCCAAGTACCATATCAACGTGAACTCCATCGCCCCCTGCATCTTCTGGACCCCGCTCACACAGCAGGTCCTCGACGACCCCGAGCTCTACAAGATCTTCATGCAGCGCATCCCGTGGGGCCGCGCCGCGGATCCTCAGGACTTCATGGGCGCGACGGTGTACCTCGCCTCGGCGGCGTCCGACTTCGTCACCGGGGACATCCTGATGGTCGACGGCGGCAGCACCGCCGCCTGACTCTCCGGCTGAAGGGGGCCGCAGTGAGCACCACGGGCGCTGAGTGCGTCGCCGTCGTCGGGGGCGGCATGATGGGCGTCGGCGTGGCCCAGGTCTTCGCCGCCGCCGGACATGAGGTCGCGCTCCAGGATGTGTCTCAGGAGGCCCTCGAGCGCGCCCCGGGCACCATCTCGGCGAACCTGGCCTTCCTCGCAGAGCACGGTCTCTTCGCGGCCGACGGCGTCGACGACGCCGTCGGCCGCGTGCGCACCACCGCGGAACTCACGGAGGCGGCCGCCGGCGCCGACGTCGTCGTCGAGTGCGTGTTCGAGGATCTCGCCCTCAAGCAGGAGGTCTTCGAGCGTCTCGACGCCGTGTGCCCGGTCGAGACGATCCTGTGCACCAATACATCGGTGATGAGCATCACCGAGATCGGCGCCCGCGCCGTGAACAGGCAGCGGGTCGTCGGCACGCACTTCTGGAACCCGCCGTACCTGATCCCGCTGGTCGAAGTCGTGCGCACCGAGCACGTCGATCCAGCGGTGGTCGAACGCACCATGGACCTCCTGCGACGCGTGGGCAAACACCCGATCGACTGCAAGAAGGACGTTCCCGGCTTCGTCGCCAATCGCCTGCAGCATGCCCTCTGGCGGGAGGCCATCTCGATCGTCGAGCGAGGCATCGCCGACGCCGAGACGGTGGACGAGAGCATTCGCTACGGTCCCGGTCTGCGCCTGCCGATCCTGGCGCCGATGGAGAACGCGGACATGGTGGGTCTCGACCTCACGCTGGCGATCCACGACTACATCCTGCCCCACCTCGAGGCTTCGGGCGAGCCGTCGCCGCTCTTGCGCGCGAAGGTCGAGGCCGGGGATCTCGGATTCAAGAGCGGCAAGGGGTTCGCCGAGTGGACGCCCGAGTCGGCTGAGGCGTCGCGGAGGCGTTTGGCGGCCTACCTGGTGCACGTGCTGGGCGATCCCGAGCGGGGGTTCTGAGACGGCCGAGCGGCGCGACGGAGTGCAGGTCCTCTCGCGCGCGGCGCTGCTGCTGCGGGCGCTCTCCGTCACGCCTGAGGGCCTGACTCCAATCGCGCTCGCCGACCAGGTCGGCCTGCCGCGCTCCACCTGCTACCGCATCGTCGGCGCGCTCTGCCAGGAGGGGCTCATGCGCCTCTCGCCCTCGGGCAAGCTGCACATCGGCGCCGGTCTCATCAGCCTCGCCGCCGCCGGCCGGCGCGATCTGCGGCACGAGTCGGCTCCGCTCCTCGAGCGCCTTTCACTCGAGTTGCACGAGACCGTGGAGCTCGTCGTGCTCGACGGCGACGAGGCGCTGTTCACCGACCAGTACGTCCCGCAACGCTCGCTGCGCGTGGTGGCGGAGGTGGGCGACCGCTTTCCGCTCTACTGCACCGCGTGCGGCAAAGCGCTGCTGGCCGAGCTGCCGGCCCCGGAGGCGGCGCGTCTGGTACCGCCGCGTCTCGAGCCGCTCACCCGCCACACCATCGTCGACCGGGACGCGCTCTTCCGGGAGGTCGAGGAGGCGCGGACCACCGGCGTGGCCTACGACCACCAGGAACACACGCTCGGCGTGTCCGCGGTGGGCGCCGCCCTCAAGGATGCCGGCGGCGCCATGGCCGCCATCACCGTGGCCATGCCGGCCGCTCGCCTCGACGGCCACGAGGAGCGCATCTCCGCCGCGCTCCTCCGTACTCGCGACGACATCCAGCAGGCCATCAACGCGAGCTGACCGGCGGCCGCCTCCAACGCCGCATCCGTATTGACAGCGGATTCGGGACGTCTTAGCGTATCCACGATACGGCACTTTGTGTCCGAGATGCGGATAGTCGAGCATCGGGAGCACGGCCGCCACATCATCGTCGGCGGGCAGTCCGGGTGCGCGAGAGCCCGTCTGCCGTGACTGTAACGAGACCGAGGAGAGTAGGCCCATGGGCAAGAAGGTATTCGTTGACCTCACACACCCGTTCAGCGCGGAGATCCCCCGGTGGCCGTACTTCGTGAAGCCGGTCATCGACTCCATGCACACCCTGGCGAAGGGCGGTGTCCTCACGCAACGCATCGACTGCGTGCAGCACACCGGCACCCACGCCGACGCTCCTCGTCACGTCATGGAGCGCGAGTTCAACGGCAAACGTGCCCGCTACACGCACGAGATGCCGGTGGACGCCTACACCGGCGACGCCGTCTGCCTCGACATCCAGATCGAGAAGTGGGGCCTCATCCTGCCCGCGCATATCGAGGACGCCTGCGCGCGCGCCGGCATCAAGCCTGAGGAGCTCAAGGGCATGGTCGTGTGCCTCAACACCGGCATGCACCGCAAGTTCGACGACTCCATGGACTACTACCAGTACTCGTGCGGCACCGGCGTCGAGGCCGGCAGGTGGTTCGTCGAAAAGCAGGTCAAGGTCGTGGCCATGGACATGCAGGCCCTCGACCATCCGCTCCACACCGCGATGGGCAAGAACGGCCCGCCGCAGATGAACCTCCCGGGCGCCTCCGGCCGTCCGATCACCGAGGAGTACATCGAGAAGTACGGCATCGAGGCCTACGCCGAGTTCGAGAAGGCCGTCTACATCGAGGTGCACGGCCAGGACGCCTACGACGCCAAGTTCGGCGACCTCGAGGCGATCGGCTGCGAGGGGACCTGGGAGCCCTGCCACAAGCAGATGCTCGGCCACGGCATCGTCGGCGTCGAGAACCTCGGCGGCGACCTGGACAAGGTCAGGGGCAAGCGGTTCCGCTTCTTCTGCTTCCCGATCCGCTGGTACATGGGCGACGGCTCCATGGTGCGCTGCGCCGCCGAGATCGACGAGGACGACCTGAACGACGTGCCGGATCGCACGTACACTTACGCCGGTACCGGCTACGGTCCCGGAGCCGGCTACTGATCCGCCTGTCGCCCCCGGGGGCCGACGGCGTGGCGCCCGCCGGCGTTCGCCACGGGACGGCACGGTGTGGCGCTTGACGGCGTTCGTAGTCATTCGGAGAAGCCGAACACGGCTCGAGAAGGAGTGAGGCATGGAGGTCACGAGGTACGACGAGGCCCCGAGCTACGAGGCCCCCGGACATTTCGACGTGTACGGCCTGCGCCTGCAGGGGTTCGAGGTCAGCAAAACCCGCAACTTCTGGATGAGCATCTCCCACTTCCTGCCCGGGGGCGGCTGCGAGTACGTCGCCACCCCGATCGAGAAGGTCTACTTCGTGCTCGAGGGTGAAGTCACCGTCAAGACGGAGGAGGGCGAGGTCATCCTCAAGAAGTGGGACTCCATCTACCTGGCGCCGGACGAGGCCCGCTCGATCCTGAACCACACCAACTCGCCGGCGACGATGCTCGTCGCAATCCCCTATCCGGAGCCCCGCGAGTTCTGAGCCGGGACTGCGGGAGCGTGTCCCGGGTTCTCCGGCGGGGACGACGCGCGCACGCGGACGGTACGGGGGCGGCGACTGAGCAGCCGACCGTCCCCGCCCGTCCGGGCACGGACCTCCGCCCTCGCCTGTGCACCCGCGCGCCAGACGATTCCCGACCCCACGACCTCCGAGGAGGCCATCATGCCCAGACCCATCATCACCGCGGCGCTCACGGGTCCCGTGGCGACCAAGGCCGACAATGCCGGCATCCCCGGGAACGTGGCGGAGATAGCCGCCGACGCCAGGGCCTGTCACGAGGCCGGAGCTGCAGTCATCCACATCCACCTCCGCGACGATCAGGGCAACATGACGGCCGATCTCGACGTCGCACGACGTACGGTCGAGGCCGTCCGCGAGGTCTGTCCGGGCATCACGCAGCTCTCCACCGGGGGGCTGCAGTTCACCTACGAAGAGCGTATGCGCCTGGTCGAGGCGAAGCCCGCGATGGCCACACTCAACCCTTGCACGATGACCTTCGCCACCGCGGAGTTCCGCAACCCGCCCAAGCAGATGATGGAGCTGGCGGCCCGGATGATGGAGCTCGGCGTCAAGCCCGAGGTCGAGATCTACGACACCGGCCACCTCGAGATGATGCTCTACCTGCTACACAAGGAACTCCTCGTCCGGCCGCTGCAGGTCTCGTTCGTCATGGGCGTCCGGGGGGGCATGAAGGGCGACCCGGGACTGCTCGCGTATCTCGTGCGCGAGTTGCCCGAGGGAACCAGCTGGCAGGTCATCGGCGTGGCCAAGGCCAACCTCCCGATGACGGCGGTCGGTCTGGCCATGGGAGGGAACGCGCGCACGGGCATGGAGGACACCATCACGCTCGACAAGGGTGTGCCCGCGGACTCGAACCGGCAGCTCGTCGAGCGCCTCGTCGGCATCGCCCAGTCGATGCAACTGCAGCCCGCGTCCGTCGCCGACGTCGTGGAGCGGCTCCAGCTCCATCCGGAGCTCGTCAACGGAGCCTGAGGGGCGCGCGACTCGACTGTACCGCGAGGCGGAACCGTTGCTTGACAGTCTGGAGCCCGGCTATATGATGCCCGTATCGTGGGAGGGAACGTCCGTATGGTGGATGGCCATGGAGGTGGTATCGCACCGTTGACTAGGCTCTGAGAGGTGCGCGCGTGGTGTTCTGAGGCAGTCGGTACGGGAGCCCGTTCGCAGCACCGGTATTCGAGAAGGCCATCGGGGGGGTCCCGGCCCGCCGCGTCGCCCGGCTCGGGCGACGGACGGGGGCGGGACCACGTTAAGGAGGCGGTATGAGTTCAGAGGACACAACCCGCAAGACGACCGAGAAGGGCATCAAGACGCCGATCTCTCGTCGTGACTTCCTCAAGACGGCCGGCGCCACCGGCCTCGCTCTGGGCGCCACCGGTGGGCTCGGGGGCGTGCTCGCCGCGTGCGGGGGCGAGAGCAGCGACACTGCCAGTGAGGGCGAAGGCCGCGAGATCAAGATCGGCTTCGTATCGCCGCTCACCGGTCCGTTGGCGGCCTTCGGCGAGGCGGACCAGTTCTGCGTCGACCAGTGGAGCGAAGCCGTCGCCGACGGCCTCGCCACTGCCGACGGCGCGGTACACCCGATCAACTTCATCATCAAGGACTCGCAGTCAGACTCGAACCGCGCCGCGACTGTGGCCGGCGACCTCATCAACAACGACGGCGTGGACATCATGATGGTCGCCTCCACGCCGGACACGGTGCCGCCGGTGGCGGACCAGTGCGAGGCGTTCGGCGTCCCGTGCGTGTCCAACGACTGCCCGTGGCAGGCCTACTTCTTCGGCCGCGGTGGCGATCCTGAGAACCCCTTCAAGTGGACCTACCACTCCTTCTGGGGTTCCGAGTCGGCGGCCGCCGTCTTCATGTCCATGTGGGACAGCTTCCCGACCAACAAGAAGATCGGCGTGATGTGGCCGAACGACGCCGACGGCAACGCGTGGGCCGACACCGAGACGGGCATGCCCACCTTCTGGGGCCCCGCCGGCTACAAGTTCACCGACCCCGGCCGGTATCAGAACGGCACCGAGGACTTCACCTCGCAGATCTCCAAGTTCAAGGCCGCAGGCGTTGACATCCTCAACGGCGTCATGATCCCGCCCGACTTCACGAACTTCTGGAAGCAGGCCTATCAGCAGGGCCTCAAGCCCCCGTTGGTCACCATCGCGAAGGCCCTCCTCTTCCCGTCGGCTCTCGAGGCTGTCGGCGACATCGGCTATGGCCTCACCACCGAGGTGTGGTGGACGCCGCAGCATCCGTTCACCTCGTCACTCACCGGCCAGACCAGCCAGGAGATCGGCGACGCCTACGAGTCGACGACCGGAAAGCAGTGGACGCAGCCGATCATGCACTACGCCGTGTTCGAGGTCGTGGCCGACGCCATCAAGCGCACCGAGAACATCGACGACAAAGAGCAGATCATCGCCGCCGTCCAGGCCACCGACATCGAGACCATCAGCGGCCCGATCCATTGGAACGGAAGCGACCTGAACCCGGTCCCGAACGTCTGCATCACGCCGCTCGTGGGCGGCCAGTGGGTCCAGGGAGAGAACTACCCCTTCGACCTCAAGATCGTCGAGAACTCGATCGCCCCGGAGGTGCCCACCAACGCCGAGATCGCGCAGATGGAGTACTGAGTGTGGCCGACCCGACCCCGCTGCCCCGTCCTGCTCCGCCGCGTCACCACGAGGTAGAAGCGATGCAGGATGGTAGATGCTCATGACCGTGGTGCTCCAGACCACCGGTCTCAACAAGTCCTTCGGTGGCGTGAAGGTCATCGACGACTTGAGCGTGCAACTCCGCGAAGGCGAAGCACTGGGCATCGTCGGGCCGAACGGCGCCGGGAAGACGACGTTCTTCAACCTCGTCACCGGCGTGTATCGGCCCGACTCGGGTCGGGTCGAGTTCAAGGGCAAGGACGTGACGCACGTGTCGCGGCAAGACATCTGCCGGCTCGGTCTGGGTCGTACCTACCAGATCCCGAAGCCGTTCTCGGACATGAGCGTGTTCGAGAACGTGCTGGTGTGCGCCGCGTATGCCCGCGGCGCCGGCGAGCGCGCCAGCTACCGGCGCTGCGTCGAGGTGCTCGAGCAGACGCGGCTCGCCCACAAGGCCAATCATCAGGCGGGCGCCCTGCCCCTGCTCGACCGCAAGCGGCTCGAGCTGGCCAGGGCGCTCGCCGGCGATCCCACCGTCTTGCTACTGGACGAGATCGCCGGCGGCCTCACCGAGACCGAGGTCGAGGTCCTCATCGGCACCATCAAGGAGCTGCGCCAGGGCGGCATCTCGATCGTCTGGATCGAGCACATCGTCCACGCGCTGCTCGCGGTCGTCGACCGCATCTGCGCCATCAGCTTCGGCGCCCTGCTCATCGAGGGCGACCCCAACGAGGTCATGTGCAGCGACGAAGTGCAGGCCTGCTACATGGGGGGGACGCCGATATGAGCATCCTGGAAGTCAAGGACGTCGACGTCTTCTACGGCGACTTCCAGGCCCTGTTCTCGGTCGGCTTCTCCGTCGAGGAAGGACAGACGTTCGCGTTCATCGGCGCCAACGGCGGCGGCAAGTCCACGCTGCTCAAGACGCTCGCCGGCCTGCTCAGGCCGACGTCGGGCGAGGTGCTGTTCCAGGGCGAGGCCATCAACAACGTTCCGGCCCACACGCGTGTGGGCATGGGCATCGCCCTCGTGCCCGAGGGACGTCGCGTGTTCCCGAGCCTCACGGTCCACGAGAACCTGCTCATCGGCGCCTACGGGGGCCGCAAGGGCGAGTGGAACGTCGAGTCGGTGCTGGAGCTCTTCCCGTTGCTCGAGCCTCTCATGAAGCGTCAGGCCTCCAGTCTGTCGGGCGGCGAGCAGCAAGCCCTGGCCATCGGGCGGGCGCTCATGTCCAACCCGCACCTCATCCTCCTGGACGAGGTCTCGCTCGGTCTCGCGCCAGTCGTCATCAAGCGCATCTACGAGGCGATGGGCCACCTGGTGCAGAAGGGCACGACCATCCTCGTGGTCGAGCAGGACGTGCAGCACGTGCTCACGGTGGCCGACTACGTCGCCTGCTTCCTCGAGGGCAGGATCTCGCTGGAGGGCCAGCCCGGCGACCTGAGTTCCGAGCAAATCACCGCGGCCTACTTCGGGATGTGATCGCATGGATTGGGTGAATGTCGCCGTACAGGGGGTCCTCCTGGGCGGGCTGTTCGCACTGTTCGCGACCGGGCTCGCCCTCGTCTTCGGCGTGATGCGACTGGTCAACCTCGCGCACGGCGACCTCGGCATCCTCGCCGCGTTCGTCGCCCTCTTCCTGCTGGACAGCTTCAACCTGGGCGTGTTCTGGGCGTCCCTCGCGTCAATCGCCATCATGTTCTGCGTGGGCTACGTGCTGCAGCGCGGGCTGCTCAACTACACCATCGGCACCGACGACACGCGGCCGATCCTGGTCACGTTCGGTCTGTCGATCATCATCCAGAACGCGCTCATCATGCAGTTCTCGGCCGACTCACAGGGCCTTGACGCGGGAGCCATCGAGAACGCCAGCGTCCGCATCACGGACCAGCTCGCGGTCGGCTGGTATCCGCTGATCGTGTTCGTCATCGCCATCGCGGTCATCGCGGCGCTCCAGCTGTTCCTCAACAGGACGACCCTCGGCCGTGCCTTCCGGGCCACCTCCGACGATCAGGAAGCGGCCGAGCTGATGGGCATCAACAACCGCCACATCTACAGCCTGGCCATGGCCATCGCCCTGGCCATCGTCGCCCTCGCCGGGATCCTGCTCGCGGTCCGCACGACGTTCGACCCGAGTCAGGGCCCGTTCCGCCTCATCTTCGCCTTCGAGGCGGTCATCATGGGCGGCATGGGCTCCATCTGGGGCACGCTCATCGGCGGCATCATCCTCGGCGTCTCGCAGACCCTGGGCGCCCAGGCCTTCGGCGCCGGCTGGGGCATCTTCGTGGGGCACATCGTGTTCCTGGCGGTCCTGGCCTTCAAGCCGAGCGGCTTCTTCGCCAAGACGGTGACGGCATGAGCACGCCCGTGGAGTCCATCCCCCCCAAGGGCATCCCGGCGTTCCGCATCGCGCGGTCGGCGCCGATGCACCGCTACGTGCTCATCGTGTTCCTGGCGGTCGTCGCCGTGCTCGCCAGTGTGCCCTTCTGGGCGCAGACCGGCACGACCCGGACCTTGGTGACCTTCTTCACCCTGCTGGCCCTCGCCCAGATGTGGAACCTGCTCGGCGGCTACGCCGGCCTCATCTCCGTCGGCCAGCAGGCCTACGTCGGCCTCGGCGCCTACGGCGTGTGGCTGATCGCCGACATCCTGGGGCTCCACCCCTTCATCGCGGTACCACTCGCCGGCGTTGTGGCGGCGGTCGTCGCGCTGCCGGTCGGCCCGCTGCTGTTCCGCCTCAAGGGCGGCTACTTCGCCATCGGCACGTGGGTCGTGGCTGAGGTCGTGCGGCTGATCGTCGCCAACATCCAGGCGACGGGTGGTGGCTCCGGCAAGACCATCCTGTCGGCCGCCCGCCTGCCCATCGACACGCGCATCCAGGGCACGTACTACATGGGGCTGGCCGTCGCCGTCGGCTCCATCCTCCTGGTGTACTTCCTCCTGCGCTCGCGCGTAGGCCTGGCCCTCACGGCCATCCGGGACAACGACCTGGCCGCGCAGAGCTCCGGCGTGAACGTGTTTCGATCCAAGCTGCTCGTCTACGTGATCGCGGCCTTCGGCTGCGGCGCCATGGGCGCCGTCGTCGCCCTGAACCTGCTCCGCATCCAGCCGACGGCCGCGTTCAGCATCAACTGGACGGCGTACGCGCTGTTCATCGTCGTCATCGGCGGTTTCGGCACGATCGAGGGTCCGATCATCGGCTCCGTCATCTACTTCGCGCTCCTGCAGAACCTGAGTCAGTACGGCACGTCGTACCTGCTGCTGCTGGGTGTGATCGCCGTGATCATGGCGGCGAAAGCGCCGCGCGGCATCTGGGGCTTCGTCGCCAAGCGCTGGAACATCCACCTGTTCCCGGTCAGGCGCCGGCTCGAGCTGGAGGCGCCACCCCCGGGTGACGACCAGGGGCCGGCGGACGCGCCGGATCCCCCTCTCGCGGAGCCCGCCTGACGACGGCGGGCGTGAGATCCTGTGGCTCGGCCGCCCGTGGGGCGTCCCGGGCGCGGGGATGACGCGCCGGCTGGCCGGCGCCATATGATGCGGCTCTTCCGAGCCGCCCGCTGCGAGACCGCGGACCCTCGCCTCGGGGCCGGGGTCACGAAGCACGACGATGGAGGGGACTCGTGATCGAGACCGATCGCGACGTGGAGAAGGAATCTCGCAACGGCGTCCAGGTGCTCGCCCGGGCCGCCACGATCCTGCGGCTGCTGGCGGCCGACTCGTCGGGAGGATTGACCTTCAGCGAGCTGGTCGCACGGTCCGGTCTGCCGCGGACCACGGTCCACCGCATCCGCGGCGCCCTCGAGCACGAGGACTTCATCTACACCGACGCCGCCACCGGGCGTCTTCACCTGGGGCCCGGCATCATGCGCCTCGCCATGGCCAAGCGCGATCTGCCGACGGTCGTGCGGCCGTACCTCGAGCAGTTGGCGCGCGAGCTCAACGAGACCGTCGATCTCGGAGTGCTGGACGGCATGCACGTGCTCTTCATCGCCCAGCATCCGGCGCCCCAGCGCTCGCTCATGGTGGTCTCGCGCGTCGGCGCCCGCTTCCCGGCGTACTGCACCGCCAACGGCAAGGCGCTGCTCGCCCAGCTCCCCCAGGACGAGATCAAGCGCCGGCTTCCCCAGCGGCTGGAGACGCCGGCGCAGCACACGCCCATCAGCCGCAAGGGGCTCCTGGCCGAGATGGAGGAGGTGCGCGACAGCGGGCTCGCCTACGACTGCGAGGAGCATCGCACCGGCATCTGCAGCGTCGGCGTGGCCATCACCGACATCGATGGCAGCTCCGCATCCATCTCCGTACCGATGCCGGCGGCCCGCTTCTACGAGGACCCGGATACCGTCGCCGCGGCGCTGCTGCGCGTCCGCGACGAGGTCCAGATCGCCCTCCACAACGGCTGATCTGCGGGCGACGCACGGGGCTGCCGGGTACGTCGTGGACGCCGCGACCCTGGCTCTCAGCCGGGCCTGATCACCCGCTTCTCGGTGACGATCGCCGTCACCGGCAGGTCATGTGTCTCGCACACGATCCGGGGCACCAGCTGGGTCTCGAACGCGAGGGCGACCCAGGGCGTGCCCGGGCGGGTGAGCGGAAGGTAGGTGTCGTAGAAGCCGCCGCCGTAGCCGCAGCGGCCTCCCTCCTCGTCGAACGCCGAGCCCGGCACGAAGACGATGTCAATCTCCTCCGGAGGGATCTCGGGCAGCCCCTCTCGCGGCTCGGGGATGCCCCAGGTCCCGGCGACGAGGTCCGCGGCCGGATCGGCGACGCGGAACGCCTCCATCGTCCGGGCGCTGCGGATGCGCGGCAGGCAGAGCGTCTTGCCGGCCGCGAGCACCCGCTCCGCGAGCGGCGCGGTATCGAGCTCGGTGCGGAACGTAGCGAACGACATGACGGTACCGGCTGCGGCCAGCTCGGGGAGGCCGGCGGCGCGGGCGCACACGGCCGCGCTGAGGCGTTCGCGCTCTGCCGCGGGCAGGGCGGCGCGAGCTTCGAGGGCGCAGCGGCGTGCCTCCGTCTTGGGGAGACCTTCGCCGTCTTCGTCGAGTCGTTCTTCTCGTCCAGGCGTCATGCTGGCCTTTCCGGCGTACACTGGGCTGGTTACGCTTCACGGGGCGCCGGGGCGCGATGGTATGTCTGGGTGCCGCCTCCGTGGCCTATAGTATAGGCAGAGTCGCCCTGCGGGCATGCGGGCTGCTCGACGAGACATCGTGGCCGCTGCGGACCCTGACGTCTTCGCGACCACCGAGAGGATGAGCATGGCGCTTCGCTCACAGGAAGAAGTGTCGCTGGCTACCGTCTTCGCGCGTACGCTGCGGAGCGTCATCGCGTTGACCACGTCCGAGGAGAAGCGAGTCTGGCCGGCGGCCGGCGAGGTGCTGGCGACGACGCCGGCCGACGCCGTGGCGCCGGCGTCGCTCGTCCGCCTGCTGCAGTTCTCGATCCTCCCCGAGATCCTCGGCGAGAGCGCCGGGCCCGCCATCTACCTCGCCAGCAAGCGCTGCAGCCGCGACCTCGGCATCAGCTCCATCCAAGGGCTCAAGGACTGGTTCGCGGACATGAAGCTGGGCGAGCTCGAGGTCGAGGTCGACGAGGAGCGCGTCCTGGTCAAGCTCAGTCACTGCCTCAGCTGCGAACGGCTGCCGGCCACGGGCACCGCGGTGTGCGACGTCGAGCGCGGCATCATCGACGGCGTGCTCCAAGGGATCACCGGCACGGAGGTCCTCACCAAGGAGACCATGTGCTGGGGGCTGGGCGACACCGTGTGCCAGTTCGAGGGCTACGCCGGTCAGCAGGCCGGCTACCTCTATCAGGAGAACGGTTTCAACCCGGATGCGCAGCGCCGGCTGCTCGCGCACATCGCCGACCAGGCGGACGTCGCGCTCGACAACCTGCGCCTGCTCCACGAGCGTCGCGAGCACGAGACGCACGACCCGCTGACCGGCCTCATGAACTTCCGGCAGCTGCGCGAGCGGGCTGCGTTCGAGCTGGCGAGGGCCAAGCGCTACGGGCGCAACGTCGCGTTCGTGATGATCGATCTCGACGACTTCACCATGGTCAACGAGAGCGCCGGGCGCGAAGCCGGCGACGAGGTGCTGCGGCACTGGGCGGCAGCCATCACCGCGCAGCTGCGCAGCTGCGATCTGGTCTGCCGCTACGGCGCCGACGAGTTCCTCCTGGTTCTTCCGGAGACCGCCGACCAGGAGGCTGACGCCATTCTCGGGCGCGTGCTCGGGACCATGCAGGAGCTGGCCGTCGAGACCGATGGCCGCGCCATCGCGCTCACCGCCTCCGCCGGCGTCGCGAGCTTCCCGGACGATGGGCTCACGGCCGAGGAGATCGTCGCCAAGGCCGCGACGACGATGTACACGGCCCGGAGCGGGGGGCCGGGCCGTGTCGCCTTCTACTCCGGTCCGCCCAGCTCCTGAGCGGGTGCACGTGGCGGCGCGCGTCGAGCTCCTCGTCGTAGGGTCGTTGCACCGCGACCTCGCCCCCGCCGCACGCCACTACATCGAACTCCTGAGGCCGCACATGGCGATCACCGTGCGCGAGGTCAAGGAGGTGGCCCTTCGCGGACGCAGCGAGGCCGAGGTACTGCGCGAGGAGGGGAGGCGCCTGCTCGCAGCGTGGCCGCAGGCGCCCGTGGTGTCCGCGCTCCTCGTGGAGGGCGCCGCGCTGGACACCGAGACCTTCGCCGCCAGGCTTCAGCGTTCGTTCGAGCGGGGCGGCGCCGCCTTCGTGATCGGCGGTTCGCTCGGCCTGGCATCCGAGGTCCGCGTGCGAGCCACGGACGCCCTTTCTCTCTCGGCCATGACTCTGCCGCATCAGCTTGCCCGCGTCGTGCTGCTCGAGCAGCTCTTCCGCGCCGGCAAGATCTTGCGCGGCGAGCCGTATCACCACTGAGTTTGCGCCTCCGGCCCTCGACCGGCGCCGTCGCATGGCGTCGCCGGGGCGGATAGAATCAGCCGGCGCCGGCCGCCCGGCCGGCGCCGGCGACCCGATGGTGGACGATGAGCTACGATCTCTACGACCTGAACGGACTGGCGGCCTCGCTCCAGGGTGCGCTCGACGAGGAGCTCGCAGCCGCTGGAGCAACCGTGGGAGCGGCGCCGGCCGTCGAGCTCGCCTTGCCGGCGCGCCCCGAGCACGGCGACGTCACGACCAACGCGGCGCTCGTGAGCGCCAAGAAGGCCGGCCGCGCGCCGCGGGAGCTGGCCGAGGCGGTCGGCGCACGATGGCTCGCGGGCCCCGGGGCCGGCGTCTGCGACCGCTTCGAGGTCGCCGGGCCCGGCTTCCTGAATCTGTTCTTGACAGACTCCTGGTACCGCGGCGCCCTGGAGCGGCTGCTCGCCGAGGGCGGCGACTACGGTCGCGGCTCCCTGCCGGCCGGCGCTCGGCAGAGGATGAACGTGGAATTCGTCAGCGTCAATCCCACCGGCCCCCTTCACGTCGGACACGCCCGCTATGCCTCCTACGGCGACGCGCTGTGCCGCATCCTCGCCTTCGTCGGCCACGACGTCACCCGCGAGTTCTACGTCAACGACTACGGCACGCAGATGACCCGCTTCGGCCAGTCGCTCGCCGCCCGCTATGGCGAACGGCTCGGCCTCGACGTGCCCGTCCCCGAGGAGGGGTATCAGGGTGACTACCTGCTCGACCTCGCCGACGAGCTCATCGCCGCGGTCGGCGACCGCTACCGCGAGGCGGTCGCCGCGGTGGCGCCGGACGTGTCGGCGCTGCCGGACGACCTCATCGGAGAGATCAAGCTCTGGGGACGGGACGCGATCCTCGCCCAGTTCCGTGTGACCCTCGAGCGCCTGCGCGTGCCGTTCGACGTCTGGACGTCGGAGAGCAGTCTCTACGAGGGCGACGGCGAGCACCGCGGGTTCGGTGGGGAGGTCGGCAAGTCCCTCACAGATCTGGACGGTGAGCAACTCCTCTACGACGAGGGAGGCGCCGCTTGGCTCGCGACGACCCGGTACGGCGACGACAAGGACCGGGTCCTCATCCGCCAGACCGGCGACCCCACCTACTTCCTCAGCGACATCGCGTATCACCGCGACAAGATGGACCGCGGCTTCGAACACATGATCGACGTCTGGGGGGCGGACCACCACGGGTATGTGCCGCGCATGAAGGCCGCCTTCACGGCGCTGCCGCCGCACGACCCGGACAAGCTCGAGCTCATCATCGGCCAGCTCGTGAGCCTGCTCGAGAGCGGAGAGGCGCGGCGGATGAGCAAGCGTCGCGGCGACATCGTGACCGTGGACGACCTCATCGACGCGATCGGCGTCGACGCGGCTCGCTTCCTGCTGGTCGGCCGCTCACACGACACCACCCTGGAGCTGGACATCGACCTCGCGGTGCAGCAGAACAACCAGAACCCCGTGTACTACGTGCAGTACGCGCACGCGCGCATCTGCAGCATCCTGCGCAACCTTCCGGGTGAGGGCCGGCCGGCCGGCGCAGCCGTCCCGACCGTGACGCTGGACCCGCACGAGCGTGCCCTGCTGCGCGCCCTGGCGCGCTTCCCCGACATCCTGGTCAACGCGGCCGAGCAGCGCGCACCGCACCGGCTGCACGGCTATCTGGGGGAGCTGGCCGCGGAGTTCCACGTCTTCTACCGCCACTGCCGCGTGCTCAGCGACGACGCGGACGTGACCGCGTTCCGGTCGGCTCTGTGCGCGGCGGTGCGGTCCACTCTCGCCGCCGGGCTCGGCTTGCTCGGCGTGGGCGCGCCGGAATCGATGTGACAAGGGCCGGCGCGGGTCCGTGCCCGCCGGCCCGCCACCTTCAGCCGCCGTACTTCACGCGTGCCCAGTCGCGGAGTTCGTCGGTCTGCTCGGGCGTCAGGTCCTTCTCGAGCCCGAGCAGCATGGCGACGGCGACGCCGGTCTGATCGTTGATGAGCTTGTGCACCACGCTCTCGAGGACCGTCTGTCCGACTTCACGCCCCGGAATGGCGGGCGTGTACACGTAGGCGATCCCGCTCTTGTCCTGGTCGAGCAGGTGCTTCTTGACCAGGTTGTTCATCACGGTCATCACGGTGGTGTACGCGATCGTGCGCCGCTCGCGCAAGGTCTCGTACACCGCCCGGACCGTGGTCCGGTCCTTCTCCCAGACGACGGCCAGGATGTCCGCCTCGAGAGATCCGATGCCGGTGAAGGGCGCGCCCTTCGTACTGCGCAGCCACTTCGGTCTTGCCTCCTCCATCATGACTCCCTCACACGTGCGGCTTTGACGTACCCCCTCACGAAAGCGCAGTACGTATGACATGCTACGTATTCCCCATCACTGCAAACTCACGCCCGCTTCGCCGTACAGTAGACTAGCGGCCCAAGGTCGACGGACGGCGCGGACGGAGGAGGAGGCGGATGAGTGCAGAGAGACCAGGCTCGAGCGCCGACCTGGAGTTGCTCCGCGAGCTCTGCCTCACGCCCGGACCGACCGGGTTCGAGGCGGCCGTGCAGGAGGTCGTCCGCCACCGGCTCGCGCCTCTCGGTGACGCCGAGGGTGATCCGCTCGGCAACCTGTGGCTCCAGATCGGGCCCGCGGAAGGACCGCTGGTCGCGATCGCCGCTCACGCCGACCAGATCGGCCTCATCGTCACGCACGTGGACGAGCGCGGCTACGTGTCCGTCGAGCGGATCGGCGGCGTGGCTCCGCTCCTCGTGCCGGGGCGCCATTTCGTGATCCACGGGCGCGACGGCGACGTGCACGCGGTGGGCGGGCGCAAGCCTACGCATGTCATCCCCGAGGAGGACCGCGACAAGGCGCCCGAGCTCCACCAGCAGTTTCTCGACATCGGCGCCGGCGATCGCCCAGGCGCGCTCGCGAGGGTGGCCGTCGGCGATCCCGTCACCTTCACGCCCGACTTCATCGAGCTGTCGGCGGACGTGGTCGCCACACAGGCGCTCGACGACCGCGGCGGCGTGTACGCCATGGTTCGCGCGCTCGAGCAGTACGCGGACGATCCGGGCGCGGCGCGGCTCATCGGCTTGGCGACCGTGCACGAGGAGACGACGTTCATGGGCGCCAAGGCTCTTGCCCTGCGGCTGCAGCCCGATGTGCTCATCGTGCTCGACGGCGACTTCTGCAGCGACACACCGGCCGCGGACGCCAAGGAGCTGGCCGGCGAGGTCAAGCTCGGCGCGGGCCCCGTCCTCAGCCGCGGCGCCGCCAGCAGCGAGCACCTTGTCGCGCTCGCCCGCGAGGTGGCCGCGGCTGAAGGACTCAGCGTGCAGATCAAGGCCTATCCGGGCGAGACCCAGACCGACGCCGACGAGCTCATGGCCGCCGGTACGGCGGCCACGCTCACGGTCGGCCTGCCGATGCGGTACATGCACTCGCCGTTCGAGGTCGCGCACACCGGCGACCTGGAGGCGGCGGCGCGCCTGGCCGCTGCCCTGGCGCGCCGCATCGGTGAGGAGCCGCTGCGATGAAGCTCTTCATCGCCATCGATCTCGAAGGCATCTCGGGCGTCGTCTCCGAGGCGGACGCGGATCGAGAGGGCGCGCCCGCGCAGCGCGCCCGCGCCCACATGCGCGCCGACCTCGACGCCGTCCTCGAGGGCTGCGCCGCGGCCGGCGCCGACGAGGTGGTCGTCTGCGATGCCCACGACGAAGGACGCAATCTCGATCCCACCGGTCTGGACGCGACCGTGACGCTGATGAGTGGTCCCTCCTCTCCGCTGAGCATGGTCGAGGGACTCGCGCCGGACTGCGACGGCGCGCTCTTCGTCGGCTATCACGCGCGCGCCGGCACCGCTGCGGCCGTGCTCGAGCACACGTGGAACTACAAGGTGTACACGGTCGCCGTCGGCGATCTGGAGATCGGCGAGTTCGGCGTCGCCGCCCTCCTCGCCGGGGAGTTCGGCGTGCCCGCCGTGTACGTGTCGGGCGACGACAAGACGGCGGCCGAGGCGCGTGCGCTCGTCCCCGGCATCGCTGCCACGGTGGTCAAGGCCGGGGTGCGCCGTGAGGCCGCCGCGCTGTGCCCGCCCGCTGTGGCGCGGGCGCGGATGCGCGCCGACGTGGAAGCGGCGCTGCGGGCCGACCCGTGGCCGGCGCCACTCGTCTGGAACGGCCAGCCGCTTCGGCTGACGTTCACCCGCGTGCCGTTCTGCGACCTCGCCGAGGCCTGCCCCGGAACGACCAGGCTCGACGGGCGCACACTGGAGATCGCCGGGACCTCGTTCGCCGAGGTGTACGCGGGATTCCTCGCCTGCCTGCGGCTCTCGGAGCTGGAGGGCTGACGCGGGCACTGGCGGCCCTGAGTGCAGTTGCGAGGCCGCCCGTGCTGTGGTGAACTAGCCAACGCAGCACGAACTGGCGAGAGGGGCGCCGCAGGGGCACCGCTCGCCGGCCCACGCGGGCGGATGTAGTGTAGTTGGTAACACGTCAGCTTCCCAAGCTGAAGATCGCGGGTTCGAGTCCCGTCATCCGCTCCAATCCTCTCCGCCGGCCTCACGTTCATGACCGCGTCTGTCGGCCGTCCTCCTGACCGACGTCAGGATTCCCTCAAGGCGATGGATAGGGTATCCTAATAAGCGGTAGAGGCGGGCCTTCGCGCGAGGCGACCGCCACTCATCATCCGCCGATCGGAGACGAGCCGTGAGCACACGCACGCAGAGCGTCGAGGAGTATCTCGAAGCCATCTTCAAGCTGCAGCGAGGCCAGGATCCCGTCACCGTGACGCGTATCGCGGCCGAGTTGGGCGTGGCTCCGCCGTCGGTCTCCGAGATGCTCAGGCGCCTGCGCGCGGACGGTCTCGTCGCGGAGCCGGCCGAGGGAATCGGCATCACCCTCACCGCGGTCGGCGAGATGGAGGGCGCGACCCTCGTGCGCCGCCACCGGCTGAGCGAGCGCTTCCTCGTCGACTACCTCGACATGCCCTGGGACACCGTGCACGAGGAGGCCTGCAAGCTCGAGCACGTTCTCAGCTCCGAGGTCGAGGCGCGGCTCGCCGAGCAGCTCGGCAACCCGCGCACCTGCCCGCACGGCCACACCATCCCCGGCGAAGACGGCACGCTCACCGACGACGACATGCGACCGCTCTCCGGCCTCGAGCCGGGCGACACAGCCGTCATCGCCTGCATCGCGGAGGAGAAGAGCGACCTGCTGCGCTACCTCGCCTCGCTCGGCCTGCTCCCGGATACGACCGTCGCCGTCGAGAGCGTGGCGCCCTTCAACGGACCGCTGCTGGTGCGCGTCGGTGGTTCGCAGTACGCCCTCGGTCGCGAGGTGACCGACAAGATCATGGTCCGCGGCTGACGCCGATGGCCACGTCGCTCCACCCGAGCGGCCACGAGGTCGTCCACGCGAGTCCGGCCGACCGGCCGCTCGTCGTCTGCCTGGCCGGCAACCCCAACGTCGGCAAGTCCTCGCTGTTCAACGCGCTCGCGGGGGAAGCGCAGGAGACGGCCCACTGCGCCGGAGTGACCGTCGAGGCCTGCGCCGCCTTCACACGCTGGCAGGAACGGCGTATCGAACTGGTCGACCTGCCTGGCAGCTACGCGCTCGACGGGTTCAGCGAGGATCAGCTGGCGGCGCGGCGGGCGGTGCTCGACTGGCGGCCCGACGTCGTCATCGCCGTGGCCGACGCGACCAACCTCGCCCGGAGCCTGTTCCTTCCCATGCAGCTGCTCGATCTGGGGTACCGGGTCGTGGTCGCCCTCAATCTCTCCGACGAGGCGCGACGGACCGGGCGCACGCCGGACGCCGAGCGGCTCTCGCGGGACCTCGGCGTCCCCGTCGTCCCGACGGTGGCGCCGCGCGGCGAAGGCCTCGCGAAACTCGAGGCCGCTGTGCTGCGCGTCAGCGCCGGTGGCGGCCTGGGCGAGACCGCCGGCACGCCGCTGCCGTCCGAGGTGGAGCAGCGCGTCGCGGAGGTGGCCCTCTACATCGCCGCGAGCGCCGACGAGGGCCGCCTCGCGCCGGGAGGTCTCAGCCCGCGCGCGGCGGCGCTGGCCGTCCTCGAGGGCGACGCCGACGTCGCCCGTGCCGTCGGCCTTGACGTCGCCGACTTCCTCACCGGCGCCGACGAGGGTCTCGCGCTCGAGATCTCCAAGGCGCGGCACGCCGAGGCGCGGGCGCTGGCGGCGGCCGCGCAGGACACGCGCGCCGCCGCCGACCGCTGGTGGCGACTCACCACCGCGCCGCGCACGGGCGTCCCCATCCTGCTCGGCGTCATCACCGTCGTGTTCGCCACGCTCTTCGTCGTCGGCGATCTGCTCGCGCGGGTGCTTACGGCGGCCTGGACGGCGTGGATCTCCCCTGCGGTCGTCAGCGTGGTCACCGCCATCTTCGGCGACGGCACCCTCGGCAGGGTCGTCCTGTGGGGCGTCGACGGCGGCATCCTTGCGACGCTGGCCGTCGGCATCCCCTACATCCTCACCTTCTACTTCATCCTCGCGCTGGTGGAAGACACCGGCTACATGAACGCCGCCGCGTTCCTGAGCGACCGCATCATGCACCGCATCGGGCTCCACGGCCGGGCCATCATCCCCTTGATCGCCGCCGGCGGCTGCAACGTACCGGCGATCATCGCCACGCGCTCGCTGGGCAACAAGCGCGAGCGCACCATCGCCGCCGTGCTCGCCACGCTCACGCCGTGCAGCGCGCGCACCGCCGTCATCATCGGGGCCGTCGCCGGTGTCGCCGGCTGGCAGTACGCGCTCCTCACCTACGCCGTCCTCACCGTCGTCATCATCCTCGCCGGGCTCGGCATGAACCGGCTCATGCCCGGCGACAAGGGCGTGCTGGTCATGGAGATGTTCCCCTTCCGCCGCCCGGTGCTCCGTCAGGTGGCGCGCAAGACGTGGCGGCGCTTTCGCGAGTTCGTCTGGGACGCCGCCCCGATCATCGTGCTGGGCAGCATGGCGCTCGGGCTGTTGTACGAGACCGGCTGGGTGTGGGAGCTCGGGACCGTGCTCGAGCCCATCGTCGAGGGGTGGCTCCTGTTGCCGATGGTCGCCGGGCTCACGCTCGTGTTCGCGGTGCTCCGCAAGGAGCTCGCCCTGCAGCTGCTGCTGGTGTTCGCCGCCGTACAGGCCGGCGGGGTGGCGGTCAGCATCTCCTCGTTCATGTCCACGTCGCAGATCGTCACCTACGCGATCGTGAACGCGCTCTACGTGCCCTGCGTGGCCACCATCGCGGTGCTGAGGCGGGAGCTGGGGTGGCGGCGCACGGCCGTCATCTGTACCGGCACCATCGTGCTCGCGCTTCTTGTGGGCGGCATCGTCGCCCGCGTGCTCCCGCTGTTCGCCGCCTGAGTGTCGGCCGCGGGTGCGCCTCCCGCTCCGGCGGCGCACTGCGCCAGGGAGTCACCGCCTCCGTGCAGGCGCCTCCGTGGGAGCGCCGTTCGCGAGCGCCCAGTCGATCGTGGCACGCGCCACGAGCGCCGAGCGCCCGGGACCGTGATGGCCGCCCTCACCGAGCGCGATGAGCGCGGAAGGCGCGGCCAGCACGGCAGCGAGGCGTTCGCTGTGTGCGTACGGCACCTCGTCGTCGTCGCGCGCGTGCGCCAGCAGCACGCGCGGCAGGCCGGCGGCCGCCTCCACGAGGTCGAGGCCGCCGAGGAACGGCCGCAGCGCGGCGCCGTCGAAGCGGCCGGAGTACTCGCGGCCCGGCGGCCCGCCGGGGGCGCCCGCCGGGTCGTTCTCGAGCTCGTCGAGCCCGGCGAGCAGGGACTCGCCGTCCGCCGGGCACAGCAGCACCAGCGAGCGGAAGAGCCTGGGCCGGGCGCGCGTCGCCAGCAGGAGCATGCATCCGCCCATGCTGGCCCCGCGCGCCGCCAGCCAGGGGGCGCCGGACTCCGCGAGCAGCCGTTCGCCTGCGGCCACGGCGTCCCGCCAGCCGTCCGGATCCATCTTGCCGCCGCTCTCGCCGTGACCGCGGAAATCGAAGGTGAGCGCGGCGAGCCCGGCTGCGGCGGCCTGCTCGCCCATCAGCTCGTGGTTCTCCTTGCGGCTGCCGGCGCCGTGGCAGACGAGGAGCGCGCCGGCGGGCGAGCTCGCCGGCCGGAAGAACCGGCCGGCGAGCACGACGCCGTCCGACGCGATCGTAAGGGGCCGTGGCGGAGGTGTCGTATCCACGACCCTTAAGTTTAGCGAACAGGCAGGGTGTGATGTACTACCGTGCACCCCGCAGCACCACGGAGGTCACATGCACCAAGTCAACGTCGGCCGCAAGTCGCTGGCCGACTACCGCAGCATCGTCCCCCGGGACTTGATGGCCGAGATCGACGAGCTCGGCGAGCGGCTCAAGGGCCGGCAGGTCCTGCACGTGAACGCCACCGCCTTCGGCGGCGGCGTCGCCGAGATCCTGTACACGCTCGTCCCTCTGGTGACCGACGTCGGCCTCGAGGCGCACTGGCAGATCCTCACGGCGCCGCCCGAGTTCTTCAACGTCACCAAGACCTTCCATAACGGCCTCCAGGGGCACGCGGTGGAGTTCCCCGCCGAGGCGCGGGCGCTCTACGAGGAGGTCTGCCGCGCCAACGCTGCCGAGCTCACGCGGCCCTACGACTTCGTCGTCGTCCACGACCCGCAGCCGCTGGCCATCCGCGACTTCGTCACCCGCGGCCAGGACCGCTCGACGTGGTGGATCTGGCGCTGCCACATCGACACCTCCACGCCGGATCGGGGACTCTACGACTACCTGCTGCCCTCCATCAACCGCTACGACGCCGCCGTCTATACGCTCGCCGACTACGTGCCCGACGGCCTCACGGTGCCGGTGCGCCAGATCGCCCCGACCATCGATCCTCTGGCGCCCAAGAACATGCAGCTCTCGGCGGAGGACGCCACGTACATCGTGCGCCAGTTCGGCATCGACGTGGAGCGGCCACTGCTCCTGCAGGTCTCGCGCTTCGACCTCTGGAAGGACCCGCTCGGCGTGGTCGATGTCTATCGTACCGTCAAGGCGAAGCACCCGGACGTCCAGCTCGCGCTCGTGGGCTCCATGGCCAGCGACGACCCGGAGGGCTGGGACTACCTCGAGCGCGTCATCGCCTACGTGGGCGGCGACCCCGACGTCTTCATCCTCTCCAACCTCGACAACGTGGGCTCGGTCGAGATCAACGCCTTCCAGAGTCACGCCGACGTGATCATGCAGAAGTCGACGCGCGAGGGGTTCGGGTTGACCGTGGCCGAGGGTCTGTGGAAGGGGCGGCCCACCATCGGCGGCGACGTCGGCGGCATCCCGCTGCAGATCGAGGACGGCGTCACCGGCTATCTCGTGCAGTCCGCCGCGGAGTGCGCGGAGCGCTGCCTCCAGGTGCTCGCCGACCCGGCGAGGCATCGCGCCATGGCGCTGCTCGGCAAGGAGACGGTGCGCCGCGAGTTTCTGACGCCGCGTCTGATCCGCGACGACCTGCGGCTCTTCGCCGACCTCGAGGCGGGTAAGATAGGAGCCTGATCAGCCAACGGGAGGAGGGCGGCGTGGAGAGTCTCGATCTCGCACAGCGCCGCCTTGTGGTGGCCGCCAACCGCGGGCCTGTGTCGTTCCACGACGACCCATCGGGAGAGCCGGTCGTCACGCGCGGCCCCGGCGGCCTCGTCACCGTCCTTACCGAGGTCTTGCGGCAGCACCCCGGCACGTGGGTGGCGGCGGCGCTCGGCGACGAGGAGCGCCGCCTGGCGGCCGAGCAACGGGCGGTCGACGTGGATCTTGACGGCGACCGCTACCGGCTGCGATACGTCGACGCGGACCCGGCTGCGTACGACAAGTACTACAACGTCGTCGCCAACCCCATGCTGTGGTTCATCCAGCACTACCTGTGGGATCTCGGCAGGCACCCCGATATCGGCGCTGAAGAGCTGGATGCCTGGCATAACGGCTACCTGGTCGTCAACGACCTGTTCGCGCGCGCGGTCATCGACGAGGTGCGGCGCGGGCAGGACGGGCGTCGCCGGCGCGGCCATGCCGGCGACGGCGGCGACGCTCTCGTCTTTCTTCACGATTACCAGCTGTACTGCGTGGCTCCTCAGGTCCGCGCGGCGTGCCCGGACGCTTTTCTCCACCAGTTCATCCACATCCCCTGGCCGCAGAGCGACTACTGGCGCGTACTGCCCGAGCACATCCGTGAGGCGGTGTTCCGGGGCCTGCTCGGCAACGACGTCGTCGCGCTCCACACGCTCGGCTACGCGCGCAACTTCCTGCGCTGCTGCCAGGATCTGCTCGAGCTGGAGGTGGACGCGGCCGCCGGTGTCGTGCGGTACGAAGACCGCGACGTGTGGGTGCGCGCCTACCCGGTGAGCATCGATCCGGCGTCGCTGCGCGCCGCGGCGAAGTCGCGCCGCGCCTACAGCGCGGAGCGCGGGCTACTCAGCAAGCGGCGCGAGTTCCTGCTGCTGCGTGTGGACCGTCTCGACCTCAGCAAGAACATCATCCGGGGGTTCGTGGCGCTGGACCGCTTCCTCGACCTGCATCCGGAGTTCAAGGAGCGCCTGACCTTTCTCGCCCTGCTGCAGCCGTCCCGGCAGGACGTCGAGGAGTACGTGACGTATCGGGAGAGAGTAGAGCGTGTGGTGGCCGACGTGAACACGCGCCACGGGACACCCGACTGGATGCCCATCGACCTGCGCATCCAGGACGACTTCCCGGTCACCCTGGCGGCCTACGCCCAGTACGACGTCCTGTACGTGAACGCGATCACCGACGGCATGAATCTTGTCGCGAAGGAGGGCCCCATCCTCAACCGCCGCGACGGCGTGCTCGTGCTCAGTGAGTACGCGGGCGCCTACGAGGAGCTGGGCGCCTTCGCGCTCGGTGTCAACCCGTTCAACATCGAGCAGCAGGCGGACGCCATCTATCGCGCGCTCACCATGGATCCCGGCGAGCGCGAGGACAGGGCGCGGATGCTCCGCACGGTGGTCGAGGGCAACAGCATCGAGAAATGGGTGGCCGCGCAGTTCACCGATATCGTGGCCAAACTGGACGCCAGGGGCGCCTGACCGCGGGAGCGTCGCGGCAGGCTGTGCGCCCGCGGGCCGGGCGCCTGGTGATCGGCGTTCCTGGTCCGCCCGTCCGTCAAGCGTGCGGGTAGGCGATGATCAGGTACGCGCAGTACACCAGGAACATCCCGGCGACGACGTTCACCGCGTAGCGCACGCCCCGGACCTTGAACCGCTGCCCGAGGGCGATGAGGAAGAGCACCGCCGCCAGGAAGACGGTGACACGGACGTAGTGCTCCGCCGTGTCACGCGCCGTGGCTCCTTCCTCGAAGGCGGCCGCCGCCTCTTCGCCCAGCGTCGCCGCTTCCTCCGCAAAGGAGTCCTCGAACTCCGGCATCTGGCCGGGGCCGGCGGGCGCGTCGGGGTTCGTCAGGGGGTCGGTCGTCAGCCAGGCGTCGAACGCGATCCTGTACTCCGGCGTGAAGCGGTCTGTCAGGATGGCGGCCAGCTCGTCGTTGCCGGAGGTCTTTGCCTGCAGCCAAGCGTTGACGTTGCCGGCGTTGTACGCGAGGTACTGGTTGCTGGTGAGGAACGCCTGCTCGGACTGTACGCGCAGGCGGGAGGACGTCGCGTACCCCTTGGCGCTCTCTCCGTCCCAGCGCGCCGCCTGATAGCCGCTGACTGCCGTCACCACCGCCACGATCGCCAGCAGGATCGCCTCCGCGATCTCGACGAACTCGACCCGCCGTCGGCTGGGCTCCTCGGGGTCGCTGTGCCCGCCGTGCTCGCGCAGGTGTTCCGCGACCTCGGCGTTGATGTTCCCCTCCGGCATGACCGCTCCCCTGTCGTCGCGACGATGTCCGTTCCACGCGCCGCAGATGCTACTACAGGTGTCGAGGAGTCCGTACCACGCGGCGCCGACCTCGGACGGCTGACTTGACCAAAGTCCAGCGTCTCCGGCGGCCTGGCGGGTATCCTGAGGTCGGACCAGCGACCGGAGCTGCCGCGCGTGGTGCCGCGGCGAGCTGCGACGAGGTGACCATGATCCTCGAGATCTTTGCGTGCGACGATGGACTCTGCGTGGACCTCCAGTCCGCCGTGGACGCCGCCTTGTGTGAGCTCGGGCTCGCCGGGGAGGCGACCGTCTACCGGATCACGGATCCGGCCATCATGGTCGGCCGCGGCGTCTGGCGGGCGCCGGGGCTGGCCGTCAACGGCAGGATCGTGTCCCGGGGCAAGCCGCTCTCGGTCGAGCGGGTGGTGGAGCTGATCCGCGCCGCCGCCCGCTGAGAGACCACGTTGGCCGGCGGTCGGCCGAAGCTCTCCGGCGCCGGCGGGACGGCGTCCGGCGCTCAGCGTGCAGTGGTGCGTGCGCGCGCGACTGCGAGGTACTCCTCGGCGAGGTCGACGCCCACCGACCGGCGGCCGAGCTCCGACGCCACCAGCATAGCCGTCCCCGTCCCGCAGAAGGGATCCAGCACGACGCCGGCCGGCGGGCAGGTGGCGAGGATGGGGATGCGGCACAGGTCGGCCGGAAACGGGGCGAAGTGAGGGCCACGGCCCTGGGTGTCCTCCGGCAGGATGTCCCAGACGTCGCCGGGCTTGCTGCCGCCGGGGTGGTAGCGAAGGAAGTAGAAGCCACGTTCCTCCAGCTCGCGGGCGCGGCCGGACACGGCGCCGACGTCGGAGTGCGTCGCCCGCTGCCGCCCGCGGACGATCATGCGGAAGTCGGCGAGGCGGCCGTCGCGGACTTCGCCGAGCGTCTCCTCGAGCGCCCCTAGCGCCGCCGCCTTCTCGATGTCGTCGAGCGCCGTCGAGAGCTCGATCTGGCGGCGGTAGCGCACGCCGCTGACGCCGGTGGCCGAGACGACGGCGCCGTCCTCGACGCGCGCGGCGCGCGGTGCGTGCCTCACCGCGTCGGCGTCGTAGTAGTAGCCGCGTGGCCGCAGCACGAAGTGGAAGAGCAGCTCGTGCACGTTGCGCAGCTTGTCCCGGCTCGTGTCCGGCCCGCCCTTCACCTTGTGCCACACCACGCTGTTGCGGAGCGTCCAGCCCTGCTCGTCGGCGAGGTGGAAGGCGACGCGCCACGGGATCCCGAGCTGGCGCTTGCCGCGGTAGGTGTCGCCGAGGTTGAGCCAGAGCGAGCCGGTGGGTCTGAGCACACGAAGGAGCCCGGAGGTCACGGCGCCCAGGGCGGCCACATACGCCTGCCAGTTCCCCTCGGCGCCGATGCCGCCGCCGGCGTACCGCCGATGACCGAAGTACGGCGGACTGGTGACGACGCAGTCGACCGACTCGTCGGGGAAGAGGCGGAGGACCTCGGCGGCGTCACCGAGCAGGAAGAGAGGTCGAGGGCGTGCTTCTCCGCCCGCCCCCGACAGATACGCGGCGAGTCCCGACACGCCGTCCGGGGCGCCGCCGGAGGCGCTCACCCGCCGAGGACGCGCCGGTAGATCGCCTCGTAGTCGGCGACCATGCGCCCGACCGTGAACCGTTCTTCGACCGTGCGGCGACAGACGGCCGGGTCGATCTCACCGACCCGGCCCACGGCCGCGATGAACTCCTCGAGGTCGTCACGTACGAAGCCGGTGACGCCGTCGTCCACGACCTCCGGCACCGAGCCCTGGCGCAGCGCCACGACGGGCGTGCCGCAGGCCATCGCCTCGATCATCACCAGGCCGAACGGCTCCGGCCAGGTGATGGGGAAGAGGAAGGCGTGCGCGTGGGCGAACAACTCGCGCTTGCGGGCGTCGCTCACCTCGCCTTCGTAGACGATCTGGTCGCCGTCGATGTGCGGGGCGACCGATGTCTCGAAGTACTCGCGGTACGTCTCCTGCAGCACGCCGGCCATGATGAGCCGCCGGCCGGTGCGTTTGGCCGCCTCGATGCTGAGATGGAAGCCCTTGGCTCCGCAGACTCGCCCGAAGGCGAGCAGGTAGTCGTCCTTCTCAGGGGTGTAGGGCCATTGCTCGACGGCGATGGCGTTGTAGGCGAAGCCGGCCCAATTCATCGCCGGCGGACCCATCGACTGCTGGTACGCGCTGATGCCGACGTACGGCACCTCGCCGGCGAACTGCTCGTAGAAGCCGTAGGCGGCGGCGTCGAAGGCGCAGTGCACGGTGTGCACCATCGGAGTCGCCAGATAGCGGCTGAAGGCGATGCCGATGAAGCCGGAGTGGTCGTGGACGAGGTCGAACCCGTCCTCGTCGATGTCGGCGAAGGCGAACGAGACCTGCCGCGCGTCGTAACTGGTCTGGCCGAGGACCTCGGGCATCTGCCTGGGGAAGAGGGCGCAGAGCTCGGCGGCCGTGTGCGAGTCGCCGGTGGCGTAGAGGCGGACCTCGTGCCCGCGCTCCACGAGCCCGTCGCACAACTGCTGGACGACCCATTCGGTGCCGCCGTAGCCGGCGGGTGGGACGGTGATCCAGGGGGGTGCGAGCTGTGCGATGCGCATGGCGGCATTCTATAGGAGGAACGGGTGTGCGCGAGGCGCTTATGGACGCCGGGCGTCCTGCCGATGGGAGGCACACGCCCGGCATCCCGGCCGAACGATGGCGGGTATGGTCACCGTGCGAGGCGACGGCGAGGTAGAGTACGGCGATGATCCTGTACCTGGACTGCTCGAGCGGCATCAGCGGCGACATGCTGGTCGCCGCGCTGCTCTCACTGGAAGGGGCGCGCGAGTCCGACCCCGGCCCCTTCGAAGATCTGCTTCGTCCCGCGCTGGCCGCGGCCGGCATCGATCCGCGGCTCGTTCAGATCGAGGACGTGCGCCGCGGCGGCATGGCGGCGCTGGCCTTCAGGGTCGCCGACCAGCCGGGCTTCGCTACCTTCGATGAACTCATCGTGTCCCTGTACGCGTCGGACCTCGAGCAGCCGGTCGCCGACGCGGTCGCCTCCATCGCTGAGCGCATGGCCGCCGCGGAGGCGGAGGTGCACGGCCGCGACGAGAAGCACCTGCACGAGCTGAGCGACGTCGACACGGCCGTCGACCTCATCTGCGCCGCGACTCTGCTGGACAGGCTCGCGCCGGAGCAGGTCGTCGCGTCGCCGCCGGCGCTCGGCGACGGGGAGATTGAGACCGCGCACGGCCGGCTGAGCGTCCCGGCGCCGGCCGTGCTGTCCCTGGTCGCCGGATTGCCGACGGCCGGGGGAGCCCCCGCCGTCCCGGCGGGGGGGACGCCGGCCGCCCCGCTCGGAGAGCTCACGACGCCGACCGGCGCCGCCCTGCTCGCGCACTACGCGGCGGCCTTCGGCGGCCTGCCCTCCGGCTGCATCGAGCGCGTCGGCTACGGCGCCGGCCGCCGTGAGGTGCCGGGCCGGCCCAACGTGTTGCGCGCCGTCCTCGTGGACCCGGCGGCCATGCCGGAGGAGGCCGGCGAGCCGCTCGACGCCGCGCTCGCATCCGCGGCGCCGGCCGGCGTCGCGCTTGCGAGCGGGCACCGCGCCGGCGACCACGTCGTCATCGAGGCCAACATCGACGACATGACACCGGAGTTGCTCGCGCACGCCGCCGAAGCGCTGCGCGAGACCGGGGCGCTCGACGTGTGGATGAGCGACGCGCTCATGAAGAAGGGTCGCCCCGGCGTGGTGCTGCACGTGCTCGCCGCGACGGCCGACCGCGAGCGCATCATCGCCGCGATCTTCGCCGAGACCACGACCTTCGGCGTCCGCGTCGTGCCCTGCGGCCGCGAGTATGCGGAAGAACGCCGCGAGACGGTCCAGATCGGCAAGCTCAAGGTCGACGTCCGTCTCAGCTTCGTCGGCGGCAAGCTCGCCACCGTCTCGCCCGAGTACGAGGACGTGCGCCGCGTGGCGGCGACGGTGGGGCGGCCCGCAAGGGTCGTCTACGAGGCCGCGCAGTCGGCTGCCCGCAGCCGCTTCAGCGGCTCCTGACGGCGCCGTCTGACAGTTCTCCCGGCACGTACCGCTCCGCAATTGACCCGTTTCTGCGCGGGCTAGTACAATCGGTCACAAGGTGCCGGCGCGCTGCCCTCTCGGGGTGCGCCGGCTCTCATCAGCGAAACGCGCGGGATAGTGGAGACAGAAGGAGGACGCGTTGAGTTCGATCATTCGCAAGTCCCCGGTGCCGAGCGACATCGAGATCGCCCAGGCCGCCACCATGCAGCCCATCCAGGCGATCGCCGAGAAGGCCGGCATCCTCGAGGACGAGCTGGAGCTCTACGGTCGCTACAAGGCCAAGATCGACTACATGGCCCTGCTCGACCGTCTCAAGGACAAGCCCGACGGCAAGATCATCGACGTCACCGCGATCACCCCGACGCCGCTCGGCGAGGGCAAGACCGTCACCGCGGTCGGCCTCTCGGAGAGCATGAACGCCGTCGGCATCGACACCATGCTCGCCCTGCGTGAGCCGTCCCTCGGCCCGGTCTTCGGCATCAAGGGCGGCGCGGCCGGCGGCGGCTACTCGCAGCTCATTCCGATGGAGGATCTCAACCTCCACTTCACCGGTGACATCCACGCCGTCGGCGCGGCCAACAACCTGCTCGCGGCGATGGTCGACAGTCACCTCATGCACGGCAACGAGCTCGATATCGATCCGCTGTCGATCTCGTGGCGCCGCGTCGTGGACCTCAACGACCGCGCCATGCGCGAGATCGTCAACGGTCTCGGCGGCAAGCTGAACGGCATCCCGCGCCAGACCGGCTATGACATCACCGTCGCCAGCGAGGTCATGGCCATTCTCGGCCTCGCCACCTCGCTCAAGGACCTGCGCGAGCGCCTCGGCCGCATCACCTTCGCCTACGACACGTCGGGCAAACCGCTCACCGCCGACGATATCGGCGCCGGCGGCGCCATGACCGTGCTCCTCAAGGACGCCATCAAGCCGAACCTCATGCAGACGCTGGAGGGCAACGCGGCGCTCATCCACGCCGGCCCGTTCGCCAACATCGCCCAGGGCAACAACTCCATCATCGCCGACAAGGTCGGCATGAAGCTCAGCGACTACGTCGTCACCGAGAGCGGCTTCGCCGCCGACCTGGGCGCCGAGAAGTTCATGGACATCATCTGCCGCTACGGCGGCTTCGCGCCGAGCGCCGTGGTCATCACGTGCACCATGCGCGCCCTCAAGATGCACGGCGGCTTGCCGGTCAACCCCGAGCTGCTCAAGGAAGAGAACAACGAGGCCCTCTCAAAGGGCTGCGAGAACCTCGCCAAGCAGATCGAGAACATGAAGTACTTCGGCGTGCCGGTCGTGGTGACGATCAACCGGTTCGCGTTCGACCGCGACGCCGAGATCGAGATCGTGCGCAAGGCTGCGATCGAGGCCGGCGCCGAGGACGCAGTGCCGATCAACGTCCACGCGATGGGTGGCGACGGCGGTCAGGAGGCGGCCGAGGTCGTCAAGGCGGCCGCCGACAAGGGCGGCGACTTCCAGTTCCTGTATCCGCTCGAGGCCTCCATCAAGGAGAAGATCGAGACCATCGCCACCAAGATCTACGGCGCCGACGGCGTGGACTACCTGCCGGCGGCCGAGGCCAAGATCCAGCAGTTCACCGAGCAGGGTCTCGACAAACTGCCGCTCTGCATGGCCAAGACGCACCTGTCGCTGAGTCACGACCCGGCGCTCAAGGGCCGTCCGCGCGGCTTCCGCGTGCCGATCCGCGACATCCGTCCCGCCACCGGCGCCGGGTACCTGTACCCGCTGCTCGGCGAGATGCGCACCATGCCCGGCCTGGCCAAGCGGCCGGCCGCAGTCGACGTCGACATCGACGTCGAGACCGGCCGGATCATCGGCCTGTTCTGAGAACCTGAAGGAGCGACCCCGGGGCGCCGGCCGCCATGCGGCGCCGGCGCCCCGCGGAGCCCTTCTGGGCTCCGCTTCGACCGGCGACTCGTCCGGCCTGCCGGTCGCTCCCCGTCCGCGGCGCCCCGCGCGCCGCGCTGGAGGTACACGGTGAGCGACGGTCCCACCATCTACGCATCCGAGCCCCTGCAGGTCTACCTCGACGACGCCGCCAGCAAGAAGCCGGCGCCGGGCGGCGGCAGCGTGTCGGCCTGTGTCGGCGCCCTCGGCGCCGCGCTCGTCGCCATGGTCTGCAATCTCACCCGGGGGCGTGAGAAGTTCGCCGACGTCGAGACCGAGATCGTCGCCCTGGTCGGCCAGGCCGACGACGCCCGCGCGCGCCTTGAGCAGCTCCTGCAGGACGACACCACGGCGTACAACGGCGTCATCACCGCCTTCAAGATGCCCAAGGACACCGACGAGGAGAAGGCCGCCCGCAAGGCCGCGGTGCAGGCCGGCCTCGTCGTTGCCGCAGACGTCCCGCTCGAGATCTGCCGCGTGGCCGTGGACGTGTGTCGCGTGGCGAAGGTCGCCGCCGAGCTCGGCAACCCGCAGGCGGTCACCGACGCCGGTATCGGCGCCATCCTCGGCGAGGCGGCCGTGGTCGGCGCCGCGCTCAACGTGCGCATCAACCTTGGCTCCATCGAGGACTGCGACTACACTCTGGCCGCTGCGGCGGAGATCGACAAGATCGAGGCCGAGGCCGCGGCGCTCCGCTCCGAGGTCCTCGCCATCACGCTCTCCAAGCTCTGATCACACCTGACGACCGTAAACGAGAGGGAAGCCATGGCAGCTCAGATCATCGACGGCAAGGCGATCGCCGAGCAGGTCCGCGAGGAGATCAAGTCCGAGGTCGCGCAGCTCGCGACCTCCGGCGTCACGCCCGGCGTCGCGACGATCCTCGTCGGCGAGGACGGCGGCGCGCAGTTCTATCGCGGCCAGATCGAGAAGAACACCGGTACGGTGGGCTTCAACTACTTCAGCCACGTGCTCCCGGCCGGCGCGAGCGAGGCTGAGATCCTCGATCTCATCGCCAAGCTCAACGCCGACCCGAGCGTACACGGCATTCTCGCGCTGATGCCGATGGACGCCGACATCGACCAGAACACCGTGTTCAACGCGATCGCTCCCGAGAAGGACCTCGACTGCGTGAACCCGGCCAACATCGGCCACGTGCTGCTCGGCGACCAGTTGTTCGCCCCGGCCACGCCGAGCGCCTGCATCGAGATCCTCGACCGCGAGGGCATCGAGCTGTGTCCCGGGGGCAAGGGTCTCAACGTGACTATCGTGAATCACTCCAACATCGTCGGGAAGCCGGTGGCGCTGCTCTGCCTCAACCGCAACGCCTCGGTCCATGTGGTCCACGTGTTCAGCAAGGACGTGCCCGCCGCCTGCCGTGAGGCCGACGTGCTCATCTGCGCCGCTCCGGTGCAGAACCTCATCAAGGCCGACATGGTCAAGCCGGGCGCCGTGGTCATCGACGTCACCACCATCCGCGTCGACGGCAAGCAGGTCGGCTCCCTCGAGTTCGAGGCTGTCTGCGAGGTCGCCGCCCGCGTCACACCGGTCCCCGGAGGCGTCGGCCCCGTCACCAACGTCATCCTGCTCAAGAACGCCCTCGCCGCCTGCAAGGCGCAGACGGCCGGCTGATCGCGACGCCGGCGGCGGGCGCGGCGGCCCTCCGGGCCGCGGTACCCGCCGCCGGCCAAGTATGCTTCACTGAATCCAGACTGAAGACGGAGACGGGAAGGACGGCGGCCGGACTGGTGTGCCATGGCCGCCCGACGAACGCGGAAGTGCGAAGGTGGAGTTGATGTGATGCCCAGCCCAGCAGTGCCCTCCAAGCCTGCCGCGACCGGGGGAGGAGCCCCCGGGGCGGACGTCGACCTCGAGCAGGTCCAGGCGCTCGTCGCGGAGATCGACCCCCACGGCAACCTGATCGCGCTGCTGCAGCGCGCCCAGAGTGTCTTCGGCTATCTGCCGGAGCCTGTCGTCGACGAGATCGCCCGGCTGAGCGGCGTCCCGGCCTCGCGCATCTACGGCATCATCACCTTCTACGCCCAGTTCACCACGGTCCCCAGCGGGCGGCACAAGATCTTCGTCTGTCACGGCACTGCCTGTCACGTGGCCGGTGCGACGCGCATCACCGAGGCGCTCGAGCAGGAGCTCGAGGTCGGCGACGGCGAGACCACGGACGACATGGAGTTCACGCTCGGCTCGGTCGCCTGCATGGGCGCCTGCTCGCAGGCGCCCGTCATGCGCGTCGAAGAAGAGACCTACGGCAACCTCAGCGCCGACGAGACGCGGAAGATCGCGCGCAAGCTCCTGGCCGAGGTGGTCGAGGAGCGCGGGGGCGATGGCGATGCCTGAGGTCACCCCAACGCCTGCCGAGGGCGTCAAGGTCGGCGTCTCCACCGGCGCGGACGGCCGGCGGCGTGTCTCCGTGTGCGCCGGCACCGCCTGCGTCTTCGCCGGCTCCATGAAGATCCACGACGCCTTCGTCGCCGAGATCGCCGAGGCCGGGCTCCAGGACGAGGTCGAGGTCGGCATCATCGGCTGTCACGGCCTGTGCTCCCAGGGTCCGCTGGCGGTGGTCTCGGACGGAGGCACGTACTACCCGCGCCTCAAGCTCAAGAACGTGAAGACGATCGTCGAGGAGCACCTCGTCGGCGGCGCGGTCGTGGAGAAGTTCCTGTACACCGACCCCGCGACCGGGGAGCGTATCGCCTGCGCCCACGATATCCCCTTCTACAAGTCGCAGACGCGTGTCGCGCTGCGCAACGTCGGCGTCATCGACCCGGAGAGCCTGGACGAGTACCTGGCGCGAGGTGGCTACGAGGCCGCGCGCAAGGCGCTCACGACGATGAAGCCGGAGGAGATCGTCCAGATGGTGCTGGACTCCGGGCTGCGCGGCCGGGGAGGCGCCGGGTTCCCGACGGGCATGAAGTGGAAGTTCGCGGCCGCCTCGCCGGGCGAGGTCAAGTACATCATCTGCAACGGGGACGAGGGCGACCCCGGCGCGTTCATGGACGCCTCCATCATGGACGGCGATCCGCACGCTGTGCTGGAGGGCATGCTGATCGGCAGCTACGCCATCGGCGCCCACGAGGGCTACATCTACGTGCGCGCCGAGTATCCGCTCGCCGTCAAGCGCCTGCGCCTCGCCATCGCCGCAGCTGAGGAGCGCGGACTGTTGGGCGACGACGCGCTCGGCAGCGGCTGGGATTTCAAGCTCAGGATCAAGGAGGGCGCCGGAGCCTTCGTCTGCGGTGAGGAGACGGCGCTGATCGCCTCCATCGAGGGCAAGCGCGGCATGCCGCGCACTCGTCCCCCCTTCCCGGCCGTCTCGGGTCTCTGGGGCAAGCCGACGAACATCAACAACGTCGAGACGTGGGCCAACGTGTCCTGGATCGTCGCCAGCGGGCCGACCGCCTACGCCTGCCACGGGAGCGACGCGTGCAAGGGCACCAAGGCCTTCAGCCTCGCCGGCAAGATCGTCAACGGCGGCCTCGCCGAGGTGCCGATGGGCTCCACGCTGCGGCACGTCATCTTCGACGTCGGCGGCGGCATCAAGGACGGCAAAGAGTTCAAGGCCGTGCAGCTCGGCGGCCCGTCCGGCGGGTGCGTGCCGGCGAGCCTCCTCGATACCCCGGTCGACTACGAGAGCCTGGCCGCGACCGGCGCCATCATGGGCTCCGGCGGCATGGTGGTCGCCGACGACACCACGTGCATGGTCGATCTCGCGAGGTACTTCCTGCAGTTCACGCAGAACGAGAGCTGCGGCAAGTGCGTCCCCTGCCGTCTCGGCACCAAACGCATGCTCGAGATCCTCGAGCGCATCTGCGCCGGTGAGGGGGAGGAGGGCGACGTCGAGCGCCTCGAGAAGCTGGCCGTCACCATCAAGCAGACCAGTCTCTGCGGCCTCGGCCAGACCGCGCCCAACCCGGTGCTCACGACGATCCGCTACTTCCGCGACGAGTATCGGGCCCACATCGATGGCCGCCGCTGCCCTGCGCTCTCGTGCGAAGCGCTCATCGCCTACTCCATCGATCCGGAGACCTGCACCGGCTGCACGTTGTGCGCCAAGAAGTGCCCGGTCGAGGCGGCGACCGGCGAGAAGAAGCAGGTCCACACCATCGACCAGGCGCTCTGCATCCGCTGCGACGCCTGCCGCGTCGCCTGCAAGTTCGACGCGGTCAAGGTCGTGAGCGGGCCGGAAGAGATCGCCGCGGCGGTGCGGGCGCAGAACGCGTGACGCCTCGAGACTCGCGCCTTCGGGCCCGGCGATGCAATCACGGTGTCGCCGGGCCCTGTGCATCTTTGCCTGCGCGGACGCCTTGCCTTCCGGCATGGCTTGCGCATATCTTTCGCTCGGCGAGCGAACTGCGTCACGATCGATACGGCGGATCGAGGGGGTGGACCACACAGCGACAGTCGTGAGAACCAGTAGTACGCGGATTGTCGCCGGGGGACGGCCGGGAGTCCGCCAACAAGGGGGGTAGTGTGGCAGAAGAACTCGCGTTCGCAAGAAAAGCCAGCGGCCTGGTCCGTGGCCTCTCCATGACCGACGCCATCGCCGTCGGCATGATGAACCAGGGCATCACGCCCAGCATCTGGACGATGATCACCTGGGGCCTCGGCACCTACCTGACCGGTAACCTGCTCTGGGCCAGCATCATCTCGCTCGTGCTCGTCGGCTTCGGCTTCCCGCTCGTCTGGGGCGTGCTCTCCGGGAGCATGCCGCGCTCGGGCGGCGAGTACATCTACAACACGCGCATCATCCACCCGATCGTCGGCATCGCCGAGAGCTTCGGCAACGCCTTCGTGATGATCTTCTGGGTCTACATCCTGGCGCCGTGGATCGCCGATCCCGGGCTCGTGATCTTCGCCGAGTACCAGGGCTGGACCTGGCTCTACGACTCGGCCACCGAAGCCTTCTTCGGCGGCCTCTCCTACGACTGGGGCGTGTTCGTCGTCGCCACGGTCGCCAACATCATCGCCTTCTTCACGGTCGTCTTCGGCATGAAGATCTTCGCCACCGTGCAGAAGACGATCATGGCCTTCGCCCTGGGCGGCGCCGCCGTGGTCACCGGGGCGATCATGTTCAGCAGCAAGGACGGCTTCGCCGAGAAGTGGGACGTGATCGCCGCCAAGTACGACTCGCTCGCCTACTCCGAGGTCGTGCCCGCGGTGTCGGCCGCCATCGGGGAGGCGGTGCCGACGAGCTCGACCTTCTACGGCACACTCGGCGTCATGGTCGCCGGGTCGTGGCTGTTCGCCTACGCCTACTTCTGCGTCTTCGTCGCCGGCGAGGTCAAGCGCCCCGACAAGACGCTGATCACGGCCAACTTCATCGCCATCCTGATCCCCGCCTGTTTCATGATCTGGACGGCGCTCGCGATGTACGCGACGATGCCGTTCGACTTCATCTCGGCGACCGCCTGGATCGACAACAACGGCGGCATCGAGGGCTACAACCTGCCCTACCTGCCGAGCTACATGAGCCTCGCCTACATCGCCCACTCGAACTGGTTCATCGCCCTGGCGGCGAGCGGTTCCTACATCCTCTTCACCTTCTGGTACCTCTCGCTCAGCTACCTCGCCTTCCCGCGCATCATCTTCGCCTGGGGCATGGACCGCATGGGTCCCAAGTGGTTCACCTCGATCAACCCACGCTGGGCGAGCCCGGTGAAGAACTACATCCTCTGCTTCGTCCTCTGCCAGGGCGCGATCGCGCTCTACACCTTCTGGCTGGGCAGCTACATGCAGGGGCTCACCGTGACCGGCATGGAGATCGTCTCGGTCTGGGGCGTGACCACCATCGCCGCGCTCGTCTTCCCCTACGTGAAGCGCGCCAAGGGCATCTGGGAGTCCTCGCCCTACCGCACCTGGAAGTTCCTCGGCGTCCCGCTCGTCTCCTGGGGCGCCCTGGTCTCGCTGGTCTACCTCGGAATCCTCTTCTACTTCCTCATCTTCACCGAGGAGATGAAGGACTCCAACGGCCAGTCGTGGATCCTCTACGGCATCGTCTGGATCATCGGTATCCTCTGGTACTTCTTCTGGGCGGCGCGCAGCAAGAGCGTCGGCGTCGACGTCGGCATGACCTACGGGGAGCTACCGCCGGAGTGATGCTCCCGCACCACCACCCCGTCGCCGACGCGGCGACGTGAGACCGCTCCGGGGCGGCGCGCCAAGAGGCGCGCCGCCCCGGAGCTCTTCGCGGGACCCTGCCGGCCGCGTCACGCGGATCCGGCGCGTGCAGCCCCCGGCTATCGGCCGAAGCGCCGAACCGTCCCGCGTGGGGAGACCCTGCTCGGTGCAGGGCCGAGTCTACGCTGTATGTGGGATTCGGCAGGTCACAAACTTCATCGCTTGCCGAATCCGACACACCCTTCGCAAGCCTTGACATTTTCCGACTCCAGGTATCGAAATATACTCACGAATGGGCCTGACCAAGGGGGGGTCGCGTTGCCATTCTCCCTCGATACGATCGACAGGCAGATTGTGTCGCTTCTCATAGAAGACGGCCGCGTCTCGTCAGCCGAGATCACCCGGCGCATCGGGCACGTCTCCGAGCGCGCCGTGCGCTACCGGATCGAGCGCCTGATTCGCACGGGGGTGATCCGCGTGAGCGCCATCGTCATGCCCCAGGCCGTCGGCTTCGAGGTCACGGGCGACGTGCTCGTCGATGTCGCCCCCGGCAAGCTGCAGGACGTCGCCGCGCAGCTGGTCGAGTTCCCCACGGTGAGCTACGTTGCCGGATCGGTCGGCGAAGGCGACCTCAGTGTGCAGATCTACGCCCGGGACACCGAGGAGCTCCTGCGCTTCGTCAACGAGGTCATCGGCAAGGTCCCTGGAGTCACGCGCACCAAGCTCGCCATGGTGCCGTGGAAGCTCAAAGACGTGTATCAGTGGCACGTGCCCCCTGAGGCCGCTGAGGAAGGGAGGGCGATCGGCTGAGGCGTTCTCATTCTTGCTTTGACGTACCATCGCTCGATCACTGCAGCGCCGGCCGGGGGGGCCTCGTCGGCGAGACATCGAACAAGGGGGGAAACATGGCGGAAGAACTAGCCTTTGCCCGCAAAGCCAGCGGCCTGGTCCGGGGCCTCTCCATGTGGGACGCCTTCGGCGTGGGATTCATGAACCAGGGGCTCACGCCCTCGATCTGGGTCATGACCAGCCTCGGCGTGGGCGTCTACCTGGGCGGTAACCTCATCTGGGCGACGATCATCTCGATGATCCTCGCCGGCATCGGCTTCCCGATCGTATGGGGCGTGCTCGGCGGCTCTATGCCTCGTTCGGGCGGCGAGTACATCTACAACTCGCGCATCCTGCACCCCATCGTGGGCATCGGCGAGTCGTTCGGCAACGCCTTCGTGTGGATCCTCTGGATCTACGTGCTGGCGCCCTGGCTGGCCGACCCCGGCATGATCATGATGTCGCAGTTCATGGACTGGCCGTGGCTCTACGACTCCGCCAACGAGACGTTCTTCGGCGGCCTCAGCTACGCCTGGGGCAGCTTCGTCATCGCCACGATCGCCAACATCGTCGCCTTCCTGTTCGTGGTGTGGGGCATCAAGTGGTTCGCGCGCATCCAGAAGATCGTCATGATCTTCGGCATCGGCGGCTGCGTCGTCCTGCTCGGCGCCATCAGCTACTACGCCATGAAGCTCGGCCAGACCGGGTTCGTCGACAGCTGGAACGCTACTGCCGCGACGTACGGCTCGATCGACTACGCCGGCTTCCTCGCGGGGGCCAGCGAAGAGGCCGGCCAGATGATGCCGACCTCCTGGAACTGGTTCGACACGTTCGGCGTCATGGTCGCCGGCTCGTGGCTCTTCGCCTACAGCTACTGCATCACGTTCATCGCCGGCGAAGTGAAGCGCCCGGACAAGACCATCATCCTGTCGAATCTCTTCGCGATCCTCGTCCCCGGCGCCTTCATGCTGTGGGCGGCTGTCGCGCTGTACGGCCTGGTCGAGTTCGACTTCTTCTCGGCGACGCAGTTCATCGACAACGCCGGCAGCGACCTCGGCGGCGCCTACACCGTGCCGTGGAGCACGAACTTCCTCGGCATCCTCGCCATGGTCACCGCCAACAAGGTCGTCCTGTTCATCTCGGTGCTGTCGTTCCTGGCCTTCGACCTGTGGTGGGTCGCGCTCAGCTATCTGGCGTTCCCGCGCATCCTCTTCGCGTGGGGCATGGACCGCATGGGTCCCAAGTGGTTCACGGACATCAACCCGCGGTTCGCCAGCCCCGTCAAGAACCACGTTCTCTGCTTCATCCTCGGCCAGATCATGATCGCCGTGTACGTCTTCTGGCAGAACGAAGCGATGCAGGGCCTGGCGATTACCGCTCTGGAGATCTTCTCGGTGTTCGGCGTCACGGCTGTCGCGGCGCTGGTCTTCCCGTATGTCAAGCGCGCCAGGGGCATCTGGGACGCGTCTCCGTACAAGACCTGGAGGATTGCCGGAATCCCGGTGGTCACGATCGGCGCCATCGTCGACCTCATCTACCTGGGCATCCTGGCCTACTTCTTCTTCTTCCTGCCCGACCCCGCCAAGCGCCTCGAGGGCTTCACCACCTCGACGGGCCTGGTGATCGCCATCACGTGGGCCGTGGGCATCATCTGGTATTTCTTCTGGAAGCAGCGCAGCAAGAGCGTAGGCGTCGACGTCTCGATGACCTACGGCGAGTTGCCGCCTGAGTGATCTTTGAGTACCGTGAGGGGGTGTGAGCATCCGCTCCCGCCCCCTCACTGGCCTTTGGAGTGTGTAGATGATCAAGCTGTTTTTCGTCACCGACATCCACGGCTCGAACGTGTGCTACCGGAAGTTCCTGAACGCCCTTCCGATCTACGGAGCCGACGTCGCCGTCCTTCTGGGCGACCTGACCGGCAAGGTCCTCGTCCCGCTCGTGGACAAGGGTGGGGACCAGTGGGAATGCACCCTGATGGGGCAGTACCGCGAGATCAACGGGCAAGAGGAACTCGCGGAGATCAAGAAGATCGTCGAGAACGCCGGATACTACTGGGTCCACCAGACGCGCGAGGAGTTCGACGACACGCGCGCCGACCCGGCCAAGATCGACGCGCTGTTCAAGAGCCTCGTCTTTGAGCGCGTGCAGGAGTGGCTCGATCTCGCCGATGAGCGGCTCGAGGGCAAGCCCTACCAGATGTACATGGCGCCGGGCAACGACGACTGGTTCGTGATCGACGACATGATCGACAACGCCAAGCTCGTGCACCCTTGCGACAAGCGCGTCGTCGAGATCGACCATCACGAGATGATCACCTCGTCGGCGTCCAACCCGACGCCGTGGGACACGCCGCGCGAGATGAGCGAGGAAGACCTCGAGGTGCACCTGCGCGAGCTGTGCGCCAAGGTCCAGAACCAGGGCACGGCGATCTACAACTTCCACGTGCCGCCGTACGGTTACTCGCTCGACCTGTGCCCCAAGCTCGACGAGAACCTGACCATGGCCGCCGACGAGAAGATCCACGCCGGCAGCATGGGCGCCAAACGGGTCATCGAGGAGTTCCAGCCGCTGCTCGGCCTGCACGGCCACATCCACGAGTCACGCGGTGCGCAGAAGGCCGGGCGCACGCTGCTCATCAACCCGGGCAGCGAGTACTCGGAGGGCATCCTCAAGGGCGTCATCATCATGCTCGACAAGAAGAAGATCAAGGACTACGTCTTCACCTCCGGGTGAGCGGCGCGTAGACTCAATCTTTCGAGACGACGCCGAACCCGGAAGGGGGCGATAGGTAGATATGGGACAGTTCATCCTGCCGAAGGACATTCCACTCGACCGCTATCCCAAGCCCGAGGTCTTCCTCGAGGAGGGCAAGCGGATCACGGAAGCAGCGCAGAAGCAGGGCATCATCATGCGCGTCATGGGCCCGCTTGCGCTGCACTACTACTTCCCGGATCAGGTCGACCTGTACGCCAAGCTCGAGCGGCTGGGCGACCGGTACTTCACCGACATCGACTACGCCGTCTACGGCAAGGGCCGCAAGGGCATGGCGAAGCTGATGGAGTCGCTCGGCTACGAGAACGACCTCCAGACCATGGCGATGACGGGTCAGACCCGCCAGATCTACTTCGGCGGCAAGGTCCCCATGATCGACATCTTCTTCGACAAGCTCGACTACTGCCATGAGATCGACTACGCGGGGCGCCTCGAACTCGACCCCTGGAGCGTCTCTCTCGCCGATATCCTGCTGCAAAAGTTGCAGATCTGGGAGATCAACGACAAGGACCTCAAGGACATCGAGTACCTGTTCACCGTCGCCGACTTCGGCGAGGACGACACCAAGAAGGTCAACGTCGGCTACATCTCCAGGCGTCTCGCCGACGACTGGGGCTTCTGGTACACGGCGACCACCAACCTCGACCGCGTCAAGGACCACGTCGACGGCGTGGACGCCCTGAGCCCCGACCAGAAGGCCAAGATCAAGCAGGTGGCCGACGACGTCAGGGCGCGGATCGACCAGGAGCCCAAGACGCGCAAGTGGGAGAAGCGCGCCAAGAAGGGCACCAAGAAGATCTGGTACAACACCGGGTTCTCCGACTGGTGATCCCGGGCCGGCCCGCCTTCGGGGGCGGCAGCCGGACGGTGTGCAGACAAGAGGGCCGGGGCGCCAAAGGCGCCCCGGCCCTCTTCGCGCGGTCGGCAGGCGCCCCCCTGCCGCGGCCGGCGCGCCGTCAGTGTGCGATGAGCTCGCCCTTCTCGATCAGTACGCGCACGTCGGCGAGCGTGGCCTCGAGGCGCTCCAGCACCTGGTCCATCTGTTCGTACGTGATGATCGCCGGCGGCTGCATGCGCAGGGTCAGGGAGTTGAAGAGCGTGCCGCCGATCAGCACGGCGCGGCTGAAGAGCCCCTGGCTCACGGCGTAGCCGATGTCGGAGTCCCGGAACTGCATGCCGATGATCACGCCGACGCCACGGACCTCCTCGAAGAGGTCCGGGTAGCGGCCGGCGAGCCCGGTGAGCTTGCCCTTGAGGTAGGCGCCCTTCTCCGCCGCCTGACCCGGGATGTCCTCCTCCAGCGTGGCGTGCAGGGCGCCGATCGCCGCAGCCGTGGCCATCGGGTTGCCGCCGAACGTCGTCGTGTGGATGTACGGGTTGTCGTACATGGTGGAGAAGACGTCCTCGGTGGCGATGAAGTTGCCGATCGGGATGACCGCGCCGCCGAGGGCCTTGCCCATGGTCATGATGTCCGGGGCCACTCCCGAGTGCTCCATCCCCCAGAGCTTGCCCGTGCGGCCCATCCCGGTCTGCACCTCGTCGGCGATGAGCAGGATGCCCCACTTGTCGCAGATCTCGCGAACCTTGGGGAAGTAGTCGGCCGGTGGGATGATCGCGCCGGCCTCGCCCTGAACGGGCTCCGCGATGAATGCGGCGACGTCAAGGCCTACCGCGTCGCAGATGCCGAGCTGTTTGTCGAGGGCGTCGGCGTCGCCGTAGGGCACGAAGCGCACGCCCGTCATGAGCGGATTGAAGGGCTCGCGGAACTCGCCCTTGCCGCTGACGCTGAGGGAGCCGAACGATTTGCCGTGAAAGCCGCGCGTCGTGGAGATGATTCCGAGGGTGTGGTTTGGCTTCTTGCGCCGCGCCCACAGCTTGGCGATCTTCATGGCGCCCTCGTTGGCCTCGGTGCCGGAGTTGCAGAAGAAGGAGTAGCGCAGGTCGCCGGGCGTGACCATGGCGAGCAGGTGGCTGAGATAGCCGCGCATCGGGTCCAGGAGCTCCTGCGAGTGCAGCGCCTGATGCTCGAGCTGGTCGCGGACGGCCTTGACCACAGTGGGGTGCCGGTGCCCGAGCATGTAGATGCCGAAGCCGCCGAGGCAGTCGATGTACTCCTTGCCGTGGATGTCGTAGAAGACCGAGCCCTCGTCGCGCCACTCGACCGACGTGTAGTCCGTCGAGACGGACTTGCGATACTCGAGGATGCCGGGGTTGACGTAGCGGTCGAAGTTCGTCACGCAATCGGTCACGACCTCCTGCTGTTCGTCGGCGCTGAGCACGGATTTCGACATCAGGTCCAGCGCCTTGCGCGATTCTCGCAATACCTCTTGTCTCGCTGCGTCCTGCATTCGTTCCCCCTGAATCAGAAGCGATGACCGCATAATCCCTTGATTTGCAGTATAGTTCGGACAACCGACCGAACCACGACTCCAATCTATCCCGATGGGCTCGGCGGCGCAACGGTCATCCGTCCGCCGGCCGCCGCGATCGACTTCCCTCGTAGTCGGGGGCGAAGCGCGGTACGCTGGACCAGCTTTGGACCGCATGTACGAAGTCACGCAGGCCGAGGCGCGTCATCCGGCTGCTGCAGGGCGGGGAGCTCGCGTGGGACGTGCTCGACGGGAAGGAAAGGGTCATATGACAGATGGAGTGAGAGGCGACACCGCGTATACGCCGTCGGAGGCGGTCGTGGCCCGCGAGATCGAGGGCGAGATCGTCATCGTGCCGCTGACCGCGGGGATCGGCGATCTCGAGGACGAGTTGTACTCCTTGAACGAGACCGGCAAGGACGTATGGCGGCTGCTCGATGGGCGCACGGTGGATGAGGTCGTCGAAGCTCTGACGGCAGAGTACGACGCCTCACGCGAAGAGATCGACCGCGACGTCTGTGGGCTGCTCGAGGAGTTGCTGCGCCGTGACATCGTGCGCGCGGCCTGACGACCTCGGGCGAAGGGCGGTCGGGACTGGCTGAAGAGGCCCCCAGGATCGGCGTGCACAGCGTCCTGCATCTGGGGCGCACCCTGCGCCTCGTGTGGCGCATCGCGCCGGGGTGGACCGTCGCGACGGTCGCGCTCGCAGTCGTCCAGGGTGTCCTGCCGCTCGCCGGCCTTTACATGATCCAGCTCATCGTGAACGCGGTGAGCGATGGCCTCAATGCGGTCGACAAGAGCGCCGCCTTCGGGGAGGTCGCGTGGCTGATCGCGATCGCCGGGGCGATCGGTCTGGCGTCGGCGCTCGCGCGTTCCATCTCGACGCTGGTCGGCGAGGCGCAGGGCCAGGTCGTCACCGACCACATGTCGGACCTCATCCACTCGCAGTCGATGGCCGTCGACCTCGAGTACTACGAGAACTCGAAGTACTACGACGTCCTGCATCGGGCACAGCAGGAGGCGCCCTACCGGCCGACCAAGATCGTCAACGATCTCGTCATGGTGGGCCAGAGCAGCATCACGCTTGTCGGCGTGATCGGCATCCTGTTCTCGATCCACTGGAGCGTCGGGTTGATCATCGTGGCCGCCGCCCTGCCCAGCGCCTACGTGCGGCTGCGCTACTCGCAGCGCCTGTATCGTTGGGAGACCGAACGCACGGACTCCGATCGCCGCTCGTGGTACCTGCACTGGTTGCTCACGGACGGCAGCTACGCCAAGGAGATCCGCCTCTTCGACCTGGGCGAGACCTTTCGTGGCTGGTTCAAGGAGTTGCGCGGCGTGCTCCGCGGTGAGCGCCTGCGCATCACGGCGCGGCGCTCACTCGCGGATCTCGCCAGCCAGACCGTGGCCACCCTGGCCGTGTTCGGCACCTTCGCCTATATCGCCTGGCGCACCCTGCAGGGCAGCATCACCCTCGGCGCCATGATGATGTACTACACGGCCTTCAACACCGGCCTGAGTGCATTGCAGAGCGTGCTCGGTGGGGTGGCGGGGTTGTACGAGGACAACCTCTTCCTGACCTACTACCACGAGTTCATGGCCCTGGGACCCAAGGTCGTGGACCCGGCGGCGCCGCGCCCGGTGCCGCGGCCCATGCGGGAGGGGGTCGTCTTCGAGGGTGTGAACTTCAACTACCCGGACACCGAGCGGACGGCTCTCGCCGACGTCGACCTGCACATCAGGCCCGGCGAGGTGACCGCGCTCGTGGGCGCCAACGGCTCGGGCAAGACGACCATCGTCAAGCTCCTCTGCCGCCTCTACGATCCCCAAGGCGGCCGCGTGACTCTCGACGGTGTGGACCTGCGCGACCTGCCCGTGGCCGACCTCCGACGCGGCATCAGCGTGATCTTCCAGGATTTCGCCCAGTATCAGCTCACGGCGCGCCAGAACATCTGGATCGGCAACGTCGCGCGGCCGCAGGACGATCCGGCGATCGAGGAGGCCGCCCGCGCCGCGGGCGCCGACGCCGTGATCGCGGAGCTCGGCCACGGCTACGACTCGATGCTGGGCAAGTGGTTCGAGGACGGTGAAGAGCTGAGCATCGGCGAGTGGCAGAGGGTGGCACTGGCGCGCGCCTTCGTGCGCGACGCGGAGATCCTCGTCTTCGACGAGCCGACGAGCGCTCTCGACCCGGTGAGCGAGTGGCAGGCCTTCGAGCATATCCGCGCCCTCTCGAAGGGCCGTGCCGTCGTGCTCATCAGTCATCGCTTCTCGACGGTGCGCAACGCCGACCGCATCCACATCCTCGAGCAAGGGCGCATCGTCGAGAGCGGCGCGCACGCGGAGCTGATGCGGCTCGACGGGCGCTACGCGCGCATGTACGAAGTGCAGGCGCGCGCCTACCAGAACGAGGACTGAGCGCCTCGCGATGTCGCGCGAGCGCGCGCCGCTACGTGCCCGCGCGCGGTTCTCGGTCCGCCGGCCGGGCGCCATCGCGGGGATGGTAGGGTGTGGCGCACGAGGGGGCATCATCGGCACCGACAGACTGACAGAGGACCCGACCGCCCAGCTGTCGCCGACGGCGCAGAGGCTGGTGGCCGCCGCACGCCGTCTGCTCGCGCGCGGCGGGTACGAGGCGCTCACCGTCGAGGCCGTCGCGGCGGAGGCCGGGGCGTACCGGGATTCGGTCAGGTACTACTTCGGCAGCAAGGCGGCCTTCATCGCCGCCGTGGTCGATTCCCTGAGTCACGACCAGAGCCTGAGCGCGGTGATGGAGACGCAGGCGGCGAGGGGCGGCGACGAACGCGTCCACGGGCTCGTCGCCGGCGACCGCCGCCTCGTGGACGATCGCGCCGCCTTCCGCGACTTCTTCGCCATCCTCCCGCACGTCGTCCTCGACGACGAGTTGCGCGAACGAGTCGCGGCTCTCTACGAGTGGTACCGCGACCTCTACGTGGAGGGCCTCGGCGATGCGACCACGGCCGGGGAAGAGCGGCTGCGCCGCTTCGCCTCGCTCATGGTCGCGATGACGGACGGCCTCGCGGTCCAGAAGCTGCTCGACCCCGCGGGGGTCGACCTCGGACCGCTCTTCGAACTATGGGAGGGCATGCTCCGCAAGGCGCTGCTCTCCACCGCCGACTGAGGCGGCTGCGCGGGGCGTCCGTCCCGGATCGCGAAGGGATCGTGGTCGTCTCCCCGCGGCCATCTCCGGCTCATTTACAGGCCCCAGACCGTGTTGTAGGCTCGCGACGTGCTTGCGGTGCCGCATGGGGGGTGCCGCGGCCGCGAGGCCAGCACACGTCTTCTTCGTAGGAGGGAAGGGTCTTGGCGCAGGGGAGCGTGAAGTGGTTCAGCAACGAGAAGGGGTATGGCTTCATCGAGCGGGAAGACGGTGACGACCTGTTCGTGCACTACTCCGAGATCACCATGGACGGCTACAAGACGCTCGTCCAGGGCCAGCACGTCGAGTTCGAGGTCACCGAGGGCGACAAGGGCCTGCAGGCCTCCACGGTGAGGCCGGTCGCCTAGTCCAGGAGAGCGTGCAGGGGGCCCCGCCGGAGGCTTCGCCGGCGGGGCCCCCCTTTCTTGTAGGGCTTCTGAGGCTGGAGTAGGATAGCCGTCCCGCTTCGGCGGCCCGCAGCAGGAGGAACGCGACATGATCTCCGAAGACGACGTCCGCTACGTCGCGAAACTCGCCCGTCTCCGCATCGAACCGGATGAGGCGGCGCGCATGACCGGCGAGCTGGCCAGGATCCTCGCTCATATCGACAAGATGAGCGAGCTCGAGCTGGCCGACGTGCCGCCTACCGCGCACGTCCTCGACGTCGTCAACGTCACGCGCGCCGACCGCGAGCGTCCGAGCCTTCCGCGCGACGAGGCGCTTCGCAATGCTCCCTCCGTCGCCGACGAGTGCTTCCGCGTGCCGAGGATGGGCTGACGTGACGGCGCTGGATCCGCTGCGTCTCACGGCGCGCAACGCCAAGCGGCTGCTCGTGGACGGCGAGATCTCCTCCGCCGAGCTCACCAAGGTGTATCTCGATCAGATCGGCGCGCTCGAGTCCAAGGTGCGTGCGTACATCCTCGTGACCGCGGACAACGCCGCCAAGTACTCGACGAAGGTCGACCGGGAGATGCAGGCGATGCGCGGACCGCTCGCGGGACTTCCCATCGCCGTCAAGGACAACATGGTCACCGAGGGCGTCACCACCACGTGCGCCTCGAAGATCCTGCGCAACTACCAGCCGGTCTACACGGCCACGGCCGTGCGCCAGGTGTGGGAGGACCACGTGGTCATGCTGGGCAAGACCAACCTCGACGAGTTCGCCATGGGCTCGAGCACGGAGAACTCGTCGTACCAGGTCACGGCCAATCCGTGGGATCTCTCCACCGTACCGGGCGGCAGCAGCGGCGGCTCAGCCGCCGCCGTGGCCGCCGGCGAGGCTCTGTGGGCGCTGGGCAGCGATACCGGCGGCTCCATCCGCCAGCCGGCCGCCCTGTGCGGCATCGTCGGCATGAAACCCACCTACGGCGCCGTGAGCCGCTACGGGCTCATCGCCTTCGCCAGCTCGCTCGACCAGATCGGGCCGCTCACTCGCTCCGTCTATGACTGCGCGCTGCTGCTTCAGCACATCTCCGGGCGCGACCCGCGGGACTCGACCAGTGTCGAGCTCCCCGAGCCGGTCGCGCTGCCGACGGCGGAGCGGCTCGACGGGCTGCGTGTCGGCGTGCCGTCCGAGTACCTGGCCGCCGGCATCGAGCCCGGAGTGCGGGCACGCTTTGACGAGACGCTCGCGCGCATCGAGGAGCTGGGCGGCGCGTGCGTCGAGATCAGCCTGCCGCACACGGAGTACGCCCTGCCGGCGTACTACATCATCGCTCCGGCCGAGGCGAGCGCGAACCTCGCCCGCTTCGACGGCGTCCGCTACGGCTACCGCTGCGCCGATCCCGTCGACTTGCGCGATCTCTACGAGCGCACGCGCGGGGAAGGGTTCGGTGCGGAGGTCAAGCGCCGCATCATGATCGGCACGTACGCGCTGTCGGCCGGCTACTACGACGCCTACTACGGGCGCGCCCAGAAGGTGCGCACCATGGTGCGCCGCGACTTCGACCGCGCCTTCGGCGACGTCGACCTGATCGCCTCGCCGACGTCGCCCACCGTAGCCTTCAAGGCCGGCTCGCGCACAGCCGACCCGCTCGCCATGTACGTCAGTGACATCTGCACGATCCCGGCGAACCTCGCCGGCCTGCCGGCGATCAGCATCCCCTGTGGTCTCAGCGACGGTCTGCCGGCAGGCTTCCAGCTCATCGGGCCGGCCTTCAGCGAGAACCGCATCCTCTCGGCTGCGCATGCGCTCGAGGGCACGATCGGCTTCGACACGGCGCCGACCTTCCGCGACTCCGGCGCCGGTGATCCGGGCGTCGGCGAGGAGGCACCGCAGTGAACAGCCACCGCAGAGGAGCCGCCGAGGGGGGTGCCGGAGGCGCACCGCTCCGTGGCTGGGAGCCGGTGATCGGGCTCGAGATGCACGTCGAGCTCGACACGCAGACCAAGATGTTCTGCGGTTGTGCCGTCTCCAGAGGCGATGACCCCAACATCCACACCTGTCCGGTCTGCCTGGCTCACCCCGGCGCTCTGCCGGTGGTGAACCGGCGCGCCGTCGAGTACGCGGCGCGCATCGCGCTGGCGCTGCACTGCGCCGTGCAGCCGCGCAACATCTTCCATCGCAAGAACTACTTCTATCCGGACCTGCCCAAGGCGTATCAGATCAGCCAATACGACGAGCCGCTCGCGACCGCGGGGTGGTTCGAGTACTGGGTGGCCGGCGAGAAGCTCCGTTGCCGCATCAACCGCGTGCACATGGAGGAGGACGCCGCCAAGCTCGTCCACGCCGGCGGCGACACCGGGCGCATCGCCGGCTCGGACTACTCGATGGTCGACTTCAATCGCGGCGGCACGCCGCTCATCGAGATCGTCACCGAGCCGGACATCCCGTCGCCGGAGGCGGCCCGCGAGTTCCTCCAGCAGCTGCGCAACCTCGTCGTCGAGCTGGGCGTCAGCGAGTGCAACATGGAGGAGGGGCAGATCCGCTGGGACGCCAACATCAGCGTTCGGCCGGAGGGTAGCGAGGATCTCGGGACGCGCACCGAGCTCAAGAACATGAACAGCTTCCGCTACCTGCAGCAGGCCCTGGACGCGGAGATCCCCCGCCAGATCGAGATCCTCGAGGCCGGGGGGACGATCGATCTCGAGACCCTGCACTTCGACCCCGACACCGGCACCACGACGCCGCTGCGCAGTAAGGAGGAGGCGCACGACTACCGGTACTTCCCGGAGCCCGACCTGGTGCCTCTGGAGAACGATCCGGCCTGGGTGGAGGAGCTGCGCGCGACGCAGCCGGAGTTGCCGGCGGCGCGCGTGGAGCGCTTCACGACCGTCTACGGCCTCTCGCGTGCCGATGCCACCGTGCTCGGCTCGTCGGGCGCCCTCGCCGGGTTCTACGAGGAGGTCGTCGCGGCCGGGGTCGGCGCCAAGCCGGCGGCCAACTGGACGATGGGCGAGTACCTCGCCCATCTCAACGCCGCCGGCCTCGAGGCCGGCCACGGCCACGTCACTGCGGAGCGGCTCGCCAGGCTCGTGAAGCTCGTCGAGGAGGGGACTGTCTCGACGAGCGCCGGCAAAGAGGTCTTCGCGCTCATGATCGAGGAGCGCGACGAGCCAGAAGCCATGATCGAGAAGCACGGCCTCGGCCAGATCAGCGACACGGCGGAGCTCGAGGCCATCGTCGCCGAGGTCGTCGCCGCCAACCCGGCCCAGGCCGAGCAGTACCGCGGCGGCAAGCAGCAGATCATCGGCTTCTTCGTCGGTCAGGTGATGAAGGCCAGCGGTGGGCGCGCCAACCCCAAGGTCGTGAACGAGCTCCTTCGGCACGCCCTCGACGCGTGACCCGCCGTACCCGTGACCACGTTCGTCCACCGAGGTAGGTGACCATGACCAGCGATCTCTCCAGTTTCGTCATCGCCCGGGCCAAACCGGCCGAACCGGCGGTGCGCATCGACGACACGACTCTCCGCGACGGCGAGCAGACGGCCGGCGTCGTCTTCAGCAATCACGAGAAGATCCGCATCGCCAAGCTGCTCGACGAGGTGGGGGTGCACCAGATCGAAGTGGGCATCCCGGCGATGGGCGGCGACGAGAAGGCGACCATCAAGGAGATCGTCGACCTGGGCCTCGACACGTCGATCCTCGCCTGGAATCGCGCCGTCGTCGACGACGTGCGGCACTCTGTCGACTGCGGCGTCGACGCCGTGGCGATCAGCATGTCCGCGAGCGACATCCACATCGAGCACAAGCTGCAGAAGAGCCGCCAGTGGGTGCTCGACCAGATCCGCGAGTGCGTCGCCTTCGCCAAAGACCAGAACCTGTACGTCTCTGTGAATGCCGAGGACGCCTCGCGCGCCGACCTCGAGTTCCTGCTGCGCTTCTGCCAGGCGGCCAAGGAGGAGGGCGCCGACCGCCTGCGCTTCTGCGACACGCTGGGTATCCTCGACCCCTTCGACACGTACAACGTGATCACGTTCCTCAAGAGGGAGGGCGGGCTCGACATCGAGATGCACACGCACGACGACTTCGGCATGGCGACCGCCAACGCTCTGGCCGGCATCAAGGCCGGCGCCAACTACGTGAACACCACCGTCAACGGCCTCGGCGAGCGAGCAGGGAACGCCGCCCTCGAGGAGGTCGTGATGGCGCTCAAACACCTCGGCAAGGTCGACGTCGGCCTGCACACGAGCCGCTTCCGCGAGCTCAGCGAGTACGTCGCCGCCGCCTCCGCGCGGACCATCCCGGCGTGGAAGAGCATCGTGGGCACCAACGTGTTCGCCCACGAGAGCGGCATCCACGCCGACGGCGTCATCAAGAACCCGCTCAACTACGAGGCCTTCGCGCCCGAGGATGTAGGCCTCGAGCGCCAGATCGTCGTCGGCAAGCACTCCGGGTCGCGCACGATCTACCGCAAGTTCCAGGAGTTCGGCCTGGAGCTCACGCAGGCCGATTGCGAGGGCGTGCTCGCGCTGGTCCGCAAGACGGCGGTCGAGCTCAAACGGGCTCTGTTCGACAAGGAGCTCATGTACATCTACCAGGACTACCTCGGGCGCCTCGGCGACGCAGTGCCCGTGGGGAAGGACAGAGACGCGGCCGGAGCCGATGCTCCCGCCGCCTCTGAGTCCGGAGCCGCGACGTGAACAGCATCCGCGCACACGCCATAGAGCGGGGCGCCGAAGGGGCGCCGCTCCGACCGGCGACGCTTGCCGAGCAGCTGCTCGCCGCGCACGCGGGACTCGACTCCGTCGTCCCCGGTCAGATCGTCGTCTGCGACGTCGACGTCGCCATCGCCCAGGACGGCACCGGGCCGCTCGCCATCGAGCAGATCGCGGAGCTCGGCATCACCCGTGTGAAGGCGCCGACCTGCGTCTTCTTCATCGACCACGCGGCGCCGGCGCCGCGCAGCGAGCTGGCCAATGCGCAGAAGACGATCAGAGCCTTCTGCGCATCCTCCGGCGCCACGCTGAGCGACGTCGAAATGGGCGTGTGCCACCAGCGCGTGGCCGAGAGCTTCGCGAAGCCGGGCGACCTCGTGATCGGCGCCGACTCGCACACGTGCATGGCCGGCGCGCTCGGCGCTTTCGCGACCGGCATGGGCAGCACGGACGTCGCCGTAGGCATGGTCAGCGGCAAGACCTGGCTGCGCGTGCCGGAGACGTACCGCATCGAGGTCTCGGGCGTGTTCGCGCCCGGTGTCGAGGCCAAGGACCTGATGCTCACCCTGATCGGCGAGCTCGGCGCCGACGGCGCCACGTACAAGGCGCTGGAGTTCGGCGGCCCCGGCATCGACGCGATGCCCATGCACAGCCGCTTCACGCTCAGCAACATGGCCGTTGAGGCCGGCGCCAAGTGCGGCCTCATGCCCAGCGACGACGTGACCCGCGCCTATCTCGTCGGGCTGGGTCGCGAGGAGGGCTGGCGAGCGCTCTCCGCGGACGCCGGCGCGGCGTACGAACGAGTCGTCGAGTTCGACGCGGGCGCGGTCGTGCCCACGGTCGCGCGGCCGCACACCGTGGACAACACGGCCGCCGCCGCAGAGATGGCGGGCACGAAGGTCGACCAGGTGCTCATCGGCACGTGTACCAACGGCCGCCTCGAAGACCTGCGCTCGGCGGCGCGCATCCTGCGCGGCCGCCGCCGCGCGGCGGGCACGCGCCTCATCGTCACGCCGGCCTCGCAAGCCACCGCCCGCGCCGCGGCCGCCGAGGGCCTGCTGGAGGTCTTCTGGGAGGCCGGCGCCGTGGTCACCAACCCCGGGTGCGGCGCCTGCGTGGGTATCCACGAGGGCATCCTCGCCGACGGCGAGGTGTGTCTGAGTACGGCCAACCGCAACTTCCACGGCCGCATGGGCAATCCTGAGGCCTTCATCTACCTGGGCTCGCCGGCTACCGCGGCCGCGACGGCCGTGGCCGGCGAGATCACCGATCCACGCGAGCTACTCTAGAAGGGAGGGTGATATGGCCAAGCAGTACAGCGGACCTCCGCAGATGGTCATCGACCCCAGCAAGCGCTACATCGCCACGATCGATACCGACGGCGGCGACATCGTCATCGAGCTGTTCGCCGACAAGGCCCCGCGCACCGTCAACAACTTCGTCTTTCTCGCCCAGGACGGCTACTACGACGGCGTGACGTTCCACCGCGTCATCAAGGGTTTCATGGCGCAGGGCGGGGACCCCACGGGGAGCGGCAGCGGCGGCCCCGGCTACCGCTTCGAGGACGAGTTCCACCCGTCGCTGAGGCACGATGAGCCCGGCATCCTCTCGATGGCCAACGCCGGGCCCGGCACCAACGGTTCGCAGTTCTTCATCACCTACACGGCGACGCCACATCTCGACGACAAACACACCGTCTTCGGGCGCGTCATCGAAGGCATGGACGTCGTCGAAGCGATCCCCGAGCGCGACCCGATGCGCGCCAGGGAGCCCGGCGTCGCCATGAACTCGGTGACGATCCGGGAGGAGGAGTGGGTGACGTGAGCGAGGAGCTCCTGCTCGGCCGGGCCTGGCTGTTCGGCGACGACATCAGCACCGATCACATCGCACCCGGCCGCCTGTTTCATCTGCGCACGGACCTTCCGGAGCTCGCCAAGCACGTGCTCGAGGACGCGCGGCCGGAGTTCGCCGGCGAGCTGCGCCCAGGCGACTTCGTCGTGGGCGGCCGCAACTTCGGTCTCGGCTCGAGCCGCGAGCACGCGCCGCGCATCATCAAGATGGCCGGCGTCGGCGCAGTGCTGGCGCAGAGCTTCGCGCGCATCTTCTTCCGCAACGCCATCAACGTCGGGTTGCCGGTGCTCCAGTGCGACACGTCGGGCATCGGCGAGCACGACGACCTCGAGGTCGACCTGGCCGCCGGCGAGGTCCGCGACCTCACTTCCGGTGCCGTGATCCCGTTCGTGCCGCTGCCGCCGGTGATGGTGACCATCCTGAACGACGGCGGCCTGGTGCCCCACGTCAAGAAGCACGGCGGCTTCGCGCTGCCGGGAGGACCAGCATGACTCATACCGTGACGCTCATCCCCGGCGACGGGACCGGCCCGGAGCTGGCCGCCGCGCTCGAGACCGTGATCGCCGCCACCGGCGTGCCCATCGTCTGGGAGATCCACGACGCCGGCCTCGACGTGATGGAGGAGCACGGCACGCCGCTGCCGCAGCACGTCATCGACTCGATCCGCCGGACGAAGGTGGCGATCAAAGGGCCCATCACGACGCCCGTGGGCACGGGCTTCCGCAGCGTGAACGTCGCGCTGCGCAAGGAGCTCGAGCTGTACGCCTGCCTGCGTCCGGCCAAGACGATGAAGGGCGTGCGCACCCGCTTCGACGACATCGATCTCGTCGTCGTGCGCGAGAACACCGAGGACCTCTACGCCGGCGTCGAGCACATGGTCGGCGAGGACGCCGCGGAGAGCATCAAGATCATCACCCGAAAGGGCAGCGAGCGGATCGCGCGCTTCGCCTTCGAGTACGCGGTCCGGCACGGCCGCCGCAAGGTCACGGCCGTGCACAAGGCCAACATCATGAAGTGCACCGACGGGCTCTTCCTCGCGGTCGTCCGGGAGGTCGCCGAGGCGTACCCGGAGATCGAGTTCGAAGACCGCATCGTCGACAACATGTGCATGCAGCTGGTGCAGAAGCCCGAGCTCTACGACGTGCTCGTGCTCCCGAACCTCTACGGTGACATCGTCAGCGACCTGTGCGCCGGGCTGATCGGAGGGCTCGGCGTCGCGCCCGGCGCCAACATCGGCGCGGACGCGGCCGTGTTCGAGCCCGTGCACGGCAGTGCGCCCAAGTACGCCGGTCAGGACAAGGTGAACCCCACGGCGCTGCTCCGCTCCGGAGTGCTGCTGCTCGAGCACCTCGGAGAGGACGCGGCGGCGAGACAGATGGAAGACGCCATCGCCGCCGTCATCGCCGAGGGCAAGGACGTGACCTACGACCTCGGCGGCTGTGCCGGCACGTCCGGCATGGCCGCCGCCATCGCCGGCCGGATCGCCGGCTGACGGCCGGCCCGGCGGCGGCCGCTGAGCGGCTGCCGCTCCGCCGGCCCGAGAGGAGGCCGCTCGTGGAAGAAGACGAACGCCACATCAACCTGCATGCCACACCCGAGATGATGGCGGGGGTGTACGCCAACTTCGCCAACGTCAGTCACTCGGACTACGAGTTCTCGCTCACCTTCGTGCGGCTCGACCACGAGAGCGAGGAGCCCGGCGAGATGACCGGCGTCGTCGTGAGCCGCGTGAACCTGTCGCCGCGCTTCATGAAGGAACTCCTCGACGCCATAGGTGACAACTACAGCAAGTGGCTCCAGGCGGAGAACATCAAGAACCTCCCGGAGGCTCCCGGCAGGGATTGAGCAACGTCACGCGCGTCTGGTGGGGATGCCGCCGCCGTTCGTGCCAGAATGGCCAAGCGGCTGCACGTTTCGGCTCCGTTTTGCCCTGCAAGCGGAGCGTTTCGCGGCATTGCCGCACCGCGCTGCGTTGGCTAGAATAGCCAAGCCTGTACTCCCACCGCTCCCGCGTTCTCTGCCGGGCTCGCTCCATCGGCGCGCGGGGCGTTGGCGATTTCGTCGCACGTCTTCAGGAGGACGCATTGGACTTCTACCAAGGCAAAGTACTCAGGATCGACCTGAGTGCGGGCACCTCCGCCGTCGAGCCGCTCAACATGGAGTGGGCCGAGAAGTACATCGGCGGCAAGGGTCTGCTCCTGCGCTACATGTGGGAGGAGATCCCGCCGGGTCTCGACCCCTGGGCCGCCGACAACCCCGTGTACCTCGTGACCGGACCGTTCGCCGGCACCAACGTCAGCACCTCGTCGCGGCTCATCGTGGGCTGCAAGAGTCCCGTGACCGGCGTCCTCAACGACAGCTACGTGGGCGGTTCGTTCGCCCCGGAGATGAAGTTCGCAGGCTACGACATGATCATCATCACCGGCCGCGCTCCGCAGCCGACGGTCGTCACCATCAAGGACGACGTGGTCGAGTTCCGGCCGGCGGAGCCCAAGTACTGGGGCATGAAGACGTCGGCGATCGAGCAGGCGCTGCGCGACGATTTCGACCCCGACGCCAAGGTGCTCTCGATCGGTCCCGCCGGCGAGCAGAAGCTCCCGTGGGCTTGCGTCTCCACCGATCAGTACCACAAGGCCGGACGCGGCGGTCACGGCGCCCTGATGGGTGACAAGAACCTCAAGGCCGTCGCCATCCGGGGCACGGGCTCTGTGAGCGTCGGTGACGCCAAGGAGTTCCTGGCCGACGTGTGGCGTATTCACGACGAGTACGTCCTCACCGACGACAACTACTGGGTCCACGAGGAGGGCACACCGATCCTCGTCGACCTGGTCAACGGCGCCGGCGCGCTGCCGACCCGCAACTGGTCCGAGGGCGAGTTCGAGGGTGCCGGCAGCATCAATTCGGAAGCGTTCCAGGAGATCCGTCTCAAGAAGCGCGCTTGCTACCAGTGCTCCATCGCGTGCCGCAACTTCCACGGGGTGGAGCAGGGCGGCGAGATGGTGCGGGGGGAGGGTCCCGAGTACGAGACCATCGCCCTCTGCGGCTCCAACTGCGGCATCGGCGACATCGCCGCGCTCGTCAAGTTCAACGAGTTGTGCGACGAGTGGGGAATGGACACCATCTCGACCGGCTCCGTCCTGGGTCTGGCCATGGACCTCACCGAGAAGGGCATCAAGGACTTCGGCGTGCGCTTCGGCGACGTCGAGAGCTACCTCAAGGCGCCGGAGCTCATGGCGAAGCGCACCGGTGTCGGCGAAGAGCTGGCTCTCGGCGCGAAGCATCTGGCCGCGAAGTACGGCGTCTCGGAGCTGGCCATGGAGGTCAAGAACCTCGAGCTGCCGGGCTACGACCCGCGCGGCACCTTCGGCATGAGTCTCTCGTACTCGACCTCCGACCGGGGTGGCTGCCACATGCGCTCCTACCCAGTGGGCGACGAGATCATCACCGGCGACGAACCCGCCGACACGATGGAGGGCAAGGCGGCCTACAACATCAACGGCCAGAACTTCTCGTCGATGAAGTACCTCGGCATCTGGTGCGACTTCTGGGCCATCGATCTCGACCAGATGAGCCAGCTGCTCAAGCACGTCTGGAAGCGCGAGGTGACCGAAGAAGAGCTCACCACCGCAGGCGAGCGTGTCTGGAACCTCGGCCGGCTCTTCAATCTGCGCGAGGGCATCACGGCGGCCGACGACTATCTGCCGGAGCTGCTCCTCACCAAACCCCACAAGAAGGGTCCGTCGGCCGGTCGCGTGATCGGCAGCGAGGCCTTCGCCGAGAAGACGCAGGAGTACTATCGCCTCCGCGGCTGGGACGAGAACGGCGTCCCCACCGAAGACAAACTCGCCGAGCTCGGCGTCGACGTCCGCCTCTAGGAAGGGAATCCGATGCCCCACGTGATGATCAGCAGGAAGAAGTGCACCGGGTGCCACATGTGCGAGCTGGCGTGCTCGGCCCAGCACGAGAACGCCTACCGGCCGTCGGTCGCGCGCCTCTTCTCGGAGTGCAATCCGACCACCGCCGAGATCAAGGGCCACACCTGCCTCCAGACCGGCTGCTCCAAGTGCCAGGAGGCTTGCCCGAACGACGCCATCGTGACCAAGAGGATCACGGTGACCCCCAAGGGCTTCTTCGAGAACAAGGAGAAGGTCGGGGACTCCGTCGAGGGCTACGTGCTCGTCGTCGACGAGGACAAGTGCGACAACTGCGGCGAATGCTACGAGGTGTGCCCCACCGGCGTCATCCACGAGCACCCCGACCGCGGGGTCGCCTTCAAGTGCGACCTCTGCGGCGGCGAGCCGCAGTGCATCGCCTTCTGCCAGAACAAGTACGTGTACGCCGTCGACCTCAAGGTCGACAAGATGGACAAGGAACTGGCGAAGGCCTGAGCATGGCGAAGGTCACAGTCAGGCTTCCCGTCGGCGCGGTGACCGCGAGCGGCCTCTCGGAGGTCGCGGTCGAGGCCGTCACGGCCGGCGAGGCGCTCGACAAGGCGATCGCCGTGGAGGCCAGCATCCGCTCACGGGTGTACCGCGACGACGGGCGCATGTACGCGGGCGTCTTCGTCGGCGGTCGCAACGTCAAGCTTGCCGGCGGCCTCGACGCCGAGCTCAAGGACGGCGACGTCCTCCGGATCGTGCCGCCGATCTCGGGCGGCTGACCAGGGATCGAGCCGCCGGGCCGGCAGTGCGGGACGGGGCGGGCGCTCGCGAGGAGCGCCCGCCCCGTTCTCGTTGGTACACTGGACCCATGGAAGAGCGCGGCCACAGATCCAGGCTCGAGCTGACGGGGCTCGCCGACGCCGTCCACGGCCGGGCGAGCGTGCGCCGCTACGCGCCGGAGCCCGTCCCGCACGAGGACGTCGCCGCCATCGTCAGCCTCGCCGTCCGCGCGGCCAACGCCGGTAACGCGCAGATGTGGCGCTTCATCGCGGTGGAAGACGCCGACCTGCGCGCGGCGATGAGGGGCGCCGTGGATGCGGCCCTCGACGTCATGGCCGCGTGGCCCGAGGCCGAGGGCATGCAGAAGGAGATCAGGTCGTATCGCGCCTACTCCACTTTCTTCGCCGACGCGCCGCTCGTGATGGCGATCGTCGGCCTGCCCTACGGCTCGGTCGCCGACCGGCTGTTCGATGCCCACGGCACTCCCCGCGACGAACGCGACCGTCTGCGCGCCCGTCCGGACCTGCAGAGTATCGGCGCCGCCGTGCAGCTGCTCTGCACGGGCGCGCACGCCATGGGCTACGGCTCGTGCTGGATGACCGCGCCGGTCCTGGCCGCGCCGGCCATTGAGGCGCTGCTTGGCGTGGAGCCTCCGGCGGCCCTGGTCGCGGTGGTCCCCATCGGCCGGCCCGCCTCGCCCCCAAGGCCGTCCTCGCGCCGTCCCGTCGAGGACGTCCTCGAGTTCCGGTGACCCCGCCGGTGCGCTTGCCAGCTCCGCTCGGCCCTCGGTACACTCCCGGGACGCGGCGCCCCGGCGCTGTTCGGAACTCCTCAGCGGCCACAGTGAACGGGAGGAACGTCCTGTGAACCACCCCGGCGTCTCGATCGGCGGTCTCTGCGCGCGCATCCTCCAGGGCGCCGTTCCGGACGAGGGCGACCTCGAGTCGCTGCTGCGCGCGGGCGACGAGGCGCCGCTCGTGTTCGCCGCCGCGCGCGAGATGCGCGCGCGGCAGTCTGGCGACGCGGTCTTCCTGTATGGCTTCGTGTACTTCTCCACGTACTGCCGCAACGAGTGCGCCTTCTGCTTCTACCGCGCGGACAACGAAGAGAGCCCGCGCTACCGCAAGACCACGGACGAGGTGGTCGCGATCTGCCGCGACCTCGCCGAGTCCGGCGTCGTCCTGCTCGACCTCACCATGGGCGAGGACCCCGTCATCCACGACGATCCCGGCCACGCCGCGCTGGTGGACCTCGTCGCCGCCGTCGCGGACGGCGCCGGGCTGCCGGTCATGGTGTCGCCGGGTGTCCTCCCGGAGGCCGCACTGGGCAAGATCAGCGCGGCCGGGGCGGACTGGTACGCGCTGTATCAGGAGACGCACACGCGGGAGCTGTACGACCGCCTGCGCGTGGGGCAGCCGTTCGAGGAGCGCGTCGCTGCAAGAAGCGCGGCCCGGCGAGCCGGTCTGCTCGTCGAAGACGGCCTCCTCACCGGCATCGGCGACTCGGCCGCCGACCGCGCCCGCTCGATCGTGGCGATGCGGGAGGCCGGCTGGGAGCAGGTGCGCGTCATGACCTTCGTCCCTCAGGCGGGCACGCCCCTGGAGGACGTGCGCCCGCTGGGGGACGTGGACGAGTTGCTCACCATCGCCGCCATGCGGCTGGCGATGCCCGACCGCTTCATCCCGGCTTCGCTGGACGTGGACGGGATCGCCGGACTGGAGCGGCGGCTGGAGGCGGGGGCGAACGTGGTCACGTCGATCGTGCCACCGACGGTCGGCCTCGCCGGCGTCTCGCAGTCGGAGCTCGACATCGACGAGGGCTACCGGACGGTGCACGGCGTCCTGCCGCACCTCGCTCGTCTGGGGCTTCGTCCCGCCGGCGTCGACGAGTACCGCGAGCGCATGCGCACGGTGCGCGCCGCCGCGGTGCGGTGACCGCATGCGCCTCCTGATCGTCGGCGGCAAGCTGCAGGGCACCGAGGCCGCGTACCTCGCCGCCAAAGCCGGGTGGGAGACCGTGCTCATCGACCGGCGTGAGGCTCCTCCCGCAGCCGGGCTGACCCATGCGCACGTGATCGCCGACGTCACTGCGGACGAGGCGCGCACGCGGAGCCTCGTAGCCTCGTGTGACGCCGTGCTGCCCGCCTGTGAGGACGAGCCCACCCTGGCGTGGCTCGCCGAGCGCGTCCCGGCGTGGGGCGTGCCGCTCCTGTTCGACCTCGACGCCTATCGCGTGACGGCGTCCAAGCTGGCGTCGCGGAGGCTCTTCGCCGAGCTGGACGTGCCCCGCCCGGGTGATTGGCCGGGCTGCGGCCTCCCCGCAGTGGTCAAACCGAGCACGGCGAGCGGGAGCGAGGGCGTCGTCGTCGCCCACGACGAAGCCGAGCTGGAGGCGGCCCGGTGCGAGTTGGCGGCCGCCGGGCACGACGTGGTCACCGAAGAGTACGTGGCCGGCCCCTCACTCTCGCTCGAGGTGCTGGCGTGGGGTGGAAGGGCCGTACCGCTCCAGGTGACTGGGCTCGAGTTCGACGCGACCTATGACTGCAAGCGCGTGGTGGCGCCGGTAGGGGAGGCCGCGGCCGGAGCGCCCGCGTCCGCCGGCCCCGGCGGCGCCTGCGACTGGGACGCCGCCGTCGCCGGCGGCGTCCTCGATGCCTTCGACGCGGCCAGCGTGCGTGTGGCGGAAGGCCTCGGCCTCAACGGCCTCATGGACGTGGAGGTGATGGTGAGCGGCACGGTGCCGAAGCTGCTCGAGATCGACGCGAGGCTCCCCAGCCAGACCCCGACGGCGGTCTTCTGGTCGAGCGGGCTCAACGTCGTCGAGTTGCTGGCCGAGACCGTGCGCAAGGGGGCGCCGCCGGCCGTCGACCGCGCGGCGCGGCGCGCCTGCGTCTATCAGCACGTGCGCGCCTCCGGGGGGCTGCTCGAAGTCCTCGGCGAGCATGTGATGGGGAGTGCCGGTCCCCTGCATCTCGTGCCGGGGTTCTTCGGCGCGGACGAGGCGCTCACTGACTACGTCTCCGGGCGCCCGGAGTGGGCCGCGACGCTGATCGTCGCGGCCCCGACGGTCGATGAGGCGTGCCGCCGCGTCGGGGACGCCGTGAACGCACTGGCTCGATACGAAAACCTTCAAGCTATGCTTGAAGGAGCGACATCATCCGCCGACGAAGGGGATCCCCGATGACACGACTGACCGAGACCGACGTCACTACGCTGACGCGAGACCTGGATGCGTTCGAGGACCGTCTGCGGGACGTCACGGGGTTCGGCCTTCGGGGGATCGCGCTGCGCACCGCCACCGACGAGGCGCGGTGCGTCCTGCTTCGGGGTGCTCGGATCGCCGCCGTCCCGATGTCGTCGGGGCAAGGATTCATCCCCGGGTTCTCGGAGTGCGTCGTGGCGATCCTCTCGCACCTCGGCTGTGACGCCTGGGCGACGACACAGCCGGACGTGCGCGGCATCCAGGCGGGCGTCGCCGCAGGCGCCGAGGTCCTCTTCCTTGCCGACGACCACCGCTTCGTCGCCCTGAACGTGACCAAGGGCTGCTCCGTGGACGACGACCCCGCGACCGCGGACGGGTACGTCACGGCGCTGCAGGCCGCCGCGGGTGAACTGGGGGAGCGCCGGGTCCTGCTCCTCGGCCTGGGGCCTGTCGGCCGGGCCGCCGCACGACGACTCGTCAGCCGGGGCGCGACGGTGCTCGTCGTCGAGCCCGACGAGGAGCGCCTGGCGGCGGCGCTCGAGGTCGGGCTGAAGGTCGAGCCCGTCGAGCTGGCCACCGGACTGGAGCGCTGCGACCTGATCTTCGACGCGTCGCCGGCGGCCGGCATCATCGACGCCGGCGACATCAGGCCGGGGATGATCGCCGCCGTGCCCGGCCTGCCCTCGGCCTTCACGCCGGCGGCGCAGGAAGCTCTCGGCGTGCGTCACATCCACGAGCCTCTGGCCATCGGCGTGGCTGTCATGGCGGTGCGCGCGCTGCTCTGACGACCGCGCGGCCCGCACGGTGTACAATCGCGGGGCGCGGGGGGTCGATCGGAAGGATCAGCGTGGGCTCTAAACCCACGTAGGCGGGTGTGACTCCCGCACTCCCCGCCAGAGCTTCTCCCCGCCGGGGGGATGCGCGGTCGACGACGCGATGTCGGGCAGGCCCCGGCCGGCTGGGGGCTCCCTCAGTCCGCGGCGAAGGCGACGGGGATGCGCACTTCGTTCCGGCGGGAGCCGTCCTCCATCGACTGCTCGTAGACGATGAGCGTCCCGCGCGTCGCCGAGGTGGAGAAGGCGGTCTCTTTGGCGAAGCGCCCGCGGCCGGGCGCGCCGAGAGATGCCTGCACGGGCGTGTTCACGATGCGGCGACCGGACGAGTCCACCAGCCGAGCGATGAAGGAGCCCTCGTAGACGCTTGCCGTGCCGGCGAGCGTGAAGGGGCTCGAGATCACCGCGCCGACGCCGGGCGTCTCCACGAAGATGGCGGGCTCGTAGTCGGGGAGGTCCTGCCGGCGCCATGCCGTTGCCGGCGAGTCCGCGCTTCCCGCAGCCGGGTATGGCTGATCGTCAACGCGAATGGCCACGCGCCGCACGGTGGGGAACTGCGTGAGCGTGTACACGATCTGAGCACCGGGCAGCAGGCTGTGGGCGTCGTCCAGCCCCCCACCCGAGTCCGTGAAGCGTGAGCTCACGTCGACTCTCGCCACGCCGCCGCTGATGGTCAGCGAGTTCAGGCGGATGCCCGGCGCGAGGGTGGTCGAAAGGCCGGCGTCCTTCTCTGTGGATGTGGGTCCCTCCAGCAGCGCCTTCATCGCCGCGCCCGCGACCGCGACCGTGTGCGGGACGTACCGCTGCGCGACGCCGAGCTCTTCTCCCCGCAGGAAGTACACCCGGAGCGGGGTCTCTGCCGCGGAGACCGACGGCGACGGAGAAGGAGACCCCGGCAGGGATGCCGGGGGCCCCTCCGTCGCCGGTGCCGAGGCGGTCGGCTGTGGTGACTCGCCGCCGGATGAGCCGCCGCAGGCCGCGACCAGGGTGGCGCCGATCACGATGACGACCGCCGTGGCGATCAGAAGGAGCGGGAGCAGGCGGCCGAAGCCGGCTGCGACGCGACAGGTCATCGGGCACCTTTGGTCGTTGGGGGCAGGGGATAGAACCTTCGATGCGTGCCCCGCGCGCTCCTGCCCGTCATGGTAGACTGTGCGCCCCGATGCCCACCGACCCCCACAAGGCGCGCTACTACCGCAAGCAGGTTCCCCTCTTCCGTCTCGTCGAGAAGATGAAGCTGTGGCCCTCGCGGAGAGGCATCCTTCACGGGATCAAGCAGTTCGAGGAGCGCGGCTCGTACGCGATCGTCGTGACGCACTGCAACAAGCACATGGTCGTGCACGACTCCAAGACGAGCCGCGCCGCCCGCTGGCTGCGCAACAAGTGGTACGCGGAGGCGTGCCCGCAGTGCCGCATCCCGGAGTGGAAGCTGCAGAAGTACGCCTCGACCCACTTCAAGCGCGGGTACGGCTCGCACCTGCACGACCTGTGAGCCCGCGCGGGCGCTAGAGCAGGCGCCAGCTCTCCGGCCGTAGCCGCACCGACTCCGGCGCGCCGAGCACTCTGTCCAGTTGCTCGAGGATGGCCGACTTGTCGCCGGGCAGATGTCCCCCGATCGGCAGGTAGTTCGAGGCGTGGTTGCAGCGGAAGAGGCAGTCCGTGACGTCGAGGTGCGCGACGATCTCGCGCAGCTCGCGCAGCATCCCGACGGAGTCCGGCAGCACGACCTCGCTGGTCGCCACCTTGCGCTCCATCGCCGTCCCCGGCGTCAGCATGAGCGTGAGGAGACCGATGTATCGAGGGTCGATCGCCGAGAGCGCGTCTCCGGTGGCCGCGGCGTGGACCAGCGAGCGCTCGCGACCGGCGAGCCCGAGGATGGCGGTGACGGAGAGCTTGATGCCCGCGTCCGACGCGCGCCGGCATCCTTCGATCTGCTGGGCGACGGTCATGCCCTTGTGGATGGCCGCGAGCGTCTCGTCGTCGCCCGACTCGAGGCCGAGATAGAGGAGCTCGATGCCGCGCGCGCGCAGCACCGTGAGCTCCTCCACCGACTTGGTCAGGAGATTCCTGGCGTTCGCGTAGCTGCTCACTCGCTCGAGGTTCGGCAGGGCGCGGTGCAGCAGGTCGAGGATCGCGTCGAGCTTGCGCGGGCTGAGCGCCATCGCGTCGCCGTCGGCGAGGAAGACCCGCCTCACGCGCTGGCGCACGCTCGCCGGCAGACCGGTGACGTCATCGACGACCTCGTCGAAGGGGCGCACGGCGAAGGGCTTGTCGAGGTAGGTGCCGCAGAAGTCGCAGGTGCTGTTGGAGCAGCCGTACGTGACCTGCACGATCAGGCTGTCGGCTTCGCTCGGGGGGCGGATGACTGCGCCGTGGTACCTCACGGTCCCGATGCTAGCACGGGTCGCCGGGTCGCGCCCCGGCCGTCCGGCGCCGCCCTGGCGCTGCTGGGCTCGGGCGCGGTGTGCGGGCTTGTGGTCCGCGGTTCAAGCGGCTGATATACTCCCCAGACGTGCTGAGGAAGGGTGTCCGGGAGAGCATGCGGCCGGAGATGGTCCGGCTCGATATCTCTTCCGGCTTGCGGTGTCATCGCCCGGGTCTCCAGCACCCGCCATACCTAGTTGCGCGGTAATCAGTTGTGAGCAAAGTCGGGAGGAGTCCAAGGTCATGGCAGACATCTACGCAGAAGCAGCCGAGACTATCGTAGGTGCCGATCGGGCGGCCGCCGAAGAGGTCGCCCAGCGCGCCCTCGACTCCGGCATCGCCCCGGCCGACATCATGCAGAACGGCTTCGTCAAGGGTATCCAGGAGGTCGGCGACCTCTTCGAGAGCGGCGAGGTCTTCCTCCCCGAGCTGATGATGAGCGCCGACGCCATGGCCGGCGCCACCGAGGTCACCAACGCCGCCCTCGAGGGCGAGGCCGCCGAGGCCAAAGGCGTGATGGTCATCGGCACCGTCCAGGGCGACGTGCACGACATCGGCAAGGCGATCGTGATCGCCTACCTGAAGGCCAACGGCTACGAGGTCACCGACCTCGGCCGCGACGTCAGTGCCGACACCTTCGTCACGCGCGCCAAGGAGCTCGGCGCCGACGTCATCGGCATGAGCGCCCTGCTCACCACCACCATGGAGGAGCAGAAGAAGGTCATCAAGATGGTCAAGGAGGGCGGCCTGCCCTTCAAGACCGTCGTCGGCGGCGCCCCCTGCACGCAGCGCTGGGCCGACCAGATCGGCGCCGACGCCTACGCCGAGGACGCCAACGACGGCGTCAAGAAGATCGACGCGATGCTGGGGAAGTAAGAGCCGCGTCACACGCGCTGAGAGCATCCGAGGGGCGGGCCGGTGGCCCGCCCCTCGTGCGTACGCCACCGGATGCCGCCGCTCTGGGATGCCGGCAGCGAGCGCTCCGTCACCGGCGAGGTACGATGGCGCGATGGGCGAGTGGGACGAGAGGTTCGAGTACTACCGCGACAGCCCGGCGCATGCGCAGGGCGACGACCTGGATCAGGTCGTCGCCTGGTGTGAGCCGGGCCCCGGCGTCACGGTGCTGGACGTAGCCACCGGCGGCGGTCACGTTGGGCGCCGACTTCGTGAGCTCGGCTGCGCGGTGATCACGTCCGACGCCGCCGCCGGGATGAAGCCCGACGTCGTTTGTCCGGCCGAGGAGCTCGCGTTCGCGGACGGCTCCTTCGACGTCGTCGTGTGCCGCGTCGCGGCGCACCACTTCACCGACCCGGCTCAGGCGATCCGAGAGATGGCGCGCGTCACGCGGCACCTGGTCGTGTTCGAGGACACGCTGTACGTCGACGAGCTGGTGCAGCAGGCAGAGATGGTCCGGGACGCCACGCACGTCTCTCACTACACGCGTGACGAGTTCGTGAGGATGTTCGGCGACGCCGGGCTCGAGGTGCTGGCCGAGTCGCGCTTCCCCAGACGGCACGTGATGGACGACTGGCTCTCCGCAACGGGATGCTCCGGCGCCGCAGCCGCGGAGGTACGGCGCCTGCTCGTCCACGTGGCCGAGCCGGACGGCGCCGCGTGGACGGACGTGAAGTGGGCGGCGCAGGCGGTCAAGCGCGTCTGATCGTCTGCCCCGCGGCTGGAGGCTGAGCGGCGCTCCGCTCGACATCCCCGCTCGGGCCGCTCGCCCTGCCTGCGGACCGGCCATTCGGCCGTCGTCAGATGCTGAGCGGTGCACCTGCGGCGCCCCGCTCGACATCCCCGCTCGGGCCGCTCGCCCGGCCTGCGGCCCTGCTCGTCGGCCTTCGTCAGATGCTGAGCGGTGCACCTGCGGCGCCCCGCTCGACATCCCCGCTCGGGCCGCTCGCCCGGCCTGCGGCCCTGCTCGTCGCCCGTCGTCAGATGTTGAGCCGTACGCCGTCGACGTAGCTCAGGCTGCGCCCGGCGCGCTCGATGTTCGGGTAGCCCTCGCGGGTCATGATCAGGCGCTCGAGGCCGAAGCCGAGGCCGACCCACGGGTCGACGATGCCCCAGTTGCCGTCGAGGGGATGGGGGCCGAGGCCGGCGGAGCACACCTCGGCCCCTCCGACCAGGACATCGACCATGGCGCCGTAGACCTCCGACTGGGTGACCTCGAGCTCGTAGTCGGTGATCCCCGCCACCCCCATGACCATGCCGGTGAGTTCCTCGAGGCGGCTCCGGCCCTCGTCTTCGGGCCGCCCGAGTTCGACGAGGTTGAGCATGGTGAACTCGTTGAGGTGACTGGCGCCCTTGCTGTCGCGCCGGAAGCAAGGGCCGATCTCGAAGATGCCGAAGGGTTTGGTCCAGATCCTGCCCAGCCGGCGCAGCAACGTGTAGAGGTTGGGGGCGAGCATGGGCCGCAGGCAGCGGCCGTCCTCCAGCCAGAAGACCTGCTCGCGGAGGGGGTGACCGTGCTCGATGCCCATCTTGCGCAGCGAGTCGGAGGTGATGATGAGCGGGGTCACCACGCGCACGAAGCCGGCGCCGGCGAGCGCATGGCTGAGGTCGCCCTCGAGCTCGACCAGTGGCGGGACGCGCCCGCCGTCGCGAAGCTCACGCAGGCGCCGGCGGCCTTTCGTCACGAGCTCGTTCTCGAGACGCTTGAAGGCGGCGTCACGGGCGCCCGGGTCGGCGAAGAGCTCGTCGAGGAGGAGCGGGTCGGCGCCGAGTTCGCGCAGGCGCTGCGACTGTGTCGCCGTCAGGCCGGAGCGGACGGCGTCGCCCTCGTGCGGCGTCACGGCGCCTCACTCTCCGGGGCCGCTCGCGCAAGGTAGTCGGCGAACCCGTCGACCAGCGCGCGCGCCAGCTTCTCGACGTGCTCCGGCCGCTGCGCCAGCGCTTCGTCGCGGGGGCAGGTCAAGAAGAGCGGCTCGGCCAGGAGGGCGATGCCGCGGGTCTCTCGCAGGACCCCGTAGTTGCGACCGAAGCCGCCCAGCCACGGCACGCCGGCGGCCTCCATGCGGGCGCCGACGTAGCCCGCCAGGCGGCGCCCATGCTCCGAGTAGTAGTGGCTGCGCTGGAAGTAGTAGCCCGCGCCGCCGCAGGCCGCCGGCGACGCGTCGGCGTTGCAGTGCAGCGAGAGGAAGTACGTCGAGCCGGCGGCGTTCGCCGCGTCGGCGCGCGTGTAGAGCGGCACGCGCTCGTCCGCATCACGCGTGAGGTGCACGCGGCAGCCCTCGGCGCGGAGCAGCTCGGCCAGACGTCGTCCGAGGGTGAGCGTCACGTCCTTCTCGGCGACGCCGCCCGGCGACACGCATCCCAGGTCGCTGCCGCCGTGGCCCGGGTCGATGGTGACGGACTGCCCGGTGAGGCTGTGCGCGGCCACGAAGCCGCGGTCGCGCTCGGGGATCTTCTTGCCCTCATGCCCTGACTCGGCCTTGCGCACCGCCTCGAGCTTGCTGAGGGTGCTCTCGCCGACGATGCCGTCGACGGGGACGCCGGCGTTCTGCTGAAAGTCGAGAACGGCGCGCTCGACCTCGTCGTCGTGCACGCCGCGTTCGGCGCCGGCGTTGAAGCCCAGCAGGTTCAGCTTGACCTGGAGCTGCAGCACGTCGTCGCCGCGAAACGGCGGTTCACGGAGGTACAGCAGGCGGTCGCCGAGCGTGTAGCCGGCCTCGACGAGCTCGCGCCACGTGTTCGCGCCGACCCGGGCGTCGGCCAGCAGGCCGCGTTCCTGCTGGAACGAGAGGACGGCGCTCTGGGTATGCGGTCCGAAGAAGCCGTCCACGCCTTCCCGGCCCAGCTCGAAGCCCTGCCCGCGCAGACGGGTCTGGACGTCGAGGACTTCTTTGCCGCGGTCGCCGCGGGAGAGGTCGCGCACCGAGAGCTCCTGGTCGAGTGAACGTGGACCGTTGGGCCCTGGATTCTATACGAGTCAGATGCCCACGCCCGACCGCACGCCGGCGACCACGAGGATGAGCACGCCCACGCCGACGACGATGCGGTAGACCACGAACAGGTTGAAGTTGTGTCGCTTGAGATAGGCGAGTGTGAACCAGATGGCGGCGATGCCGCTGAGCGCGGCGGCGACCATGCCGGCGATGAAGGGTGTGGCCGTGCCGGACGGCAACCCGTTCCGGGCCACCTCGAGACCCTTGTACGCGGCCGCGCCGCCGATGACGGGAATGCTCATCAGGAAGGAGTAGCGAGCGGCCGACTCGCGGTCAAGGCGCACGAGGAGACCCACCATCATCGTGATGCCGGAGCGCGAGACGCCGGGGAGGAGGGCCAGCGCCTGGGCGACGCCGATGAGCAGCGCGTCGAGCCAGGTGAGCGCCTCGAGGTCGCGGTCGAGCTTCGCGACGTGGTCGATCAGATACATGAAGCCGGCGAAGACGATCAGCGCGACGCCGATCATCCACGGCTTGCCGAGCGTGTTGGTGATGAAGTCTTCGAGCAGGACGCCGGCGAGCGCCGCGGGGATGGTGCTGACGATGAGAAGCCAGGCGAGGCGCGCCTCCGGTTCACCGAGGCTGCGCCTGGAGATGCTGCGCACCCAGGCGCGGATGAGCCGCCCGATCTCCCGCCAGAAGTAGAGGACGACGGCGACGAAGGTGCCGAGATGCAGGGCGACGTCGAACGTCTTGTTCAGGTCCGGGTTCTCGAGCAGGAAGTGCCAGTTGAACAGCCAGGGCACCAGCAGGAGGTGACCCGAGCTCGAGATGGGAAGGAACTCGGTGAGCCCCTGGACGATACCGAGGATGATGGCTTGCACGATCGTCATGGGGCTCCTAGTCTCGCGCTGCGGTCGCCGGGGCGCTGCCGCAGTGGAGTTTAGCGCACGGTATACCTGTGTGGTGACCGCTGGCGACCGCGGACCCGGATCCGCGCGGGTGAGGTGATGTCTCATGGCGAGAAGCAAACCGGTGACAGTGAGCTGGAAGAGCCAGGGCCTGCTCTTCCAGGCGTCGACCGCGCACGGGCGCGTAGACCTGGCCTCGGCCCTCGACGAGCCCGGCAACGGGGTCACGCCGATGGAACTGCTGGCGACGTCACTCGGCGCGTGCGCGGCCATGGACGTGGCGTCGATCCTCGCCAAGATGCGCCAGCCGCTCGAGAGCTTCAGCGTGGAGGTGAGCGGGGAGCGGGCCGAGGAGCATCCCAAGCGCTTCACCTCCCTCGAGCTCGTGTATCACCTCAAAGGCGATCTGGACGAACGCAAGGTGGAGCGCGCCATCGAGCTCTCCGAGGAGCGCTACTGCGCCGTCGAGGCGACGCTGCGACCGGCTCTTCCCATCACATCGAGCTACGTCATCAATCGCTGACGGTGGATTCACACTACACGCACCGTGTTTACAGGGGATGAACCCGGCGATACTATCGGGCGGATGATTACTGCCGAGGGGGGTGCGTGGATCGCGATCACGAGTTGTCGGCCGTCCTTGCCGACAACACCCGCTATCAGATCTACCGGTGGATCGCCGAGCAGCCGGGCGCCGATGTCACCGTGGCCGACGTCGCGGGTGAGTTCGGGCTTCATCCCAACGTGGCCCGCATGCACCTCGCCAAGCTCGAGCAAGCGGGCTTCTTGACCACCGGTCTCAGGCGCGCCGCTGCCGGCGGCCGGCCCGCGAAGCTGTACCGGCTGAGCGAATTGGTGGTCACCTTCGGGTTCCCGCCGCGCCGCTACCAACTGCTCTCGCGCCTGGCTCTCGACGCCCTCTCCGCCGGCGGCACACGCGACGACGCGCTGCGTGTGTGCCGCGAGGCCGGCGCCGTCGAGGGGCGCCGGGCGCTCGCCGGCGACGTTGAAGAACCCGCGGACCGGGAGTCTGCCGCGGCTCTGGTCACCTCCGTGGCTGAGGAGCAGGGGCTGCTGCCCGAGGTCCACTGGCTGGACGGCTCACTCAGTGTGACCGTCAACAACTGCAGCTTCCGTGAGCTCTCCGGTGCCGACCCGGACCTCGTGTGCGCGATGCACCGCGCCTTCCTCGAGGGCGTCCTCCAGGTGGCCACGTCCAGCTTCGGCCGCCTGCACATCGACGCCGGCCGCAGCCGCATCAGCTGCGGGGGCGAACGCTGCGAGATGCTCTGCTCGTTCCTGCCGGGGGACGGGTGAGAGAACCGCTCCGCGCGGTGATACTGTACGGGCGCACTCGAACTCCAGGGAGGACCTCCTGACGATCGAAGAAGCCATTCGTGATCTCCTCGACATGTCCACCGACATACAGTCGGTGGTCGTGATCGACGACGCCGGCGCTGTGGTGGCCGCAGGGCCCGGTATCGCCGGGGCCGATGCCGCCGCGGCGGGCGAGCGTCTCTGGGACGTCGCGCGCCGGAGCGCCGGCGCGCTGGGCGGATCCGACCTGGAGCACATCGTCGTGCCCGTGAGCGGCGCCGCCGTCGCGGTCGTCGCGGCCCACGGCCGTCGCGCCGCGGCAGTCACCGGTCCCCGTCCGGCCGTGGCTCTCCTGCTGTTCGACCTGCGCACCTGCCTGGGCGACGCCTTCGCCGACGAAGAAGGTGCCCAGTGAGGTCGCGGCGCGTGGCTCTGCTGGCAGCCGTGGCCGGCGTCGCCGCCGGCCTCCTCTGGTGGCGCCGGCGTTCCTCCGTGTCGTCGCTGCAGTCAGTGCAGCTCGGTCTGGCGGACGGCAGCGTGCACGTGCTCGACGAGACGGACCCGTCGCGCGCCGAGCTCGTGGCGCTTGCCGCCGCCGTTCGCGATTCGTTCACCGGAGGAACCTGATGGATATCGCATCTTTCGACGCCGGCCTGCTGAGGGCGACCATCGCGAGGGCGCTCGGCCGCGGCGGCGACTTCGCGGAGGTCTTCGTCGAAGATCGCGAGAGCCTTGGCCTGCGTCTCGAGGACGGCCGCATCGAGCAGACCAGCGGCGGACGCGAGGTCGGCGCCGCGGTGCGTCTTCTCTCCGGAGAGCGCACCTACTACGCCTACAGCGACGCGGTCGACGAAGCCGGCCTGACGGCCGCTGCCGATGCCGTCGCCGCGGCGGTCAGCACCGGTGCGCGAGGCCCCGAGATCGTCGATCTCGGGGCCGTCCGCTCCGACCCCGGCAGTCATCCCGTGCTGACGCCGCCAGACGACGTCGCCATCGCGCGCAAGGCCGCGCTCGTGCGCACCGGCGACGAGGCCGCACGCGCGGCGTCGACTGAGATCGTGCAGGCGATCGTCGGGTACGGTGACACCCGCCAGCGCGTGCTCATCGCCAACTCGCTCGGGGACCTGGTGTTCGACGACCGGACGCGCACGCGCTTCACGACGCAGGTCGTCGCGCGCCGTGATGAGATCATCCAGACCGGCCACGAGACCGTGGGCGGCAGCGCCGGGTTCGAGCTGGTCGACGAGGAGATCGCGCGCAGGGTGGCGCAGGCCGCCGCCGAAAAGGCGCGCGTCATGCTCGACTCAAAGCCGGCCCCGGTCGGCGCCATGCCCGTCGTGCTCGCCAACGGCTTCGGCGGCACGCTCTTTCACGAGGCCTGCGGGCACGGCCTCGAGGCCGACGCGATCGCCAAGGGCGCCAGCATCTACGAGGGCAAGATGGGCGAGGTCGTGGCCGCGTCGATCGTGAGCGCCTACGACGACGGCTCCATCCCCAACGGGTGGGGATCCCAGGCCTTCGACGATGAGGGCGTCCCGACGCAGAAGACGATGGTCATCGAGGACGGCCGGCTCACCGGGTACCTGTACGACCGGCTGCGGGCGCGCGAAGCCGGCGCTCCGCCGACGGGGAACGGGCGGCGCCAGTCGTTCCGCCACGTCCCGATCCCGCGCATGACCACCACGTACATCGCCCCCGGCGCAGCCACGGCCGAGGAGATCATCGCCGCGACGCCGAACGGCTTCTATGCCAAGAGCCTGGCCGGCGGACAGGTCGAGCCGGCCAGCGGCAACTTCGTCTTCGGCGTCGCCGAGGGCTACCTGATCGAAGACGGCAAGGTGACGACCCCGCTGCGCGGCGCGACGCTCGTCGGCAACGGCATCGACATCCTCATGAAGATCGACATGATCGCCGGGGACTTCGACGTGAAGACCGGCATCTGCGGCAAGGACGGCCAGGGCGTGCCGGTCGGCACCGGCCAGGCCACGCTGCGCATCGCCGAGATGACGGTGGGAGGGACGGGCTGATGTTCGAGATCCTTGACACCATGCTCGAGCGCGCCGCCGCGCGCGGCGCCGCGGACGTGGAAGTGTACGGTGAGCGATCCACGTCGCACCGCATCAAGGTGTTCCGCCAGGAGGTCGAGCAACTGACCGCCGCGCAGCGCCGCGGTGTGGGCGTGCGCGTCTTCTCCGGCGGCGCCGTGGGTCACGCCTACACGTCGGACCTGAGCGACGACGCGCTCGACGACGTCGTGCAGCGCGCCGTCGCCAACGCCGCCGTCAGCGACCCCGACGAGTTCGCCGCACTGCCGGCGCCTGCCGGCGAGCCGGCGGACGTGGATCCGTTCGACCCGAGGCTCGTCGCCACGACGGACGAGCGGCGCATCGCCATCGCTCTCGAGGTGGAGGCCACGGCGCTCGCCGCCGACCCGCGCGTCAAGACCGTCGAGGACGCGATGTACGTGGACGGCGACGGCGAAGTCTTCATCGCGAGTACGGCCGGCGTGCGCGGCAGCTACCGCGCCGGCCAGTGCTACGCCTTCGCCTACGTACTGGCCGAGCAGGATGATCAGGTCGAGACCGGCTACTCGTACAGCGTCGGCCGCGCGCCGGAAGAGCTCGACCCGGCCGCCGTCGGGGCCGAGGCGGCCGGGCGCGCCACGCGACTCCTCGGCGCCCGCAAGTGCCCCTCGATGAAAGCGCCGGTGATCCTCGACCCCTTCGTCTCGGCGGCGTTCTTCGGCGTGCTCAGCTCCGCACTCACCGCGGATGCGGTGCAGAAGAACCGTTCGCTGTTCGCCGGCCGGGAGGGGGAGCGGGTGGCCGGGGAGCTTCTCGAGCTCGTCGACGACGGCACGCTCGACGACGGCCTCGAGAGCGCGCCCTTCGACGGTGAGGGCGTACCTTCCGGGCGCACGCCGCTCATCGCCGGCGGTGTGCTCCAGGGCTTCCTCTACGACACCTATACGGCCCGAAAGGCCGGCCGCTCCAGCACGGGCAACGGCCTTCGCGGAGGCTACTCGGGCCTGCCCGGTGTGCGCCCCACCAACCTGGTGGTAGCCGGGCCGGCGACACCGCTTGCGGAGATCGTCGCCGGCACGGAGCGCGGCGTCCTCGTCACCGACGCGGTCGGCATCCACTCGGGCGCCAACCCCATCTCGGGCGAGTTCTCCGTTGGTATCAGCGGCGTGCTGATCGAGGGCGGCGAGTTCACGACCCCGGTGCGCGAGGTCACGCTCGCCGGCGACATCGTCGGCATGCTCACCGGCATCCGCGCATTGGGAGACGACGCCCGCTGGGTGCCCGGGGGCAGCATCCTGACGCCGTCCGTCGTCATCGACGGCATGGCCATCGGCGGCACCTGATACAGTCTCTCCCGGGCGCTGCGCGCCCTGCACGGATACAGACGACGATCGAAGGGGAGCCCCCGTGAATAGCCACCGTAGGCAGGCCATCGAGCGGGGCGCCGGAGGGGCACCGCTCCGCGACCTCGGCCAGCGCCTGCTCGACGCCAGCTATCTCGAGGGCGACTTCGTCCTCCGCTCCGGCCGTCGCAGCAAGTTCTACCTCGACAAGTACCTCTTCTCGACGCGGCCCGACCTGCTGCGCGACATCGCCGCCGGCCTCGCGGAGAAGCTGCCGGCCTACGAGCCCTTCGATCTGCTCGCCGGCCCCGAACTCGGCGCCGTCGCCATCGTGGCCGCCGTGTCGCTCGCCTGCGGCAAGCCGTTCGTCATCGTGCGGAAGGGCGCCAAGGGGTACGGCACGGACAAGGCGATGGAGGGCCGGGCCGAGCCCGGCCAAAGGGTCGTCATGGTGGAGGACGTGGTGACGTCCGGCGGAGCCGCGCTCATGGCCGCCGACAGGCTGCGCGAGGCGGACCTCGAGGTGAGCACGCTCCTCTGCGTCGTCGATCGCGAAGAGGGGGGCCGTGAGCAGATCGAGGCCAAGGGCCTCGCCTTCGACCCCCTCTTCACGCTCACTTCGCTGGGCATCAAGAAGCCGGAGTAGGGGGAGGAGGCCGCCACCGGCGGCCTCCCGTCAGGTCACCGCGAAGCACGTCAGCGCCGCCTGGAGCGGCCCCTCGACAGGCTTCCGGCGTGGCGGCCTGAGCCGTGATCTGGTGCTGCGGGGCGTCAGGCGATGACGCGCAGTGAGCGAAGCGCCCTGTCTTCGGGGCCGTGCACCTTGAGCCCGGACGCCGCCGCCTCCTGGAGGTAGGCGACGATGTCCGGCGAGATCTCCTCACCCGGGCCGAGCACAGGGATCCCCGGCGGGTACGGCGTGACCATCTCAGCGCTCACGCGGCCCACGCACTGGCCGAGCGGCAGGGCGACGGCCGGCGCGAAGAAGGCCTCGCGTGGTGAGAGGACCTGGCGCGTGAAGGGCGGTGTGTGGGCGAGGGGGCCGGGGCAGGCGGAGGAGCCGCCCCCGCCGGCCCGGTACCGCGCCGCCAGGTCGCGCAGCGACCCGACGAGCAACTCGACGTCCTCGCGGCTGTCGCCGTAGGTCACGTTGAGCACGACGTTGAGTGGGTCGGCCGCCTCGACGGCGATGCGGTAGTCGTCGCGCAGCACCGTCTCGAGTTCGTAGCCGGAGAGGCTCAGCTCGCACGCCGAGACCGTGAGCCGGGTAGGATCGAACTCGGTGACGCCGTCGCGGCCGAGCATCTCGGCGCCCAGGCAGCGCAGGCCGGGGAGCGCGATGATCTGCGCGCGCGCCCACTCCGCCAGCTCGATGGCGCCCCGCCAGAGCTCGGTGCCGTGGACCGCCATCTGCGCGCGCGCCGCGTCGATGCTCGCGTACATGAGCGCCTGCGGGCTCGTGCTCTGCGTGAGGTGGACCATCCCGTCGAGCCGGGGGAGGTTGATCCGCTCACCGCCGGCCATCAGGACGGATGACTGGGTGAGCCCGCTGATGAGCTTGTGCGTGCTCACGACGGCGGCATCGGCCCCGGCGCTCATCGCATCCACGGGCAGTTCGGGACAGAAGCGCAGGTGCGGGCCCCAGGCCTGGTCGGTGACGAAGGGCACGCCGGTGTCGTGGGCGAGCGCGGCGATCCCCGGCAGGTCGGCGCCGAGGCCGTTGTAGGTCGGCGACGTGACGAAGAGCGCCTTGGCGTCCGGCGCCTGAGCGAGGGCGGCGAGGGCGTCGGCGGCGCGCACGTTGAGCGGGATGCCCCAGAGAGGGTCGATCGCCGGCTCCATGTAGAGCGGCATCGCTCCCGAGAAGATGAGCCCGGCGAGCATGGACTTGTGCGCGTTGCGCGGCACGATCACGGTGTCGCCGGGCGCGCACAGCGCCAGCACGAGCGCGTGGATGCCGCTGGTGGAGCCGTTGACGAGGAACCACGAGCGCTCGGCGCCCCAGGCTTCGGCGGCGTAGTCCTCGGCGAGGCGGATCAGGTGCGTGGACTCACGCGTGTCCTCCACGCCGCCGGCCATCGCGAGGTCCGCGGAGAGCCCGTCGTCGCCCATGAACTCGCGCATGCCGGCCGGCGCGCCTTTGCCCAGCTTGTGGCCCGGCGTGTGGAAGGGCGTATAGCCGGTCGCGCGGTAGCGCAGCGCGGCGTCGAGATAGGGTGTCACTCGCTGGTCGCGCGGCACTCGCTCCTCCGATGGCTTGCGCGGGCCGGGCGGTCCGCTGGGTGGCGCCCGCAAGCATACCAAGCCGGGGTGATAGACTCGACCTGTTTGCAGGAGAAACGACGACCTTCGAGGAGTCACCATAACCCTCGACTCTACGGTGAGAGTCCGCTTTGCGCCGAGCCCCACCGGCACACTGCATATCGGCTCGGCGCGCACCGCGCTCTACAACTTCCTGTTCGCCCGGCACACGGGCGGCAGCTTCGTCCTGCGCATCGACGACACCGACGCCGCGCGCTCCGACGCGGCGCTCGAGGCGAGCATCATGGACGACCTGCACTGGCTCGGGCTCGCGTGGGACGAGGGTCCGGACGTCGGTGGCCCCGCCGGGCCCTACCGGCAGCGCGAGCGCCTCGCACGGTACCGCGCCGCGGCCGACGCGCTGCTCGAGGCGGGCCTCGCGTACCGCTGCTTCTGTCCCGAGGAGCGCCTCGAGGAGCTGCGCCGCGAGGCGCTGGCCGCGGGACGCACGCCGCGCTACGATCGCCGCTGCCTCGGGCTGGCGTCCGGGGAGGTGCGCCGCCGGCTCGACGCGGGCGAGCGCGCGGCCGTGCGCTTCACGGTGCCCACCGGCGGTGTCGTCGTCGACGACCTGATCCGCGGGCCGGTCAGCGTCGGCGCCGACGCCCTGAGCGATTTGATCATCGTGCGCTCCGACGGCGTCGCCGGCTACAACTTCGCGACCGTCGTCGACGATCGGGACATGGGGATCACCCACGTCGTCCGCGGCGACGACCACCTCACCAACACCGCCCGCCAGCAGCTGCTCTTCGAGGCCCTCGGCGGCCCCGTACCGCGGTTCGCGCACCACTCGATGGTGCTCGGTCCGGACGGCGGCAAGCTGAGCAAGCGCCACGGCGCCACGGCGGTCGGCGACTACCGCGAGCTCGGCTATCTTCCGGAGTCCATCGTCAACTACCTGGCGCTGCTCGGCTGGTCGCACGGTGACGACGAGCTCCTCGATCTCGACCGTCTGGTGCGCGACTTCGCGCTCGAGAAGCTCTCGTCGAGCCCGGCGATCTTCGACCTCGCCAAGCTCGATTGGCTCGACCACGAGCGCATCATGGCGCTCGCTCCCGAGGAGCACGAGCGCCGCTTCGCCGCGCGGCTGCCCGCAACGACGCCGCCGCAGGCGGCGTCCGCGCTCGCGGCCGTGTTCCAGCCCTCGCTCGTGCGCTACGGCGACGCGCCGCTGCTGGCGGCGCAAGTGCTGGCGCCGCCGCCGGCCTCCCGTGAGCTGGTCGCCGCGGCGCTCGCCGCCGCGCCGCAGCTGAAGTGCGCGCGAGCGCTTCGCGCCGAGGCGCCGGAGTGGCTCACGCCCGCCGCAGCCGGCGAGTTCCTCGCCGCCTATCGCGCCTGGGGCAAGGAGCGCGGCATCGGCGCCCGCGACCTGCTCATGCCCCTGCGCATCGCCCTCACCTGCGCCGAGCACGGCCCCGAACTGCCCTTCGTGCTCGCCGCGTTGGGCCGCGACACGACGCTCGCGCGACTCGACCTCATCCTCGCCGGGAACGCTGCCGGTGAGCCCACGACGACCCCGGGAGACGCACCGTGATCCGCCTGTTCAATTCGCTGAGCCAACAGAAGGAGTCCTTCGAGCCTCGCGATCCCGGCAAGGCGGGCATCTACTGCTGCGGCCCCACGGTCTACAATCTCGTGCACGTCGGCAACGCCCGACCGTATGTCACGTTCGCCGTGCTGCGCTCCTGGCTCGCTCACCGTGGTCTCCACGTGACGCTGGTGACCAACATCACCGACGTCGACGACAAGATCATCGCCAAGGCGAACGCCGAAGGCCGCGACTCCGTGGAGGTGGCCGAGGAGTACACCGCCGCCTACGTCGAGGACACCGGGCGGCTCGGCATCCCGCGGCCGGACGTGGAGCCCAAAGCCACGGAGACCATCGCCGAGATCATCGATCTGGTGTGCCAGCTCATCTCCGGCGGGCACGCCTACGAGGCCGACGGCAGCGTGTACTTCCGCGTGCGCGGCTTCGACGAGTACGGCAAGCTCAGCAAACAGCGCATCGACGAGCTGGAAGAAGGCGTTCGCGTGGACGCCGAGCCCGGAAAGGCCGACCCGCTCGACTTCGCCGTGTGGAAGGCCGCCAAGCCGGGCGAACCGGCCTGGGAGAGCCCCTGGGGCATGGGCCGCCCCGGCTGGCACATCGAGTGCTCGGCCATGGGCCTGCGGTACCTCGGCGCCGGGTTCGACGTCCACGGCGGCGGCCGCGACCTCATCTTCCCGCACCACGAGAACGAGATCGCGCAGAGCGAGGCCGCGGGCCTGCCCTTCGCCAAGGTATGGATGCACAACGGCATGATCCGCAGCCAGGGCGAGAAGATGGCCAAGAGCGTCGGCAACATCTTCCTGCTGCGCGAGGTGCTCGACCGCTACGAGCCGGCCGTCGTGCTCACCTACTTCCTCACCACGCACTACCGCAGCCCGCTCGAGTTCAGCACCGAGAAGCTCGACGAGGCGAAGGCCGCCTACGGCCGCTTCGCCGATGCGCTCGCCGACATCGACTTTCGCATCGCCAACGCCGCGCGCGCCGCGTCACGCGGGGAGTGCCCCGACCTCACCCTGCGCGCCGAGACGGCGCGCGTCGCCTTCGGCGAGCGCATGGACGACGACCTCAACACCGCCGGCGCGCTCGGAGAGCTGTTCGCGCTCGTCGGCGAGATGCACCGGCATCTCACCGAGGTCGACCGCGGTGAGTCGTCACTCGACACGGAGGCGCTCGCCACCGTCGGCGAGGTGCTCCGCGAGTCGCTTGCGTTGCTGCTCATCCCCGTGCCGGGCCAGGGGGCCGACCTGACCGGCGTCGGCAGCGTCGCCGGTGAGGACGCCGCCGCCTGTGCCACCGGAGCTGTCGCCCTGCTTTCCGCCGCTCGGCTTGCGGAGGACGGCCGCTGGGACGATGTCGCGCTCGTGTACACCGACCGTCTCGGCTGCGAAGACGCTTCCTACGCGTGCGCCTTGCGCGACCACTACCGCGCCGAGAAGCAGTGGGCCGACGCCGACCGGCTGCGTGACGAGATGCAGGCCGCCGGATTCGAGGTGCGCGACACCCCGCAGGGCACCCAGGTCGTCAAGCGGGCGTGAGGCGCGGAGGCCTCGGGGCGTGCAGGCTAGAAGGGCGAATCAGATGAAGAGCAGCGCCCCGACGAGCGCTCCGGAGCCGAGCATGCCGCCGGCGACCCCGAGCAGCAGGGCTGCCGTGGCGCGCCGCTCGGCGAGGTCGGGACTGCGCCGGGCGTGGAAGCGGCTCGCGGCGGTCAGGGCCACGCCGGCGCCCAGCAGAAGGACGGCGCCGGCGGCGGCGACGCGCCGGACCCCGTCGCTCATCACGGCGACGGGGAGCAGCGTGATCAGCGGCGGGGCGAGGACGATCAGCGTCAGCGTTCCACGGAGTCGCGGCCGGCGGACGCAGAGTACGGCGACCACGAGCAGACCGACCGGCGAGAGCACGGTCCACCAGAACAGCGTGGTGATGGTGACGGCCGCGAACGAGCCGGGAGTGATATCGATGGGCATGTCGTCAGTGTACCGTCGGCAGGCCCCAGGGGTGAGGTGACGCCATGGAGTGGCTCTACGGGCGGAACGTGGTCAAGATGGCGCTCGGAGCCGGTGCCCGGCGGCGAGCCCACCGGATCGCCGCGACCCCGTCGGCCCTCGACGCCGTCGCCGGCCTCGTCCCCGAGCAGTTGCCCGTGGACACGGTGAGCGGCGCCGCGCTCGATGAGCTCCTCGGGACGCACGAGCACCAGGGGGTGGCGCTGCATGTCGATGCCTACCCCTACGCCGACCCCGAGCAGCTCCTCGGCTCCGACGTCCTCGTCGCGCTCGACGAGGTCACCGACCCGCACAACCTCGGCGCCGTGGCCCGCAGCGCTCTGGCCGCCGGCGCGGCGGGCCTCGTCGTGCCGAAGCACCGCTCGGCCCGCGTGACGCCGGCGGCCGTGAAGGCCTCGGCGGGCACCCTGGAGATCCTGCCCGTCGCTCAGGTGACGAACGTCGTCGCCTTCCTGCGGCGCGCCAAGGACGCCGGCTTCTGGGTCTACGGCGCTGCCGGCGAGGCCGCGGCCTCCTACGTCGACACCGACCTGACGGGGCGCGTCGTCATCGTCGCCGGCGCCGAGGGCCGCGGCCTGCGGCCGCTCGTGTCGCGGACCTGCGACGCGCTCGTCTCCATCCCGATGGAGCCGCCGGTCGAGAGTCTCAACGTCAGCGTGGCTGCCGCGCTCCTCCTGTACGAAGCACGACGGCAGCGCGCTGCGGCCGCCGGGAGAGCACCGGGCGGCGGCCGGTGACGGACATCCTCTACATCGTCGACGGCTACAACGTCCTGCACGCGCTGTTCCGCGGCGCGGACAAGGAGGAGATCTTCGCGCGACGCGACTGGCTCGCCGACCGGCTGGCGAGCTTCTCGGCATTGCAGGGCGCTCGGGCCGTGCTGGTCTTCGACGGCAGCGGCCCGCGCAGCACCAGCAGCCAGCCGATCAAGGGTGCGCCGGTCGAGGTGGCGTTCGCCGGCGGCCGCTTCACCGCGGACACGCTCATCGCGCGCCGCATCGCCGAGCAGCCGGCAGACGTCCAGGTCGTCGTGGTGTCCGCGGACCAGGAGGTCCAGCGCACGGCCTCGCGCGCGGGCGTCAGCCGCATGACACCCCCAGAACTGGCCGCTCGGCTCGCCGGAGGCGACGAGTTCGGGCAGGCTCTTGACTCTGCCCCAGACTTCACTACAATGCCCTCACGGCTTGAGGATAAAGTAGACCCTGAGACTTTGCGTAAGTTGGAGGACCTGCGCAACAAGCCGGAGTAGACGTTCCGGAGAACCATTTCTCCGGAATGTGCAGGGGCAAACGAGCGAAGGTGGGGGATTCGAATGGTTCGCCAGGCCGACCACAGCCGCGGCTCGGGCTCTTCTCACAACCTTCAACCCTTCAGTGAGAGTGCCGACTTCGCTCTCGTGCAGGCGTATCGCCGCGGCAACAAGGCGGCACTGGACGCGCTCATGGCGCGCTATCACCAGTTCGTGCGTCTGAAGGCCAGTTCGTACTTTCTCGCCGGCGGCGACGCCGAGGATCTCATCCAGGAGGGCCTGCTCGGCCTCTACAAGGCGGTCCGCGACTACCGGGACGACCGTCTGGCAAGCTTCCGCAGCTTCGCCGAGCTCTGCATCACTCGCCAGATCATCACCGCGATCAAGACCGCGACGCGCCAGAAGCACGTGCCGCTGAACGGCTACCTGTCGTTCAGCCAGTCGCCGAGCGACTCCTCGGATGACGGCGACTGTTCACTCGCCGACGTGCTGCCGGGTCCCAGCACGCACGACCCGGTCAACCAGGTGATCAGCTCCGAAGAGGTCGACAGCCTCACGAGCTGCCTCACGGGGATGCTCTCCGAGCTCGAGGGAAAGGTGCTGCGGCTGTATCTGCAGGGTCTGAGCTACGAGCGCATCGCCGGGGAGCTCGGGTGCGACTGCAAGACCGTCGACAACGCCCTGCAGCGCATCAAGCGCAAGGTGGACCTGCATCTCGAGGGACGGCGCGTCCCCAGCTGAGGAGCGATGGCGCGGCCCGGCGGCCGCGATACCGAACGAACGAGACGGGCGGGGCGGCTGCGAGGCCGCCCCGCCCGTCTCGTTCGCGCCCGCGTCGGCCGAACGCTCGCGCTCAGACCGTCATGAGACTCACGTCGTGGCCCTGCTGCTGGACGAGCAGCTTGAAATCGTGCGGGTTGCTCGCCACCTGGGCCGCGTCGGCGAGCGTGATGAGGCCTTCCTCGTAGAGGCTCAGCAGCGCCTGGTCGAACGTCTGCATGCCGTAGAAGTCGCCTTCCTTGATCGCGTCCGAGACGAGCATGGCCTGGTCGGGATCGAGGATGAAGTCGCGGATGCGGTTGGTGCACACCATGATCTCGATGGCGGGGACGCGGCCCTGGCCGTCGGCGCGCACGAGCAGACGCTGGCTGATGATGCCCTTGAGCGTGCCGGCCAGCATGATGCGGATCTGCTTCTGCTGGTGCAGCGGGAAGAAGTCGATGATCCGGTTGATGGTCTCGGTCGCGTCGATGGTGTGCAGCGTGCTCATCACGAAGTGGCCGGTCTGGGCGGCAGTGAGCGCCGCCGAGACGGTCTCCGGGTCGCGCATCTCCCCGATGAGGATGTCGTCGGGGTCCTGGCGGAGCACGTACTTGAGCGCCGACGCGTAGCTGTCGGTGTCGAGGCCGATCTCACGCTGGTTGATGATCGACTTCTGGTCCTTGTGCAGTACCTCGATGGGGTCCTCGACGGTCACGATGTGCCGGCGCATGGTGTGGTTGATGTGGTCGATCATCGCCGCCAGCGTGGTCGTCTTGCCCGATCCGGTCGTGCCGGTGACCAGCACCAGGCCGCGCGGCTCCAGCGCCAGACGCTTGATGATCTCGGGGAGGTGCAGCTCTTCGAAGCTCGGTATCTTCGTCGTCACCTGACGCATGGCCACGCTGATGCTGCCGCGCTGACGGAACACGTTGACGCGGAAGCGGCCGAGCGTGGCCGCTGAGTAGGCGAAGTCGATCTCGTTGTGTTCGCTGAAGCGGCGGATCTGTTTGTCCGTCATGATCGACGCCGCGACGTCCTTGGTGTCCTCCGGCGTCAGGGGCGGCTCGTCCATGAGGGCCAGCTCTCCGTCGACGCGGATCACGGGCGGGCTCCCCGCCTTGATGTGCAGGTCCGACGCGTTGCGCGCCATCATCTCGCTGAGCAGGTCATCTATGGGTTTCATGGTGCAGCCCCAGTCAATCGTGTTCCCTCTCCGTCTCCTTGTTCGGCAGAACCGGCCAAAAGCTTACCTCTCCGCACCTTTCGTCGCCGGTATTCGTTGAGCGCTGAGGCTGGGGAGAGGCGAAGGGCCCGGCCGCGGTACCGCAGCCGGGCCCTTCGCGAAGGTCAGCAGCCGTCGGCGAGGAACCCTAGAACCGGCCGCCGATCCAGGCGTCTCGGCCAGTGAACGTGCCGTAGCGCACGACGTCGCCCGTGTGCGGGGCCTCGATGCAGGTGGTCCCGCCGACGAAGATGGCCACGTGATGGCTGAAGCTGGCGTTGCCGAAGAAGATGAGGTCGCCGGGGCGCAGGTCGGTCAGGGATACCGGCAGGCTCGAGCGCTGCTGGTCGGTGGCGCCGTGCGACATGCCGATGCCGATCTGCGCATAGCAGTACATGGTGAGGCCGGAGCAGTCGAACCCGCTCGGGCTTGCGCCGCCCCACACGTACGGGACGCCGAAGTACCTCTGCGCGATGGCGACGATATCCGGGTGACCCGGGCTGTTGGGGTCGACCTTGGGGATGGGGCCGGAGAAGCCGGTGAGCGCCAGCCGCGCGCGCAGTCGCGCTCGGGCCTTCAAGCGCTTGATCTGCTTCTCGATGTCCCTGGTCAGATCCCGCAGCTTGCCCTCGAGCGAGATGAGCTCGTTCTTGTGCTGCTCGCGCTCGGCGACGAGTCGGACGGCGGACTTCTCGTCGGCCTCGAGCTTGAGCCGGCGATCCTTGATGTCACGCTTGTAGGCGGCGATGGCGTGCACGGTGTCGACGTCGCTGTTGCCCAGACGCTCCATCATGTCCATCTGGCTGATGAGGTCATCGAAGCTGTTCGCCTGGAAGATGACATCGACGACGCCGACGTCGCGTGCCTTGTAGATGTTCTCCGCGCGCAGCACGAGTTGCTCGCTGGCGCGCCCGAGGTTCTCGCGGGCCGCCTCGAGCAGGCGCTGGTTCTCGTCGATCTGTGCCTGCACGGTCTCGAGCTGGACTGACGCCTGGTTGTACTTCTCGACGGCGATCTCCGACTTCACGGAGACCTCGCTGAGGCGCGCCTCGACGGCCTTCAGGCGCGCCTTGGCCTGGGCGACGGTGCCCGCGGGGGCTGCCGGCGCGGCGATCAGCAAGAGCGCGACGAGGCCGAACGCGGCCACGACGGCGGTGCGGATGAATGTACTGCGGTGCGTCACTCGGTCATGTCCTCCGGCGTCACCCGCGTGGGGACGCGCGGCCGCCTCGCGCGGTTCGCGGTGAGAACGTATTCGAGCCTGAGGGCGCGTTCCCTACGCGAACGTAGGAACGCGCCCTCAGGCTCGCGGAAGATCAGGGCCGGCCGCCGATCCAGGCGCCGCTGATCGAGCCGTAGCTGACGACGGCGCCGGTGTGCGGAGCGTGGATCATGCTGCCGCCGCCGACGTAGATGCCCACATGGTGACTGTAGCTGGCGCTGCCGAAGAAGACGAGGTCGCCCGGCTGCAGGGCGTTCAGCGGCACCGGTGTGCTGGACTGCTGCTGAGCGGTGGCGCCGTGCGCGAGGCCGATGCCGATCTGCGCGTAGCAGTACATCGCGAGGCCGGAGCAGTCGAAGCCGCTCGGACCGGCGCCGCCGTACACGTAGGGCACGCCGAGGTAGCGCTGGGCGATGCCGACGACGGCGGAGTGGCCGGAGCCGCCCGGGTCGACGAAGGTGCCGCCGCCACCACTGGAACCGCCGCTCGCAGCCTGCTGCTGCGCGGCTTCCGCTGCGGCCCGCGCTGCGGCAGCCTGCTGCTCCTGGAGGCGCTTGATGTCGGCCTTGATCCCGGCCGTCATCCGCTCGAGCTTGCTCTGCAGGCCCTCGACCTCGGCCTTGTGTGCGGAGGCCGACGCGACCAGCTTGGCGGCCGCCTTCTTGTCGGCCCCGAGCTTGACGCGGCGGTCCTTGATGTCCAGCCGGTAGGCGGCGATGCTCTTGACGGTGTCGACGTCGCTGTTGCCCAGACGCTCCATGACGTCGAGTTGCGTCACCAGATCGTCGAAGCTGCTGGCGGCGAAGATCACGTCGACGACGCCGACGTCGCGGGTCTTGTAGATGCTCTCGGCGCGTGCGGACAGCTGCTCGTTGGCGATCTCGAGGTTGTACTCGGCGACCTTGAGCAGGTGCTCGTTCTGCTTGATCTGCGCCTGGACCGTGGCGAGCTGCGAGGTGGCCTGGTTGTACTTCTCCACGGCCACGTCGGCCTGCTGGTAGACGGTCTGCAGCTTGGCCTGCACCTGGCGCAGCTGCGCCTTCTTGCTGCTGACGGGGGAGGCGAAGGTGGAGGAGGTGAAGGTGAGGAGGAGAAGGAGGGTGCCGAGGAGGACGGAGAGCGTAGCGATCCGTGGTCTGCCGTTCACTGCATCGCCTCCTCTGGGTGGGGCGCCCTGGGCGTCCTGCCCTCGTCGAGGTGAGCCCTGCGTGCCTTGCTCCGGTTCTGCCGCGCCGCACTTGCGGGCGTCAGACTCACCAAACTCAAGTACGAAAGCCTAGCAGCAGGCGACCTGCGTGACAACCGTGGCGACCCGCCGGTCGGAGCTCCTCGAGCGGTCCGAGTGGGCTGCGCCAGATGTCCGCCGCCGTACCGCCTCGTGGCGCGTCAGTCGGCGCCGGCGGCGCGACGCACCACGCCGCGAGGCGTCGGGCGCGGCCACTTGCGCTTGAGCGCCTTGATGAACGCCTGGTTGCGCGCGTCTCTGCGCCAGTTGCGGATGATCACCATGCCCCAGCCGTGGAACAGCAGCTGCTTGGTGAACTGGAAGGTGAAGATGTAGCGCAGCCACGTGCGCAGCGAGTAGAAGCGCATGTAGCCGCGCAGCACCTCGATCTGCAGTTCGTAGGGCGTCATGCGCGCAGGCTCGAAGACGGCGTGGTGGGCGTCGTAGAGCTCCCAGCGCTTGTCGAAGATGCGCCCGGCCTCGTCGAACTCCTGGTACTGCAGCGTCCCGGGCAGCGGCGTGAGGATGTTCAACATCACCGTGTCGATCTTGTTCTTGATGGCGAAGGAGACCGTGTCCCGGACGGTCTGCACGTCGTCGTGATCGGCGCCGAGCACGAACATGCCGTGGCTCTTGATCCCGTAGTCGTGCAGCGCCTTGATGGCCCGTTCGATGTCGGCCACCGTCTGCGACTTCTCGAACTCGTCGAGAGTCTCCTGGTTGACCGACTCGAGGCCGAGATACACGAGCTGGCACCCCGAGCGGCGCATGAGGTCGAGCAGCTCGGGGTCCTTCACGACGTCGGTGCGCACCTGTGCGGACCACGGGATGACGAGGTCCTCATCGATCATCATCCGCAGCAGTGTCTTGAGGCGCTTGCGGTTTGCCGCCATGTTGTCGTCGTAGAAGAAGATGCGCTGCGGGCGCTTGTCCTTGAGCTCGGCGATCACGCTCTCCGCGCTGCGGAAGCGGTACTTCTTGCCGAACATGGCGGTCACCGAGCAGAAGGTGCAGTCGAAGGGGCAGCCCCAGCTGGTCATGATCGGCATCGTCGTGAGCTTCTCGCTGCCGACGAGCAGGCGGAGGTCGGGGAACGGCAGCTCGTCGAGGTCGGCGAGGGCCTCGCGCGGCGGGTTGTGCACGGCGACGCCGTCCCGCGTGAACGAGAGTCCGGCGATGGTGTCGAGCTCGCGGTCGCCGGCGAGCGCCTCGATGAGCTCCAGCGTGAGCTGTTCGCCGCCCTCGCCGCGGGCGACGTAGTCGACGTGCTCGAGCGCCTCGTCGGCCATGAAGGTGACGTGTGAGCCGCCGATGACGACGGGGATGCCGCGGCGGCGGAGGTCGTCGGCGAACTCGTAGGCGGTCGACGCCGTGGAGGTCGTGCTCGATATCCCGACGAGCTCCGAGCTGTTGACGTCGTCCCAATCTATGGGGGCCATCGTCGGGTTGTACACGAGCACGTCGTGACCGTGCTCCTTGAGCGCGGCGGCGATGATCGGCAGCCCCAGGCGGGGGAGGAGGACCTTCGCCCACACGTGCATCCCGGGCGGCTCGGGCTCGATGAGTCGGATCTTCATGACGCTCCTTGGAACGGGGAGTGGACCTTCGGGGACCACGGGGCGGTCCGCGGCTGGTCCGCGGTGCCGCCCGGGCGGTCACCAGGTTGTTGACGGTGATCGCAGTTCCTACCGCTGCACGGCCGGACAGACGCCGCGTGGACCTGCACCTTCACGTGAAAGCATACCGCAGTACTGACGGGGCGGCGCCGGCCGGCTTTTCGGAGGACCGCTGGTCGGCGGGCCTCTAGAAGAGCGCGGCGATCCCCGTCCCGGCGAGGTAGAAGCCGGCGGCGACGAGGCCTGCCGCCGGCAACGTCAGCACCCAGGCGGTGACGATGTTCCCGGCGACGCCCCAGCGCACGGCGGAGAGGCGCTGGGTGGAACCGACGCCCATGATCGAGGCCGTGATCGTGTGCGTGGTCGAGACGGGTACGCCGAAGTGCGTGGCCAGCTGGATGACGCTGGCGGCGGCGGTCTCTGCCGCGAACCCATGGATGGGGTCGAGCTTGATGACCTTGGACCCGAGCGTGTGGATGATGCGCCAGCCGCCCGAGTACGTGCCCAGGGCCATGGCGAGCGCGCAGGTGATCTTGACCCACAGCGGCACTTCGAAGGTGGCGATCTCGCCGCTGGCGAACAGCGCCAGCGTGATGATGCCCATCGTCTTCTGCGCGTCGTTGGCGCCGTGTGAGAAGGCCATGAACCCCGCGGAGATGGGCTGCAGGCGCCGGAACCACCTGTTGACGGGCTGTTGCTGTCGCTTGCGTACCAGCCAGATGAGCCCCGTCATGAGCACCCACGCGCCCACGAAACCCAAGAAGGGCGAGCCGAGCATCGGCAGGATGATCTTCTCGAAGACGCCGCTCCAGATGACGCCGTCGACGCCCGCCTTGGCGATCATGGCGCCGATGAGGCCGCCGAAGAGCGCATGCGAGGAGCTGGACGGGATGCCGAAGTACCACGTCGTGAAGTTCCACGCGACGGCGCCGATGAGGGCGGCGAGGACGAGCGGCAGGGTGACGAGGTCGGTGTTCACGATCCCTTCACCCACGGTCTTGGCCACGCCCGTGGAGACGAGTGCGCCCAGCAGGTTGAGGCCCGCCGCCATGAGCACCGCGACACGCGGCGAGAGGGCGCGCGTCGACACTGAAGTGGCGATCGAGTTGGCGGTGTCGTGGAAGCCGTTGGTGTAGTCGAAGACGAGCGCCAGGACGACGATCGTGATGAGGAGGACCACGGTCTGTGCTCAGGTCAGTTGTGCTTGAGGACGATGCTCTCGATGACGTTGGCGACGTGCTCGCACTCGTCGATCGCGGCCTCGAGCATCTCGTAGATGTCTTTCCACTTGATGATGTCGGTGCACGCCATGTCGCCATCGAAGAGGCTGGCGATGGCGTCACGCAGGATGCGGTCGCCGTCGTTCTCCAGGCTGTTGATGGCGATGATGCGCTCGTCGAGGCCCTTGGGCTTCTCGAGGTTGTCCATGCACTCCTTGAGGAGCGGGGTGGCCTTGGCGATGACCTCCGCCTGACGTCGCGCCTGCTCGGTCGTCTCGCCCACCCGGTAGAGCATCACCATGTCGGTGGCGGCCTCGATGTTGTCGAGGATCTCATCCGTTGTGGCCACGAGGTCGTAGATGTCCTCGCGGTCTATGGGCGTGATGAACGACTTGTTGAGGCGGCGCACGATGTCGTGCACGATCTTGTCGCCCACGTGCTCGTGCTCGAGGATCGACGCGGCGATGCCCTTGCGGTCGCCGTCGTGCATGAATTTCACGAGCAATTGAGCGGCCGCATCGAGATTGGCCGCCAGGTCTGAGAACAGCCGAAAATAGTCGTGGTCCTTGGGAACCAGACTCAGTTTCACACGGGCTCCTTTCCCCTACCTGCCCTGTGCCGCGCGTAATCGTATACGGAATGGGGCGGTGCGCAACCCCATGGCGTGCGTCGCGGGGCGTGGCCGCGTCCGCGCGGTCCGATCCCCGTCGTCGCACCGTCATCCGGCCCGCAGAGGCCGGCCGTTGCCGGGCGGGGCGACGGAGATGGCGGCTTTGGCTTCAGGAGGACGAGCAGGCTGCCGTTGAGGACGTAGAGAGGCCGCTGCCCCCGGTCTGGCGGCCAGCCGATGCGAGGAGGTCGATATGAAGAGACTGATGCCGATCATGCTGGTGCTGGCGCTGGCGCTGGTGCTGGCCGTCGTGCCGCTGGCCGCCGCCGGCGGGAAGTCGGGCAAGAGCAAGGCCCACGGCAAGTACAAGTTCAACGCCGTCGGCAAGCTGATGGCGGTCACCGAGGCGGTCGCCGCCGACGAGACCGCTGATCCCCCCGTGACCGCCACACCGGCCATGGCGACCATCTGGGTCAAGGCCGGGACGAAGACCGTGAGGGCGTATCGTAAGGTCGCTGAGGGGCTGCCGATGGTGGTCGCCGAGAACGCGCGCCTACGATTGGTGACGGCCGACGGCTGCGGCAGGGTCGAATTGGCGCAGTTGAACGACGAGCAGCTCATGGACGCGAAGGTCAAGGTCCGCGGACGCATCAGCGGGAGCGGCGCAGAGCGCGTGTTCACCGTCCACTTCCTGAAGGTGAAGGCGCCGGCCGGCTACGTCGTGCCGACTCCTCCTGCGCTTACGCCGTAACGTTGGATAGCAGACACGGGGCGCCGGACGGCGCCTCGACAGGGCCGGAGGCGCCGCCCACGGGCTGCGCCTCCGGCCCATTGTCATGCCGCGCGCGCATCCTTTACTGCCTCGTGGCGCCGCGGTCCCGGCGAGTGTCTTCCTCGCCTGTATTCGGTAGAGTGCACCCCGATGACTGCCGACCACGGCGCATACTTCGAAGAGGTCGAGGCCAGGTTCGACAACGCCCACGACCTCGACCTCGGGCTGGAAGAGGAGTTCCAGATCCTCGACCCGCAGACGCTCGCGCTCACGCCCGGCTTCGAGCCGCTGCGCGACTCCGCGCCGCCGCGCCTGCGCGAGCGCATCGCCGGGGAGCTGCTGACCTCGGAGATCGAGGTCTCCACGCCGCGCACCCTGCACTTCGGGCAGGCGGCGAAGCAGCTCGTGCTCAACCGTGCGGAGCTCTTCGCCCACGCGGATGCCCGGGGCTACGCGCTCGGGTCCACCGGTACGCACCCCTTCTCGGGCTGGAAGGACCAGCAGATCATCGACACGCCGCACTACCAGCTGGTCGAGGACCGGCTCAAGTACGTGGCGTGGCGCAACAACACCTGGGCGGCGCACGTCCACGTCGGCGTGCGCGGCTGCGACCGGGCGGTGGCCATCTGCGATGCGCTGCGGACCTACCTGCCGCACCTCCTTGCGCTGTCGGCCAATTCACCGTTCATCGAGGACGTCTGGACGCAACTGCACTCGGTGCGCACGCAGACGTTCGTGCGCATGTTCCCGCGCTGCGGCATCCCCGACGTCTTCGGCACCTGGGCGGAGCATCGCCGCTTCTACGAGGAGCTCGTCGACACCAACTGCATCCAGGAGTTCACGCAGGTGTGGTGGTCGGTGCGTCCGCACCATCGTTTCGGCACTGTGGAGGTCCGCATCTGCGACGCCCAGACCGAGGCATGGCAGAGCCTTGCGATCTCGTCCCTCACCGTGGGCCTGATCGCCCATCTGGGACGCATCTACGACGAGGGCATGCCGCTGCCGATCCTCGAGACGCGGTATATCGAGGAGAATCTGTGGCGGGCCATCCGCTTCGGCCTGGACGGCAAGCTGGTCGACTGGGTGATGGGGGAGGAGCTGCCGGCCGCCGACGCGGTGCGGCACCTGGTCGAGCTGGCGGCGCCGTACGCCGACGGCATCGGTCTGAGTCCGCACCTCGCCGACGTGGAGCGGATCCTGCGCGACGGCAACGGGGCCCAGCAGCAGTCTCGAGCGCACATGGAGGGAGAGAGTCTCCTCGACGTGTTCGCCGGGACGGTCACCGATGCGCACAGGAGTTCGATCGCCCAAACAGCCGATATGCAGAGAGGTCAATCATGAACGACTCCGGCGATCGCGAACGCGTGACCTCCGACGAGGAGCGTGCTCGCGCCCTTCTCGAGCAGCTGAAGAGCGTGCATGCCTTCGATCTTGCCTACGAGACCATCGTCGGGCTCCTCAACTTCGGCACCCAGAAGATGGGGCTTGCGGAGGAGACGCGGCCGGTTCGCGACCTGACCGACGCCCGCCTCTCCATCGAGCTGATCCGGGCCACGCTCGAGGTCGTCGAGCGCGAGCAGGGTGACGAGCGCACACGCGGCCTCCGCGACGCCCTGGCGCAGATGCAGCTGGCGTACGCGCATGCCGTGCAACTCGCGAACGCCGAACGGGCGGCGGCGCCGGACGCGGGTGAGGCGCCGGCCGGCGAGACCGGAGAGGCCGAGATGGCGCCCGATGCGGGCGACGGAGACGAGGCGCCGGATGTGGCCGAGGCGACGGCCGGCGAGACCGGAGAGCGCGCGGAGCCGAAGCAGCCGGCGGGCAAGAAAGAACTGGCGGCGAAGAAGCCGGCGGGCACGAGGAAGCCGGCGGCGAAGAAGAAGCCGGCGGCGAAGAAGAAGCCGGCGGCGAGAAAGAAGCCGGCCGGCGAGAGCTGATCAGCCCGCGCAGCCGAGCCAACGACGAAGGCGCCGCCGGCGCACCGCTCTGCCGGCGGGTCAGGCGCCGGCGAGCGCCCAGAAGAGGGGCTCGTCCAGCACGTTGCCGGGCTCCACGACGATGAACTCCTCATCGTGCGGCCCGGCCACGAGCTTCTCGAGAAAGCGCAGCGAACCGGTGAGGCGCTCGAGCGGCAGCTCGTAGAACGCGCTCACCGTCTCGAGGTACTCCTTCTTGTCGTCGAGGCCCTTCACGCCTGGCGTCTCGATCACCGCGACGCGGGTGTAGTGCTCCATGATCATGCGAGCCACGCGAGCCGACCGCTCCTCACCGTACTTGGGGATGATCTTGAGGTACTCCTTGTACGGGTCCTCGATGAAGTCCACCCAGCCGCGGGTGTAGTAGTACGTGCCGGGCTTGGCGCCGTGCTCCTCGAGGTACCGGGCGCGAGAGCCCAGAAGCAGCGAGATGCAGTCGTCGACCGCCGGCAGCACGAGACGGTGGTCACGCGCCTCGAGGCCCACGGTGCCGTTGCTGCAGCGCCCGCAACAGAGGAGGATGTCGCGGGCCCCGGCGGTGCCGTCGATGCGTTCCTGCAGGGCGCTGCGCAATCTGTCGGGGTAGTCGTGCAGCGCGCCGTCGACGAACTCGATCTCGAGGTCGCGCCCGCCGCGTTCGAGCACGCGCTCGATCTCGTTGCGGAGCACTTCACAGCTGATGATCTTGGGCGCCGGGACCATGGGCGCATGGTAACAGGACCATCCCGGTCCTGTCGCTCCGCGGTCACGCGCCGGCGCCTCACGCGCGCCCGGCGTCCGCATGTACGCGGTCACTTCGCCTGCGGTAGCATGGTCATCGCGCCTTCTTGGGTGACATCATCGCGTTGCGGCTCCCTGACGGGCTTGCGCGCTGGAGCATGAGGAGGACCTCGTGAGCGTCAACAGACTGCTCGTCGCCGGCGCCGGCCAGATGGGCGCCGGCATCGTCCAGGTCTCGGCCGTCGCCGGGCTCGACGTCGTCATGATCGACGTCGCCGACGAGTTCATCGCGCGCGGTATGGCGGGCATCGCGAAGGGTCTCGGGAAGCTGGTCGACAAGGGCCGCATGGAGGCCTCCGCCCGTGACGCGGCCCTGGCGCGGATCACGACGAGCACCGACATGAGCGCGGGCGCCGACGCCGATCTCTTCATCGAGGCGGCGCCGGAGTCGATGGAGCTCAAGCAGGGTCTCTTCGAGCAGGCCGCCGCCCTGCTGCGGGCGGACGCGATCATCGCCTCCAATACGTCCAGCCTCTCGGTGAGCGCGCTCGCCGCGTCCGTGACCGGGCCCGAGCGCTTCGTGGGCATCCACTTCTTCAACCCCGTGCCGCTGATGGCGCTCGTCGAGGTCGTGCGCGGCGACCAGACGAGCGACGAGACGCTCGCCGCCGCCAGGGCGTTCGCGGAGACGGTCGGCAAGACCGCGATCACGGTCGAAGACTCTCCCGGGTTCGTCGTCAACCGCATCCTCTTCCCGATGATCAACGAGGCCGCCACCGCCTTCGCCGAGGGCGTGGCCAGTGTCGAGGACATCGACACGGGCATGAAGCTCGGCGCCAACTGGCCGATGGGCCCGCTCGCGCTCGCCGACCTTGTCGGCCTCGACACGACGAAGGCGATCATCGAGTCGCTCGAGCGTGAGCTCGGCGACCCCAAGTACAAACCGGCGGCGGTGCTCGGAGAGCTCGTCGACGCCGGCAAGCTCGGCCGCAAGAGCGGCGCCGGTTTCTATGACTACGGGAGGTGACGCGGCCATGAGCACGGCGCGCGAGGGCTACGTCCAGATCTACACGGGTGACGGCAAGGGCAAGACGACCGCCGCCCTGGGGCTTGTACTGCGCGCGCTGGGCCAGGGACTGCGGCCGGCCGTGCTCCAGTTCATGAAGGCCGACCCCACCTGGGGGGAGATCGTCACCCTCACCAAGCTCGGCGTGCCGGTGCAGCAGTGCGGGCTCGACCACTGGGTGCTCAAGGGCGAGGCCTCGGAAGAGGACCTCGCCGCCGCCGCCGCCGGGCTCGACAGGGCGAAGGCCCTGGTCGATGGCGGCGAGTACGACCTGGTCGTCCTCGACGAGCTCGTGACCGCGGTCTTCTTCGAGCTCGTCCCCGTGGGCCGGGTGCTCGAGCTCATGGCCGGCAAACCGGCCGCCGTCGAGCTCGTGATCACCGGCCGCCGCGCTCCCGACGAGCTGGTCGAGGCGGCCGACCTCGTCACGGAGATGCGCCCGCTCAAGCACTACTTCGACGCCGGCGTGCAGGCGCGGCCGGGCATCGAGTTCTGAGGGAGACGCGCCCATGACCCACACGCTGATCTACCCGCACACGACGGTCCACGACGCCGCCGGCCACCTCGAGATCGGTGGCTGCGACGTGGTCGACCTCGCGCGGGAGTTCGGCACGCCGCTGTTCGTCTACGACGAGCAGACACTGCGCGACCAGTGCCGCGCCTACCACGCGGCGTTCGGCGCGCGCACCGACCTCTACGAGATCGTCTACGCGAGCAAGGCGTTCAGCTGCCGCGCGATGGCGGAATTGGTGGCGCAGGAGGACCTCTCGCTCGACGTCGCCACCGGCGGCGAATTGGCGGCAGCCCGCGCCGCCGGGTTCCCGCCGCGGCGCATCTACTTCCACGGCAACAACAAGTCGGCGATCGAGATCGAGGCCGGCCTCGACGCCGGTATCGGCCACTTCGTCGTCGACTCGTTCGAAGAGATCGAGCGGCTCGAGGCGGCGGCCGCGGCGCGGGACCGAGTCCAGGATGTGCTGGTGCGCGTCACGCCCGGTGTGCGCCCCAACACGCACGACTTCATCCAGACCGGCCAGCAGGACAGCAAGTTCGGCTTCGGGCTGGCCGACGGGCTCGCGCAGGAGGCGGTGCGCCGCCTCAGGGACGCGGCCCACCTGAGGCTCGTCGGCGTCCACGCGCACATCGGCTCGCAGATCTTCGCGCTCGACTCGTACCGCCGCGAGGTCGAGGTGCTCTTCATCGCCCTCGACGAGTGGCGCCGCGACTTCGGCTTCGCGTGCTGCATCTTCAACATCGGCGGCGGCCTCGGCATCCGCTACACCGAGGCCGACCAGCCCAGCTCGATCGCGGACTTCGCCGAGATCGCGGTCGACGCGGTGCGCGCCGGCGCCGAGAAGCACGACATGGAGATGCCCAGGCTCTTCGTCGAGCCGGGACGCAGCATCGCCGGGAAGGCGGCGGTGACCGCGTACACCGTCGGCACGGTCAAGGTCATCCCCGGCGTGCGTACCTATGTGGCCGTGGACGGGGGGATGAGCGACAACCTGCGCCCGATGCTCTACGACTCGAAGTACGAGGCGATGCTGGCGAACAAGGCGGTGATGCCGGCGACAGATGTCGTCACCATCGCCGGCAAGCACTGCGAGTCCGGCGACGTGCTGGTGCGCGACGTGCACATCGCTCCACCGAAGCCGGGCGACATCCTCGTCACCCCGGGCACCGGCGCGTACGGGTACGCGATGGCCAACAACTACAACGCGCAGCCGCGGCCGGCCGTGGTCATGGTCGGCGACGGCCAGGCGCGCGTCATCATCGCACGAGAGACCTGGGACGACGTGCTGCGCCTGCAGCGGCCGCTCGCTCAGTGACGACCCCGCGACGACGGAGGGCACCACAGTGGACAAGGTAGGCATCGGGCTCCTCGGGTACGGCACCGTCGGATCCGGGGTGGGCAAGCTGCTCAAGAAGAACGCCGACGACATCACGCTGGCCACCGGCAAGGAGGTCGTCCTGAAGCGGGTCCTCGAGAAGGACCCCACCTTCAGTCATCCGGACCTCGACCCGGCGCTTCTCACGACGCGCTTCGAGGACATCCTCGAGGACCCCGCCATCCAGATCGTCGTCGAGCTGATCGGCGGGGTGGGCGCGGCGCTCGAGTTCCAGCTCCGCGCTCTCAAGGCCGGCAAGAACGTGGTGACCGCCAACAAGCAGCTCCTGGCGCAGCACGGCGCCGAGCTGTTCGCCGCCGCCGAGGAGAGCGGTGTGCACCTCCGCTTCGAGGCGAGCGCCGTCGGCGCCGTCCCGGTCATCAAGGTCCTGCGCGAGTCGCTGGTCGCCGCCGAGGTCGACACGGTCTTCGGCATCGTGAACGGCACGACCAACTACATGCTCAGCGCCATGGCCGAGACGGGCGCCGACTACGACGACGTGCTCAAGGAGGCTCAGCGTCTCGGCTACGCGGAGGCCGACCCCACCGAAGACGTGGGCGGCAAGGACGCGGCCGCCAAGATGGCGATCCTCAGCTCGATCGCCTTCCACAGCCGCACGGGTCTCGACGACGTGCCCTACGAGGGCATCACCGAGATCACATCGGCCGACATCGCCCACGGCGCCCGCCTCGGCCTTGCCGCCAAGCTCCTCGGTGTCGCCAAGCTCATCGACGGGCGCATGAACGTGCGCGTCTACCCGGCCTTCCTGCCGCGAACACATCCGCTGGCGGGCGTCGCCGGCGCATACAACGCCGTGTTCCTGACGAGCGATGCTTTCGACGAGATCATGCTCTTCGGCCCCGGCGCCGGCAGCGTTCCCACCGCATCCGCGGTGATCGGGGATGTCATCTCCGTGGTCAACACGGTGAAGGGCAGCTTCGTGCAGAACTGCCTTTGCTACAAGGACGTCCCGTTCCTCCCCGACGCCGAGATGGTCTCGAGGTTCTACCTCAGGCTGAGGGTTATCGACCAGCCGGGCGTGCTCGCCAAGGTGAGCGCGCTGTTCGGCGAGCATGGCGTCAGCATCCATTCCATGGTGCAGGAGGGCGGCGGCGACGAAGCCGAGCTCGTCCTGCTGCTCCACCCCGTCCGCGAGGCGCAGTTCTTTGCCGCCCTCGACCAGATCAGTGCGCTCCCCGACGTGCACGGTGATCCAGCCGTCATCCGTGTCGAGGGCGACTCCTGAATTGCCGCCGCAGAAAAGCCACCGAAGGCGGGCTTTCGTGCGGGGCGGCGCAGCAGCACCGCACATCCGCAATCGAGCGGGGCGCCGAAGATGCACCGCACAGTAGGCATCGAAGACGGGCTTATGTGCAGGGCGGCGTAGCAGCACCGCACCACAGTCGCCGCAAGCAAGCTATCGAGCGGGGCGCCGGAGGATCACCGCTCCGCGGCGTTCAGAGGAGAGGAGACATGTGATGAGTGCGAGTTCCAAGGGCCGCATCGGCATCCTCACCGGCGGTGGCGACATCCCCGGGCTTAACCAGGCGATCCGGGGCGTGACGCTACGCGCCCTGAGCGAGGGCTTCGAAGTGGTCGGCATCCGTCGCGGCTGGGCAGGGCTCGTCGAACCGAAGCGTGAGGACGGCGCGGACAACAGCGCGTGGGTGCTGCCGCTGACGCGCGAGCTGGTCGAGCGGTACGCGTACTCCGGCGGCACGTTCCTCCACTCGTCGCGCACGCGTCCGAGCGCGGTGCCGGCCAAGGACGTGCCCGCGCACCTCAAGCACAAGTACACGGCGGAGAAGAACGACCTCAGCGATGAGGTGATCGCCAACCTCGAGTATCTCGGCATCGACTATCTCGTGCCGGCCGGCGGCGACGATACGCTCAGCTACGGTGTCGAGCTGGGCCGCCGCGGCTTCCCCGTCGTCGCCATCCCCAAGACGATGGACAACGACGTGCCCGGCACCGACTACTGCATGGGCTTCGGGACCTGCGTGAACCGCACCATCGAGATGGCCCGGCAGGTGACCAGTTCCGCTGCCTCGCACGAGCGCATCGTGGTGCTCGAGGTCTTCGGGCGCTACGCCGGCTTCACGGCGCTCCTCCCGACCTTCGCCGGCGCCGCCGACCGCTGTCTGATCCCCGAGCATGAGTTCGACGTCGAGCAGCTCACAGAGCTCCTGGTCGCCGACCGGAACGGCCGGCCGGAGGGCTACTCGGTCTGCATCGTCAGCGAGGGCGCCATGCCGGCCGGCGGCGAGATGGTCTTCATGGGTGGGGAGAAGGACCAGTACGGCCACGCCAAGCTCGGTGGGATCGGTCAGCGTGTGAGCGCTCGCGTCAAGGAGCTCGCGCCGCACTTCAACGGCGGCAAGAAGATAGACATGATCAGCATGAACCTCGGGTACCTCGTGCGCAGCGGCGCGCCGGACGCGATCGACTGCATCGTGCCGACCGCCTACGGCAACCTCGCCGTGGACCTGATCCTGAAGGGCGAGACCGGCCGCATGGTCGCGCTTCGCGACGGCAGCTACGGGTCCGTGCCGATCGACGAGGTGGTCGCCACCAAGAAGGCCGTCGACGTCGCGCGCTGCTACGACACCGTGCGCTACCGGCCCAAGTACGACGGTCTCGCCGGGCTGCCGCTGATGGTGCTGGGCGGAGCCGGGTGAGCAACCACCTGCGAACAGGGTGTTCACACCTGTCCGGGAGGAGGAGCTGATGCGCAAGCGAGTACTTCTGGTCCCCGACGGCATGGCCGACGAGCCGCAGGCCGCACTGGGGGGTAGGACGCCGCTCGAGGAAGCCCGGACGCCGGTCATGGACGGCCTGGCCCGTGGCGGCATCGTCGGGCTCGTCCGCACCGTGCCCGAGGGCATGGCCCCGGGCAGTGACTGCGCCAACCTCGCGGTGCTCGGCTACGACCCGACCAAGGTGTTCTCCGGTCGCAGCCCGCTCGAGGCGGCGAGCATCGGCGTCGAGCTCGCTCCGGGCGACGTCTCGTACCGGCTCAACCTGGTGACCGTGACCGGTGGGATCATGACGGACCACACTGGCGGCCACGTGGATAACAGCGAGGCCCGTCGCTGCGTCGAGGCCCTCGAGGCCGAGCTGGGCGGGGGGCCCTACGAGTTCCACACCGGCGTGAGCTACCGGCACCTCTTCGTCTGGCGAGGCGGCGAGACCGTGGCGTGCACGCCGCCGCACGACATCCTCGACCGACCGGTCGCCGGCTACCTGCCCGGCGTCGCCGCCAGCCCCGACGGCGTCGTAACGCCGGGCTCACCGGCGGCCGTTCTTGGCGATCTCCAGGCGCGCGCCGACGCGGTGCTGCAACGCGTCCGCCCCGGCACGAGCGCGTGGTTCTGGGGCGAGGGGACGGCGCCGGCCATGCCCCGGTTCAGGGACCTGTACGGCCTCACCGGCGCCGTCGTCGGGGCCGTCGACCTGGTGCGCGGGATCGGTCGCCTGGCCGGCTTCGACGTCCTCGACGTGCCCGGCGCGACGGGCGACCTCGACACCGACTACGGCGCCAAGGCGCGCGCCGCGGTGGCGGCGCTCGCCGATCACGACGTCGTCTGGGTGCACGTGGAGGCGCCCGACGAGGCCGGGCACATGGGCGACCTGCGCGAGAAGGTCCGCGCCATCGAGCGCGTGGACGCGGAGGTGCTCGCGCCGATCAGCGCCGCTCGCGAGCGGCCGGCGGTGCTGGTGGTCCCGGACCATCTCACTCCGCTGCGCACGCGCACGCACGCGCCGGGCCCGGTGCCCTTCGTCATCAGCGAGCCGCTGCCGGGCGCCGGCGGAGGCGGAGCGATGGCCTTCGGCGAGTCTCAGGCGGCCGCGACCGGACTCTTTGTTGCGGACGGTCCGGCGCTGATGCGGCTGTTCCTCGAGGCGACAGGGTAAGAACCCGCCGGCGGCGTCGGCGCTCCGGCGGACGCCGGCAACATGCGAGCCGGGGAGGCGTGGCCGCGATGAGCGGGTCCCAGGAACAGCCAGAGGGTCGGTCCACCGCACGTGACCGCGCGGCGGGCGAGCCCGTCGTCACGACCAGCGCCGAGCGCTACGTGATGAGCGGAGGCCGCGCGTCGCATCTCGCCGTCAAGGAAGGCGACCTCTTCCTCTACTCCAACGAGCTCGGCCAGGTGCCCGGCGCCGAGAACTCGGTCCTCGGCCTGTACTACCGCGATACGAGATACCTGAGCCGGTACGAGTTGACCGTCGCCGGGCGTCAGCCGGTGCTCCTCAGCGCCAGCGCCGACCGCGGGTATGCCGCGACGGTCGAGTTGACCAACCTCGAGGCGCGCACCGCCGACGGGCGCACGCTTCCGCAGGCGAGCGTGCACGTGCGTCGTACGCGCCTCGTCGCCGACCGCGTCTACGAGCTTCTGCGGGTGCGTAACTATCACACCCGCCACGTAGACCTGGTCGTCGATCTGCACTTCGAAGCCGACTTCGCCGACCTCTTCGAGGTCCGCGGCAGCAGGCGCCGGCGCCGAGGCTCGCGCCTCGGGCCGCAGATGGGCGACGGGACCCTCACCTTGTCCTATCTGGGACTCGACGATGTGACTCGCCAGACGATCATCCGGTTCCACGACAGGCCGGAGTCGCTCAAGCAGGGCCGGGCGCGCTTCCGCCTGCACCTCCCGCCGGGCGAGCGCGCGGTCATCCGCTACGACGTGCAGGTGGTGGGCCCCGAGGCGCCGGGCGAGATCGGCGGCGAGTTCAACGCTCGCCTCGGCTCGCTTCGCCGCGAGCACGAGCGCTGGGAGTCCGGCGCCACCGACATGATCACCGACAACGAGCAGGTCAATCGCGCGCTCCGGCGCGGCCAGCAGGACCTGCGCACGCTCTCGACCGTCGTCGACGGGGAGCGTATCCCCCTGGCCGGCGTGCCTTGGTTCGTGGCGCCGTTCGGCCGGGAGATGGCCTTCGTCGGTCTCGAGACGCTGCTCCTGGACCTCCGCTGGGCACAGGCCGCGGTCTCGTTCCTCGCCCGCCGTCAGGGCACGCAGGACAACACGTTCAGAGAGGAACAGCCCGGCAAGATCATGCACGAGTTGCGGCGTGGTGAGATGGCCGGCCTGCGGGCCGTTCCGCACACGCCGTACTTCGGCTCCATCGACGCGACGGCGCTCTGGCTGCTCCTGGTCGCCGAGCTCGCGGTGTGGACGGGCGACCTGGATGCGTTCGAGCTGCGCTTCCCGGCCGTCGACGCTGCCCTGTGCTGGATCGACGGTGCCGGCGATCCCGACGGTGACGGATTCGTCGAGTACGAGCGCCGTTCTCGGGCCGGTCTCCAGAACCAGGGGTGGCGCGACTCCGCCGACGCCGTCCAGCATGCCGACGGCACGCCGGTCGAGGGCCCCGTGGCACTGGCCGAATCCCAAGGCTACGTGTACTACGCCAAGCGCCGGCTCGCCGCGGTCTACGGACAGCTCGGCGATGTGGAGCGCGCGGAGCGGCTGTCGCAGGACGCCGCCCGCCTCAAGCGCGCGTTCAACGAGCGTTTCTGGATGGAGGACGAGGGGTTCTACGCGATGGCGCTCGACGGAGAGAAGCGCCAGGTGCGTCCCGTCTCGTCGACGATCGGTCATGCCCTCTGGTCGCGCATCGTCGCCGAAGAGCACGTGCCTGCAGTCGTGGAGCGCCTCATGGCGCCTGACATGTTCACCGGGTGGGGCGTGCGCACGCTGAGCAAACAGGCGGACTTCTACAATCCCGTGAGCTTCTACAACGGCAGCGTGTGGCCGTTCGACACCGCGCTCATCGCCAACGGCATGAAGAAGCACGGCTACGTGCAGGAGGCCGGCCGCCTGGCGTGGGGTCTCGTCGAAGCGGCGACGGCGCACGAGTACGCGCGCCTGCCGGAGATCTTCTGCGGCTTCACGCGGCACTCGACAGACCGACCGGTGTCGTTCCCCATGGCCTGTTCACCCGACGCCAACTCTTCCGCGGCGCTCTTCCTGGTCCTGCAATCCATGCTGGGGATCTATGCGCAGGCCGAGGAGAACATCGTCTACGTGCACAATCCGGTACTGCCCCGCTGGCTCGGAGAGGTGACGCTCAGCAATCTGCGTGTCGGCCGCACCTCCATGCGCCTGCGCTTTCGCCGCGAGGGCGGGCAGACCAGCTTCTCGGTGCTCGACAAGCAGGGTCCCGGGCGTATCGTGGTGGTAGAGTGACACGCACCTGAGCGGCCGGGGGACGCGCACGATGACCGAGCTCACCATCGCCCACATCAGCGATATCCACGCCGGCTCCCCCTACTTCGTCCCGAGCCTGATGGACCGCGTCGTCGTAGAGCTCAACGAACTCGAGCCGGACGTGGTCCTCTGTACCGGCGATCTCACCGAGATGGGCTTCCGCCAGGACTACGTGACGGCGAAGGAGCACCTCGCGCACATCCAGGCGCCCATCGTCGTCATCCCCGGCAATCACGACGCGCGCAACGTCGGGTACGTGCACTTCGAGGAGCTCATCGGCCCGCGATGGCAGACGCTCCTCCTGGACGACGTCGTCATCGTCGCCGTCGACTCGACCGAGCCGGACCTGGACCACGGGCAGATCGGCCGGGCGCAGTACGACTGGCTGCGCGAGGAGTACTCGCGTCCGGCCGCCTTCCGCATCTTCATGCTCCACCATCATCTGCTCCCCATCCCCGGGACAGGCCGCGAGCGCAACATCGTCTACGATGCCGGCGATCTGCTCGAGGTCCTGCAGGAGTGCGGCGTCAACCTCGTTCTGTCGGGGCACAAGCACGTACCGTATGCATGGCGCCTCGAGCACCTGTTCGTGGTCAACGCCGGGACCTGCAGCTCACTGCGCCTGCGGGGCAACACCAAAGCGTGCTACAACCTCATCCGCATCGAGGACGACCGCGTGCGAGTGGCCCGCAAGTACCCCTTCCACGGCGAGGAGACGCTCCTCGACTTCATCCCCTCGACGGCGTCGTTCGACAAGTACATCTGCCCCATTCCTCAGGGAGAGAATCGATAGGCGCCTGCCTGCCACGCGCTGTCGTGCTCATCGACGGCGAGCACTATCCGCCCGTGGTCGCCGCCGCGGTCGCGGGGCTCGGCGGCGCGTACACGGTGCAGGGAGGCATCTTCGCGGGCGGGCGCGAGAAGCTGCGAGGGGGCGACTCCGCCACGCCGGACGCCGCGACCGACCGCAGCGGTTCCGACGCAGGTCTGGCCGCTCTCGCCGCCGAGGTAGGGCTCCCGCGGCTCGTCGCCGTGGAGCCGCGGTCGGCGACCGTGCACGAGGTCCTCGAAGGGGTGCGCGCCGCGCTGCGTGCGGCGCGCGCCGACGTGCTCGTCGACCTCTCGGACGAGCCGGTCGTCGGCTACCGCGAGCGCTTTCTGCTCATGAGCGCCGCGCTGGCCGAGGGCGCCGGCTACGTGGCCGCCGACACCGAGGTGCGGCCGCAGGCCTTCGCGCGTCTGGCCGCCGTGCCCTCAGTCGGCGTGATCGGCACCGGCAAGCGCGTCGGCAAGACGGCCGTGAGCGGCTGGCTCGCACGCCGGCTCGACGCCGCCCTGCGCACGGATGGCGGCGTCGTCGTCGTGGCGATGGGTCGCGGCGGCCCGCCGGAGCCGGAGCTGATCCGCGGCGGCGACGGGCTCGGCCCGGCCGAGCTGCTCGCCGCCTCCCGCGCCGGGCGGCACGCCGCCAGCGACTGCTACGAGGACGCGGTGCTCGCGGGCGTGACCGCCATCGGCTGCCGGCGCTGCGGCGGCGGGCTCGCCGGCGCCCCCTTCGACGACAACGTGCGCGAGGCGGTCCCGCTGGTCGAGGAGAGTGGCGCCGCGCTCGCCGTGATCGAGGGCAGCGGGGCCGTGGTGCCGCCGGTGCTGGCGGACGCCACGCTCTGCGTGGCCGGCGCCGGCCAGCCGGCCGACTACGTCGCCGGCTACCTCGGGACGTACCGCCTCCTGCTCAGCGACATCCTGGTGCTGACGCAGTGCGAGCTCCCGTTCGTGGAGCCCGGGGAGGTCGAAGCGCTCACCGCCGCGGTGAAGGCCGTGCGGCCCGGCATCGACGTGATCGCCACGGTCTTCAGGCCGCGTCCTGCGAAGTCCGTCCGCGGCCGGCGCGTGGCCTTCTTCACGACGGCGCCGGAGGGCGCGGGGCCGCAGCTCGCCGCGTCGCTCGAGGAGGACCACGGCGCCGAGGTCGTCCTGGTCTCGTGCGACCTCGCCGACCGGCGCCGTCTCGCGGCCTCGGTCGGCCGCGCCGCCGCCGAGGCCGACGTCTTCCTCACCGAGATCAAGGCCGCGGCCGTCGACGTCGTCGCCGAGGGCGCGGCCGCCGCCGGCCGCGAACTGATCTTCTGTGACAACGAACCGGTCGCGCTGAGCGGCGACCTCGCCGCCGCTGTGGACCGCCTCGCCGCGCTCGCCCGGGAGCGCTACGCCGCGCGCACCGCCGCGGCGCCCGGCGCCGGACCCGCGGCCTCGGAGTGACCGTGGTCGAGTACAGCGACATTCCGCTCATCGACGACGGCGATCAGGCTCCGTTCAGCAAGGGGCTCATGGCCCAGACGCTCATGTCCACGGGGCTCGCGCCCGAACGCGCGTACAACGTGGCCGCCGCCGTGGAGCGGCGCCTGCGGCTCCGCGGGCCGGCGGCGCTCACCCTGGCCGATCTGCGCGAGATCGCCCGCGACCAGCTCGGCCGCGAGCAAGGCGACGTGTTGATCGCACGCTTCGGCCAGTGGCAGAAGCTGCGTCGTCTGGAGACGCCACTGATCGTGCTCATCGGCGGAGCCACCGGCGTCGGCAAGAGCACGCTCGCCACCCAGCTCGCGCATCGACTCGGCATCACCCGGGTGATCGGCACCGACATGGTCCGGCAGACGATGCGCGCCTTCTTCGCCCCGGAGCTCATGCCCGCCATCCACACCTCTTCGTTCGACGCCGCCTCGGCGGTGCGTGTGCCCGTGCCGCGGGAGACCGACCTCAGCAAGATGGGCTTCATCGAACAGACCAAGGCCGTCTCCGTGGGGCTGGAGGCGCTGATCGCACGCGGCATTGCGGAGGCGCAACGGATGGTCGTCGAGGGCGTCCACCTGGTGCCCGGCTATCTCGACCGTTCGCGCTGGGGGGAGGCGATCGTGCTCGAGTTCATGCTCGCCGTGTCCGACAAGGACCGGCACCGCGGCAACTTCACCGTGAGGGAGTGGGAGACGGGAGGCATCCGCCCGTTGCGCCGCTACCTGGAGCACTTCGCCGACATCCGCCGCATCCAGAAGTACATGGTGGGGCGGGCGCAGGCGCTCGGCGTCCCGGTCATCGACGGCCCCAGCCTCGAAGACAACCTGAGCGCGGTGCTGGGGACGATCCTGCAACGCGTGGAAGAACAGGGCGGCTCTGCCGACGGGCCGGCCGGTGACGAGGAACCCTCGGGCGAAAGGAAGGCGGCGGCCGAGGAGGAGCCGGACTGACGCCGTGCACGCAGAGGGTCGGCAGGCCGCTCCCCAGCGGCGGGCTTCAGTTCCGGCGCCATCATCCGATAGAGTAGGCACATCCCCGAGCCGCTCGCCCGTCCCGCCGCGTACGCGGCGACGGTGGCCCGGAGATCCCCTCCGCTGCCCCTGCGGCCGCGACTGCAGCGCGTCACGGAGCGAGAGTCCGACCCACCAGTTGACGACGAGGACACTTGGAGTCTCTTGCGCGGTGTGACATACTCAGCTACGGAGCCCGCACGGACTCCGTCTTCCATCGCACGATCCACCTACTCGTACGGCATCTCCCCCCTTGTGGCGCACCGCCCCACAGGGCTGATGTCAGGAGTCCCGGGAGCCCATGAGCACTGAGGAAAAGACAGACCAGATGACCATTCCGAGCAAGCCCGCCGTCGAGACCGCGTCGGCCGAGGCTCCGACGCCGGCCACCGAGGCCGCCGCCGAGGCGCCCGCCGTCGCGAAGGCCGCGAAGCCCGCCGCGCGCAAGCCTGCCGCCAAGGCCGCCGACAAGCCCGCCCCCGACGTCCCGGCCGCCGACAAGCCCGCCGCCGACGCCCCGGCCGCCGACAAGCCCGCCGCCGACGCTCCGGCCGCCGACAAGCCCGCCGCCGACAAGCCCGCCGAGGTCGCGCTCGACACCGCACCGGCACCGCCCGCGAGCATGCAGGCGAACGCTCCGGCGGGGCCGCAGGCAGACGTCATCGCCGCCGAGAGGCAGGTCGGCAACGGCGACCGCCAGCAGCAGGGCGGCCAGCAGCAGGGCCAGCAGCGCCAGGGCAAGGGCAAGGGACGTCGCGGTCGCGACAAGCAGCGCCAGGGCGGCGGCGAGCCGCGCGACGACCGTCCGTCGATCCCGTGCACCGGCATCCTCGACGTGCTGCCCGACGGCTTCGGCTTCCTGCGCACGAACGGCTTCAGCCAGGGCGACCGTGACGTGTACGTGAGTCTCAGCCAGATCCGCCGCTTCGGCCTCCGTCGCGGCGACGAGGTGCTCGGTCAGGTCCGCGAGCCCAAGGACAACGAGAAGTACAACGCGTTGCTCAAGATCGACGCCGTGAACGGCATCGACCCCGACATCGCGCGCCAGCGTCCGGTGTTCGAGAAGCTCACGCCGCTCTTCCCCGAGGAACGCCTGCGTCTCGAGACCGACGAGCACGATACGGCGGCGCGCATCATGGACCTGCTCTGCCCGATCGGCAAGGGCCAGCGCGGCCTGATCGTCTCACCGCCCAAGGCGGGCAAGACGACGATCCTCAAGAAGCTCGCCAACTCCATCGCGGCGAACAACCCGGACATCGACCTCTTCGTGCTTCTCGTCGACGAGCGCCCCGAAGAAGTCACCGACATGCAGCGTTCCGTGGTCGGTACAGTCGTCGCCAGCACCTTCGACCAGCCCAGCGAGAACCACGTGCAGGTCACCGAGCTGGTGCTCGACCGCGTCAAGCGCCTGGTCGAGATGGGCCGCGACGTCGTCGTGCTGCTCGACTCGATCACCCGCATGGCCCGCGCCTTCAACCTCAACACGCCCGCCAGCGGGCGCATCCTCTCGGGCGGCGTCGACAGCACCGCTCTCTACCCGCCCAAGAAGTTCTTCGGCGCGGCGCGCAACATCGAGGAGGGTGGTTCGCTCACCATCCTCGCGACGGCCCTCGTCGACACCGGTTCGCGCATGGATGAGGTGATCTTCGAGGAGTTCAAGGGCACGGGCAACATGGAGATCCGGCTCGACCGCAAGCTCGCCGACAAGCGCATCTTCCCGGCCATCGACATCGAGATGACCGGGACGCGCAAGGAGGAGCTGCTGATGGAACCGGCCGAGGCGGCCGCCGTCTGGAAGCTCCGCTCCGTGCTGCACAGCCTCGATCCTGCCGCGGCCATCGAGCTGCTGATCAAGAAGACGCGCGAGACCAAGAACAACGCCGAGTTCCTCAGCGCGCTGCAGAAGAACTCGCGGTAGCAGGACCGCGACGCTCGCGCCGCGCGGCCGCGTCGGTTTGGCCGCGGGAAGGATTCGAAGCGACGCGGCGGTTCGTGGTATCATCCCGCTTCGGTCTTTCGGGACCGATCGCGCGTCACTACCGGGTTTGCTCCCAGAAGGGATCCGTTCAGATGAAGAAGGACATCCATCCGCAGTACGAAGAGGCGATCGTCCACTGCAGCTGCGGCAACACGTTCACCACGCGCAGCACCCAGAAGGATCTGCACGTCGAGCTCTGCTCCCAGTGTCACCCGTTCTATACGGGCAAGCAGAAGCTCGTGGACTCGGGCGGCCGCGTGGACCGTTTCAAGCGGCGCATGGAGAAGGTGGCCGAGCCGGCTCCCAAGAAGCAGCCGAAGGCCAAGGCCCCAGCGGCCGAGGCTGCGAAGCCCGAGCCTGTCGCTGTCGCCGCCGAGACCGCACCGGCCGAGGCCGAGACGACTGAGTCCTGACGGGGCAGCGATGAGCGCCGAGCTCCGCGTCAGTCTTCTGCAGCACACCCCCGACCCGGATCGCGCCGTCGCGATCGCGGGTCGGCTCTGCTACGCGCCCGTCTCCGCCGCCGATCTCAAGCAGGAGATGAGCGACGGGGACGTCGCCAAGCTGGTGCGCGTCCTGGTGCGCAGCGGCCATCACTCGGCGCTCGAGCACGCCACCTTCAGCTTCGCGGTGGACGGAGTCAGCCGTGCCTGCACCCACCAGCTGGTCCGGCACCGCGTCGCCAGCTACAACCAGCAGTCGCAGCGATACGTGAACTTCGGCGAGGGCGACAGCTTCATCGTGCCGCCGAGCGTCGCCGGCAACGGCGAGGCTCAGGCCGTCTTCCTCAAGGCCATGGAGGACGCGCGCCTCGCCTACGACAAGCTCGTGGAGCTCGGCCTCGCCGAAGGCCGCACGCGGGAGAGCGTCCAGGAGGACGCCCGTTTCGTGCTGCCCAACGCGGCCGAGACCAAGATCGTCGTCACGATGAACGCGCGGGAGCTGCGTCACTTCTTCCACGTACGCTGCTGCAATCGAGCTCAGTGGGAGATCCGCGAGCTCGCCTGGCAGACGCGCGGCATGGTCAAGGATCTGGCGCCCAACCTGTTCGAGGGCAGCGGCCCGGGCTGCCTCTACGGCTCGTGCCCCGAGGGCAAGATGACCTGCGGCAGGCCGTACAAGCCCGAGGACGTCGACGGGCCGGCCGCCGCGCGCGGGTGAGTCCCGGCCGCGCCGGCCCCCGCCGCACTCTCCTGAGATGACCCGACGCCTCGCCCTCATCGCTCTCGTTCTGCCCGCCTTGGCCGCCCGCCGCGCGCAAGTCGGCGGCCAGGCCGTGATCGAAGGCGTCATGATGCGCGGCGTCGACTGGTGGTCGCTCGCCGTGCGCCGCCCGGACGAGACCATCGGCCTGCACCACTGGCCGCTCGAGAGCTGGATGAAGCGCTATCCCGTGCTCAAACTGCCCATCGTGCGTGGCGTCGTGGCTCTGGTCGAGTCGCTGGCGATCGGCGTCCGCGCTCTCACCATCTCCGCCAACGAGTCCCTCGGTGAGGAGGAGGAGAAGCTCGGCAAGAAGGAGATCGGCGTCACGCTGATCATCGCCTTCGCCTTCGCCATCGGCCTCTTCTTCATCGCGCCACTCTTCCTCACCGGCCTGCTCGATCACTGGCTCGGTGAGGGCTTCGTCTTCTGGCTCGTCGAGGGCTTCGTGCGCGTCGGCATCTTCCTCGCCTACCTCGCCATCGTCACCCAGATCAAGGACCTGCGCCGCGTGTTCGAGTACCACGGCGCGGAGCACATGAGCATCCACGCCCTCGAGCACGGCGAGGAGCTCACGGTCGAGAACGTCGAGAAGTACAAGACGCTGCACCTGCGCTGCGGCACGTCCTTCCTGCTGATCGTGCTGGTCGTCTCGATCTTCGTGTTCGCGATCGTCGGCCGGCCGGTCTGGTACCTGCTCATCCTCAGCCGCGTCGTCCTGGTCCCGCTCATCGCCGGCATCAGCTACGAGATCATCCGCTACGCGGGTCGCCACGAGAGCAGCCAGGTCATTCGCATCATCATGGCTCCTGGCCTGGCGCTGCAGTGGATGACCACCAAGCCACCGGACAGCGCCCAGGTGGAAGTGGCCATCGCGGCGCTCGACAAGATCATCGAGCTCGAGCCACAGGACCGCCCGCCGGTGAAGGGTGTGGAGGTCATGGCGTAAGCTGGGTCCATGGCCACGATCGACGACCTCATCAGTGAGATAGAACGCTCCTACGACGAACTCACCGCTCGACTCGTCGACCCCGAGGTGCTCGGCGACCGCGCGAGCTATGCGGACGCCGCGCGCGCCCACGCCGATCTGCAGACGGTCCATGAGCTCACACGCCAGTATCGCGAGGCGGAGCAGACGGTCGCCGACGCCGAAGGCCTCCTCGCCGACGACTCTTCCGACGCGGAGATCCGGGAGTTCGCCCAGGAGGAGCTCATCGAGGGCCGTCGCCGCGTCGACGAGCTCAGCGAGCAGATCCGTGTGCGGATGCTGACGCGTGACCCCAACGACGGCAAGGACGTGATCATCGAGATCCGGGCCGGTACCGGCGGCAACGAGGCCTGCATCTTCGCCGGCGAGCTCGCGCGCATGTACACGCGCTACGCGCAGGCAAAGGACTTCGAGGTCGAGATCCTCTCCGCCAACGAGAACGACGACGGCGGCTACAAGGAGATCACGCTCGAGGTCAAGGGTCAGGGTGCGTTCTCGATGCTGAAGTACGAGGGCGGCGTGCACCGCGTGCAGCGCGTCCCGGTCACCGAGGCCGCCGGACGGATCCACACCTCCACGGCCACCGTCGCCGTGCTGCCGGAGGCGGAGGACATCGAGGTCGATGTCCACCCCAACGACCTGCGCGTCGAGATCTTCCGCGCGCGCGGGCCCGGCGGGCAGAGCGTCAACACCACCGACTCCGCGGTGCGCATCACCCACGTACCCACCGGCGTGTCGGTGAGCTGCCAGGACGAAAAGAGCCAGCTCCAGAACAAGGACAAGGCGATGCGCATCCTGCGCGCCAGGCTCTTCGAGCTCGAGCAGTCGAAGCAGGACGAGGAGCGGGGAGAAGCGCGCCGCGGCATGGTCGGCAGCGGCGACCGCTCGCAGAAGATCCGTACCTACAACTTCCAGCAGAATCGCGTGAGCGACCATCGCATCGGGCTCACCAGCCACCGCATCACCGAGGTGATGGAGGGCGACCTCGACGAGTTCACCGAGGCGCTCGCCTCCGAGGACCGGCGCAAGCAGTTGGCGGCGGCCGGCGGCGAGTGATCGTGGCCGCGCCGGCGAGCGTGGGCGACGTGCTCCGCGCGGCCGCGCGGCGGCTGCGGGCGAGCGGATCGCGCTCGCCGCGGCTCGACGCAGAGCTGCTGCTCGCGAACGCCCTGGACTGCCCTCGCGCCGAGCTCTTCCGCGAGCCTGCGCGCATGCTCGCGGCCGAAGAGGCGGCGCGCTTCGAGGGCCTGCTCGTGCGGCGCGAGGCCCGTGAGCCGGTCGCCTACATCCTCGGCTTCCGCGCCTTCCGCACCATCGACGTCGAGGTGACGCCCGCCGTGCTGATCCCGCGTGCGGACACCGAGACACTGGTGGACGTCGCCCTGGAGGCGCTGGCCGCCATCCCGCTCGCGGGTCCCGGGCCGGAGGGCGAGCCGCTCACCCTGGACGTCGGCACCGGCTCGGGTTGCGTCGCGTTGGCGCTGGCGACCGAGGATCCCTTCGTGCGCGTCGTCGCCACCGACGTGGATTCGGCGACGCTGGCGGTGGCGCGCCGCAACGCGGCGCGCCTCGGCCTCCAGCGCCGGGTCGAATTCGTCCTCTCCGACCTCTTCGCCGACGTCGGCGAGCGGGCGTTCGACCTGATCGTCTCCAATCCGCCGTACATCCCCGCCCACGAGTACGAGGCGCTGGAGCCGAATGTCCGCGACTACGAACCGCGGCTCGCGCTGTTCGGCGGCGAGGACGGGCTCGACGTCTACCGGCGGCTCATCCCGGGCGCCGCCCTGCTGCTGCGCGCCGGCGGCACTCTCGCGCTCGAGGTCGGCGCCGGTCAGGCTCGGGACGTCGCCGCGATCATCCGCGCCTCCGGCGCGTACGAGGCGCCGGAGGCGCGCAGCGACCTCGCCGGCATACCGCGCGTGGTCTACACGCGCCGCCGCGGCGCGAGGGACGAGGGCTGACGTGCGCGCCGAGAAGGCCCGGGCCGTCGTCCTGAGCTCGCGACCCCTGGGCGAGGCCGACCGTATCGTCCGGCTCTTCACGCGCGAGCTCGGCCGTGTAGACGCCGTGGTCAAGGGCGTGCGCAAGACGACCTCGCGCTGGGGCGGCCGGCTGGAGCCGTTCAACGTGTGCGACCTCGTGCTCCATCCCGGCAGGTCACTGTACACGGTCACGCAGGCACAACTCGTCGACGTGTTCGCAAGGCTGCGCACCGACCGTGAGGCGCTGACTGCGGCGGCGATCGTCTGCGAGGCCGCCGCCGGCCTCACCCCGGAGCACGAGCCCGAGGAGCGCGTGTTCGCGCTGCTGCGCAACTCGTTGCGGGAGCTTGACCAAGGACTCACGGGCCGCGCCCTGGAGTCTCCGCTCGTGCTCGGGGCGCTGCTCAAACTGCTGTACGAGGCGGGTTATCTGCCGGTGCTGGAGCACTGCGCGGCCTGCGGGTCGGGGGAGCGCGCCCTCGCCTTCTCGGCCGCCCGTGGCGGGCTCATCTGCGGGGACTGCATGGGCGAGGCCGTGCCGATCACACCGGAGGCTGTCGAGGCGCTCCTCGCCGCGGTGGCGCTGCCCCTGGCGGAGCTGCGCCTGCGGCCCGCCTCCGAGGCCGCCGGTGAGGCGCTCCGCGACGTGCATCAGCTGTACGCGTACCACACGGGATCGCACCTCAGGGCGGTGCGCATCGCGCGCGGCTGACTGAGGTGACGGACGTGCAGACCGGGGCGGCGCTCCGGCGCACCGGGATGCCGCTCCTGCGTACGGAGGCGCCGGCCGCGATTGAGCGGGCGCGGCCGGCGCCCTCCTGGCGGGCAGGCGCTCGCGTCGCCGTCGCGCCCGCTGCCGCAGGCGCTCGCGTCGCCGTCGCGCCGCCCTGGCCGCACCCCTGATTTCTCAGCCGGCCGGCTGTATCGGACTGTACCCCGAGGGCGCGACATCACACGTGGGCCGTCAGTTCGAGCCGGCGATCGGGCGGCCGGCGAGGCAGGTTCGGCACCCTCGCCCGCGGCGATTGTCCAGTTCTGGCCGGCCCTGCTAGACTCGCGCTTCCGACCCGAAAGGACACGTGACCGACCACGCCCAGACCGCAGCCGCCGCGACCCCCACGTTCCAGCAGATCATCGGCCGTCTGCAGGCCTTTTGGGAGGGACAGGGTTGCGTCGTCGTCCAGCCGTACCACACGGAGGTCGGCGCCGGCACCTTCAACCCCGCGACGTTCCTGCGCTGCCTCGGCTCCCGCCCGTGGCGCGCCGCCTACGTGGAGCCGTCGATGCGGCCCACCGATGGGCGCTACGGTGAGAACCCGTATCGTGCCGGTCACTACTACCAGTACCAGGTGGTCATCAAGCCGTCGCCGGCCGACATCCAGGACGTGTACCTGCGCTCGCTCGAGGCCCTCGGCATCGTCCTCGCCGAACACGACGTGCGCTTCGTCGAGGACAACTGGGAGGGACCCACGCTCGGCGCCTGGGGCCAGGGCTGGGAGGTCTGGGTCGACGGCATGGAGGCCACGCAGTTCACCTACTTCCAGCAGCTGGGCGGCTTCGACCTCGACCCGATCACCATCGAGATCACCTACGGCCTCGAACGGCTGGCGATGTATCTGCAGGGCGTGGACAGCATGTACGACCTGGTGTGGTCGCGCTGGGAGGAGAGCGGCGTCGAGCACGTCGTCACCTACGGCGACGTGTACAAGGAGAACGAGCGTGAGTTCAGCCACTACAACTTCGAGGTGGCCGACACGGAGATGCTCTACCGCCACTTCCGCGAGTACGAGGCCGAGGCGCTGCGCTGCATCGCCGCGAGCCTGCCGATCCCGGCCTACGACCACGTGCTCAAGTGCAGTCACGCCTTCAACTTGCTGGACGCGCGCGGCGTGATCAGCGTGACCGACCGCACAGCGCACATCGCACGGGTGCGCGATCTTGCGCGCAAGGTCGCCGGCCTGTATCTCGACGTCGTCGACGACGGGCGCGGGGGAGAGGGATGAGCACCCTGCTGGTCGAGATCGGCTGCGAGGAGCTGCCGTACAAGGTCTGCGAGTCGGTCATCCGCCAGCTCCAGGGCACGCCGGAGAACCCGGGCCTCGCGCTCGGGTTGCTCGGCGAGGAGCGCCTTCTCGAGGACGGCGCCGAGGCCGAGGTCCTGGTCTCGCCGCGACGCATCGCCGTACTCGCGCGGGGCGTCCCCGCGCAGCAGTTGCCCAAGGTCCAGGACTTCCGCGGCCCCAAGGCCGAGATCGCCTTTGCCGGCGACGGCACGCTCACCAAAGCGGGGGCCGGGTTCGCACGCTCCCGCGGCGCCGGCCCCGAGGACGTGCGCCGGGAAGTCGTCGACGGCACCGAGTTCGCCGTGGTCCGGGTGGAGGCCGAGCGCCGTGCGGCGCGCGCTGTCCTCCCCGAACTCGTGGCTCGCCTCATCAGCGGACTGCAGATACCGCGCGGTATGCGCTGGGGGGCCAGGCCGGAGGGCGCGAGTGACTACCTGCGCTTCTCGCGTCCCATCCGCTGGCTGGTCGCCAAGTTGGACGGCGAGACCCTGAGCGGATCCTTCTACGGTCTCCCGCTCGGCGAGCTGTCGCAGGGGCATCGCGTCCTCGGAGGCCCCGTCACGATCTCAGCGGCGGCTGACTACGAGCGCCTGCTCCGGGAGCAGAAGGTGGTGGTCTCGCAGGCTGAGCGCCGCCGGCTCATCACCGAGGGCCTGGACGCGGTCGCGACCGACCTGGGCGGCGACTGGTCCGACCCGGGTGGCGTGCTCGCCGAGGCCGTCTACCTCGCCGAGTGGCCCAGCGTCGCCCGAGGCGCGTTCGCGGAGCGGCACCTGCGGCTGCCGGACGAGGTCCTCGTGACCGCGATGCAGAGCCACCAGCGGTACTTCCCCGTGCGCGACGCCGGCGGCAAGCTGCTCCCGGCGTTCCTCTACGTCTCCAACGGCGACCCGGCGGCGGCGCCACTCGTCACGCGCGGCAACGAGCGCGTGCTCGACGGCCGCCTCGACGACGCCGAGTTCGCCTACGACCGCGACCTCGCGGAGGGGCTGCCGGCCATGGCCGGCCGGCTCGGGGCGGTCGTCTTCCACGAGAAGCTCGGCTCGCTCGCCGACAAGGCGAACCGCCTCGGCGGCCTGGTCGCCGGCCTGGCGGCCGGTCCGGGCGCCGCGGGCGCCTCGTCCGGCGACAACGGCTCATCCGGTCCCCTCGACGAGACTCTGCGCGCCGCCGCCCGCCTCGCCAAAGCCGATCTCGTCAGCCAGGTGGTGATCGAGTTCCCGGTGCTGCAGGGCATCATGGGCGGTCTCTACGCCGAGGCCGGCGGCCTCGGCGACGCGGTGGCTCGCGCCGTCGGCGAGCACTACCGGCCGCTCTCGGCGACGGCTCCGCTGCCGGGCACGGTCGCCGGCGCCCTCCTCGCCGTCGCCGACAAGGTCGACAACATCGCCGGCGCGTGGGTGGCCGGCCAGAAGCCGTCCGGCTCGCGCGACCCCTACGGATTGCGGCGCGCGGCAATGGGCATCGTGCGCATCGCCCTCGAGTACGGTCTGCGGTTCCCGCTCGCCGGTCTGCTCGCCTCGGCGGTCGATCAGTTCGAGTTGCAGGGCATCGACGGGCTGGATGACGCGCGTCGCGCCGCGATCGTGGATGAGACGGCGGCCTTCGTCCTCGAGCGCCTCCAGGTGCTGCTGCTCGACGAGGGCCTGCCTTTCCCCGGTGTGGAGGCGGCCATGGCGGCGCCGGCATCCGACCTGCCCTCGCTGGCCGCACGGGCGCGCACGTTCTCGGCTATGGCGGGCCGGGATGTGTTCGAGGATGCGGTCACGGCCTACAACCGCTGTTCCGCGCTGGCGGCCAAGGACCCGGACGCCGGGTCTCGCACCGTCGACCCGGCCCTCTTCACGGACGACGCCGAGCGTGAGCTCGCCGCGGCCTGCGACGCCGCGCGCGGGCCGCTGCTCGACGCGCTCGGCAACCTCGAGATGGAGAGCGCCGTCGAGATCGCGGCCGGCTTGCGACCCGCCGTCGACCGCTACTTCGACGCCGTCCTCGTCATGGATCCCGACGAGGCCGTGCGCGCCAACCGGCTGGCGCAGCTCGCCGCCGTCACCGGCCTCATCGGCCGCATGGGAGAATTCAGCCGCCTGCCGCTCGCGCAGGCCTAGTGGCCAGGACTCACAGCACGCGACCGCAGCGTCGCGACGGACCAGAATGCCAGGGGAGGCAGCAAGAATGAGCGACAAGCACGTCTACCGCTTCAGCGAGGGCAACAAGAACATGCGCGAGCTGCTCGGCGGCAAAGGCGCCAACCTCGCCGAGATGACGAGCATCGGGCTTCCTGTGCCGCCCGGCTTCACGATCACCACCGAGGTCTGCAACCATTACTCCGCCCACGGTGGGTATCCCGGCGGTGTCGAGGCTCAGGTCGAGGCCGCACTCGCCTCCCTCGAGCAGGACACCGGCAAGACCTTCGGCGACGCCGCCGACCCGCTGCTGCTCAGCGTGCGCTCAGGCGCCCGCGCCTCGATGCCGGGCATGATGGACACGATCCTCAACCTCGGCCTCAACGACGACACGGTGCAGGGCGTGATCGCTTCGACCGGCAACCCGCGCTTCGCCTACGACTGCTATCGCCGGTTCGTGAGCATGTACGGCGATGTCGTCCTCGGCTGCAAGCCGGAGAGCGACGACGAGGGCGACGTCTTCGAGGAGCGCCTCGAGGCGATGAAGAAGGCCAAGGGTGCGGAGTTCGACACCGACCTGACCGCCGACGACCTCCGGGAGCTCGTCGCGGAGTTCAAGGCGGCCGTCAAGGAACGTACCGGGCTCGACTTCCCGGACGACCCGCGGGCGCAGCTCTGGGGCGCGATCAGCGCCGTCTTCGGCAGCTGGGGCAACGACCGCGCCGTCGCCTACCGGCGCATGTACGGCATCCCCGACGACTGGGGCACGGCGGTCAACATCCAGACCATGGTCTACGGCAACACCGGCGACGAGAGCGGCACCGGTGTGGCCTTCACGCGCAACCCCGCCAGCGGAGAGAACGAGTTCTACGGCGAGTTCCTGGTGAACGCGCAGGGCGAGGATGTGGTCGCCGGCGTGCGCACACCGCGCCAGGTCATCGAGCTCAAGGACGTCTGGCCGGACGTCTACGACGAGCTCATGGCCGTCCGCCAGACCCTCGAGTCCGAGCTGCGCGACATGCAGGACTTCGAGTTCACCATCGAGAAGGGCCGCCTCTTCATGCTGCAGACGCGCAACGGCAAGCGCACCGGCCTCGCGGCCATCCGCATCGCCGTCGACATGTGCGACCAGGGGCTCATCTCGCCGGACGAGGCCCTCATGCGCATCGAGCCGGAGCAGCTCAACCAGCTCCTGCGGCCGATCTTCGGCCCGGATGACAAGCTCAAGGCGGTGGAGGAGGGCCGGGTCAAGGCCAAAGGCCTGCCCGCCGGCCCCGGCGCCGCCACCGGTCGTGTCGTGTTCAATGCCGCCGACGCCGTCGCCTGGGCGGAGCGCGGCGAGAAGGTCCTGCTCGTCCGCGACTTCACGAGCCCCGACGACATCCGCGGCATGGATGCCGCCCAGGGCATCCTCACGGCGCAGGGCGGCATGACCAGCCACGCGGCGCTCGTCGCCCGTCAGATGGGCAAGGTCTGTATCGTCGGGTGCGGCGCGCTCGATATCGACCTGAAGTCGCGCAGCTTCTCCGTCGACGACGTCACCGTCAAGGAAGGCGACTGGATCAGCATCGACGGCTTCACCGGCGAGGTCATCATCGGCGAGCTCGACCCGAGCCCTCCCGAGGTCCTGCAGGTGCTGCTCGAGAAGAGCATGACGCCCGAGGAGTCGGGCTCGTATCGCTACTACGCCGAGATCATGGAGTGGGCCGACAAGGCGCGCACGCTGGGCGTGCGCACCAACGCCGACCAACCGGACCAGAGCGCCAACGCGATCGCCTTCGGCGCCGAGGGCATCGGTCTCTGCCGCACCGAGCACATGTTCTTCGAAGGTGAGCGCATCATGAGCGTGCGCGAGATGATCCTCGCCGAGTCTCGCGAGGCCCGCGAGGTGGCGCTCGCCAAGCTGCTCCCCATGCAGCGCGACGACTTCGCCGGCATCTTCCGCGTCATGGGTCAGCGCCCGGTGACGATCCGTACGCTCGACCCGCCGCTGCACGAGTTCCTGCCGCACGGCGACGCGGACACCGTCGAGACCGCCGCGGCGCTCAGCCTGAGCGAGGACGTCGTCCGCGCCAAGGTCGACGAGCTCCACGAGAGCAACCCGATGCTCGGCCACCGCGGCTGCCGCCTCGGGATCGCCTTCCCCGAGATCACGGCGATGCAGGCGCGCGCCATCCTCGAGGCCGCCTGCCTCGTCAAGCAGGAAGGTCAGAACGTGCATCCGGAGATCATGATCCCCCTCGTGGGCGCCAAGAAGGAACTCGAGCATCAGGCCGCCGTCGTGCGCGAGGTGGCCGCCGAGGTCTTCGCCGAGCAAGGCACGTCGGTCGAGTACCTGGTCGGCACGATGATCGAGATCCCGCGCGCGGCGCTCACCGCGAACGAGATCGCCGAAGTCGCTGAGTTCTTCAGCTTCGGCACCAACGATCTCACGCAGATGACCCTCGGCGTGAGCCGCGACGACGCCGGCAAGTTCCTGCCGCTCTACACGAGCGAGGCGCTGGAGATCTGGCCGGCCGACCCGTTCGCGACGCTCGACCAGAGCGGCGTCGGCCAGCTGGTCGAACTCGGCATCGAGCGCGGGCGCAGCACGCGGCGGGAGCTCAAGATCGGCATCTGCGGCGAGCAGGGCGGCGACCCCGCGACGGTCAAGTTCTGCCACCGCGCCAAGATGGACTACGTGAGCTGCTCGCCGTTCCGCCTGCCGGTGGCGCGCCTCGCTGCGGCGCAGGCCGCGATCGAGGAGCGCGGCGAGCTGCGGCTCGAGAAGTAGCGCACGGCAGTCGACGTGCGCCGGCCCGGGTCGCCGTGAGGCGGGCCCGGGCCGGCGCTTCTCGCTCACCGGGCGAGGGAGGCCACCCCGTGGCCAAGCTGGGACGAGAGATCGAGGTGACGCTCGCCGACGGGCGCGAGCTGCGCGTGCGTGACGCACGCACGCGCGATGCGCGCCGGTTGACGCGTCTGCTCGACGCGGTCGCCGCCGAGCCGCGGGTGACGCTGATCCTGCGGCCCGGCGAGGCCAGGTCGGGCGACTGGCGGCGGCGTATCGCCGACGCCACTGCGTCGCCGCGGAGCCTCTTCCTCGTCGCCGAGTCCGGCGGCGACCTCGCGGGCAACCTCGGGTTGTGGCCCGACGCCAACCCCGCCTCGGCGCACGTCGCCTGGCTCGGCATGTCGGTGGCCGCCGGCTACCGCGGCGTGGGCGCCGGCGGCGTCCTCCTGGAGACCGCGCTCGAATGGGCTGCGACGGCAGGGTATCGACGCGCCGTCCTCGGTGTGTTCCCGGAGAACACCGGCGCCATCGCCTTCTACGGGCGCCACTGCTTCGTGGGCGAAGGGCTGCGCCGTGCGCAGTACCGCCGCGGCGACAAGTATCATGACGAGATGCTCATGGCTCGTTCTCTCACACCGGAGGACTGACGCGGTGGACCGCCGCCGGCTGCTGATCGTGCTCGTCACCATCGGCTTGCTCGTCCTCGCCCTCGTGCCGGCCGTCGTCACGTTCGGCCTCGGCTGGCTGCGGCTGCCGCAGATCCGGCCCTGGGGCGCTCCGCCGGCCAAGGACACGACGACGCTCGAAGCCTGGGTGCTCTTCGCCCTCCTCTACCTGGCGTGGATGGCGGCGCTCACCGTCCTGCTCGTCTGGTCGTTCGATCACATCGGCCACACGTGGCAGCCTCACGAACGCTCGCCGCGCCCCGGCAAGAAGGAGCGCCGGCGCACGAGAGCCACCATGCGAGCCGTGGCCGCCGAGCAGCAGGCGACCGTCGAGGCGCTGCGTCGCCGCGAGCAGCGCGAGGCGCGCCGGCGGCGTGAGCAAGAGGCGCACGACTCCCGCAACGACGGGGGGCGCTAGCGTGGCCCTCATCGCCCAAGGCAGCATCGAGCAGGTGGTCGCCGCCGCCGACATGGTCGAGATCGTCGGCCAGTACACCGACCTCAAGAAGGCCGGCGCCAACTTCAGCGGCCGGTGCCCCTTCCACGAGGAGCGCACGCCGTCCTTCTCGGTGAACCCCACCGAGAAGCTCTACTACTGCTTCGGCTGCGGCGCCGGGGGCAATCTCATCGGCTTCGTCATGGCCAAAGAGAACATGGACTTCCCCGAGGCCGTCGAGTACCTCGCCGACAAGTACGGGATCGTGCTCGACTACGAGGAGTCGAGCGCCCGTGGCGACGCCGAGCGCCGGCGACGCGAGCGCCTGAGGGCGGTGCTCGCGAAGGCCGGGGACTACTTCGAGCGCGTCCTCTGGGACGCTCCTGCGGCCGCGCCCGCCCGTGACTACCTCGCGGGGCGCGGCCTCCTGGAGGCGACCTGCCGCGCCTTTCACGTCGGCTTCAGCAGGCCCGGCTGGGGGACGCTGCGCGATGCGGCCCTCAAGACCGGCTTCAGCGACGAGGACCTCCTCGACGCCGGCCTCGTGATCCCCGGCAAGAGCGGTCGCCCCTACGACCGCTTCCGCGGCCGCATCATGTTCCCGCTCGGCGACGAGCGCGGGCGCACGCTGGGCTTCGGCGCCCGCACCCTCGGCGACGAGAAGCCCAAGTACCTCAACTCGCCGGAGACCGCGCTCTACCACAAGAGCGAGGCTCTGTTCGGCTTGGACAAGGCCAAGGACGCCGCCCGCCGGGACGACCGCGTCTACGTCGTCGAAGGCTACACCGACGTCCTGGCCCTCGCCCAGGCGGGCGTCTCCAACGTGGTCGCGAGCATGGGGACGGCCCTGACGGAACAGCAGCTGGGCCGTCTCTCCCGCCTCACGCGCAACCTCTACCTGTGCTTCGACGCCGACGCGGCAGGCATCGGCGCCATGCAGCGCGCGCTCAAGCTCGGCCGTCGCATGAACCTCTCGCTGCACGTCGTGCGCGTTCCCGACGGCCTGGACCCGGCCGACTTCGTGCTCGCCGGCGCCGGCGGCGACGGCTTCCGCGCGCTTGCCGCCGAGGCGCAGACGCTGCTACAATTCCACGTCCGCTTGGCGCTCGCTACTCACGACCTCGACAAGCCCGACGGAAGGGCACGCGCGTTCGCGCGACTCAGGGAGGTCCTCTCCGAAGCAGCGACGCCGATGGAACGCGACGACGAGCTGCGGTACGTAGCTGACAAGCTGCAGCTCTCCGGGGAGAGCGTGCGCTACCTGCTCTCCGGCAGCGGAGGCCCCGTCACGGGTGCTGCCGGCAACGAGCGCACGCCTGCGCGGAGTGGTGGAACCGCGGTCGCTTCAGGCGGCGTCCACGAGCTCGAGGTCAGATTCCTGGCCGGCTGCCTGGCGCAGCCCGGACCCGGCAGGGAGGCGCTCGCGGGCGTCGACGAGGGCTTCTTCGCCACGGCGGAGACGCGCGCCGCGCTGCACCGCGTCAAAGCGAGATTGACCGCCGATGAGGCGGGGAATACCCCGCAATCGGCGGATGCGTACGGGCTCGCGGGCGAGGGAGCCGAGGCGTTCGCCGAGGTGATCGTGCGGGCCGGACGGGAGCGGTTCACCGCGACCGTCGTCGAGGAGTTGTTCCTGCGCCTCCAGGAGGCGCAGGTGGGCCGTCTCATCGCTCGGCTCAAGGCCACCATGAAGACTGACGACGCTGGGAGGCAGGGTGAGGAGCTGGCGCGGCTCGAGTCGGTACGACGGAGCCTGCGCGACGCGCTCCGCGCCATCCCGGTGGATGACGATAGCGAAGAACCGTGAAAGTGACTGACGTGACGGACGCCGCAGAAGAGCGCAAACCGGCCCCCGAGGCCGGGGACCTGGGCATCGAAGAGGTCCGCGTCCTCATCGACGAGGGTCGCGAGCAGGGATACCTTGCGAGCGACCGCATCGCCGACGCGCTGCAGGACGTCGAACTGACGCCCGACCAGATCGACGCCGTCTACAACCTCTTTGCCGACCTCGGCATCGACCTCCTTGAAGGAGACGGCGTCACGTCCGCAGACGGGCCCGACGTCAAGCCGGAAGAAGATGTCATCCCCAAGCTCGACCTCTCCGTCAAGACGCCGACCAACGACCCGGTGCGCATGTACCTCAAGGAGATCGGCAAGGTGCCGTTGCTCACCGCCGAGGAGGAAGTCTCGCTCGCGAAGCGCATCGAGCGTCACGACATGGAGGCCAAGCGCAAGCTCACCGAGGCGAACCTGCGCCTCGTGGTATCGATCGCCAAGCGATACGTCGGCCGGGGCATGTTGTTCCTCGACCTCATCCAGGAGGGCAATCTGGGCCTGATCCGCGCGGTGGAGAAGTTCGACTACCGCAAGGGCTACAAGTTCAGCACGTACGCCACGTGGTGGATCCGCCAGGCGATCACGCGGGCCATCGCCGACCAGGCGCGCACCATCCGCATCCCGGTGCACATGGTGGAGACCATCAACAAGCTCATCCGCGTGCAGCGTCAGCTGCTGCAGGACATCGGCCGGGAGCCGACCCCTGAGGAAATCGCCCACGAGATGGGTACAACTCCTCAGAAGGTGCGCGAGATCCAGAAGATCAGCCAGGAGCCGGTGAGCCTCGAGACGCCCATCGGCGAGGAAGAAGATTCGCAGCTCGGCGACTTCATCGAGGACGAGGACGCGGCCATGCCGGTCGAGGCCGTGAGCGAGATCATGCAGAAGGAAGAGCTCAACTCGGTGCTCGGCACGCTCACCCACCGTGAACGTAACGTCATCGAGCTGCGTTTCGGACTCAAAGGAGAACACCCGAGGACGCTTGAAGAGGTCGGTCAGAGGTTCGGCGTCACCCGCGAGCGCATCCGCCAGATAGAGGCCAAGACCCTCGCCAAGCTCAAGGCGTACCGCGATTCGCAGCGGCTGCGCGACTTCCTCGATTGAGCTGCGTAGCCTACTCAGCGTAGGGAGCGCCGCGGGTGCACCGCACACGCGGCGAGCGATCGACGAGGCCGGCGAGATGTGCCGGCTACGACCACGACGACGAACGCGGAGCCGGGAGCGGGGCGGCACAGCGCCACCCGCTCCCAGTACCGCTGCAACCAAGGAGCTGAACGATTCAGTGACAGAGTCATCCGCAGATCGCCATCCCGACGAGTCGATGTTCGCGACCGTCGAGGAGGTCCGCGTCCTGCTCGATGAAGGCAAGGAGCAGGGCTACCTCGCCGCCGAGCACATCCTCGAGGTCCTCGCAGATGTGGACCTCACGCCGGAACAGATCGATGAGGTGTACGTCGTCTTCCACGACCTCGGGATCGACGTCGTCGGCAGCGACGGCGTGCATCACGACGCGAGGAGCGCGGCTGTTTCCGGCGGGCAGGAGTCGGACGCCGAGAGCGAGCCCGTCAAACTCGACCTCTCGATCAAGACGGCGAGCAACGACCCCGTGCGTATGTACCTGCGCGAGATCGGTAAGGTGCCGCTGCTCACCGCCGAGCAGGAGGTCTCGCTGGCGAAGCGCATCGAGCGCGGTGAGATGGAGGCCAAGAATCAGCTCATCCAGGCCAACCTTCGCCTCGTGGTCTCCATCGCGCGCCGGTACGCCAATCGCGGGCTCACGCTGCTCGACCTCATCCAGGAGGGCAATCTGGGCCTGATCCGCGCGGTCGAGAAGTTCGACTACCGGCGCGGCTTCAAGTTCAGCACCTACGCCACGTGGTGGATCCGCCAGGCCGTGAGCCGGGCGCTCGCCGACCAGGCGCGCACCATCCGCATCCCGGTGCACATGGTGGAGACCATCAACAAGCTCATCCGCGTGCAGCGCCAGCTGCTGCAGGACCTCGGGCGCGAGCCGACGCCGGAGGAGATCGCCGCCGACATGGGACTCACTCCGGAGAAGGTGCGGGAGATCCAGAAGATCAGTCAGGAGCCCGTCAGCCTCGAGAATCCCGTCGGCGACGAGGGCGACTCGCAGCTCGGCGACTTCATCGAGGACGAGCAGTCGGTCGCCCCGAGCGATGCCGTCGGCGAGCTCATGCAGGGCGAGGACCTCGCCCGGGTGCTCGAGCTCCTCACGTCGCGGGAGCGACGCGTGCTCGAGATGCGCTACGGCCTCACCGACGGCCGCCCGCACACGCTCGAGGAGGTCGGCGTCAAGTTCGGCGTGACGCGCGAGCGCATCCGCCAGATCGAGGCCAAGACGCTGGCCAAGCTGCGCGCGTATCGCGAGGCGCGCAGCCTGCGCGACTTCGTCGAGTAGGAGGCCGGGCCGGCGTCTTCGGGCGTCGCGACGCGACCATGACGTCTGCAGCCCGTCACTCACCGCGCGTCGACCGCAGCAGACGATATGCCGGAGACGCGCTTGCTGCGGGTGTTCCGGGCTCGCTCTGCGGCGGTCGCCGGACCGACTGGCCTCGGGTCAAGCTCGAGCTGGCGCCCGGTGACGACGGCTACCGGCGGCCGCGCTTCGGGCAGCTGCGCGAGGCGCTGGCGGCGAAGCTGACCGCCGACGCGCGCCGTAGTCTGCGCGGCCACGAGACCGTGGGGTCCGAAGCCTACGGCGCGCCTCACGGCTGGTGGACCGAGCCGCGATGGCACTGAGGCGGCCGGGCGCGTGGGTGTCCTTCGCGGGCCCCCCGCGGGGGCGGCCGCATTTGTCCGGCCGCGGCCGGTGGCCTATAATCCTTCGGCCGGAAACGGTCCTCGGTAGCTCAATGGTAGAGCATTCGGCTGTTAACCGAAGGGTTGTAGGTTCGAGTCCTACCCGAGGAGCCAGTCATCAGCGGGGCGCCGCGGTCCTCGGGATCACGGCGCCCCTTCTGTCTCTGGAGCCGCGCCCGTGAGCAGCGCACTCATCGCGATCCTCGTTCTCGCCGGCGTCATGGCGGCGACCCTCGTCGTCGCCGTGATCGTGATGCGGCGGGTCGGCTCGAGCGCAGAGGGGCGCGCGGACGGCGTGCGCGAGGAGGCAGAACGCCTCGGCGAGGAGTGGGTGATCCCGCTGAGCGGCGCCGAGCACCAGGGCGCGAGCCAGCCCTTCGTCCGCGGCAAGGGTCGCGGCGTGCTCGGCCTCACCGATCGCCGCCTCATCTTCCTGCCCATCGCCGGCGACCAGCTGAGCGTGCCGCTCGTGCGCGTGGCGGCGGCGCGCGTGGGGGACCGCCGACGCGACGCCGCGGCCACGCATCGTCACCGGGTTGTCCTCGTCCTCGACGACGGCGCCGAGGCCAGGTTCCTCGTCGACGACCCCGGGGAGTGGGAGGCAGCCCTCGCGCGGCTGGGGGTGCCGACCAGCAGCTGACGACGGGTCCGCTCTCGAGAGAGCGCCTCACTGGGCGGCGGGGCTTCCGCTTCCGGCGCCGCTCGCGCGGCGCCGGCTCGCGAGACGTCCGGTCAGCCGAGGATCAGGCGCTGCGGATCGACGTCGTCGCGCAGGATCCGTAGTTCCTCCGCGGTCGGCGGCGTGGCCACCGCCGCGCGAGAGACGTCGAGGGCGAAGCCGGTGTTCTCCCGCACCTGCTCCGGCGTCACGCCCTCGTAGCGCTCGGCGAGGTACATCTCGTGCGTCTCGTCCTCGAACTTGAGCACGCAGAGGTTGGTGACGACGGCGATCGGGCCGCCGCGCCGGTAGCCGGCGTGCTTGCGCGACTCGCCGCCGGTGAGCCAGCCGGGCGTGGTCAGGTAGTCGAGCTTCTCGACGAACTTCTGCACTCCGTGCTGCATGAAGACGATGTAGCCGCTCGCCAGCGAGCCGGCGTCACAGGCGCCGCCGCTCCCGCTGAAGCGGACCTTCGGCGCCAGGTAGTCGCCGATCACCGTCGAGTTCATGTTGCCGTATTTGTCGATCTGCGCGGCGCCGAGGAAGGCGATCGTGTGCAGGCGCCGGTTGGCGACGTAGCTGAACGCTTCGACGAGACCCGCGTTCAGGTTGCTGAACGCCATGACACGAGGGTCGGCCACCGCCATCGGCAGTTCGTCCAATGTCGGACCGATGCCGCCGGTCTCGAAGAAGATGTGCGCGTGGGGTGCGTGGATACGCTTGGCCACCGTGGCGGCCAGCATCGCCACGCCCGTACCGGCGAACAGGATGTCGCCGTCGTTGATGAAACGGCCGGCGGCGATCGCCATCATCTCCCGGGGCGAGTAGGCCGGCGCCGGGGTCGAGGCGGCCTCGTGAGCATGAGTGGACTCGGTCATCTCCCTCACCTCCGGTCCAGGCCCGACGCGTAGCCGGCGACGGTGTTGGCGCGGATCCGCGCGAGCTGCGCGCCGCCGATCTTGTCGAGGTACTGGTCCCAGTTCTCGACGCCGTACACCCATTCCTCGAGCCAGGCGGCCCACTGCTCGTCGTCCCCGGCGACCGCCTTGTAGTGGTTCAGGTGTACCGGGTCGTAGTCGTAGAAGTAGCGGCAGGCGGTGGGGTGGGCGCCGTAGGGCATCGGCACCACGGCGTCCACGAGGAACGGCGGCAGCGCGTTCTGGTCGGGGTCGAGGCGCAAGTAGTCCTCGGGGACGATCTCCTCGCAGGTGACGATCACTCTGGTCGAGGCCTTGCACTGCTCCAGATCGGCGAACGTGAGCCCCTTGATGCGGACGGTGCCGTCGGTGCTCACCTGCTGGGCGTGGACGATCGAGACGTCCGGGGTGAGCGCCGGGAGGAGCACTACCTCGTCGTCCTCGTGGCCGAACGGGTCGTCGACGACGATCACCTTCGCGCGGGGGATGCCGTCTTCGCCGCGCAGTCCGGCCGGAAAGCCGGACTTCTCGACCACGTCGGTGCCGAGGCCGGACTTGCTGGGGATGAACGGTACGCCGAGGGCCCCGGCGAGGAAGCGCAGGCTCATCATGTTGTTGGTGTAGTCCTCGACCAGCACCTCGCCGCGCTCGACCGCCCTGCGGAAGCGGATACAGGTGGGGGCGAAGCGCCCGTTGCCGCCGTAGGCGATGTCCAGCCGACGCACGCAGCCAGCTCCCACCAGCACGTCGAGCGCCTGGCCGTTGGAGTGCGCCACCAGATGCAGGTCCTTCACGCGGCGGCGCGCGATCTCGTAGGTGACGGCCATCGGGTTGCGGTTGATCGTGAACCCCCCGACGCAGACCTGATCGCCGTGGTGGATGAAGCGCTCGACGGCCTCACCGACGCTCATCAGTTTGCCGTCCAGCCCGTTGTGCTCCGGCATCGCGGTCGCCTCCTCGAGTCTGCCGGGGACCCCTTAACTGCAGAATCCCCAGCGAGCACGGTACGTCTCAGCTGGGGAGCAGGGCCTGACGGAGGGGCCGGTGGGAACGCCGCCGGCCCGAGCCTTGCGGCAGCGGCACCATGATACACGCGGACGGCCGCGGTGCAACAATCTGGCCGCCCCGGCCGGGCCCCGCGGAGGTGCGCCTGTGCTAGCATGCGCCCATGAGCGAGCCTGTGACCTACCTCTTCTCCGGCTACGCGCGCCTGCCTCAGGACGTGAGCCACCAGGCGATGTACAAGCGCGTGGGCGTGGTCATCGAAGTCGACGCCGACGGCACGGTCGTCGCGTGCAGCACCACGCTGATGATGGCCGCGGCCTCCGACTTCTTCGAGCGCCTGCTCCTCGGCCGCAACGTCCTCACCGAGCGGGCGGAGATCGAGGCGCTCGTGCGCTATCGCTACCGTGGCCATTCGCAGGGCGCGCTCGTCTCGGCGCTGCACAAGGCCTTTGAGGCCGTGGACCAGAGCCCGCTCGTGCTCGGTGAGGCCGCCGGGTCACTGCCGAGCGCCCGGCCCGACGGCCTGGTGGAGCCGCGCGGCTGACCGTTCGCGCCGTGGCGGTCCCGCTCCCGTTCCCACGGCTGCTGCCGACGATCGCGGCGCCGCTTCCGTACACGTTCCGAGTCTGTTTGGGCGACGTGCGCCGGCGCCCCGAGTCGTTGCGTGAGCCGTGCTCCGACGGGGGACGGACTCCTGCGGGGCAGGTCCATCCGTCCTCCTGCCGGTACCACCGCTCGCCGCTGCTCTCACGCGCGGCCTCCAGCCGCTCAGCCGGGATGCGCGGGCAGTTGGCGGCCTTCACCGGCACGCGCCGCCACACCGGGCTGCCCGGCGTCCGCTCGTGGTGGAAGAAACCGCACCGCCCAAGGGGCGTGGACGGTGGTGCGAGCAGCCCGCCGCTCACGGCGAGCATTGGCCGCGCAGCCTGACAGAGGTCGCCGACCATCGGCGAGGCTCTGATCCAGTTGGTGACGGCCGGCAGGTCGGCCGGCAAGGCGTCGAACAGCTCTTGGGCCTGCTGTCGGTCGAACGCGGTGCCCATCTCGGAGAAGAGCTTCTCCGCAGTCGCGAGATGGGTGCGGTCGCCGAGACGCCTGCCCATCTCGAGATGGGTGGCGGCGAGCTGATACTGGAAGCCGAGGCGCTCGCCGGCGAGCCATTCGTACGTGCCTTGCCCGCGGCAGGCGGACACCGTCGTTCCGCGATGGAGCTTGATGCAGCCGCGGGCCTCGTTGCAGGCGAGGCGAGCCGACGGAAGCGCTCCGCGGCGGGCGTGCCCCAGTCCTCCGGGGATCGCCCGTCGCCTCCGACCTGCTCGCAGCGATCCGCGGCCGCTACCTTGATCTCTGCCCGAACTGTCCAGAACCAGATGGTCCAGAAGGTGCGCAGGCGGGGGTTGGCGTCGGCCAACGTCTCGCCCTGCCTCAGCACTCGTAGCGCCTCGTCCGACTTGCCCTCTCGCGAGAGCACATGCACGGAATCCCCCATCGCGCGCACGGCGTCCGGGGAGTCGCCGACGGCGGGCAGTTCCTCCGGTGCATGCCGCTGGCGAGCCTTGGCCTCCGGCAACTGCCCCAGGGAGTCAAGCGCGATCCCCGCAAGCGGTTCACCACAGGTGCGAAGCAGCGAAGACCACGATTCCTCTCCCCTGAGAGACACCTCTTGCGCCAGGGCCGACATCTCTCGCAGCCGTCCTCGCTCACGCAGCACGACGGTCGCGGTCGCCGCTGCCGACAGCCAGTCGACAAGCCATCCTGCCGCAAGAGACGCGTCCCTCGCCTTGGCGAACGCCTCGAGCGCCGGGTCCGCTTGCGCCGTCGCGTACCGGCAAGTAGCCGACCGCCAAGCACGCCTGGAGCGAGTGCCCTGTCCTCTGCGCAAAGCGCGGCGCGAGGCGTTGGCGGGCGGGGAGCACAGTTCACCCCATCCCATGCCCGCTCCCCGGTCGGGACCGGGTCTATGCGGCGTTGGGACAACGACCTGCGCGTCTGTCGCTCAAGTCACCCGAAAAGGGTGAGGCGGGAGGATATACCGCCCGGTAGCCTTGCGTCGACACCATGATCGTCGCACTCGAGAAGGAGGAGCCATGTCCACGATGACGAGCAGGCTGGAGCCGGCGGTGAGACCACGGACGCTCTCCGACCTCGAGGCTCCGACCAGGTTCTTCGTGTGTGCCGAGTGCAGGTACGCACAGCTGTTCGCGGTGCAGCCGCGCGCGTTCTGCACGCGCGCCGGAGGCGCCCTCAAGGGCAGAGCCCTCTTCGCAGGGCAGCCGGGGTGTGCGCAGTTCGTGCCGCGCAGTGCCCAAGACCTCACGCTTGCGTGGAGTGCGCCCGGGGCGCCGTGAGACCTCGTGGAGATCTCACGCCGGCGGTCAGTGTTTCGTGGTATGGCGATACTCTGCCGAAAGTCGTAGTCTTCTTGACGGATAGCCGGCACTCTCTGGAGGGGGCGTGGCAGCACCATCGGGGCCGATCGGAGATGTAGCTGCGGTGCGCGCGGTTTCGCGTCCGCCTGCCTCGTCACGGCCGTCGGTGCGCGCGCTGGCCAAGTTCAGCCCGCCGGCGGCCCGTTTCGAGGTGGTCGAGCGCCGCTCCCTTCTCGCCAGGCTCGCCTCGACGACGGAGCCCCTCGTCCTGTTCTGCTCGCCCGCCGGCGCGGGCAAGACAGTTGTCCTCAGGCAATGGATCGAGGCCGACCCCCGGCCTGCGGCCTGGCTGCGGCTCGAGCCCGCCGACGACGATCCTGTCGTGCTGCTCCTGGCGCTCTCCGAGGCGCTGCAGGCCGTCGCTGAGGTCGATCCGGTCCTCGTGGAGTACCTCCAGCTGGCGGTGCCGCCGGTGCGCGAGCGGGTGGTGCCGCTGCTCGAGGACGCGCTGGCTCGCGCGCGACCCTTCATCCTCGTGCTGGACGACGCGCAGACGATCGTCAGCGAGAGGTCCTGGGACGTGATCGGGCTCGTCTTGCGCGGCTTGCCCGCGGGTGCCCAGCTCGCGGTGGGCACTCGCGTCGACCCCAAGCTTCGGCTCGCCCGCCTCCGTGCGTCAGGCGAGCTGGTGGAGATCCGTCTTGCCGACCTCGTGTTCGATCGCGAGGAGACCGTGGAGCTCCTGCGACTCCACGCGTGCTGCGACGCGACCGACGACGTCGTCGACGCGTTGCTCGCGAGCACCGAGGGGTGGGCGACGGGCCTCAGGCTCGCGTGCTCCGCCTCGTGCCAGCGGCCCGTCGAGCAGTGGCTGCCCCACGTTCCCGGAGGACGCCGGGAGATCGCCGAGTACCTCACCTCCGAGGTCGTCGAGCGGCAGCCCCAGGAGCTCCAGGATTTCCTTCTCAGCACGTCGGTCCTCAGAGAGCTCTCGCCGGCGTCCTGCAAGCTGGCCAGCGGGAGGGACGATGCCGGCGAGCTGCTCGAGCGCGTCGCCCACGAGGAGCTCTTCATCGTCCCTCTGGGCCAGAACGGCTGCCTCTACCGCTACCACCACCTCTTCGCCGAGGTCCTCGGTGAGGAGCTGGAACGCCGGCGCCCCGGAGAACCGCGGAAGCTCCACCGGCGGATCGGGGCCTGGCGTGCACAGCACGACGACCCGGACAGCGCCGTGCATCACCTGCTGGCCGGCGGCGACGTCACGGCCGCGGGAGATGTCGTCGCCGCCTCGTGGCGGACGCTCTGGAACCGCGGACAGGCCGAAACGGTCTGGCGCTGGCTCGACGCCTTCGGCGATCGCCAGATCCTGGGGCACCAGGCGCTCACGCTCACGGCCGGCTGGGTCTACACGGCGCTCGACGCGGGCGAGCGGGGCGCGCGCTGGGGCAGAGCCGCGTGCGACGCCTCGATGAGCGACGCGCCGTCGCCTGACGGTGCGACGTCGCTGCGCTCGTCGCAGGCGCTGCTGCGCGCGACCCTTGCGCCCGATGGCGTGCGCCGCATGCGCGAGGACGCCGAGCTGGCGGCGAAGCTCGAGATCTCGGTCGGCTCGAGCTGGCATGCCGACGCCCAGGTCGCGCTCGGCGTCGCCCGCTGGTTGTCGGGCTCGACCCAGCGAGCCCTCCACCCGCTGGCGCTCGGCGCCCGTGAGGGGTCCGTGCACAACCCGTCCGCGGAACTCGCGGCGCTGGGCTTTCTCTCCCTGATCGCCATCGAGCAGGGGGAGTGGACGACGGCGGAAGAGCACGAGGCGCGCGCCTCGGCGCGCCTCGCCGAGCTCGGGTTCGGCACCCACCGCCGCTGCCTCCCCATGCTGCTCGCCCGCGCCGCCTTGCTCGCGCGCGACCCGAGCGCGGACGTGGCGGCTGCAACCGCCGAGGTGCACCGGCTTCTCGAGCACATGGTGCCGCATCCGTACATGGCGCTGCTCACGCACGCGATCCTCGGCGCGGTGGCTCTCGCGCGGTCTGACGGGCTCGAGGCCAATGCGCACGCCGAGGCGGCCGGTGCGCTCCTCAAGCGTTACCCGGACGCCGGGATCTTGCGGACGCGCGTGGAGCACCTGCGCCGTGGCGTCGAGCTGAACCGGGTCGCGGAGCCGCTCACCGGCGCCGAGCACAAGGTCCTCGACCTCCTGCCCACGCACTTCACCGAGGCACAGATCGCCGAGCACCTGTTCGTCTCGCACAACACGGTGAAGACGCATCTCAAGAACGTCTATCGCAAGCTCGAGGTGTCGACGCGGGCGGACGCCGTCAAGTGCGCCCACGACAGAGGACTGCTGCCGCCGGTCTGATCGCTGGGGGCCGGGCCGCCGGGTCGTACACCCGGCCGAATCTTCCTTCACCTTGTCGAAACGCCGGGACTTGCGCGCCCGTGCTGCGCGAGCGTATCGCAGCGACCTCCGACTTCTTCGAGCGCCTGCTCCTCGGCCGCGACGTCCTCACCGAGCGGGCGGAGATCGAGGCGCTCGTGCGCTACCGCTACCGCGGCCACTCGCAGGGCGCGCTCGTCTCGGCACTTCACAAGGCCTTCGAGGCCGTGGATCAGAGCCCACTCGTGCTCGGTGAGGCCACTGGGTCACTGCCGAGCGCCCGGCCCGACGGCACGGTCGAGCCGCGCGGCTGGTTTCGCGCCGGTGACGCTCAGCCCACGGTTGAGCGGGCATCGTCCAGTGCCCTGGTAGCGTCTGCCTCCAACGCTCGCTTCCACCTATCGCGTCGCCGCTTCCTCACCGGACATCACTCGTCGAGAGCATCTCACCAACCGGACCGGCCGGCGACCCTGTCTGATTGGGGCCTCGTCGCGCGTGGGCGTCGTGGGGCGCGCCCGCGCGATCGGGCCGCGGCCGCCGGACCGATGCAGCGCAACTGCTGAGCCTCGCACCCCGAAGCGGGCGCGCAGATCGCGTTGGGCCAGGCGTAAGGCACGACGACCAGGCAGGGCCTGTTCGCGGGAGGGCGCCACGGTTGCAGAACGGCTGCGACCGGTCTCCTCTCCTTGCATCGGTCGGGGCCCGCTCCAATCGTTGACAGTATCCGCGTGCGTGACTACAGTCTACGACCATACTGCGAAAGGCGAGTCCGACGGGTGACGATGCCTCGCCGCGGAGCCTTGGAGGCACCCCGCCCGCCCTCGACCCGCATCGCGGCGACGACGGAAGGGAGGCTTCTGGGGGTCGGCGATCGGAGCTCCGCGGATCGGCGTTCGTGCCGCTCGCGTGTCGGGCGGCGGCACCCTTTCCCAAGGGGGGGGAATGGCTGAAGAACTCGCTTTCGCGCGCAAGGCCAGCGGCCTGGTCCGCGGCCTTTCCATGACCGATGCGTTCGCGGTCGGCTTCATGAACCAGGGGATCACGCCTAGCATCGGGCTGATCTTCACCACCGGCCTCGGACTCTTCTTCGGCGCCAACCTCGTGCTCGCCGCCGTGATCAGCTTCGTCCTGGCCGGCATCGGCTTCCCGATCGTCTGGGGCGTGCTCGGTGGCTCCATGCCGCGCTCGGGCGGCGAGTACATCTACAACTCGCGCATCATCCACCCCATCTTCGGCATCGGCCAGAGCTTCGGCGACGCCGTCATCTGGCTGATGTGGCTCTACGTGCTGGCGCCCCTGATCTCGATCTACGGCCTCAGCCCGATGGCCAGCTACCTCGGCTACTCAGGGGCGGCCGACACGCTCGCCAACAGCAACTGGGCGATCCTCCTGGTCGCCTCCGTGTTCAACCTGATCGGCTTCCTCTTCGTCGTCTTCGGCATCAAGGTCTTCGCGCTCACGCAGAAGGTCGTGATGTTCTTCTCGATCGGCGGCGCCGCCGTCATCGCCCTGGTCTACACCTTCACCAGCCGGGCGACCTTCACCGCCAACTGGGACGAGGCCGCCGCCGCCACCGGCTCGTTCCCCTACGCCGAGTACATCACCCAGATCAGCCAGGCCGCCGGCGAGGCGATCCCGAGCGGCTGGAACTGGACGGCGACCATCGGGGTCATGGCGGTGATGAGCTGGCTGTTCGCCTACGCCTACTCGATCTCGTTCATCGCCGGCGAGGTCAAGCGCCCCGACAAGACGATCATCTGGGCCAACGTCTTCGCCATCGTCGTGCCCTTCGTGTTCATGGTCTGGATCGGCATCGTGGCCCAGCGGACCACCGGCTACGAGTTCATCCAGGCGGCCTCGTGGATGGACAACAACGGCGCCATCGAGGGCTACAACATGCCCTTCGCCACCGACTTCCTCTCGCTGGCCGTCTACGGTCTCGGGGCGAGCAGCGCCGCGCTCGGCGCCTTCGGCAAGTTCCTGGCCGGCTGGATGGCGCTCTCCTACGTCGGCTTCACCCTCTGGTGGCTGGCGCTCAGCTACCTCGCCTTCCCGCGCATCCTCTTCGCCTGGGGCATGGACCGCATGGGGCCGAAGTGGTTCACCGACATCAACCCGCGCTTCGCGAGCCCGGTCAAGAACCACGTGCTCTGCTTCGTGCTCAGCGAGATCCTGCTGGTGATCTACATGTTCAGCGACTTCGCGGTGATGCAGAACCTGGTGGTCACCGGCCTGCAGGTGACCTCGGTCTTCCTGCCCACGGCGATCGCCGCCCTGCTCTTCCCCTACATGCGCCGCTCCAAGGGCATCTGGGACTCCTCGCCCTACAAGACCTGGAAGTTCCTCGGCCTGCCGGTCGTGGTCTGGGGGGCGCTGGTCGACATCGCCTACCTGGCGATCCTGCTCTACGCCTTCATCGCCCTGAAGGCGATGGACCTGTTCGACACGGCGGGCTATATCCTGTTCGCGTCGGTCTGGGTCGTCGGCTTCGTCTGGTACCTCTTCTGGCGCCAGCGCAGCAAGCGGGTGGGCGTCGACGTCTCGATGACCTACGGCGAGTTGCCGCCTGAGTGAGCGGACGACGCTGAGTCCGGTAGCGTTCCGACACGGAGGGGCGGCCCCTCGGATGAGGGGCCGCCCCCTGCGCATCAGGGCGCAGGCCGGCCGCGAACCGGTGCTGCGCCGCGTCGTCTGCGGCCCCGAGAGGGAGGTGCGTGAGCGATGAGTGTTCTCTCAGACATGACCGCTGCGGTGATGCGCGGGGATGGCGAGGCGTGCGTCGAACTGGCGACGCAGGCGCTCGAGTCCGGCGTAGACCCGCTGACGGCCATCAAAGACGGTCTCGCCCCGGGCATGGACGCGGTGGGCAGGGGCTTCGAGTCCGGGGAGCTCTACCTTCCGGACATGATGCTCGCCGGTGAGGCGATGCAGGCCGGAGTCGCCGTCCTCGAGCGCGCCCTGCCCGCGGCCGAAGCGGCCGAGAGCCGGCTGGGAAAGGTCGTGCTGGCCACCATCCAGGGCGACGTGCACGACATCGGCAAGAACATCCTCAGGCTGCTCATGGCGACCTCCGGGTTCGTGGTGGTCGATCTGGGGAGGGACGTGCGGGTCGCGACCATCATCGAGCGCGCGCAGCAGGAGGACGCCGACATCATCGGCGTCTCGGCGCTGATGACGACGACGATGATGTACATGAAGGAACTGATCGAGGAGCTCGTCGAGTTGGACCTGCGCGACGACTTCAAGGTGATGGTCGGCGGTGCGCCCGTGACCGAGGATTGGGCGCAGGAGATCGGCGCCGACGGGTACGCCAAGGACGCTCACGGCGCTATCCACGTGGCAGAAGGCCTCGTCGGTTGATGACAGCGAATCCGGCGGGGACGCCGAAAGCGGATCCGAAGGCCGTGCCCGCCGAGCGCCGGCACGGCCCGCCAGCGAGTCGGCAGGAGGAGGCGACGAAGTGATCACGTTCTGGGACGTGGTGGAACGCTGTGACCACGGCGAGCGCATGACGGAGTCCGCATACGACTCCTTGCTCTTCAAGACCGTGCGCGAGCTGACCGCGAAGTACGACATCCATTTCGATCCGGAGACGGTGGTGCCGGACGACGACGCTCTGGCGGACCGCGCCTACCAGGCCGCTCTGGACCTGTTCCTCGCCGTCGGCTTCTACTGCCTGGACACGCAACGCGCGGTGCGGTTCACGCGCGAGGAGGTCGAAGAAGTCGTGCGCCATGCCCCGACGAGCTATGTCTGGGGCGAGGGGCGAGACCAACGCACCTGTCGGCCGCGGGATGTGGAGGACCCGCGCCCGCCGACGTGCACCTTCTCGGGCCTCGGCGTGCCGGTCTCCGAGGAGGTCTTCCCCAAGGTGTGCCAGGCGATCGCGGCCGAGCCGCTGGCCGACAGCTTCTGCGGCGTCTCCCTCCACAAGACGTTTCGCGGCATCCCCATCAAGTCTGGGCACCCGATCGAGGTGGCGGCGGCCATGTGGGACGTCACCACCCGTCGCCAGGCCGCCCGCCTGGCGGGACGTCCGGGGCTCGGCCTCTACTGCTTCGTGTCGTGCGCCGAGAGCTCCGCCGCGATCATCGCCGCGGCTCACCCCAAGTTCGGAGCTCTGGAGCGGGACGCGACGCAGAACGGCGCGATCGCCGAGCTCAAGATCGACTACGCTCGCCTGAACAAGGTCGCGTGGCAGCGCGAGAGCGGTTTCGGCATCGGCGGATTGTACGGCTGCCTCATGGGCGGCTACGCCGGCGGGCCGGAAGGCACGATGATCGTGCAGATCGCCCACTTCTTCCTCGGGCTCCTCGCCTTCCAGTGCGAGTACCACATCCCGTTCCCCGTCGACATCCACCAGGTGTGCAACACGACGGCGCCGATGCTCTGGCTGACCAGTGTCTACTCGCAGGCGATCGCGAGGAACACGAAGCTGCTCAACATCTCCACCACAATGGCCGCAGCCGGTCCGTCTACCGAGATGCTCTTCTACGAGATGGCTGCCGGCGCCCTCGTGTCGACGGTCTCGGGGGCCAATATCGTGCAGGGAGGGATCGCTCGCGACAAATACCCCGAGCGTGTGTCGACCCTGGAACTGAGGCTGGGCGCCGAGACGGCCCACGCCGTCGCCAAGATGGGGATGACCCGCGCTCAGGCCAATACCGTCGTGAAGAGGCTGCTCGCAAAGTATGAAGACGACGTTCCCGAGGCGCCGATCGGCAAGACGTTCAGCGAGCTCTACGATCTGCAGCGGGTGAAGCCACTCGATGAGTACATGGACGTCTACCAGAGGATGAAGGCGGAGATCGCGGACCTCGGGATCGACTATTCGTCGCACTGACGCAGGGGTCGACTCTCCTATCCGGGCGCGAGAGGGGATCGCACCTCCTCCGGCCTGATCGCCGGCGCCGGCGCGGCCACGCCAAGCGTCGTTCCACGGTCGACCAGAGCGCGGTGTTGACAGGTTCACTGGACATAAGTACAGTGGACGGACGTACAGTCGAGTCCGCAATCGATCGAGCCTGCCGTGCGACGACGGGCGCGGCTGGGGAGGAGTCCGTGGAGACGCTCCTGATGTCCGGTAACGAGGCCATCGCCCGCGGTGCCTGGGAGGCGGGCGTACGGGTCGCCGCCGCCTATCCGGGCACGCCGAGCACCGAGATCCTCGCGAGTCTCGCCGGCTACGGCGACGTCTACGCCGAGTGGTCGACCAACGAGAAGGTCGCCTACGAGGTGGCTTTCGGGGCGGCGGTGGGTGGCGCGCGCGCCCTGACGGCGATGAAGAGCGCCGGCGCCAACGTGGCCACCGATCCCCTCGTGAGCTCCGTCTATACCGGAGTCAACGCTGGCCTCGTGGTCGCCGTCGCCGGCGACCCGGGCATGTCCAGCTCGTCCACCGAGCAGGATGACCGCTACTTCGGGCGCCTCGCCGGCATACCCATCCTCGAACCCGCCGACAGTCAGGAGTGCAAGGACTTCGTGGGCCTCGCGCTCGAGCTCAGCGAGGCGCACGACATCCCCGTCATGCTGCGCGTGACGACGCAGATCGCGCACTCCAAGTCGCTCGTGCGGCTCGAGGATCGGGTCGAAGTCGCGCCTCGGAAGTTCGAGAGGAAGGCGGCCAAGTACTGCCTCCTGCCGGGCTTTGCCCGCGAGCTTCACCGGAGCCTCGAGGAGCGGCTGGCCGCTCTGCTGGCGGACGCCGCTTCGGGCCCGCTGCAGCGCGTGGAGCCCGGCGCCGGAGAGTTCGCCGGGCTCGGCATCATCGCCTCGGGCGCGGCGTATCAGGCTGCCAGGGAGGCGGCGCCCGATGCCGGCTTCCTCAAGCTGGGACTCGTCAACCCACTGCCTCTCGACGCGGTCCGCGATTTCGCCGGCCAGGTGGACCGCCTGTTCGTCGTCGAAGAGCTCGAGCCCTTCTTCGAGGAGCAGATCCGCGCCGCCGGCATCGCCGTGGAGGGCAAAGCCTACTTCCCCTCGCGGGGCGAGCTCACTCCCGAGCGCGTGGGTCACGGCCTGGTCGAGGCCGGCATCCCCTTGCCGCGCTGGCGGGAGTCGCGCTCCGCCCAGGACCCCGACGTGATCCCGCGGCCGCCGGTGATGTGCGCCGGCTGCCCTCACCGGGGCATGGCGGCGGCGATCCGACGCCTCAACCTCGACGTCAACGGCGACATCGGCTGCTACGACCTGAGCTGCCTGCCGCCCATCTCCCACATGCATACGGTCATCGCCATGGGTGCCAGTGTCGGCATGGCCCAGGGCAACGCCCGAGCCGGCGGCAGCGCCAAGGGCGCCCTCGCCGTGATCGGCGACTCCACCTTCCTGCACTCCGGCATCACGGGGCTGCTGAACGCCGTCCACCAGCGTACCGACGTCACGCTGGTGATCCAGGACAACAGCATCACCGCCATGACCGGCGGGCAGACCAACCCTGGTTGCGAGCGCACCCTGGCGGGCGCCGAGACGACCCCGGTTGACCTCGTCGCCATCTGCCGCGCGTTGGGCGTGGAGAGCGTCACCACCGTCGACCCCTACGACTACGAGGCCAGCCTGGCGGCCCTCAGAGCCGCTCTCGCCGTCGAGGGCCCGTCCGTCGTCATCACGAACCGCCCGTGCGTGCTGTTCCCGACCAAGCTCAGCGACGAGTCCTACGCGGTGGGCAGCGAGGAGTGCACGGCCTGCCAGCTCTGTATGAGGCTCGGCTGCCCGGCGCTGCACTGGACCGACGAGATGGTGAAGAAGCGGCACAAAGTCGCCATCGACCCGGAGGTCTGCACCGGCTGCTCCATCTGCGCCCAGATCTGCCCTCCGCACGCGATCGTGGAGGTGACGGGTCCGTGAGCCGAGGGCCGATCGACATCCTGGTGGTGGGCGTCGGCGGCCAAGGCGTGATACTCGCCTCCGCGATCATCGCCGAGGTCGCGCTGCTGCAGGGGGGGCTCGAGGTCAAGATGAGCGAGACCCACGGTATGTCCCAGCGCGGCGGCAGCGTCCATGCACACATCAGGATCGGCGAACACCTCGCGGCGCCGGTCACGAGTCCCGGCGAGGTCGACTACCTGCTCGCCTTCGAGGCCGCCGAGGGTTTGCGCTGGGCCCCCGCGCTCGCCGCCGGCGGCGTGGCCATCGTGAACACCAAGGAGATCGTCCCGCCTCTCGCCGGTGACGGGGTGCACGTGTACCCTCGCGACGCCCTCGCGCGCATGGCCGGGCGCGGCTTCGACGTGGTCGCCGTGGACGGAGATGCCGTGGGCCGCGAGGCCGGCAGCGTCAAGGTCGCCGGGGTGGTACTCCTGGGGGCGCTCTCCAACCACCTTCCCTTCGCCGAGGCGACGTGGCGCCAGGCCATCACCAGTACGGTGTCGCCGGGCTGGCTGACGATGAACCTGGCCGCCCTGGCGGCGGGCCGACAACTGGAGGCCGCATGACCGGCACGGTCGCTCTCCCCGCGAACACCGACGCCTATTTCGAGCCGCGGGTCGAGACGCTGGCGGTGAGCGCCCTTCGGGAGCTCCAGCTGGAGCGGTTGCGAGGCGCCGTCGCCGCCGCCTGCGAACACAGCGCCACCTACCGGGAGCTCTGCGGACAGGCCGGCGTCTCGCCGGGGGACATCGAGACGCTCGCCGACGTGCGCAAGCTGCCCTTCCTCGAGAAGGACACGGCCCGCGAGGCGTACCCGTTCGGCCTCGTGACCTGCGAGCGCGACAAGGTCCTCGAGGTCCACACCACCTCGGGCACCACCGGCAAGCCGATCCCGATCTTCGCCACGCGCCGCGACATGGAGAACTGGGCGGCGCTCAACGCGCGATCGCTGTGGATGATCGGTCTGCGCCCCGGCGACCTGCTCCAGAACTGCTTCTCCTACGGGCTCGCGACCGGCGTCGGCTTCCACTACGGCGCCCAACACATGGACGTCGGCGTGGTGCCCGCGGGTATCGGCCGTCACGAGCTGCAGATCGACCTGCTGGTCGATCTCGGCGTGACCGCCATCGCCACGACACCCTCGTATGGCCTGTATCTCGCCGACCGGGCCCGGGAACGTGGCCTCGACCTCGCCCGCGACGCCGAGCTGCGATTCGGCCTCTTCGGGGCCGAGCCGTGGCCGGAATCGGCGCGCGCACGGCTGGAGTCGGCGCTCGGCATCGAGGCCTTCAACGAGTTCGGCATGGGCGAGTTCCTCGGCCCCGGCATGGCCTGCGAGTGTCCGCAGAAGGACGGCATGCACGTCTGGTCGGACGCCTTCCTCGTGGAGTGCATCGATCCGGCGACGGGGGAGTGGGTCGAGGACGGGGCGCCGGGCGAGCTCGTGTGGACGTCACTGGCCAGCGAGTCGATGGCGCTGATCCGCTACCGCAGCCACGACATGTCCTCGCTCACCTGGGGCCCGTGCGCCTGCGGTCGGACGCACCCTCGCATCGGCAAGATCACGGGGCGCAGCGACGACGCCCTCTCGATCGGCGCCTACGTGGTGTTCCCGAGCCAGGTCGAGGCCGTCCTCACCGGGTTCGAAGAGTTCGCCAACAACTTCTGCATGGTCCTCGAGACGTCGAGGGACCGCGACCAGCTGACCCTGCAGGTGGAGATCCGTGAGCTCGGCGAGCTCGGCGAGCAGGCCAGGGAGCGACTCGCCGCCCTGGTGGCCGCGGCGACGAAGTCGGCGATCGGGGTGACGCCGCGCGTCGAGCTGGCGGAACCGATGTCCCTGCCAAGGATGACGACCGGAGACGGCAAGACGGCCTGCCATCGGGTGGACGACAGGCGCGGGGACTAGTCCTCGTCCGACGACACACGAGAGGGGAAGACAGTGACGCAGAATCAGGAGACGCAGCCCCGGCCGGTCGGCCGGGACAGGGTGAAGCAGATGACCGCGCGCGAGTTCGACCGCTTCAACGAGAGCACGCCTCAGTCGGCGGCGCTCTACGAGCGGGCGCGGAAGACACTGAGCAAGGGCGTCGGTTCGTCCTACCAGTGTCGCGATCCGTGGCCCATCTACATCCGCGACGGCAAGGGATCGCGCATCTGGGACGTCGACGGCCACGAGTACATCGACTACCTCAACGGCTTTGGCTCGGTGGTGCAGGGCCATGCTCATCCCGCGATCGTGAAAGCCGTGCAGGAGCAGGTCCTGCACGGCACGCAGTTCTCGGAGCCGACCGAGGCCGGCGTGGCCGTGGCGGAGGATCTGGCGCGGCGCTGGAAGCTGCCGAAGTGGCGCTTCACGAACTCGGGCTCGGAGTCGACCATGGACGCCATCAGGATCGCCCGCGCCGTCACCGGCCGCGACGTCGTGATGAAGATCTTCGGCTCCTACCACGGGCACCATGACTACGTGATGGTCTCGGTCCCCGGCAACTACGGCGACCTGGGCCCGCGCGACGCGTACTTCTCGCTGCCTTACGGCGCCGGCATCCCGCAGGCCGTCGTCGACATGGTCGTCGCGGTGCCGTTCAACGACGCCGACTCGATGGAGAGGCGCCTGGAGAGCCTGGCCCGGGAGGGTCGCCTGCCCGCCTGCATGATCATGGAACCGGCGATGATGAACATCGGCGTCGTGCTGCCCGAGCCCGGCTATCTTGAGCGGGTGCGCGACCTCACCAGAAGACACGGCATCCTGCTCATTTTCGATGAGGTGAAGACCGGCCTCACCGTGGCGCCGGGTGGCGGGACGGAATACTTCGGCGTCTTGCCAGATATGGTGACCCTCGCCAAGAGCCTCGGCGGCGGCGTACCCAGCGGCGCGATCGGGGGTACCGAGGAGGTCTTCGAAGCCGTCGAGAGCGACCGCGTCTGGCAGGTCGGTACGTTCAACGGCAACCCTCTGGCCATGGCGGCGGCACGCGCGACGCTGTACGAGATCCTGACGGCTGAGGCTTATGAGAACCTCGGCACGGTACGGGAGCGCATCACGCGGGGTTGCCAGCAGGTCATCGACACCTATCGACTGCCCGCCTATCCGGTGGCCATCGGCGCCAAGGGATGCGTCACCTTCTCGGACATCCGGGTGAGCGACTACGAGAGCTACCTTGAGCATCAGGACGCCGAGATGATGGACCTTGCCTGGTTGTACATGGCCAACCGCGGCATCTTCGCGGCTCCGGGGCGAGACCAGGAGTTCACCATCTCGGTCCAGCACACCCTGGACGATGCCGACCGGTACGTCGCGGTGTTCGACGAACTCGCCGCGGAGCTCGTCGCCTAGTGTGACGGACGATCGGATCGTCTGGCCGCGACATAGTCCGATTGGTATCGTAGGGACATGGCAGACTGCATGTCGACAGAGAAAGACAGCGGATCTCGAGCCGAACGCAAGGACCGCACGCGTGCGAAGATCATCGAGGCGACCATAGACTGCGTCGCCGAGTACGGCGTGGACGGGACGACGGTCTCCTTGATCGTGGAGCGCGCGCACGTCTCGCGGGGCCTCGCGGGCTACCACTTCGGCAGCAAGAGCGAGCTGCTTGCCGCCGCGTTCCGGAGCCTCACGGACGACTACCGCGCGCTGCTGGGCATCGTGCCGGGTCGGGAGCCCGAATTCGGGCCGGACGTCGAAGATCTCCTGCGGCAGGTCATCCGTCGCTCCCTGAACGACAAACAGTACGCCTGGTTCGGCTTCTGGGTACTTGCGCGCACTGATCCCGAGGTTCGACGGGCGAATCGCGAGGTCTTCGACGATACCTCGCGCTACCTCGGTGAGATTCTGGCCGCGATCGCCAGGAGACGTGGCCGGGTGATCGACGCCGAGCGCGCCGGCCGTGCGTTGTCCGTCACGATAGAAGGAGCCTGGCTGAATCTGACCGTCGGCACGGAGGGCTTCACGATGGAAGAGGCGCTCTCAGTGTGTGAACGGCACGCCTGGGATCTCCTTCGCGGCGAGGAGGAGGACGGGGAGGAGGAGGGGGCGGCCAGCTGACAGGGCCGCCGGGTAGTACAGGAAGCCGGATCTTCCTCCACCTTGTCGAAGCGACCGGGCTTGCGCCGGCGCGCCGGCCGGGCCTATGATGCCGTTGCTGCACACATGACCGCAGCCGGGCGCCGTCTCCGCCCCCTGCGCTACAGGTCATGGACCCCCAGCGCGCGCTTCGGCGTCCCTGGGGGTCTTCGTCGTTTCCGGGGACATCGAGGGCCGGGCCGGCCGCATGCGCGGCGCCTCCGGCCCGGTACCATGGGAAACACCGGTCCCTGAGGAGGGAGCTGCATGGACTTCCGTTACACCACCGAGCAGGAGATGTACCGCCAGGCCATTCGTGAGTGGCTGGTCAAGAACCTCGAGCCGCGCGCCCGCGCCATCGACGAGGCCGAGGACGGGATCCCCGACGACATCACGGCCGGCATGGCCGAGATGGGCATGTTCGGCGTGACCATCCCGGAGGAATACGGCGGCATGCCGCTCCCCGACGACGAGCGGCTGATCTACGCGATGATCACCGTGCAGGAGATCGCCCGCGCCGACCTCAGCATGAGCACCCCCGTCTACACGCTGCTCACCATCGGCTGGTCGTACATCATCAACCGGTACGGCACGGAGGAGCTGAAACAGGAAGTGCTCCCGGCCGTTGCGGCAGGCAAGGCCTTCGCCGGCATCAACACCACCGAGCCGGGCGGCGGCTCCGACCTCGGTGCGATCAAGACCATCGCTCCGTGGAACGAGGAGAAGCAGGCCTTCGTCATGAACGGCGAGAAGGCCTACGTCAGCGGCCCCAAGGAATGCGCCAAGTGGGGCCCGCCGAGCGGCCACTGCACGCTCGTCAAGACCGACCCCGCCCAGGGTCACAAGGGCATGACGTTCATCTGGGTGCCCGCCCACCTGCCCGGCATCAGCTACACCACGTACAAGGACATGGGCCGCATGGGCCTGAGCACCGGCGGCTGGATCTACAAGGACGTCGAGTTGCCGCGCAAGTACATCCTCGGCGAAGAGGGCAAGGGCTTCTACGTCAACATGGACGGCTTCAACGCCGCCCGCGTGCTCGTGGTCGCGGCCTGCCTCGGCGGAGCCGAGAAGGCGCTCGAGATCAGCGGCGAGTACACCGCCCAGCGAACCACGTTCGGCAAGCCGCTCGGGAAGTACGAGGGCATCTCCTTCGAGATGGCGGACGACTGGATGCAGCTCGACATGCTCAAGCTCAACCTGCTGCGCGGCGCCTGGATGATCGGCCAGGAGCACACCAACCCCGGCCAGTTCGGCCGCAAGGAGATCAACAAGATCATCAGTACCTGCAAGTGCCTGGCCCCGGCCCTGTGCCACGACATCGCCCGCCACGGGATGATGTACCACGGCGCCTTCGGCTACACCAAGGAGACGCCGCTCGAGATGCTGCTCCGCGGCGTCATGAGCTACGAAGTGGGCGCCGAGGGCGGCCTGATGATCATGCGCGGCATCATCGCCCGCGACGAGTGGGGCGACACCCACAACCCGTTCAAGGATTGACCACCGTAGTCGAGTCAACGTCGGGTGCGGCGAAGCGGCACCCGACACTGACGTGAGAAGTCGGTAGGAGGCCGCCACTATGGAAACAGTCGAGTGCATCGTCGTCGGTGGCGGCCTCGCCGGCCTCTCCGCGGCCTACGGCCTGGCGTCGGCCGGCGTCGAGGTCATGGTCCTCGAGCGCGGCGACTACTCGGGCGCCAAGAACGTGACCGGCGGGCGCCTGTACGTGAAGCCCATCCGCGGCTTCTACCCGGAGCTGTGGGACGAGGCGCCGTACGAGCGCCCGGTGGCCCGCGAGCTCGTTACGATGATGGCTCCCGGCGCGCACACGACCATTGAGATCGCCGCGGACCGGTTCACCGGCGAGCAGCCACAGAGCTACACGGTCGTGCGCGCGAAGCTCGACCAGTGGCTCGCCGAGAAGGTCACCGAGAAGGGCGCGATGGTCGTGCCCAACATGAAGGTCGACGAGCTGCTGCGCAAGGACGGCCGCGTGATCGGCATCCGCGCCGGCGGCGACGAGATCGGCGCTCAGGTCGTTGTCGTCGCCGAGGGTGTCCTTCGGCTGCTCAGCAGCGCGGCCGGGCTGGCGGCCGAGCCGAAGGCGAGGCATCACGCGCTCGGCTACAAGGAGATCATCGAGCTGCCTGCCGGCGTGATCGAGGACCGCTGGCGCCTCAATCCCGGCGAGGGCGCCGCCCAGCTGTTCATGGGCGACTGCACCAGGGGCATGATGGGCGGCGCCTTCCTCTACACGAACAAGGAGAGCATCTCGCTCGGCATGGTCGTGGGGATGGAGGACATGCGCGCCCGGCGCGACGGCACGGAGAGCTGGCAGCTCCTCGACGCGTTCAAGGAGCTGCCCCAGATCCGGCCGCTGGTCGCCGGCGGCGTCGTCGCCGAGTACTCGGCGCACGCCGTCCCGGAGGGCGGGATCAGCCAGGTGCCCAGGCTCGCCGGCGACGGCTACCTGGTCGCCGGCGACACCGCCGGCCTCAGCCTCAACGCTCTTGTCACCGTGCGTGGCATGGACTTCGCTCTCGCCAGCGGCTACTACGCCGCCGAGGCGGTCAAGAGGGCAAAGGCGGCCGGCGACTTCTCGGCCGCCGGCCTCGCGAGCTACCAAACGTCATTGCGCGAGAGCTTCGTCCTGAAGGACCTCGAGACGGCGCGGGGGATCCCGAACGCCATGGAGAACCCGCGCCTCTTCACCCACTATCCCAAGGCCGTGTCGCGCCTCCTCGAGAGCGTGTACACCATCGACGAGCGGCCGCAGGCCGGCCTGGTCAAGAAGGCCTGGCGAGGCGCGAGGCGCGACTTCATGAACGCGGCGACCTTCAAGGACGCCTGGTCCATGCGGAAGATCTGAGGGGAGGAGCCATGCCGATGAAGATCGACGCCAAGCTCGGCCTCGACGTCTTCAAGCTCGACAAGGATCCGCACATCGTCATCGCTACCGACGTGTGCAAGGCCGTGTGCAAGGACGAGGCCTGCGTCTACGTGTGCCCGGCCGACCTCTACGAGCGCGACGACCAGGGCCGCATGACCGTGAACTGGGAAGGCTGCCTCGAGTGCGGCTCCTGCATGATCTGCTGCGATCACCGCGCCCTCACGTGGAAGTACCCGAGCGGCCCCTTCGGGGTCCAGTACCGGATGAGCTGAAGGAGGTGACGGCGTGGACATCGTCGTCTGCGTGAAGACCAACCCGGACCTCCAGATGGTCCGCATCAAGAACCGCGAGGCGGTCACCGAGGCCGTGCCGTACAAGATCGGCGACCTCGAGAAGAACGCTCTCGAGGCGGCCGTGGTGCTCCGTGACGCCGTGGGCGGCAAGGTCGTCGCCCTGTGCCTCGCCGAGGGCAACCGCAAGGCGGCCGAGGACATCAAGGTCGCGCTCGCCATGGGCGCCGACGAGGCCGTCGTCATCGACGATCCGGCGCTGGCCGCGCCCGACCAGTCGGCCGTGGCCGCCGCGCTCGCGGCCGCCGTCAAGAAGCTCGGCGCCTGCGATCTGCTGCTCTTCGGCGAGGGCTCGAGCGACAACTACACCGGCCAGGTCGCCCCTCGCGTGGCCGAGCTGCTCGGCCTGCCGCAGATCGGCTACGCCCGCAGGGTGGAATCCGCGGACGGCGTGGTGCGCTGCGAGCGCAGCATGGACGACATGATCGAGACGCTCGAGGCGCCGCTGCCGGCGGCCGTCACCGTCGTCAGCGAGATCAACGAGCCGCGCATTCCGGGCCTCATGCAGATCATGAAGGCCAAGAGCAAGCCGATGCAGGTCTGGTCGCTCGCCGACCTGGGGCTGGACGCGCCCGCGCCCGTGCGCGCGATCGTGAGCAACCTGGCGGAGGAGCAGGACCGCAAGCACATCCTGTTCGACGGCAGCGCGGCCGAGCAGGCCGACGCCTTCGTCAATGCCCTTCTCAAAGAAGGCGTCCTGGGGAGGTAACGATGGCCGAGCTGCTTGTCTACAGCGAGAGAGTCGAGACCGCCCGCGAGCTGGTCGCCGGTGGCAAGGACCTGGGCGCGGCCCTCGGACTCGGCGTGAGCGCCGTGGCCCTGGGGCCGGGCGCCGGAGCCATGGCGAGCGAGCTCGCCGCGGCCGGCGCCGACACCGTGTACGTGAGCGAAGACGCCGCCTTCGAGGGCTGGCCTGCCGACGCCGTGGCCGCCGGCCTCGCGCAGGTGGTGGACCAGGCCGGCGCGAGCGTCGTGCTGGTCGGCTCGACGCGCCGCGGCAAGGAGACCGCGCCGCGGCTGGCGCAGAAGCTCGGCGCCGGCTGCGTCACCGACGTCAACGGCCTCGCGGCCGAGGGCGGCGACCTCGTCGCCGCGCGCTACGCCTTCGGTGGCGCCACTGTGGCGCGTGAGAAGCTCACGACACCGGTCAAGGTGTTCGCCGTGATGCCCAAGACGTTCGGCGCCGAGGGCGCCGGCCCCGGGGCGGGCACGGTCCAGACGGCGACCCTCGACGTCAAGTCGAGCGTTAAGGTCGTCGACCACCGGCCCAAGGAGGGCGACCACGTGAACCTCGATGCCGCGCCGCTCATCGTCGGCGTCGGGCGCGGCTTCAACGCCCGCGAGGACCTCGCCCTCGGCGACGAGCTCGCGGGCGCCCTGGGTGCGGTCGTCGGCTGTACCAAGAGCCTCGCCGACTTCGAGTGGCTCGGCGAGGACCGCATCATCGGCCTCTCCGGCGCCAAGACCGCGCCGGACCTCTACCTCGGCATCGGTGTCTCGGGCCAGATCCAGCACACCGTCGGCGTGGCCGGTGCCAAACTGATCGCCGCCGTGAACAAGGACAAGGAGGCGCCGATCTTCGCGATGGCGGACTACGGCCTCATCGGCGACCTCTACGATCTGGTGCCGGCGCTGGTCGAGCGGCTCAAGAGCGTGTGACGCGGGCGCAGGGGGCTGCGTACCCGACTGTCGCCGGCCGCTTGCGGCCGGCCTCCCGCTGTCACGTACAGCTGCTCCGGGGGAGAGAGACGGCTTCGCCGGAGCGCCCCGGGCCGGGGCCGCGCACGCGGCCCCGGCCCTCCTCGCGCCGAAGCTCGCGGACGGCGAGCCGCGACTCAGGCTTCTTCCGTCTCCGCCTGCACCTCCGGTCCCGCTGTCGTCGGCGGCTCCTTGACGATCGGCTTGCGCCCGCCCTGTCGCTCCGCTCGAGCGTGCCGCAGCGCGATGAGGTCGGCGGCGAGCGCCCAGCCGGCCGAGGTGAGCGGGATCGCGAGCAGCACGCCGACGATCCCGCCCAGCGAGGCACCGATCAGCGCCGCGATGAAGACGATCAGCGGGCTGAGCGACACCGCCCTGCTGTACACCATGTTCTGCAGCACGTTGTTCTCGAACTGCTGATACACGACGAAGAAGACGACCAGCACGATGCCGTCGACCGCCCCCCCGGTGGCGAAGCCGACGACGCACACGATCACCGCCCCGATGGTGGCCCCGACGAGGGGGACGATGTCGAGAACGGCGACGACGACGGCCAGCGTCTCCGGGTAGGGGATCCCGAGGATCCTGAGGACGATGTACGACGCGATGCCGGCGACGAAGCTGATCGCGAGATTGCCGCGCACGTAGCCGCCGGTCGCGCGCAGAAAGTTCTGCCCGATGCGCTCGGCCCAGTAGCGTTCGCTCTCGACCATCGCAGCCAGGATCGCGCGCCAGGCGCGCGGGCCCTCGATGAGCAACATCACCATGATCGTGAGGATGGTGATCACGGCGGCCACGACGAACGCTGCCCTGGTCACCGCACTGACGATCGTCTGCTGGTTGCCGACCAGGACCCGGGTCACCTGCTCGGGGGTGATCGCCGCGACACGCTCGACGATGTGGAAGCGCGTCTCCACGAAGTGCAGTGGGCCTTCGCTGCCGAAGACGGTGTCGACGGTCCTCGGCAACACCTTCACGAACTCGTCGAACTGGAGGATCACGGGCAAGGCGACGGCGACGATGATGGCCACGAGCAGGGCGATGGTCGCGAACGAGACCAGGAGCGACGCGAGGATGCGATTCCAGCGGTGGCGCTCCAGCCAGCCGACGGCGGGCTGGAGCGCGATCGCCAGGATCACGCCGATGAGCACCCAGAGCAGGATGGTGCGGACCTGGAAGAGGAACTCGAGGATCCCGACGATGGCGAGCACTGTGAGCGTGACGATCGCCGTCACGCGGACGATCTGCGACGTGCGCCACTCGCGGGGGGTGGGCATGTCTTGTGGCGCGGGGTCGTTGTCGCTCACGCGTCACCTCTCCGGTCTCGGACTGCCCTATCCGTCACGCAGAGCGTATCATTGGTCGGCGCCGGCGCTGCCGTGATGCGCCGCCCCGCACCCGTGGGCCTATAGCTCAGTTGGTCAGAGCAGCCGACTCATAATCGGCCGGTCGCAGGTTCGAGTCCTGCTGGGCCCACCAGCGTTGTCACAATGGGAACGTTTCTTCCTGCAAGCAGCTGCCTTCTGCCTACCCGGTCGCCTGCCCGGTCGCACCCCGTCTCTCGGCTATCAGACGTTGCAGTTTGAGCCTGAGAACCAGCCCTCGACGTGAACCGCATGGACCGATCGTTGCCGATTTGGGGCTGGTTGCCGGGGGGTGTGGCAACAAATGCGGCAACAAGGATGCCAGTCCCGCTGGCGACGCGGATCGTTGACATAGGGGATGGAGCTGCCGCAAGTGCCTGCAGGCGTCGACCCAGTGGATCGGCCATCGAATCTCTGCTGACATCCGGCGACTGCCGAGTGCCGCCGGAAACCGGACGTCGCAAGGGGCAGGCGCTCCGTGCCGAACCTGAACGGAGGTGACCGAGAGGCTCAAGACAGCGGGACGCTCCATCGACAGCGTCGCGCGACGGCGACGGTCGTGACGTGATCGCGATCTCCAGCTCGGCCTCCGCCGTTGGCTGGGCGGCGATCGCCCTCGCCGCCGGTGTGCTCGCCGGGGCGCTGGTCCACGTCCTCGTCGTGCACCGCCTGCGCAGGTACGGCGAGGCGCGCGGCCTTCGCTGGCCGACTGCGGCGGCGGACTCGCTGCGCTGGGTGCTCGAGGTCTGGGGCGGCCTGATCGGCGTTGCCATCGCCGACCCCAGGGCCTCGCTCTCCGACGGTTGGTAGATCTGGCTCGAGCGCGCCTGGATCGTCGTCGCGGTGCTCTCGGCCACGGTCTTCCTGACGCGCCTCGCCGGCGCGCTCACGAGGAGCCTCGTCGCCACCGACAGGTCGCGCCTGCCGGGCGCCACGATCGTCCTCAACATCGCGCGCTTCGTGATTTGGGTCATCGGCTTCATGGTGGTGCTCAACCTGCTCGGCGTGGACATCGGCGCCCTGCTCACCGCGCTGGGCGTCACCGGCATCGCCGTCTCGCTGGGCCTGCAGGACATCCCGAGGAACCTCTTCACCGGCCTGCAGATCACCCTGACGCACGAGTACGAGCCGGGCCAGTTCGTGCACCTGCAGAGCGGCGAGGAGGGCGAGGTCATCGACCTCACCTGGCGCGAGACCCGTCTGCGCACGCCGACCGGCGACATCGCCGTGGTGCCCAACTCGGTGATCGGCAACACGGTGGTGACCAACTACGCGCGCGGCGACGAGCTGTACGTGCTCGCCGTGGAGTTCGAGGTCGCCCGCGCCACCGCCGGGGCCTCGGCAGAGGTCGAGGCGAGCTCCCCCCGACGTGCGACGTGGTCTCGCTCGCCGGCGCCGGCGCCACGTGCGTCACCCGCCTCGGCATCAAGCACTACCGGCGTCGGCGCCTCGCCCAGGACGCCTATCTCCGCGAGCTGCAGAAGCAGTTCCTGTCCGAGGGCATCGCCCTGGGCTGAGGGGAGCGCGCGCTGCAAGCGACCTTCCACGCGCCAGCTTTGGCAACAGCGTCCGGCTATGGCAGGCGCTCCCCAGCCTCCCTCCGCTCCTGCGCCGGCTGCGCGATGAGGATGAAGACGCTGACCAGCAGCACCCAGGCGGGGAAGACGAGCATCACCCACCAGGCCTGGGTGAAGACGAAGAGCAGGACGAACGCGACCACGATGGTGATCAATGCCATCCAGCGTGGCATCACGCGGGTGCGCAGCCACAGACTCGCCTGCGAGAGCTGGAAGATGGCCGCCATGCGCAGCGCGTACACGGCCAGGATCTGCGTGACCGCCTGACGGGCGTATGTGTAGGTGGTGCTGGACGCGAACCCCGCGGGGTCGTTTTCGGCGGCGGCGACGATCGCGCCCGCGGTCGCGGCCGCCGCGAAGATCATGGCCAGGAACAGCAGGCCGCTGCCGATGAACACCGTCGAGAAGAACTGATCCTCGAACCTTCCCAGGCGCTCTCTCGCCACGGCGATGAACCACAGGAACGCGAGCCCCACGAACGGAACGAGAGCGAGGGCGAACTTGACGACTCCCGTGTCTCCTGTCAGCCAGGCACCTGTGTCGTGCGCGACGTCGCCCATGGTCTGACGAAGCATGGTCATACTCACGGTGAACAGCACCGCGAAGACGATCCCGGCGATCGCGCCGGCCACCGGCGTCGCAGCCCGGCGCGCCACCTTGGTCGAGGTGAGTTCGGGTGAAGCTGGCGTGGCCATCATGACCTCCTGGGGATGAGCGAGCCGGCGCCCGCATCGACCGCCGGCCATCTGACGTGCAGGTCGTCCAGGCGCGCCTGGAGTGGGGCCAGACGCTGTTCCGGCCCCAGCGCGATCAGGTCGCGCAGCAGCTGTTCGACGCGCCGACGGATCCGCACGTGACCGGCGCCGGCCTCGACGATCTCGTCGACGGCGAGGGCCACGTAGTCGTCCCAGGCGGGCAGGGCGAGGAGGACGCGCGTCCTGCCGTGGGGACCGGTGATCTCCCCGGCGTCGAGGTCGCGCCCGACGAGCATCCGGAGCAGGTCCTCCTCGCAGTCCAGGACCTGCACGGCGGTAGTCGGGTCGTTGATCGCTGGCGACAGGGCGCGCAGGGCGATGTCGACGAGGACGCGGAACGCCATCGTCGGGTCCTGCTCGAAGGTGCGCCCCGCCCCAGTCCGGACGGCCTTCACCACCGCCGCATCCAACGAGGGGTCCACGGAGCCGTGGATGACGGCGATGGTCGCCCGCTGGTGCACCATCTCGCCGGTGGGGACGACGATCTCGACCGCCGCGTCGGCGCTGCGCGCCGCGGCGATGATGCGCGGGACGTCGACGTCCTGGATGATGCCGGAGCGACCGGGCCAGGCGATCTCGCGGCGGCCTTCGGGCAGTGCACGGAGATGACGCCCGTGCCCGTCTCCCTGCCGCGCCCCGCCGGCGTCCCGCGGCAACTCGTCGGTATAGACGCCGTCGAGCACCTGGCGCCCGCGCTCTGTGACCTCGGCGAGGATGGAGCCGAGCTCGATGGAGCCGAAGGCGCGCATCTGCAGGCTGCGGTAGACGACGATCGCCCCCATGAGCAGTGCGATCATGACAATCGGCACGAGGCCGCTCATCTGCTCCGAGGCCGCATTGCCGGAGGCGGACGCGAACGTCTCGCTGTAGGCGGCGGCGAAGGCGAACACGAGCACACCGGTGACGAAGCCGAACTCATGCCAGATCCTCGGCGAGGTGTAGAAGAGGTTCAGGCGCGGCGTGTACGTGGTCGAGCCGAACTGCACGACGAGGAACGTCAGGGAGAAGGCGATCGCGAGGAAGCTGAGAAGGCCGGCACCGACGGCGAACAGCATCTGGGTGGTCTCGGCGCGCGGCACCGTGAACCCGACGGGGATACGCGGCAGGACGAGCCCCAGGGCGATCCCGCCGACCACGTAGGCCAGCTGGATGAGGCCGATGCGCAGCCGCCGGTGCCGGCGCAGCGTGCGTCCCAGCCGGCGCGCCGCCGGCACTCCCTCGAAGGCGTCTCCGCCTGGATCTGCGCTCACGGTCCCTCCCCCTCCTAGATGGCGGTATCTTCAGCGACTGCGAGCGGCCCGGGAGCGACCGCATCGGCGCCGGAGGCGCCCGATGCATCCGCGCCACCGGCGGACCGCGTCTCAGGGCCGAACACGCCCGCGGCTCTGACCCGGGCGTAGGCGTCGAGGCCGATCTTGACGAACGGCGCCGCGAACACGCCGCCCACGGCGCCGAACAGGATGCCGCCGGCGGTGGTCGCGAACAGCACCACCAGCGGGTGCAGATCGAGCGTCGAGCCCAGGGCGAACTGCGACACCAGCGTCTGCAGGAAGCCGTTGGCGATGATGACGATGATCAGCATCGGGATCGCCATCGAGAGTCCTCCGGCCCCGTAAGCGATGAGCACCGCGAAGGCGCCGCTGACGATGGCGCCGAAGAACGGGATGTAGTTCATCATCCAGGCGACGATGGCCAGCGTGCCGGGCATCGGCACGCCGATGATGAGCGCCCCCACGAAGATGACCGCCGCGTTGAACAGGCCGATGAGCGTGCTCCCGAAGATGTAGCCGCGGAAGAAGCGCGCGCTGTTGGCGAAGATCGCATACGCGACGGGCTGCGGCACGGGTGGAACGTGATGCGAGGCCCAGGCGGCGATCTTCCTCCCCTGGATGAGCACCCACACCAGGATGTTGATGCTGATGAAGACGCCGAAGATCAGCGACGCCAGGCCGGCGGCCACGTCCGCGACCGTCCCAGCGGCGCCGGTCGCCGCGTACTTGAGTACGCCCCCGATGGCCGTCTTCATCGAGTCCAGGGTCGACTGGTCGACGCTGGTCGATGCGAGCTTCTCGCTGAGGGAGTCGAACGCGGCCTGCAGGTTGTCCTGGATCACGGGCAGCTGCTTCACCAGCCCATTGAGGATGACCAGGGCGATGAAGATCGCGAGGGCGATGAGGGACACGAGCACGAGCAGCGCGCCGAGCCAGCGCGGCAGGCGGTGCCTGTGGAGCCAGTCCACCACGGGCAGGAAAGTGCCTCCGAAGAGCAGCGCGAAGAGCGACGCCAGCACGACCATCTGGATCGCCGCCGCCGCCCAGAAGAGCGCAAAGAGCACGAGGAGCGCGCCGACGATGATCCAACTCCAGATCCCCACGTCTCTGGCCCACCGCGGCGCGGCGAACGCACTCGGCTCGCCGGCCGGGCCGGCGGCCTCCGTGGATTCCGCGCCGGTCGGACTCTCGCTCGCGGCGCTCATGACGCGGGCGACCCAGCGTCGTCCAGCGGGATGCGCGCCTCGGCCCACCACTCCGGCGGCGCCACCGCGACCGGCGTCGCCTTGGTGCCGCCGGCGAACGCCGGCGCCGGCAGGGACGTGGGGTCGTTGTCAGTCATCTTGCCTTCCTCCTGCATCCAGAACCTTGGATCCTGTCTCCGCTTCGAGGTGGCGCACGGCGGCGTCCAGCGTCGGGAACACACTGTCTTCTCCGATGACGTCGAGCAGACCGGTCTGGCGGCCGCGCTCGAGGATGGGTGCGTGCACGTCGGCGAAGCACACCTCGAGACCGCCTTCGCGCAGCTGCTTCACCAGTCCTTTGACCATCTCCGTGCTGGTCACGTCGAGCTCGTCCTGGGTGCCGGCGTCGAGGACGACGGCCCGGGACGGCGGCTGTTGCCCGGCGATGATGTCGCGGATGGCGTCCCGCACCGTCAGCGCGTTCGCGTAGTACACGGGCGCGTCCAGACGCACGATCAGGACGCCCGGCACCGGAGTGTCGTCGGGGTGCCGGGCCACGTCCGAGTACGCGCCGGGCACGCGGCCGCCAGCGAGGAGAGGCGGGCGCGACTGGAGCGGTAGATCACGAAGAGCAGCGAGGCCAGCAGGCCGATGATCATGCCCTCGAGGACGTCGACCAGCAGCACGCCCCACAGCGTGAGCACCCCGAACCAGACCTCGACCGGCGCCGCGCGTCGGAGCCTCGCCAGCTTGCGCGAGGTGACGAGGTGCCAGAGCGCGTGGATGATCAGCGCCGCCAGCACCGGCCTCGGGCAGCGGCGCGAACAGCGGCGTGAGGAAGAGCAGCGTCAGGATCGTCACGCCCCAGGCGATCAGGTTGGCGACCTGCGTGCGGGCGCCGGCGCCCTCCTTGACGGCCGACGCCGACATGCTGCCGCCGGCGATCATGCCGCCCAGCAGGCCGCTCACCAGATTGACCACGCCGTGCGCGTTGAGCTCCTGGTCGGCGTCGACCTCGTAGCCGTGCTTCTCGGCGAACTCGTGGGCGACGCCCAGCGCCTCGCTGTACGCCAGCAGCACGACGCCGATCGCCGTCACCACCATCCCGGCGAGTGCGGAAAGCGGCACGTCCGGCAGCGCGGGAGTCGGCAGGCCTTGCGGCAGCGTGCCGACCACCGCCACGCCGTGGGCGCCCTCCAGATCCAGAACCGCGCTCAGCGCGATCGCCCCGAAGAGCACGACCAGGCCGGGATCTTCCGGCTCAGGCGCGGGAGCAGGAAGAGCAGCGCCAGCGCCGCGGCTCCCACCGCGAAGCCGGTCCAGTCGGCCTGGGGCAGCTCCTCGATCGTCCCTATGAGCTTCTCGATCGTGTTGCCCTCGGGCTTCTCGACGCCGAAGAGCTTGGAGAGCTGCCCTACGGTGACGAAGATGGCGAGGCCCACCACGAAGCCGTCCATCACCGGCTTGGAGAGGAGCTGCGTGATGAAGCCCAGCTTGGCGATGCCGGCCGCGAGGAACACCGCCCCGGTGACGAGCACGAAGCCGGCCGCGTAGGCCGCGTAGGTCTGGGGATCGGACGCGGCCCCCGCGGCTGCGACCGCGGCGGCGACGGAAGTGGCGAGGAGCGCCGCCGTCGCCGACGTGGCCTGCACCGAGAGGTGGCGCGCGGTCCCCAGCAGCGCATACACGAGCAGCGACGCGACCAGCGTGTAGAGGCCGGCTTGCGGCGGCAGGCCGGCGATGCCCGCATAGGCCATGCCCTCGGGCACCACGAGTCCCCACAGGGTGAGCCCGGCGATGACGTCGGCGCGCAGCCAGGTCCTCTGGTAGCGCGGGAGCCAGTCGACGACGGGCACGTAGCGGCCCAGACCCGTGGGCTTGCCCGGCGCCAATCCCGCACCCAGGTGGGCACTACCTTCACCGCGGGTCATTCCGAGCCCGCTCCATCCATTTCAGGGGAAGCGGCGCCCGGCACGTGATCCCTCAAGATGCTGAGGATGACGCGCTCAAGTCCGTCCGCGATCTCGGCGTCGTCCATGTTCGCAAGCCCCCACGCGGGCCGCAGCCACGACTCGCCGGCGACCCAGCCGAGGAGCAGGCTACCGACGCACGCTCCCGCGAGGCGGGGATCGAGATCCTTCTCGGTGCGCTCGACCGGCGATGCTGCGGCCACCCGCTGCTCGGCGAGCTCCACGAGCCGGTCGACCTCCGTGAAGTGTCCGGTCGTCTGGTCGTAGGGCAGGCCGCTGAGAGCTGACTTCATGAGAAGCCGGAGATACTCGCGCCCGGACGGCTCAAGCCCCCGTCGCAGAATCAGGCGGGCGCTCTCCAGCAGGCTGAGACTTCCCGTCGCGCCGGCGACCATCAGGCCGTCGTTACGGGCGAGCACGGCGCGGAAGATCTCCTCCTTGCTGCCCACATACTGATGCACGAGCGCATGCGAGACGCCGGCCTGCTTGGCGATGCCGCGAACGGTGACCCCGTCGTAGCCGTGCTCGTAGAAGAGTTCCTCCGCGGCGTCCAGGATCGCCTCTGTGGTCGCCTCCCGCCCGCGTCGCCGCTCCCGTTGTGCGCCCTGCTTGTCCAAGTCGGGCCTCCTGTTGTGCGCCCCGCCTCACGACGAGGACTTGTCCGCGGTCGCATGGTAACTTACCATTGGTAACATTTGCCAGAGGGACCGCAATGGCGCGGCCGGGACTCACTGTTGCGCTTGCGCCCTACTGCCAATGCCGATGCAAAAGGAGCGCCTCGTGAAGTCGCCGACCAGCCTGCCGAAGCGCGAGGACGCGAAGAACGACCCGATCGTCGGCTTGACGGAACCCGCGGGCATGCCCGCGTCGCGGTCTAGCGCGTACGCTCCGAAGAGATCGATGATGGCCGATCGGTCAGCGGCGTCGAGCGAGGCGTCGCCGGCCGCGTTCACTGATGGTGGCGTTGCGATGTCGGGGGAGGACGGATCATGACCAAGCAGCCAAACATCCTGATGATCGTGACCGATCAGGAATATGCCCACCAGTCTCTGCCGGCGGGATTCGTCCTTGTCCAACCGGGATCGCATCCATTCCCGCGGGGTCACTTTCGTCAATCACCACGCCACCACCACGGTGTGCACCCCCTCCCGCTCGGTGATGATCACCGGCAGGCATACACCGCACACGCGCATGTTCGACAACACCAACTTCGCCTGGATCGACGACATGAAGGCCGACCCGGAGGCCTTGCCCACCATCGGTCATCTGCTGCGCGATCTGGGCTACCACACCGTCTACAAGGGCAAGTGGCACCTCTCAGAGCTTCCAGCTCCGGGCTCCCGTGAAGCTATGGAAGCCTTCGGCTTCTCCGAGTACCAGGAGTGGGGCGATGCGGTAGGCGGGCCCATGGATGGGCTCTCGAAAGACCCCAGGACTGCGGATGAGGCCGTCGACTGGCTGACGAAGCGTGCCCCCGAGGTTGCTGCGACCCAGCCGTGGTACATGACGGTGAACTTCGTCAACCCTCACGATGTGATGTTCTACGACACCGACGGCGACGAGACGGTCCAGGCCAACGCCATGTTCCCGATCTTCGACGCGCCCGATACGCCGCTCTACCAGCAGAGATGGCAGACGGCCTTGCCGGGCTCCTTCTTCGACGACCTCGAGGGACAGCCGCCGGCCGTCCGCAGTTACGAGCGCCTGTGTGACGTGTACTACGGCCCGATCCCGATGGAGCGCCGGGACATGTGGCACAACCATGTCAACTACTACCTCAACTGCCTTCTCGACGTGGACCGGCACATCGGAGCCGTGCTGGATGCTCTGGAAGCGTCCGGTCAGGCCGACGACACGATCATCATCTTCACCTCGGATCACGGCGAGATGGGCGGCGCCCATCACCTGCGCCAGAAAGGCAGCGTGGCCTTCCGGGAGACCGTCAACGTGCCGTTGGTGATCGTCGATCCGCGCCACCCTGGCGGGGGCAGGACGGATGCGGTGGGTTCCCATCTCGACCTGGCTCCCACAATCCTGGCGTATGCCGGCCTGCCGGAGGCCGAGCGGCAACGGCGCTACCCCTTCCTGAAAGGCCATGACCTTTCAGGGATCGTGGAGAATCCCGCCTCAGCCGGACCGCGTGGCAGCAGCGGGGAACCCGGCAAGGGCTGTCTGCTGACCTACGACATGATCGCCACCATCGACGCGCAGTGGTTCGCCCGCAACGCGGTCAGGGTGTTCGACGCCGCCGCAGCGAAGGCCGGCGTGGAGTTCCACCGCGGCATGGACTCGTTCAAGGGCATGCTGGATGAGATCGGCGTGCCGGACCTTGAGAAACGAGAGTTGTTCCGCTGCGCCTTCGATGGTCGCTACAAGCTGGTCCGGTACTTCGGTCTGGGTGGCTACAACCGGCCGGCATCGGTCGAGCAGTTGTTGGCCGACAACGACGCCGCTCTCTACGATCTGCTCCTGGATCCTGAGGAAATGGACAATCTGGCCGACCCGGCCAATCCCAAATACAGCGAAGAACTCTTGTCGGCCATGAACCAGAAACTCACTGCGCTGATCGATGAGGAGATCGGGGAAGACAACGCCCTGTTCACCCCATAGATGGGGGCCTCAGCCTGTTCTGGATGCGGCTCGATGGGTGGCCCCGATGAGACTGACAGGCGGGGGAAGTACTTGACGGTCACAAGGTATGTGTTTGGTGGTTGGGGCTATCTGCGCTTCGCCGAGTTGACCGCGACGGTGTAGTGCTCCCCTCATCTCAAGCCACCGCCTGTAGTTGCTGAGTCCGGTACTGGTGCGGGCTGAGGTAGCCGAGCGCCTGATGCGGACGCCGCTCGTTGTACCAGCGGATCCACTCGCTGATCGCAGCTCGTGCCTCGACGAAGCCGGCGAAGTTGTGCTGCCAGACGCACTCCTCCTTGAGTGAGCGGAAGAAGCGCTCGATCATGCCGTTCTGCTCCGGCGTGTAGGGCGTGATGAACTCCTGGCGGAGGCGGTAGTCGCGGCAGGCGGCGCGGAAGCGGCGGGCGGTGAAGATGAGCCCGTTGTCGCTCCGGATGACCGGGTTGGATCCTTGCGGCCTGAGCGTCCCGAAGCGGTGCAGGCACGCCTCCTCCAGGGCGCGCTCCGCCTCCCGGGCGCGGCCGCGCAGGCTGAACTCCCAGCCGACGATCTCGCGGTCGCAGCAGTCGATGATCGCCGCCAGGTGACCCCAGCCGTCCTCGCCGCAGTAGACGTGGGTGAGATCCATCGCCCAGCGGACGTTGCTCGCTGGGGCGACGCTCCTGCGCCCCTGCACGCGCGGCCGGGGCGTGACGCTGCGCTGGTGCACGAACCAGCGCTTCGCCTTGAGGATGCGGTAGACGGCCTTGAGGTTCACGATGAGGCCGTCGGCGTACCTGAGGAGCGCCCAGAGCTTGCGGTAGCCGAAGGTCGGGTGCCGGCGGATCAGCTCGCGGATGCGCTCGACCAGCATCGCGTCCAGCGGGCGCCGGAGGCGTTTTCTCGACCGGCGCGGTGCGCATGCTCGAGCGCGGTACCTCCAGCAATCGGCAGACGCGCCGCTCGGAGGCGCGGGGGAACGCCTCCCTCACTCGTCGCACGCCTTCTCCCCGAAAGGGCGGCCCTTGTTCGCCTCCTTCAGGATGTCGATGTCGAGGACCAGCTCACCGACCTTCTTCTTGAGGCGCTCGATCTGGTCGTCCTTGGCTGCTTCCTCGTCACGAGGCCGGGCCCGCAGCGCGTTCTCGCCGGCGGCGAAGAACTGCTCCTTCCAGCGCTCGATCTCAGCGATCGTGAGGCCATGCTTGCGGGCCGCCTCGGCGGCCGAGGTCTCACCCTTGACGATGCTCATCACCACCGCTGCCTTGCGCTTCGCCGTCCAGCGCTGCACCTCGTCCGGTACGTCGGTCATGAACGCCACCTCCTTCTGCACGCTCATCATGAGCGTGCACTAGGGGTGGCTTCAAGAATCAGGGGAGCAGGATAACCGGTACTTGCTGTCCGGTCGCCTGCCCGATCACTCGCCCCGTTCAAGGCTGGCCCCGATGGGCGACGCGATTCTCTACTGGCTCCTCATGCCGGGTCGGTTCCTGCCGCCGGATCGCGTCCTGGTCGTCAGACCGTTTGCCCACGGGGCAGCTCAGCTCGCACATCCTGCAGTACTTGACGCCGTACCGTGGTTCGCCGTCGCCCTTCGGGATCGTCATGACGACCTCTTCGAAGGCGTTCATCGTCGAAGCCAGGGCCCCACCTTCCTCGTCGCTCGCCGCCATCGCCCGAGCGGCTTCGTCGACGTCTCGCGACATCTTGGTGTTGCAGGTCACCCGGTCATAGGTCCCGTTGATGCCCGGCAGCAGCGACTGTCCCAGCTCAGAAGACGAGTAGGCGGCGTGGTCGAAGGCTTTGACGGGGCAGGCCTTGCGACAGGGCTGAGGGCAGCCGTCGCAAGGGTCGCAGTCGACTGGACCGGTGGCCCTGGCCGTGCGGTCCACCAGCAGCGCCCGCCAACGGATGCGAGGGCCGTACTCAGGTGTGACGACCAGGTTGTTCTTGCCGATACGACCGAGACCCGCCATGACGGCGGAATCCTTCAAGAAGATGCCGGTGCTCTCGATGAAGTAGGGCGGCCGGTAGCTCGTGACCGAGAAGGTCTCCTCGAGCCACTCAGAGAGCTCCTTGACGATGCGGATGAGGATGCGATTGCCCGGCGTTCCCTTGCCGTCATACCAGTCGAGCTCAGGCTGATCGACAGGGTGCTCGACCCCGATCACGACGACGGAGACTGCGTCGGCGGGCCAGTCCACTTCGTGGTGCAGGGCCTCTTCCGGCGCGTCCCGCCAAGGCACCTCGGGGTCCATGCCGATCTTCGGGTAGATACGGTGCGACGGCGACTCCTTCAGGGGCTCGACGCCGGCGACGCCGGCGAGGGACGCACCCAGGGACTTGGCCTTCTCAAGCACAGTCGCGGTGAACTCCGAATCAGACAGCATGCCCGCGCGTCACTCCTTTCGGCGACGCAAGCGCCTGCCGGCGCCCGCTCGATACGTCTGGTACATACCAGAGCCTCTGGCAACCACCATGGACTCGGGACCTCTGCCTGTCAAGTGTTGGGAGCGTTCGTGCATGGATCGACGCCGTTACGGCCGGGGAGCCGTCTGCCGTCCGGTCGCGGCGGGCCGGCCGTCCGCTACCCGGGGCCGTCCGAGGGGGCCGCAGGCGGGCAGGACCCCACCGAAAGGCAGTACGTCGACGTGCACTCCGCCTCCGCCGGCGCGGCGCGTGCGTTCCCAGTGACCTCCACGAGGCCCGCACCGATCACCAGCGCCGCGCCGATGGCCTGCGGCGCGCCGAAGGGCTCTCCTGCGAGGAGCGCCGCGCTGGCGATGCCCATCACCGCCTCGACCTGGAGCAGGATGCCCAGCCTGCCGGGGTCGACGTTTCGGGAGCCCCAGTAGATCCCCGACATCACCGGGATGAGGAACCCGGCGGCCGCCAGCAGCAGCCAGGGCGCGAGTGTGGCGAGCTGGCCAGGCGAGGGAGGCTCGCCGAGCGCGGCGAGAGGGAGCAGTGAGAGGGCGAGGGCGGCCACCGAGCCGTAGAGGAAGAAGCCGAGTATCTGTTCGAAGAGCGACGTCTCTGGCGCCTGGCGCACGAGCACGGCGCCGAGGGCGAAGAGGACGCCCGAGAGCAGGGCCATCAGGTCGCCGAGGTTCATGGAGAGTGAGAGCCGGCCCGCGCCGAGGATGATGAGCAGTCCCGCGAGGCTGAGGAGAAGCGAGAGCCCGCGCCAGCGCGTGAGCGGGCGTCGCATCACGAACACTTCCAGGATCGTGCCCCACGCCGGCATCGCGTAGAAGAGGATCAGGGCGCGCGCCACGTCGGTGAGCAGCAGACTCTCGAGGTAGAGCGCCACCGCGGCGCCGATCAGCAGCCCGCTGCGGTACTGCGCGACTCCCATGGGCTTCCCGCGAAGCAGGCGCACGAGTGCGAACGGCACGAGAATGAGCAGCGGCGCGACGAACTGGGCCAGGGTGGCCCACCCGGGGTTGAGGCCGCGGTGCTCGAACGCCCGCAGGGGGATCCAGAACAGTCCCCAGGCGGCCGACGCTACGACGACGATGATCTCGGGATACGGACGTCTCTTCTGCATTGCGGTACCGTGTGCGTGCCACGGCAGGTGGGCCGGATGAGCGTTCTGGCGATGGTCGCGGCTCCGTCGCAGTGGCAGTCCTTTCGCGTGTCCGACACGGTACCCCGGCAGGGCAAACGCAACGCGAGGCTGCAGACACCAGGCGGGAAGGGCGCTGGCCACCGGGGCGGCCGATCCAGGGGTTCTGCTATCCTCTGCCGCGATCAGCGTGTGGCAGTCCGCTCCACGGGGCGTCGGACTTCATCTCGGCGGTCCGAGAGTCGTCTGGTCGGGTCCACCACCGTTGCCACCATGACAACGAGTCCCATCGGCGAGAAAGGATCGCGGAGTTGCAGGAGAAACCCGGTGTTGAAGTCTGCTTCTCACCAGGATTGTTCCAGGACATCCTGACGAAGCACGACTATGTCGTCGTGCTCGTGGATGTCCTGCGCGCCACGACTACTATCTGTACTGCGATCGGGAATGGAGTAGAGGCGATCATCCCTGTCGCATCGCACGAAGAAGCGCGGCAGCTCAAATCGGAGGGATTCCTCGTCGCCTCCGAGAAAGACGGCGTCCAGCTCGACTTCGCCGACTTCGGGAACTCGGCGTTCAGTTTCACGAGAGAGAACGTCGGTGGGAAGACGCTCGTCTACTGCACCACGAACGGCACGCGAGCGCTCGGCATCGCGAAGAGCGCGAGCAGCATCGTGATCGGCGCTTTCGTCAACATCTCGGCCGTCACGGAATGGCTGGCAGCGCAGCAGAAGAACGTGGTCATCCTGTGCTCGGGCTGGAAGAACAAGTTCTGCCTCGAGGACGCTCTCTTCGCCGGTGCGCTGACGGCAAGACTGCTGGAGACGGGCCAGTTTCAGACCACCTGTGATTCGGCTCATGCTTCGATGGACCTCTGGCACCTGGCGGAGGGCAACGTGCTGGACTACGTCGAGAAGGCTGCTCAGCGCCTCCGTTTGCAGAAACTGGGGCTGGATGACGTGATCCCGTACTCGTTCGACTGCGACCGGGTGAGGGTCGTGCCGGTGTTCGACGGCAAGGCGATCAGGGGGGACGTGGCGCACCGGGGGAGTGGCCGTAGCGAGGCGCGTTCCCAGGAGGACGTCTGATCCGGAGCTGGTGCCGGCGACGATGGAGGAGGGGGCCGGTCCCGAAGGACCGGCCCCCTCCTCATCTCGATCTGACTCGGGACTGGATCAGAGCGGCTAGGCGAGGTCGAACCGGTCGAGCATCATGACCTTGTCCCACGCGGCGACGAAGTCGCACACGAACTTCTCCTGCGCGTCGTCGCCGGCGTAGACCTCGGCGACGGCGCGTAGCTGGGAGTTCGAGCCGAAGACCAGGTCGACGCGGCTGGCCGTCCACCGGGTCTCGCCCGTCGACCGGTCGCTGCCCTCGAAGGACTCCTCGGCCTCGCTTGTCGGCTGCCAGATCGTGCCCATGTCGAGGAGGTTGACGAAGAAGTCGTTCGTCAGCGTCCCCTTGCGATCGGTGAGCACCCCGAGGTCGGAGCCGCCGTAGTTCGCGCCGAGCACGCGCAGACCGCCCACGAGCACCGCCATCTCCGGTGCGCTGAGCGTGAGCAGGCTGGCCCGGTCGACGAGCAGGTGCTCGGCGGGCTTTGGCTGGCCGTCGCCCGGGTAGTTGCGGAACCCGTCTGCGGCCGGCTCGAGCACGGCGAACGACTCGACGTCGGTCTGCTCCTGCGTCGCGTCGGTGCGCCCCGGGGCGAAGGGCACCTCGACGTCGAAGCCGGCGTCCTTTGCGGCCTTCTCGACGCCGGCGCAGCCGCCCAGCACGATCAGGTCGGCGAGCGAGATGCGCGTACCGTCGCTCGCCTGCGCATCGAACTCCTGCCGGATCCCCTCGAGCGTGTCCAGCACCTTCGTCAACTGTGCGGGCCCATTGACGGTCCAGCCGTTCTGCGGCGCAAGGCGGATGCGGGCGCCGTTGGCGCCCCCGCGCTTGTCGGTGCCGCGGAACGTCGATGCCGAGGCCCACGCGGTGGACACGAGCTGGGAGACCGAGAGCCCGGAGGTGAGGATCTTCTCCTTGAGGGCCGCGACGTCATCAGCCCCGACCAGCGGATGGGAGACGGGAGGTACGGGGTCCTGCCAGATCTGCGGCTCATCCGGCACCAGCGGGCCGACGTAGCGGGTGATGGGGCCCATGTCGCGGTGCGTCAGCTTGAACCACGCCTTCGCGAACGCGTCGGCGAGTTCCTCCGGGTGGTCGAGGAAGCGCCGTGAGATCGGCTCGTAGATCGGGTCCATGCGCAGCGCGAGGTCAGTCGTGAGCATGACCGGCGCCCGCCGCTTCGTCGGGTCGTGCGGATCCGGCACGGCCTCTGCTGCCGACGGGTCCGTCGGAACCCACTGCCAGGCGCCGGCCGGGCTCTTGGTCAGGTCCCAGTCGTAGCCGAACAGCGTCTCGAAGAAGCTGTTGTCCCAGGTCACCGGCGTCGGGGTCCAGGCGCCCTCGAGCCCACTGCCGATGGTGTCGTCGCCGCTGCCGGTGCCGTATGCGTTGCGCCATCCGAGGCCCATCTCCTGCAGCGGGGCGGCTTCGGGCTCGGGGCCGACGTTGCTGGGGTCCGCGGCGCCGTGGGTCTTGCCGAACGTATGTCCGCCCGCGATGAGAGCGACGGTCTCCTCGTCGTTCATGGCCATGCGGCGGAACGTCTCTCTGATGTCCTTGGCTGCGGCCAGCGCACTCGGCTGGCCGTTGGGACCCTCCGGGTTCACGTAGATGAGGCCCATCTGGACGGCGGCCAGCGGGTTGGCGAGCTCGCGCTCGCCGCTGTAGCGCTCGTCGTCGAGCCACGTGTGCTCGGTGCCCCAGTCGATGTCCTCCGGCTCCCACGCGTCCTCGCGGCCGCCGCCGAAGCCGAACGTCTTGAAGCCCATCGACTCCAGGGCGCAGTTGCCGGCGAGGACCATGAGGTCGGCCCAGGAGAGCTTGCGGCCGTACTTCTTCTTGATCGGCCACAGCAGCCGGCGCGCCTTGTCGAGGTTCACGTTGTCCGGCCAGCTGTTGAGAGGGGCGAGGCGCTGCGTGCCCGAGCCCGCGCCGCCGCGACCGTCGTTGATCCTGTAGGTGCCGGCGCTGTGCCAGGCCATCCTGATGAACAGCGGGCCATAGTGGCCCCAGTCGGCCGGCCACCACTCCTGTGAGTCGGTCATCAAGGCGTAGAGGTCGCGCCGGACGGCCTCCAGATCGAGGGTGGCGAACTCGGCGGCGTAGTCGAAGTCCGGCCCCAGCGGGTCGGACGCGGGCTGGTTGCGGTGGAGTACCGCCAGGTCCAGCTGATTGGGCCACCACTCCCGGACGCTCGTCGCTCCGGCCGCGGGCCGGCCTGCGCTTGTGCTCTCATCGGGCATATCGATCTCTCCTCTCGTTGCGGCGGCTTGGCCGCCGGTGCGATGGGCGGTCGTCATCGTCTATCGCGCTGTCGCCTCCTTGCGCTGGCAGGTCGCGCACACTCCCCGGAACTGGACGGTCACCGCGTCGGGCCGGCCGATGCGGACGACCCGGCCGGTCGGCAGGATGGCGTCCAGATCGGCGTCCTCGACGTCGCGGACGAGCCCACAGTGTGTGCAGACGAAGTGATGGTGGCGGGCTGTGTTCGCGTCGTAGCGCGCCGGCCCGGGCGTGAACAGGACCCGTGTGATCAGCTCCCGTTCAGTCAGTGTCGCCAAGGTGCGGTACACGGTGTCGAGTGAGATGGTCGGGACCCGTTTCCGCACGGCACGGTAGACGGTCTCCACATCCGGGTGCGTCTCGTCGGCGGCGATGACGCGCACTATCTCGAGGCGCTGATGGGTGAGGCGAAGACCGGCGTCGCGCAGGCCTCGCGCCAGCTGCTCGACGCGACGCTCGACTTCATCAGACCGCACCACCACCATGCTCCTCTCTCCCGGGGATTCTTCCCCGAGAGCCCTCGCGAGGGTTCCTCGTTAGGCGTTCGGGTCCAACACCGCTCCGGGACCGGTCCCCGCCTGTTGCCTATTATTCCTATATAGGAAGAAATCATGGACAACAAACCTCGCATGGCGTTGCGTCCCGAGTGTCTGTACGCTGACCATGAAGAGCACCTGCCCTGCATGCCGGGGCGGACCGGAGGTCGAGGGTACGCGCAGAGATCCTGCCGACGGCCATCGGGTCTGTGACGCTCACGGCGACCTCACGTGCCGGCCAGAGCGTCCGAGCGCTGGGACATCGTCGCTCCGTTCCGCCGTGCTCGGGAATAGGGGCGGTGAGCCTGCAGGCGTACGAGTCCGGCCCAGGCGTCGTCACGGGGCACGGGCAGCGAGAACTCGGACAGGCGAGCAGATATGGCCGCGCATGAGCGGAGCGTGACGACGCAGGCCGACGGCACCCTGCAGCTTGTCGACCTGCGTCGCAGTTTCGGGGACGTCGTCGCGCTCGACGGCCTGAGCTTCACGGTGCCGCCGGGCCAGGTGCTGGGCTTCCTCGGTCCCAACGGCGCCGGCAAGACCACCGCCATGCGCGCGGTCGTCGGCGTCGTCGCCCTCGACGGCGGGGACGTGCGCTGGCGAGGCGCGCCGGTCGATGCGCGGGCGCGGCGCGCCTTCGGCTACATGCCCGAGGAACGCGGCCTGTATCCCGGAATGATCGTCCTCGAACAGCTCGAGTACCTGGGCCGCCTCTACGGCATGGGCGCGGCGGACGCCCGGGAGTCGGCGAACCGTTGGACCGCCCGCCTCGACGTGGCCGACAAGCGGTCGGCCAGGATCGAGACGCTGTCCCACGGCAACCAGCAGCGTGTGCAGCTCGCGGCCGCTCTCGTACACGAACCTGATCTGCTCGTCCTCGACGAACCCTTCGCCGGTCTCGATCCGGTCGGCGTCGACGATATGAGCGCGATCCTCACGGAGCGAGCGGCCGCGGGCGCCACCGTGCTCTTCTCGAGCCACCAGCTCGATCTGGTACAGGACGTGTGCTCGGCGGTCGCCATCATCCACCGCGGGCGGCTGGTGGCCGAGGGCGACCTCGCGGCGCTGCGCCGCGGGGGCGAGCCGCTCCTCGCGGTCCGCGTGGCCGGCGACCCCGAGGGGCGCTGGGCGGAACCTCTGACCGGGTCGGCCACGGTGGTCGGCCTCAGCGCCGGCACCGCGACCTTGGCGCTGTCGCCAGGTACGGACCCGCAGGCCGTCCTGGACGCCGCGCGCGCGGCCGGCCCCGTGGAGCATTTCGCGTTCGAGCAGCGCCGCCTGTCGGACGTCTTTCGCGAGGCGGTCGGCTCCGACCCCGAGGAAGTGGACACGGCGGCCCGGGCCCGGGCCGCCGCGGCGGCCAAGCATGGCGGTGCGCGATGAGCGGAGGTTGGCTGGCGACGGTGTGGCTGGTAGCCGCGCGCGAGCTGCGACAGGGTGCGCGCGCGCGGTCGTTCCGCGTCGTCACGCTGCTGTTGATCGTGAGCGTGGCGGCGGCGGTACTCATCCCCGCCATGCTCCACGGCCGCGACACGACCGAGAAGGTCGGCATCGTCGGCGGCTCCGAGCGCGCCGCGACGGCCATCGTGCAGACCGCGGCGCGCATCGCCGGTGCGGACGTGCAGGTCGTGCGTCTCGCCGACCTCCGCACGGCCGAGGCCCAGCTGCGCGCGGGCACCCTCGCGGCGGTGCTGGTCGCCGGGCGCGAGGTGCTCGTCGAGGAGGCGCCCCTTCCGGGCACCGAGGTGAGCGGGTCCAGTCTCAGCGGCGCGCTCGCGCTCGTGGGCGGGCTCGCTCGCCTCTCGGAGATCGCGCCGGCGGGAGCGCTGAGCGGCGGCGTCAGTCTGCCCGTCCGAGGCCTTCAGCCGCCGCTGACCAGCCTCAGCGTGCGCCTCACCGGCCTCGCCATGGCGATCGCGATCTTCATCATCATCACCACCTACGGCTCGCGCATCAGCGTGGGCGTGAGCGAGGAGAAGTCCAGCCGCGTGGTCGAGGTGCTGCTGGCGGCGGTGCGGCCCTCGCAGCTCCTCTTCGGCAAGGTGCTCGGCCTGGGCATCCTCGCGCTGGCTCAGGCGCTGACGATCGTCGTCAGCTTCGTGGCGCTCGGTGTGCTCGCCGGCTCGAGCCTCGTCCACGGCGCCTCACTGGAGGTGGTCGCCGTGGGCGCCCTCTGGATCGTCGTCGGGTACGCCTTCTACTGCACCGCCTACGCGGCGGCCGGCTCGCTGGTGACCAAGGCCTCGGACGCCTACAACGCCTCGTTGCCGGTGCAGCTGCCGTTGATCTTCTCGTACGTCTTCACGTTCACGGTGCTGTACGGAAACAGCGTCCCGGGGTACTACTGGTTCCTCGCCTTCTTCCCCCCGACGGCGCCGGTCTCGATGACCGTCCTCGTCGCGGTCGGCGTCGCGGGCCCCTGGGAGGTGGCGCTTTCGGTACTGCTCTCCCTGGCGGCGACGGCGGGCATGGCCTGGGTGGCCGGCACCATCTACGGCCGCGCCGTCCTGCACAGCGGCGCCCGACTCAGGTGGCGGCAGGTGTTGCGCAGGGGCACTTCGTGAGCGACGGTCCCGGCGCCTGACGTCGTCTCGACCACAACGCCGCGCCGCCGGCCGCGCTCCCCTTGCCCCGGCGACCGGCGAGAGGCCTCGTCCGCGCGTCGACTGGCGACCGCTGTCTCGCTACGATGGGGCGGTCCGATCTGGCAGCGTTCGGTTCGCGGCGCACGGACGGGCCCGGCATCGTGGAAGGGGAGTGCGGCATGACGAGTGCGGCCGGCCACCTGGGTCGGTATCTCGAGGAGCGGCGGCGGCAGGTCGTCGACGCGTGCACGGCCTGCGGTACCTGCTTCCGGGCCTGTCCGGTGCTCGACCACCTCGACTTCGGCGACCTCAGGCCCACAGACGTTCAAGCGGAGATCCGCGCGTTTCTCGGCGGGGGGCCGGCGACGGACGCCGTGCATCGCCGCGTGTTCTCGTGCATGGGCTGCTACGGCTGCTGTTCGGGGGTCTGTCCTCAGGAGCTCGATGTCATGCAGCTCAACGAGTTGGCCAAGGCTCGCTATCGGCGGGACGGCCTCGACGACACCGCCTACACGCCGGGCTCCGACCCGCAGGCGCCGCAGCGGGTGGTGGCCGGTCTCCAGGTCACGCCGGAGGATCAACGCCGCATCTTCACGGCCTCGCCGCGGCGGCCCGCTCGCTTCGTGTTCTTCGCCGGCTGCAACGTCTACAACCAGCCGGCGCGCCTTCTCGAGGCGATGGACGTCCTTGCGCTAACCGACGAGGACGTCGCCTTTCTGCCCGGTCTCGACCACTGCTGCGGCGACACCCCGCTGTTCATGGGCGACCCCGAGGAGGCCGACCGGGCGATGGACGACCTCGTCGCCTCACTCAGCGCCTTCGCGCCCGAGGCGGTCGTGTTCTGGTGCCCGACCTGCCTCTGCCGGTTCCACACCACCGTGGCGAAGGCCTACGCACTGCCGTTCGCGACGTTCACGCTGCCCCAATTCCTCGCCGGGCGTCTCGACCGCCTCGCGTTCGAGGACCCCGTGCCGGTGAGGGCGACCCTGCACGAGCCGTGCAAGGTCGCCCTCACCGGCCTCGACCTCGAGGGCCCCCGCCCGCTGCTGGCGCAGGTCCCGGGGCTGGAGCTCGTGGAGATGCCGCGCACCGGCGCCGAGGCGCCGTGCTGCGGCAGCGGCGCGATCACGTGGTCTCCCGCGGCGTTCGAGGAGATCCGCGACGAACGGCTGGAAGAGGCGCGCGCGACCGGCGCCGACACGCTGATCGACGTCTGCCACTACTGTCACCACGTCTTCCTTCCGGAGGTGGGGCGGTTCGGCCTCGTGGCTGAGAACTGGATCCACGTGCTGGCACACTCCCTGGGGGTCGCTCGGGACGACCGCTACGCAGACTGGCGCCGGTCGGCGGACCCGGAGCGGGTGTTACGGGAGGCTGCGCACGAGATCGCCGCGTCGCCGTTCGCCCGCGAGACCGTCGAGGACGTCGTCCGCACCCATTTCGGGCGGTGACGGTCCGCGCTGATACTGCCAACCGCACCCGACCCGGCTCTCAGTACCTCCTGATGGCGGCGATGGAGCCCTCGTCGGGGATGCGCTCCTTGGGCAGGCAGAAGACGCTGCCGCCGGTCCTGATGGTCTCGATCACGGCGCGATCGAACAGGTCCTCGTCGCCGGTCCGCCGCGTGTCGTGGATCCGCGCCTTGCCGCTTGCGGCGTCGAACTTGCCCCAGACCACATCGTCCACCGGGACGAACAACGTCTCGACGCGCGCAGCCTGCGCATCGCGGAGAATGCTCGCGAGACTCCGCGTGGCGTCGCCCTTCGCGGCGTGCTCGCCGTAGCGCGCGATCTGCTCCTCGATCTCGCGTTCGGCTAGCGGCGCGACCAGCGGCCATGCGCGGCGCTGCAATTCCTCGTCGGAGAGGTCGTCGGGGCTGCCCGGCACCGCCGCATCGATGACCGAGGGGAGTGACGTCGCCTCCCGGTAGAGCGGCAGGAAGTGCTCGACCGCGGCGACCACAAGGGGCGTGCCGTTCGTGGGGACGGCCGCCGCCACGCGGTGGTCGACCGCACGGAAGTACTCGAGCAGCCGCTCGTCGGCGGCGTCGCGCCCCAGCCCGTGACCGTGAAAGGCGACGGATCCGCCGGCGCGGCTCTCGCCGCGCCGCGCCGCGACGTGGGACTGCAACTGCCGCTCACCCTCCACCACGCTGTGCACGTCTTCCATGCCGGCAGGCATGTCGCGAACATCCACCTCTTCGATGGTGAACCGCGTGGCCGCCAGCAGTCGCGCTCTGTGCTGGCTCAGGGCGAGGATGTTGAAGCTCAGGTCCGGCGACAGCGCCGGCAGGAGCGGGCGGACGCGGAAGCGCCCATCTACCACGACGGACTCGTCCAGCTCGATCGGCGTGGAGATCGCGCGCGACCAGCCGGGCGAGAGGAAGAGGGCAAGACCATCCTGCTGGTGCTGCCAGAAGGTCTTGTCCGAGAGCAGGTCGCGGCCGGGCCCTAGTACGGCGGCCGCGTCAGGCCCGCGCAGGCCGGAGGCACGAAGCCCGTCGTCGGCTTGCGCCAGCAGGTTCTTGAAGCGAAGCGGGTCCTGCTCCATGTCACGACCGCTCCGGTGCGTCGGCATGAAGATCGATACGCAGGATACGTCGCAGCGAGCCATGAGTTCGCGGACGTCGTCCCAAGATGGCGAGTGCATCCAGTCACCTCCCTCGACGCGAGTCTCAGTTCGCCGGGCGTAGCCGCCCTTCGCTGAACTCTTTGAAGAGGTCGAGGTCGTAGCGCAGATAGGCGCGCAGTTGCTCGACCCTGGCCTCCTCACCCCGGTCGTCGCCACTCAGTTCGGGGAACTCGAGCGCGACGGTGAGGCGGGTGACGCCGCCGTCGACCGCGGCGAACTGCAGGGCTCCCTGATCGGCCTCGCGCTCTGCCTTGCGCCAGCGGAACGGGTACTCGTGCTCGTTGGGGCTCAGGCCCGATCCGATCACCATGCCGGACACGTACTCGGCCCACTTCTGTCTCGCGAGAGGGACCGGGATGTCGAGGTCGATGGTCTCACCGATGCTCGTCATGGCTGACCTCCTCCGTTGTCGGCGGATCCTATCCAAGGCCTGTCCGGAAACGGAGACGGTCAAACGGCGCGACGCCGCGTCGGCGTGCACGACGTCGACGGCCGCGTCCCGACGCCGGGCGCGAGTCGTGTTCGCCGACGCGGTGGAGCGCAGATCCCCTCGATCGGTGGGTTGTGGGTGACCAGGCTGCGAGCCGAGCCGACAGCGGAGGTAGCGCAGCTCACAGAAGAGGCACGCTTCTGACGAATACCGCATTCCATTAAGTGATGTTTGACGTATCAGTCAGTGTCATGTAAGTTTCTTGCGCATTTCGGTATTCAGCCACGTGAGAGGATCGCCTGCCGATGAAGGAAGAGAACCTGGAGCTCGTGCGTCAGCTCAAGGACGGGCGCAAGTCGTACCGCGAGATCGCCCGCGAGCTCTCGCTGTCCGAGAACACCGTGAGGTCGCGCGCCAAGGCCCTCCTGCAAGACGGGGGCATGGAGATCACGGCGCTCGTCGACCCCGGCCAGTTGCCCCAGCATCAGCTCGTCTACGTCGGCGTCAGCCTGACCACCATGGACATCATGGCCAAGGCCAAGGAGTTCAGCGAGTTGCGGGGCGTCATCTCTGTGGCGGCGGTCACCGGGCGCTTCCATCTGATCCTTCAGGTGATGTTCGCACCCGATTTCGACCTCCTCGAGTTCTTCCGCGACGAGGTCAGCACCATCGAGCACGTGAGCTACTGCGAGACCTTCGTCGTCTTCGGTAGTGAGAACCTCCACGTGCCCTACGTCCACTGATCGCTACGCTCACAGATCGATGACTCGAGGAGTGACGAGGATGCACAGGAGGGAACTGCGATGACGGCGGAGGCCGGCGCCGTCGAGCGCGTCCGCGCGGCATTCGTCGACGGGGAGTTCGATGAGGTGCGGCCCCTGATCCAGCAGGGGCTGGACGAAGGCTCCGACCCCGGCGTGCTCCTGGACGACGGCATGATCCCGGGCCTCCGGGAGGTCGGCGAGCAGTTCCAGCGCTCTGAGGTGTACCTGCCCGAGATGATGATGGCGGCCGACGCGTGGCAGGAGGGCATGGAAGTCCTGGGTCCGCTGCTCGCCGCCCAGGGGCGAGGCGGCGAGGCCAAGGCCAAGGTCGTCCTCGGCTCCGTCAAGGGCGACGTGCACTCCCTCGGCAAGAACATCGTGGCGACGATGCTGCAGACCGCGGGCTTCGAGGTGATCGACCTCGGCTGCGACGTACCGGCGGCTGGGTTCGTCGAGGCGGCCGAGAAGGCGGAGGCCGACATCATCGCCCTCTCGGCGCTCATGACCACCACGATGGCGCAGCAGAAGGACGTCGTCCAGTATCTGGAGGCTGTAGGGAATCGGGCGGAGTACTACGTGATGGTGGGTGGGGGTCCGACGACCGCCGGATGGGCCGAGGAGATCGGCGCCGACGGCTACGGGCAGACGGCGGCGGACGCCGTCGATCTCGCGCTCGCACATGTGGGGGCGAGGCGATGATCTCCTTCGAGGACGTCGTCGACCGCGCCATGAGCGGCCCTCTGGTGCCGGAGAAGGAGTACGACCTCAAGGTCTTCGTGCCCAAGCTCCGTCAGATTCTCAAGAAGTACGAGATCCGCTACGACCCGCAGGTCGTGGTGCCCTCCGACGACGAGTTCGCCGACCGGCTGTTCCAGGCCGGCCTGGAGTTCTACCGTGAGGTCGGCACGTACTGTGTGGACACCAGCCGCATCATCCAGTTCACCGACGAGGAGATCCGGGAGGCGCTGGCGACCGCGCCGCGGGGACCCGTGTTCGGCGAGGGCAAGGACGCCAAGGCGTATCCGTCCCGGCGACCCGAGAGCGAGATCCCGCCCTGGTGCTACGTGGGCGCGGGCGGCACGCCCGTCTCGAGCGAAGAGGTGTTCGAAGCTTTCGTGCAGGCGACCGGCGAGATCCCCCTCGGCGACGGCGTGACGGCCCCCTCGCTGGCCAACTACCACGGCTCGATGGTCCGCGCCGGCACGCCCCTGGAGATCCTGGCCTGCATCAAGAGCACTGTCCTCACGCGCGAGGGCCTTCGGCGCGCGGGCCGACCGGGCATGCCCGTCCAGAACTCGATCGCCACGGCCGTGTCGGACACGGGCAAGATCGCCGGCAGCGCCTTCGGCATGCGGCCGTCGGACGGCTGGAACATCGGGCCGCTGGCCGAGATGAAGGCCAGCTGGGAGCGGCTGAACGAGGTCGCCTACGTGATCAGTCTCGGAGGGCACGTGGTCGCGGAGACGTGCCCCATGGTGGGCGGCTACTGCGGCGGCCCCGAGGGAATGGCCGTCGCCAACGTCGCCTACCACATCCACTCGCTGCTCGTCTTCCGGGGCTCCATCCAGCTGAACTTCTCCATCGACATGCGCACGTCGTGCAGCACGAGCCGGGGGGTCATCTGGGGGATGAGCGCCAGCGCTCAGGCGATCTCCCGTAACAGCCACTTCCCCCTGCAGATATCGGCGCTGGTCGCCTCCGGCCCCGGCGCCGAGATGCAGCCCTACGAGGCGGCGGCGCCGGTGATCGCCCACGTCGTCTCGGGCAGCTCGGTGGGCCCCACCGGCGGCTCTCCGGGCAACGCCGTGATGGACCACATCACGCCGATGAACGGACGCTGGTCGTCACTCGTCGCCCACTCCGTGCTGGGAATGGGACGCGCGGAGGCCGACGCGCTCGTCAAGCAGATCCTGACTCACTACGAAGACCAGTTGACGGAGGCGCCCCGGGGGCTCAAGTTCTGGGAATGCTACGACCTCAAGACGCTCAGACCCTTCGCTGAACATCAGGCCCTCTACGACAAGGCTCGCAAGGATCTGGCCTCGTACGGCGTCCGGTTCAAGTTCTAGCGGACGGGATGGTGCAGTGAACAGGTCACCGAGAGACGGCGTGTGGGCGAGTGGCGGCTGGGGTCTGAGTGCCTTCACCCCGGACGACCTGCAGCGCCTCCACGAGGCCAGCCTCGAGGTCTTCGAGAACACCGGCGTCGTGGTCGAGGCCAGCGAGGAAGCGTTCGAGGTCTTCGCGTCGGCCGGAGCGCGTGTGGAGCGGCGGGGGAGGGACGCGCTGGTCAAGGTCCCGGCGTCCGTGGTCGAGGAGTGCATCCGCTCGGCTCCCCACTCCATGGTGCTCAAGGGGAGGAGCCCCGGGTCCGACTACGCGCTGGACCCGCATCGGGTCACCTTCGCCCCCATGGGCGAGCTGGTCCAGATCATCGACCTGACGGACGGGACCCTGCGGCCGACGACCCGGCAGGACAGCGCCGACATCGCCCGACTGTGCGACAGCCTGGACGAGGTGGGCGTGATGCACCGCCCGGTCGCCTCCCTGGATGCGCCGCCGGGACTGCATCCGGTGTTCAACGCCGAGTCCCTCTTCGCCAACACCGGCAAGCACGTCCTCATCGGGCCCGGCGACGCCGCCAACCTCTCAGCCATCGCCCGCATCGCCTTCGCCCACGTCGGCGGCGCGAGGGAGTTCGCCCGCAGGCCCATCTTCACCGCCATCGTCGCCCCTGTCAGTCCGCTCAAGATGGGCAAGGACTGCGCAGAGATGATCATTGCGGCGGCCAGGCTCGACGGCGGCGGTATCGCGTGCGCGCCGGCGATCGTCGCCGGCGCCAGCGGGCCGATCACTCTGGCCGGCTCCCTGGCGTGCATCAACGTCGAGTTCCTGAGCGGGCTCGTCCTGGCGCAACTGGTGCGCCGGGGGACGCGCGTGCTCTACGCGAACTCGAGCGCCATCATGGACCTCAAGACCGGCAATCACGCCTACGGCGCCCCCGAGATGGGGATGATCGACGCGGCGTCGACCAAGCTTGCGCAGCACTACGGCCTTCCCAGCCTGGTGTCGGCGTTCCCCAGCAGCAGCAAGATCGCCGACCCTCAGATGGGCTACGAGTCCGCCATGAACGGGCTGCTCGCCGCCCTTGCCGGCGCCAACGTCATCAACGGCCTTGGCGCCCTCGAGTTCGGCCTCACCTTCGACTACGCCAAGTTCATGCTCGACGTGGATTGCGCGCGCATGATCCGCGCAGTCCTGGCCGGCATCCCTCTCACCGACGAGCAGCTGGCTCTCGACGTGATCGCGAAGGTGGGGCCCGGGGGCCAGTATCTCAGTCACAAGCACACCTCGGGGCACATGAGAGAGCGGTCGCAGGCAGAGCTGTTCGACCGCCAGTCGCGCCACGCCTGGAGTCAGCAGACCACCCCCGGTCTCGTGGAGCGCGCGCGCGAGGAAGCTCGGCGCGTGCTGGCGACGCACCAGCCACCTCCGGTGTCAGATGCGACTCGCTCTGAGGTCCAGGAGATCATCGCCGAGCTCGTCGCCGGACAGACGTGAGCCGCGCCCCCGGGTCGGCGGGCGCGGGCACTGGCTCGGGGTCGCTGCCGATCAACTCGCCGAGTGACCGCGACCGGTCACGCAAGGAGCCCTCCATGTTGTCGCAAGAAGCAATCAAGACCCTGGACAGAAGGCACATCATCCACAGCTGGTCCGTCCAGGCGGACCTCAAGCCACGGGTCATCGAGCGGGGCGAAGGGGTGCACTTCTGGGACGGCGACGGCAACAGGTACCTCGACTTCTCCTCGGCCCTGGTGAACCTCTCCGTCGGCTATCAGCATCCCAAGGTCATCCAGGCGATGAAGGACGAGGCGGAGAAGATCTGCTACGCACGACCCGACTGGGCCTGCGACTCGAGGTCGAGGCTGGGCCGGGACCTCGCCGCGGTCACCCCCGGCGACCTCAACCGGTTCTTCTTCACCACCGCCGGCGCGGACGCCAACGAGAACGCAGTGAAGATAGCGCGCGCCTATACCGGCAAGTCCAAGATCCTCGCCAAGTACCGCTCGTATCACGGCGCCACGTACGGCGCCATCACCCTCACCGGAGACTCGCGCCGCCCTCCCGTCGAGCCCGGCATCCCCGGCGTCGTCCACTTCCTCGACCCGTTCTGCTACCGCTGTCCGTTCGGGCTGACGCACCCCGACTGCGACCTGCACTGCGCGGAGCACGTCGACGAGATCATCCGCTACGAGTCGCCCAAGACCGTCGCTGCCGTGCTCCTGGAGACCCACACCGGCGGGGCGGGGTTCTTCGCGCCCCCCGAGGGCTACTACCAGCGGCTGCGGGAGATCTGCGACGAGCACGACGTCCTGCTCGTCCTGGACGAGGTGATGGTCGGCCTCGGCCGCACCGGCGAGTGGTTCGCGATCGAGCACTACGACGGCGTCGTGCCCGACGTGATGACGCTGGCCAAGGGGCTGACCTGCGGGTACGTCCCGCTGGGCTGCGTGGCCGTCTCCGACCGGATCATGGAGAAACTGGACGAGGAGATGCTCTACGTGGGTCTGACGTACAGCGCCCACCCGCTGGCCTGTGCCACCGCCAGCGCCGTGCTGCAGGTGCTGCACGAGGAGGAGCTGGTCGAGAACGCCCGGAGGCTGGGAGAGGTCGCGAGGAGTCAGCTGGGAGAGCTCAAGGCCAGGCGCCTCTGCGTGGGCGACGTGCGCGGCACGGGGCTGTTCTTCTGCCTCGACCTCGTCGCCGACCGCGCGACCAGGGACCCGCTGTCTCCCGCGCTGGCGGGCAGTGTCCAGAGACGGCTTCTGGAGCGCGGGCTGAGCACCAACGTCATGGGCAACCTGGTCTTCGTCGGGCCGCCGCTGATCATCACCGAGAGTGAGTTGACCGAGGGCATCGCCATCATCGACGAGGTCCTGGAAAGCATCGATCAGGAACTCACGCAGGGTTGGCTCTGATGCCGGTGCAGGATGAGGAGGGATGGGCGTGCCCGAGGCTTTCGGACTGAACGTCGACCGTCTGGTCACCATCGAGATGAAGCGTGGCGGGGTCGAGAACCGGGGCGTGATCCTGCCGCTGTACGAGGCCGCCCACAGGGTTCAAGGCAGGGCGCTCACGCTGCTGGCCGCGGAGCGCCTGGTCGAGAAGGTGGGCGAGGGAGAGTACGTCCTCATCCTCACCGGCTCGGGGCGGCCGCCCTGGCGGCCGCGCGGTGAGACCGACGGTCCTCTGGGCGCCGCCAGCCTGGGGCGGGCCCTGAAGCTCGGGCTCGGCGCACGGCCCGCCTACGTGGCGGCCGAGCCGTACCTGCCGCCCGTGGTCGCGGCGAGCGAGGCGGCAGGCATCACGTGCACGCACGACCGCGAGATGGCCGACTACGACGGCTTCTACCCGACAGCCCTGGTGCGGCCCTTCACCCTCGACGAGGACGACGGCGCTCGAGGACGGCCCGGGCGCTGCTCGACGAGCTGCAGCCCGCGGCCGTCATCTCGATCGAGACGCTGGGACCGAACGCCAAGGGCGTGATCCACAGCGCCAACGGGTACGAGCGGCCGTCCGAGCACGTGGCCCACACGTATCATTTGGTCGAAGAGGCGACCAGGCGCGGGATCTTCACCATGGGCATCGGCGACTTCGGCAACGAGATCGGCTGCGGCGTGGTCGCCGACGAGCTGACCACGCTGCTGCCGTGCTGGGCCGCCTGCAAGTGCGCGTGCGCCTCGGACCCCGTGTGCCACGTGTCCGCGGACGTGCTGGTCGTCGGGGCCATCAGCAACTGGGGCGGGTACGGCGTGGCGGCCTGCCTGGCCTACCTGCTCCAGGACCCCACCATCCTCCAGTCCGCGGAGACTGAGCGGCGTATGGGTCTCGACTGCGCCTACGCCGGCGCCGAGGGCGAGGCCGGGATGAAGCAGCCGTGGGTGGACGGCACCTCGCCGGAGACCCAGGAGGCTGTGGTGACCATGCTGCACATGCTGGTCCGCAACGCGCTCGCCAGCCCGCAGGACAGGGGCTGGTAGCGTGAGCCCAGGCGATCGCATCGACCCTTCGGTGGGCTACGCCAGGGGTCCGATCCTGGCTTCGTCTCTCGACGAGGCCGGACGCCGCGCCCATGCCGTGCGGCTGATCCGCGAGCGCGCCGCGGCTCTGGGCCACGACAGCTTCTACAACTTCACCGGATTGCACCGGGACTTCCCCGTGCCTCCCGACAAGGTCGCGTGGGGAGAGGAATGGGTGGGCCCGGCGTTCTTCTGGGACGAACTGGACCAGCTGGCGCGTGACCACTTCGGCGGCGACGCCGGGCACGAGGTAGCGGTCTTCAACCGCTGCTCGGCCGGCATCATCGCCGCCTGTCTGGCTCTCGCCCGGCCGGGGTCGGTCGTGGCGTCGGTCACGCCCGGGGCGCGCTCGCACCCGTCGATCGGGCGCGGCGCCCGGCTCGCCGGCGCGCAGCTCCGCCAGACCACGCTGACCTCCGATGTGCAGCGTTGGCTGTCCGCAGAGGATGTCAGCCTCATGGTCATCACGGGGGTCTCGAGCGAGCTGGAGATCCTTGACCAGGACGTGCTCCTCACGGCGGTGCGCCTCGGCCGCGACGCCGGAGTCCCCGTGCTGCTGGACGACGCCTACGGCACCAGGCTGCGCCCCATCGTCTTCGGCGGCCTCAAGACCATGGGGACGGGCGCGGACCTGGGCGTGACGGCCTGCGACAAGGCGGGCCTGGGCGGCCCCAGGGCCGGCCTCATGGTCGGCGAGCCCGGTCTCCTGCGTCAGGTCGCCGCCAAGGCCGCGGAGCTGGGGTTGGAGGCGCGCCCACCACTGGCCCTGGGCATCTGGTCCTCGCTCCGCACGTTCGACCCTCGCCACCTCCGCGAGGAGTACGAGCTCGGCGGGGAGATCTACGGGGCGCTCAGCGGGCGCTTCGGCGAGGGTCGCGTCGTCCGCTCCGCACTCGGCGCGAGCATGCCGGCCGACATGGTCTACGAGCTGGTACGGGAGATGACCGGCCACGACCTGCCCGTCGCGCCCGGCGAGCTGACGGCCGGCATCGGTCTGTACTGGCTCGGGGAGCACGGCGTCATCAGCGTGAACGCCATGGGCCAGCCGGGGGCCAGCATCTGGCTGCGCTTCAAGCCCTCACCCGGAGAGCTCGAGCGGTTCGGCGGCATCCCGGCGCTGCTGGACATCGTCGAGCGCGGCATCGACCACGTCGCGCAGCGGGCACACTCGGTCGCGGAGATGCGGCGTCTCATCCTGGGCGAAGGCCCGGTCGACGAAGGGAACGAGAGAGCATGAACAACGGCGGCTATGTGGGCCGGCTCCTGCGCGTCGACCTGACGGCGGGGACCACCACCGTCGAACCCCTGTCGCAGGGCTTCATCGAGACCTGGGTGGGCGGCGTCGGCTTCGGCGCGCGGATCCTCCACGAGGAGGTACCCCCGGGCGTCGCATGGGACGACCCGGAGAACCGGATGGTCTGGACCGCCGGCCCGCTGGGCGGCAGCGGCGTGTACGGCGCGGGGACGTTCAACGTCGCGGCCAAGGGGCCCATGACGGGACTCGCCGGGGCCTCGCAGGCCAACGGCTTCATGGGCGCCTACCTCAAGTTCTCGGGTTTCGACGGCATCGTCTTCCAAGGGCGTGCGCCTCATCTCGTCTACCTCCACGTCGAGGACGGCGAAGCCGAGCTGCGCGACGCTGGGCGGCTGGCGGGCAAGGACCTCTTCGAGCTCGAGCAGGACCTGCGCGAGGAACTGGGCGTGAAGGGCCATCAGGTGAGCGTCTACGGCATCGGGCCGGCCGGCGAGCGAGGCGTGCGCTTCGCTGCCATCGGCGGCGACGGCGGGCACGTAGCGGCCCACAACGGACTGGGCGCCGTCATGGGCGCCAAGAACCTCAAGGCCGTGGTCGCTCACAGGGGCAAGCTCAACTTCCCCATCCACGACGGCGAACGGCTCAAGGTCGCGAACCTGGCCATGTTCGAACACGCCAAAGGCTTCGGCCATGTGTTCGAGTGGGGCACCGGAGGCGGCTTCTCCGCCGTCCACGACGGCGGCCGGCTGCCGGTCCGCAACTACACCACCAACCTCTTCCCGGAGCACGAACGCATGAACGGGCAGTACATGCGCACGCATTTCGAGACGCGCTCGATGCCCTGCTACAAGTGCCGGTTCGCGCACGTGAAGGAAGTCACGGTCACCGAGGGACCCTACGAGGGCTTCGTGGGCGAGGAGCCCGAGTACGAGCAGCTCGCCGCCTGGGGGCCGCAGATCGGCAACACCGACCTCGGGGCGGTCGTCATGCTGACGCGTGAGGTCGACCGCCTGGGGATGGACTGCAACGAGGCCTCGTGGACGGTCGGCTGGGTCATGGAGTGCTACGAGAAGGGCCTCTTGTCCCAGGCGGACCTGGACGGGCTGGATCTGCGCTGGGGCAACGTCGAGGCGGCCAGGGCGCTGCTCGGCCGCATGGCCGCAAGAGAGGGCATCGGGGAGCTGCTGGCAGAAGGCGTGAAGCGTGCGTCCGAGAGCATCGGCGGTGAGGCCGCCGACCTCGCCGTCTACACGCACAAGGGCGCCAGTCCCAGGAGCCACGACCATCGCGGTGGGTGGGCGGAGCTCTTCGACACCGCGATGGGGAACACCGGCACCATCGAGGCGACGTGGGTCGGCGTGCACCCGGAACTGGTCGGGCAGCCGGCGGTGACCGACCCCTTCTCCCACGAGGAGGTGTCGCGCGCCAACGCCCGGTACAACGGCATCCGGCAGTTCGACGACTGCCTCGGCACCTGTCGCTTCGTCTCACCCCATCCGGGTCTCCAGCTCGAGTGCCTGAACGCCGTCACCGGCTGGGAGATGACGCTGGACGACGCCTTCACCGTGGGTCGCCGGGTCGTCAACCAGCTCCGCGTCTTCAACTTCCGCCACGGCATGCGCAAAGAAGACGAGCGGCCGTCCCGGAAGTACGGCTCCGTGCCCATCGACGGCCCCGCCAAGGGCAAGGACATCATGGAGAAGTGGGGCTTGATGCTCGAGGTCTACTACGACGGGATGGGCTGGGATCGCGAGACCGGCAGGCCGTTTCCGCAGACCCTCAGGGACCTTGGTCTCGAGGACCTGATCGCAGACCTCTAGGCCCACGGGTGCGCCAAGGGCCAGGCAAGGACGGCAACACATGAGCGGGACACAGATCTCACTGCGCGGGGTGTTCACCCCCATCGTCACCTCGTTCGACGAGGCCGGGGAGGTCGCGCACGACAAGATGGCCGAGAACCTCGACCGCTGGAACGGGACGGGGCTCAACGGCTACGTCGTCCTCGGCTCCAACGGCGAGTGGGTCTTTCTCGACGAGCGCGAGCGCCGGGAAGTGCTCGAGACGGCGCGCCAGACCATCGGCGGCGACAAGCTGCTGATCGCCGGCGCCGCCGCGGAGTCGACGCGGCACACCATCGCGCTGACCGAGACGGCAGCAACCGTGGGCGCCGACGCGGCCATCGTCGTCAACCCCAGCTACTACAAGGGCCAGATGACGCCGCCGGTCCTCGCCGACTACTACCGCGCGGTGGCCGACGAGTCGCCGATCCCGATCGTCATCTACAACCTCCCGCCTGCCACCGGCATCGACCTGCCGGCCGCGCTGCTGGTCGAGCTCTCGCGGCACCCGAACATCATCGGCGTCAAGGACACCGGCGGAGACGTGGCCAAGATGGGAGAGACGCTGCGGCAGACGGACGATTCGTTCGAGGTGCTCGCCGGCTCCGCCAGCTTCTTCTACCCGGCGCAGGCGATGGGAGTGGCCGGCGGCGTCCTCGCCCTGGCGAACATCGCCCCCGCCGAGTCGGTCGCGCTCTACGACCTCTTCCACGCCGGCCGCATGGACGAGGGACGCAAGCTGCACCTCCGGATGCTGCCCGTCAATCTGGCCGTCACCAGCCGCTTCGGGGTCAGCGGTCTGAAGGCCGCCATGGACATGCTGGGTTACTACGGGGGGCCGCCGCGACTGCCGCTGCGACCGCTGGACGAGCAGCGGCGTCGAGAACTGCGATCGATCCTGCGGCGGGCGGATCTGCTCGCCGAGGAGTGACTCCCGCCGGGCGCGGCGCGACCGCGCGGCGCCGTCGAGAGCTCCCGCGTCAGGGATCCGAGGTCAAGTCGGGCTGGTCGCCCGCCTCGAGCGTGACCAGGTGAGTCAGCGCCAGGCGCGCGTGCTCAAGCGCGGCTTCGACATCGAAACCGGGTGCCGCGATGATCATCTGCAGGAAGATGCCGTCGAGCAGGATCGAGGCGAATTGACCGAGCGCCGCCGGACGCCCGTCGTTCGTCTCTGACCCCGTGATCGCCGGCGACAAGACCCCCTCGGCCCAGTCGTACCAGGCCTGATAGATGGTCATCAGGTGCTCGTGCAGTTCCGCGTCTCGAGAAGCTTCAGGCAGGAGCGCATAGAACGCCGCGAAGCGCCGGACTCTATCTTCCACCTGCCCGGCGCTCCCCACGAACAGGTCGACGCGCTGGGCGAGCGTGGCGTCGTCGGGCGCCTTGCGGCCGAACTGAGAGGATTCGCGAATGAGGAGATCCTCGAGCAGCGCATTCACGAGCTGCTGCTTGCCGCCGAAGTAGTACCAGACCCCGGCCTTGTTGACGTGCGCCTCGGCCGAGATGGCCTGCAGCGTCATGCCCTGGTAGCCGCGCTCCGTCAGGATCTTCTTCGCCGCCGCCAGGATCTTCTGGGCCGTCGGGTGGAGCCTGTGCGACAGCGGGCTGCGCACCCCCAGGCCTTCTTGCTCCGCCGGGTCGCTCGCCTCCGGGAGAGCCGATCCAGAGTCGTCCGTGTCCGTCACTGCGAATCCACCCATCGTCGCGTCGCCGGGGTCGCTGGCGGCACCAGCTTACCCGTTTGGGTGAGTGGGCGAAAGCGCCCCCGGTGCGAGCCGTCTCGGTCCCGGTGGCGGGCGAGGATTCTTGGAGGCCCGGGGGATCAGATGACCACACGTTGACAGGACTGCAGCCAGCCGTATCATGAAGTAACTCACCCGGTCGGGTGAACGACTGGTCGCCGCCAGGTCGTCCACCGGCAGGCCGGCCACGGGATCCGAAGGAGGCGAAGCCGGGATGGCTACGAGGGAGCAGGACATCCACGTGCACGACGTGGTGGATAGCACCGGGACGTACGCGAGTCAGACGGCGCCGTCATCCCGCATCGCGCGGCTGCGCAAGCAGTACTTCACGCACAAGCCGTCCGTGTGCGTGGAGCGGGCCCTCGCCTATACAGAGGTCTTCAAGGAGACCGAGGGCGAGCCGGTCGTCATCCGCAGGGCCAGGGGCCTCAGGCGCGCGTGCGAGACCAAGACGATCCTCGTGCAAGACGACGAGCTGATCGTGGGCAACGCCGGGCGCCGGCCACGTACCGGTGTGCTGGGGCCGGAGATGTCGAACTTCTGGTTCGACAAGGAGCTCGACTCCCTGAGCTCGCGAGCCCAGGACCCGTACCTCGTGGACGACGAGCAGAAGGAGCTCTTCCGCGAGAAGATCTATCCGTACTGGAAGGGCAAGACGGTCATCGAGCACTGGCTCAAGCGTGTGCCCGAGAAGACGCGCGGCCTCTCCTACGAGACCGGCGTGATCGACTGCGAGATCAAGACCGAGTCGGGACCTGGTGAGATCGCCCTCGGGTACGGCGAGATCCTCATGCAGAAGGGGTGGGGCGGCGTGCGCCACTGGGCCGAGGAGCGGCTGGCCGCGCTCGACGAGGCCGACCCGGCCGGCGACGACAAGCGGTACTTCCTCGAGGCCGTGGTCATCAGCTGCGAGGCGATGGGCATCCTGGCGCGGCGTCACGCGGAGGCCGCGCTCGCGGCCGCGGCTTCGGCCGCCCCCGAGCGCGCCGCCGAGCTCCAGCGAGTCGCCGCGGCTTGCGACCGGGTCGCGGAGGAGCGGCCGCGCACGTTCCACGAGGCCCTGCAGCTGATCTGGTTCGCGCAGATGTCTCTGATGATGGAGCTGAACGCGCCCTCCTACTCGCCGAACCGCATGGACCAGTACCTCTATCCCTTCTACGAGGCGGACGTCCGCAGCGGGCGGCTCGCGCGCGAAGAGGCGCAGGAGCTGCTCGAGTGCCTGTGGGTCAAGCTGGCCGAGCAGTGCTGGATCCTGAACACCAACTGCTCGCAGTACTTCGCCGGCTACACCGCCTTCCAGAACGTGACCGTGGGCGGGGTGAAGGCCGACGGGGAGGACGCGACCAACGAGCTCTCGTACATGCTGCTGCAGGCCTCGATGGACGTGCGCCTCAACCAGCCCTCGCTGGCCGTGCGCCTGCACCGCAACTGCCCGGAGGAGTTCCTGCTCAAGGTCTGCGAGCTCTCGCGCCTCGGCACCGGCTTCCCGGCGATCCACAACGACGAGGTGGGCATCAGGGCGCTGCTGCGCAAGGGCGTGACCACCGAGGAGGCGCGCGACTGGTGCCTCGTCGGCTGCGTCGAGCCTAACCTGCCCGGCAAGCTCCATCAGTGGAGCGACTACGGCCACTACAACTTCGGCTCGGCCATCGAGTTCGCGCTCTTCAACGGCGAGCACCTCCTCAGTGGGCGCAGGCTGGGCCTGGAGACCGGCGACCCCAACGACTTCGCGACCTTCGAGGAGTTCGAGGCCGCGGTGATGGCGCAGCTCGCCGAACAGATCCGCCACATCGCCATCCAGGGACACGTGACCGAGGCGCTGCACCGGGAGCTGCTGCCGTGCCCCCTCGCCTCGTCGCTGATGCTCGACTGCATCGAGAACGGCGCCGACCTGCTGCGCGGCGGCGCCCGCTACAAGAGGGGCCCCGGCACGCTCGGCATCGGGCTCTCCGACGGCGTCAACTCGCTGGCCGCCGTCAAGAAGCTCGTCTACGACGACAAGCGCCTCACGCTGGACGAGCTGCGCGAGGCCATCCGCGCCGACTTCGAGGGCTACGACGAGATCCGCGACCTCTGCCTCGCGGCGCCCAAGTACGGCAACGACGACGACGAGGTCGACCGCTACGTCCGCGACTTCGCCCACATGGTGGTGACCGAGCACGAGAAGTACCCGACGCTGACCGGCGGCACCATGATGCCGTCCTGGTACCCCGTCTCGTCGAACGTGCCGCAGGGACTCACGGTCGCGGCCTTGCCCAGCGGGCGCAGGGCGAAGCACCCGCTCGCGGACGGCGTCTCCCCCAACCAGGGCACCGACAGGCTCGGTCCGACGGCAGTGCTGCGCTCGGTCGGCAAGTTCCAGCACGAGGACCTCGACGGGGGCACGCTGCTGAACGTCAAGTTCGAGCCGCAGGTGGTGGCCGGCGACGAAGGCCTCCAGCGCTTCGCCGCCTACCTGCGCGGCTTTCTCGACCTGCCCATCTACCACGTCCAGTTCAACGTGGTGAAGGAGGAGACGCTGCGCTGCGCGCAGGCGCAGCCGGACGAGTACCGCTCGCTGCTGGTGCGCGTCGCCGGCTACAGCGCCTTCTTCGTGGAGCTGCACAAGGACATCCAGGACGACATCATCTCGCGCACGTCCAACGCACGGCTGTGACGGTGTGACGGAGCCGACCTTGAGCGGCCGGGTCTTCGACGTGCAGCGCTTCTCGCTGCACGACGGCCCCGGCATCCGCACCGTCGTCTTCCTCAAGGGCTGCCCGCTGCGCTGCGACTGGTGCGCCAACCCCGAGTCGCAGCGGGCCGAGCCGGAGATCGCGTGGTTCGTGGGGCAGTGCGCCCTGTGCGGGCGATGCGCCGAAACGTGCCCGCGCGAAGCCATCCGGGTGGACGAAGGGCGCGTGCTCACCGACCGGCGGCTGTGTACCGCCTGCGGGGAGTGCGCCGCCGCGTGCGCGCGTGGGGCGCGGCGGCTCATGGGTCGCGACGTGGCCGTGGCCGAGGTGATGGCCGAGGTGCGCCGCGACGCGGTCTTCTACCGGCGCTCGGGCGGCGGCGTCACCTTCTCGGGCGGGGAGCCGCTGGCACAGCCCGAGTTCCTGCTCGAGTGCCTGCGGCGCTGTCGCCGCTGGGGGTACCACACCGCCGTGGAGACCTGCGGGCAGGCGCGCTGGGAGGACCTGCGCGCTGCCGCGGAGTCCACGGACCTCTTCCTCTACGACCTCAAGCATCTGGACTCCGCGCGCCATCGGGAGCTCACGGGGCAGGGCAACGAGATGGTTCTTCGCAACCTCGAGCAGCTTCTCGGGCTGGGCGCCGCAGTGACCGTGCGCGTGCCGGTCGTGCCGGGCGCCAACGACGATCGGGAGAGTCTGTCAGCGCTCGCAGGCTTCGTCGCCCGGCACCGCGGCATCCGCAAGGTCGAACTGCTGCCGTATCACCCGCTCGGCCTGCACAAGTACGAAGCGCTGGACGTCGCCTGGTCGGAGGTCGAGAAGCCCGACCCGGCCAGCATCGAGGCGATGGCAGCCTACGTCGCCGAGGTCGCGGCCGGAGTGGACTGCGTGGTCACCCGCGGCCTTGGATGACGTCGTCTGGGCTCGGCCTGCGAGCCTGGCGCCGGAGCGACCAGATCACGGCTCAGCTGAGAGGAGAGGCTTTGGTCAGGTGACACCGTGGGACGGCGTGGCGACGACGAAACGGCCGGCTCGACTTCTTTGCCGGAGAGGTCTGATGGGACCGGCCGTGAACCTGCCGGCGGCCGGTGGCGTCTACTTGGCGGGCGTCGGTATCAGGTCGGCGCTGAAATCGAAGGTCGAGGCCACACGGACCAGCGTGGCCGGGTCGGATGCGCGCGCAAGTGTCGTTCAGGCTCCTCGATGCCGCGAATCGCAGGTTGATACGTGGCGACGCCGGGGCGGCGAAGTGCCGTGGTCAAAGGCTCGCGGGCTGCTCCGGCAACCTTGACGCCTGACCCTCGAGAGGTGAACATGAACGTAACCGAGGGGGACGGTCGTGGCCGTCGCCAATGGAGATGGACCAGGGGGATGACGATGCGGACTATCAGACGCAGGGCTTGGTGGATCGGACTCTTGTGTGTGCTCGCGGTCTTGGGTGCCGCCGCCGTTCTCGGGACGGGCGTGGCGCGGGGCGAGGACGCGAGCCCGGCGCCCGCCGACGGCGGCAAGGTCGTCATGAAGATCGGCTGGATGGGTGACATCGACAACCTGAACCCGTTCATCGGCTGGACGAACAACGTCTACGAGGTCTACGCCCAGAACTACCTCCTGATGGTCGGCCGGGACTGGGAGACGATGAAGCCCGACGACTCGGGGATCGCCAAGACCTGGGAGGTCAGCGACGACGGGCTGACCTGGACCTTCACCATGAACGAGGGCATGACGTGGCAGGACGGCGAGCCCATCACTGCCGACGACGTCGCCTTCACGTACAACTTCATCATCGAGAACGAGATCGCCGCCTACATCAGCTTCGTCGCCGGGATCAACCGTGTGGAGGCCGTCGACGACCTCACGTACAAGGTCATCTGCGACAAGCCGGTCGCCAACATTCTCACGCTCTGGATCCCGTGCCTCCCCGAGCACATCTGGGGCGAGATGACCGCCAAGGAGGCGAGCCAGACCTTCCAGAACCCGCCGCCCAACATCGGCAGCGGCCCGTACCAGGTCGTCGAGTGGAAGAAGGAGCGCTACCTGCGCATGGAGGCCTACGAGGACTACTACCTCGGTAAGCCGACGGTCGACGAGCTCATCTTCGTCGTCTACCAGAACGGCGACACGATGGTCCAGGACCTCAAGGCCGGAACCATCGACGCCGCCTACCTCTTCCCGCCGGCGCAGTTCGACCCGCTCAAGGCGATGGACGGCGTCGCGGCCATCGAGTACAGCTGGTACAACTGGGATTACATCGGGTTCAACTGCTACGAAGGCAAGTCGAAGGGCAACCCGGTCCTGCTGGACAAGGAATTCCGCGCTGCCATGGAGTACGCGATCGACCGCGACAGCATCGTCGAGTTGGCGTACGGCGGCCACGCGTGGCCCGGGTACACGTTCATGCCGCAGGAGAACTGGAGTGACCCGGACTTCGCCTGGGCGCCGGCGGAAGGCGAAGCGCGCGACTACGACCCCGAACAGGCCAACGCCATGCTCGACGCGGCCGGCTACATGGACTCCAACGGCGACGGCGTCCGCGAGTACAAGGGCAAGCCGATCAAGCTCCGTCTGTGGGCCCCGGCAGAGTCTCCGGAGTCGCAGCGCGCCGGCAAGCTCATCGCCGGCTGGTGGAAGGAAGTCGGCGTGGACGTCGCCCTGAGCGTCCAGGACGAGGGCGTCTACTTCGACAACATCTGGGCCTACCAGGGCGACACCTTCGTGCCCGATTTCGACGCCTACCTCTGGAACTGGGACGGCTACATTGACCCCGGCCAGTCGCTCACGTGCTACACGACCGCCCAGATCGAGGGCTGGAACGAGTACGCCTGGTCCAACGCCGAGTACGACAGACTGGACGAGCTGCAAGCCGCCGAGATGGACCCGAACCAGCGCGCCGAGTACATCAAGCAGATGCAGGCCGTGATGTACGAGGATTCCCCGGGCATCACCACCGTCTTCCCGCTCAAGCTCGAGGCGTACCGCACGGACAAGTGGGACGGCTGGTCGGCATCCCGGAACGGCACGGGGGCGGTCTACCTCGCCGCGTCGATCCCGCTGCCGTACTCACAGCTCACGCCCAAGGTGGCGGAGGAGAGTACTTCGAACACTGGCTTGTGGGTCGGCATCATCGTGGCGGTGGTCGTGGTCGGCCTGATCGCGATCGTCCTGATCCGCAGGAGCCGCCGGGGCGGTCCCGCTACGGAGGAGTGATCAGCGGCGAGTCCGCATGATGTAGTGCCCGCGACCCGCACCGGCTCGAGCCTGAGCCGGTGCGGGTCGCGGGCCGTTAACCGCGCTTGTCTCTGCGATCAGGAGTGAACCGGACTGCCGCGGGCACGAGCCGGACGGTTCCTGCTCCGCGGCACCTCGCCAGCGCGCCACGGCGCGCCGGGGCGCCGGTGCGGATGGAGCGGGGTTCCGGCGTCCTCGAAGAGCGAGTGGCGCCGGGCACGGCCACCTCGTGGAGCCGCCGACCGGTGCCGCACCCTCGCTCGGATGCGTCAGCCGGCGATCGCCCGGAAGGCCGTGGTCGCGACCATGATGCCGGCGACGATGCACACCAGGTTCAGCACCAGATAGCCGGTCCGGAAGCGCCGGGACTGGTGGAGGCGCTCGGCGTTCTCGGTGCCGGCCGTGAAGGCGGCGCCCAGGCGCATTCTGCCGCGCACGGCGCGGCCCGCGAAGACCGCCGGTATGACCGGCAGCGCCATCGCCCAGAAGACCACGCCGCAGGCGATCCACCCCCAGGCGATGCCCCCACCGCCGGGAGGCCTCAGGCCGTACTCGAGGAAGTTCCAGCCCAGGGCCAGGAAGAGGCCGGCCCAGACGGGCGCCAGCAGATTGAACCCCCGTGCGCGCCACGCGGCGCCGGCATTGAGGATGCCGAAGGCGAAGCCGGCGATGATCGAGACGGGGATGAGCCAGACCCAATCCGGCGCCGGATGCTCGATCTCGTAGGGGCCTCCCGCAGCGACGAAGCCGCCCAGGTCGAGGACGCCGCGCATGCCGTGGAACAGCATGGTGAGGCAGAAGGCGAGGGCGAAGGCCGAGACGGCGACCAGCACGAGCGCCACCGGCCGCGCCGCTGCCGCCGATCCAGGCGATCGCGTGGTCTGGCCCATGTCCACTGCGCACCCCCCGGCGCCGCCGTGACGCGTCCTTCGCCTCCGCGGCGAGTCTACAACGGCGCCGTCTCTGCGCAAGGGAGGGGAGGTGGCGGGCAGAAGGAACGCCGGCAGCGATGTCGAGCGATCACCATGTCCTGCGGCTCTTCTCGCTGCAGGCGTCCGCTTCCCACGAGGACTGACACGATCCTCGCAGGCCGACGAAACCGGCCAGGTCCTCGGGT
>CAVOVA010000002.1:0-71954 GCA_963699725.1 uncultured Thermoleophilia bacterium
CGCCGATGTCGATCGTGGTGCGCCGGTCCATCTCGAGGACGTCCAGCGATCTGCCCCGCGCATCGGTCGTCTCGTCGAGCACCCTGCGGTTCTCGCGGAAGTTCCCGTAGTCGACGTGATCGGGCTCGCGGACCATGTGGAGGATAACGCGGCCCGGCGCGACGAAGTGGCAGACGCCGTCGACGTGACCGTCGGTGTCGGTAGCCTCCGTGCGCCCGGCCTTGAGCCAGACGACCTTCTCGGCGCCGAGGTAGTCGCGCAGGATCTCCTCCTGCCGCTCGCGCGAGAGGTCCGGATTGCGCGTTGGATGCAGCAGACAGCTCTCGGTCGTGACGAGCGTACCTTCTCCGTCGACGGAGAAGGCTCCGCCCTCGAGGACCATCGGCGCGACGAAGCGCTCCCAGCCGAAGTGCTCGCAGAGCAGGCGGGTGACCTGCGCGTCCTTGTCGTAGGGGAAGTACTTCTCGCCCCACGCGTTGAAGGCGAAGTCGGCGACCGCCCTCCGGCCGTCCGGGTCGAGCAGGAAGTACGGTCCGTTGTCCCGGATCCAGGAGTCGTCGATGGGGAGTTCGATGACCTCGATGTTATCCGAGCCGCAGTAGCTCCTCGCGTTGCCACCCTCTCCGGGCCTGGCGATGACCAGCACCGGTTCGAAGCGAGCCACGGCACGCGCCACCGCTGCGTGCGTCGCCTGGGCGAGCAGGTAGAGCTCGCCCCAGTACGCGCGCGAGGCGGTCGGCCAGGCGATGAGGCAGCGCTCGTGCGGCCACCACTCCGCCGGCATCCGGTAGCCGGAAGCGTACGGCGGCACGGCCTCCGGGATCAGTCCGTTCGTGCCCGGCGAAGCCGTCTCACTCATGTCTCCTCCTCGGTGGGCTCGCGGTCGTGGGCAGGGAGGACCCTGAGCGCGAGATGGGATGGATCGACGGGCGGCGGCTGGTGGTAGACCGCCTCGGACGCCAGGGCGTCCACGTGGGCCGCTACTTCGGAGGCCGTCGCGACCCAGATCCGTGGCGTGCCCACGATCCGCTCGAGAAGGCTCTCGAAGGCCGCCGCCCGCGCCGGCCGGCCGGAGAGGAACGGATGCATGGTGAGCAGGAGGCACCCCCCCTCGGCGAGGGTCGCGTCGAACTCCATCTCCCACATGCGCAGCAGTTTGTCGGGTCCCTCGATGACGGCTGTGTCCCAGATCCCCGGCAGCCAGGCGTACTGCTCGCCGTCGTCGAGGCTCCAGTGGGGCGGCAGCTCGACCAGCGTGGTGGCATCGGGCGCAGGGCCCGTGCGCAGGCGGTACGGCAGATCGGCGTCCATGAGGCTCGAGTCGTAGGCGAAGCCGTGCGCCGCGAGCAGGGCGGGCGTGCTGTAGTTCATCTCCCACATCGGCGCCCGCCAGCCGCGCGGCCTGACGCCGGTCAGGCGTTCCAGTGTGTCACTGCCCCGCTCGAGGACCGCCGCCTCGTCGGCCGGAGACAGCTCCGTGACGATCTCGTGGAGGTAGCCGTGATGGCCCACCTCGTGCCCGCCGGCGACGATCCTGCGCACGGCGTCCGGGTGCACCTCTGCGGTGAAACCGGGCACGAAGAACGTGGCGCGCGCCTGGTGCCGCGCCAAGACGCGGAGGAGGCGCGGCAGACCGACGCGCGGTCCGTAGCGCTGATGACTCATGATGCCCAGACGCCGCGCCGCGCCGGGGATACTCCCACAGCACCCCGCTCTCCGCGTCGACGTCGAACGTGAGGACCACGGCGGCCGCGGCGTTGTCAGGCCACACGATACCCTCTCCCGTCATCGCAGCGCGCACCTCGGACATCAGAACCCCCTCCACCAGCCGCCGCTCACGTTGAGCACGCTGCCGCTCACCCAGTCGCCGCTCTCCGCGGCGAGGTAGAGACAGGCCTGCGCGACCGGCTCCGGTCCGACGATCCCGAGCGGGAAGTCGCGCTCGTAGGCGGCCCTCTCCTCAGAGGTCATCGGCGTCCCCGTGCCGGTCGGGCCGGGGGCGACGGCGTTGACGAGGATCCCGTACGGCTCCAGGTGGACGGCAAGGCCGACGGTCAGACCGACGACCCCTGCCTTCGCGGCGTTGTAGGCGACAGAGATCTCGCTGGCGCCGATCCGCGCGCTTCCCGAGCTGATGAAGATGACGCGGCCGCGGCGGCGCTCCATCATGTGAGGGAGCACCGCCCGGGTGCACCACCACGGGCCGGAGAGATCGGTCTCGATGACCTGGCGCCACTCCTCCTCGCCGATCGCCCACGCCGGCCCGGGCGGCGCGTCGAGGCCGGCGTTGTTGACGAGCACGTCGATGCGTCCCCAACGTTCCACGCCGCGCGCCATCAGGGACGCCGCGGAGTCGGGCTCGCGGATGTCGAGCGGCGCGGACTCGACGTCGAGTCCCTCATCGCGCAGGGCGGCCGCCACGCGTCCCGCCTTCGCCTCCTGGAGATCGCCGACGAGCACCCGGGCGCCCTCGCGAGCGAACCGTGTCGCGATGCACTTGCCGATGCCCTGCGCGCCACCGGTCACCACGGCGACCGTATCGTCGAGTCTGCCGCCCTCTCGACCCTCGAATCTGGCTGGGCGTCCCGGACCCATCACCATCACCGCGGCTTGTCGACCATCGCGCCAGGAACCAGCCTTGCCCTTCTCCGGGTCCCGAACAGGGCCTCTTTCATCGTGCGGCCGAGCGCTGGCGCCTCAGCATCCGTGACGCTCCCGCGATCGGTCGCTCCATCGACGTCGCCCGAGGGCCGGGCCGACGCCCGCTCGCCGCCCGACGGGCGCACCACCGGCGGGAACTCGAAATCGTCAGCGAGGTGGCAGGCCACGCGCCGCCCGCCGCCGATATCGCGCAGCGGCGGCTTCTCGGCAGGACAGATGTCCATCACGAACGGGCAACGGGGATGGAAGCGGCAGCCCGACGGTGGTCTGACAGCGTCCGGCACCTCCCCTGAGATCAAGCCGAGCTCGCTCCGGAGATCGGGGTCCGGCGACGGCACGCTGGCCAGCAGAGCGCGAGTGTAGGGGTGACGGGCTTCGTGCATGATCGCCTCGGTGGGTCCCGATTCCATGATGTGGCCGAGGTACATGACCGCGACCGTGTCGGAGATCGACTCGACGACCGCCAGATCGTGGGCGATGAACAGATAGGTGAGTCCGAGGCGCTCCTGGAGCTCCTTGAGCAGAACGAGGATGCGGGCCTGGACCGACACGTCGAGGGCGGAGGTCGGTTCGTCGAGCACGACGAGCTTGGGGTCGAGAGCCAGCGCCCGGGCGATGGCGATGCGCTGACACTGCCCGCCGGAGAACTCGTGCGGACGGCGCCAGAGGTGCTGGGTGCCCAGACCCACCATCTCGAGAAGGGTGAGGATCCGCTCGTTGAGCTCCGCCCCGTCGAGGCGCCGCTGTACCCGCAACGGCTCGGCGATGACGTCGTGTACCGTGAGGCGTGGGCTCAGGGACGAATAGGGGTCCTGGAAGACGACCTGCGCATCGCCCATCGCCGCGCGCTTCGCGGCGCCCTTCAGCGTGCCCATGTCCAGGCCCTGAAAGACGATGCGACCGTCGGTCGGCTTGGTGAGCTGCAGGACCGCCCGAGCGACCGTCGTCTTGCCGGACCCCGATTCGCCGACCAGGGCCAGTGTCTGACCAGGATCGATGCTGAGGCTCACCCCGTCCGCGGCATGCACCACGTCGCCCGACCTCTTGCCGAGGCCCCCGCGCACTTTGAAATGCACGGTGAGGTCTTCGATTGAGAGGAGCGCGCTCACGCGACACTCTCCTGCCCGGCCACCCAGTGACAGGCCGCCCAGTGCTCGGCGGTCAGGAGAGTCGGCTCGGGCTTGACCGTGGCGCAGACCTCCATGGCGTGCTCGCAGCGTGGGTGAAAGCGGCAGCCGGTCGGCGGGTCGATGAGGTCGGGGACCGAGCCGGGGATGGTCTGAAGCTCCCCCGCCCTCTTGTCCTGGGGGAGGCATTCGTAGAGCGCGATCGTGTACGGGTGTCTCGAGTGCTTGAGTACCTCCACCGTCAGGCCCTGCTCGACCACGGAGCCGGCGTACATGACCGCCACCCGGTCACAGGTCTGGGCAGCGACGCCGACGTTGTGAGTGATGAGGACCTGGGCGATGCCGAGACGCTCACGGAGGTCGAGGAGGAGCCTCAGGATCTGCGCCTGGATGGTCACGTCGAGAGCCGTGGTCGGTTCGTCGGCGATCAGCAGCGGAGAGTCGCAGGACAGCGCCATCGCCATGCAGGCCCGCTGGCGCATACCGCCGCTGAGCTGGTGGGGGTAGCTCCTCAGGATGCCACGGCTCCCCGGCAGACCGACCGAGACCAACGCCGTGCGCGCCGCCTCGGCCGCTTCTTTGCCGGAGAGGTCACGATGCAGGCGCACGACCCGCTCGATCTGATCACCGATGGTGAACACCGGGTTGAGCGACGCCAGCGGGTCCTGAAAGACCATCGAGACGTGGCCGCCACGGATGCGCTGCATCTCGCTCTCGCTCTTCTTCAGCAGATCGTCGCCGCGGAACAGGATCTCACCGCTCGTGTACTCGGCCTGCGGCCGCGGCAGCAACTGCAGCACGGAGAGGCCGGTGATGGTCTTGCCGCAGCCGGATTCACCGACCAGGCCGATGATCTCCCGCTCGCGCACCGTCAGATTGACGCCGTCGAGAGCTTTGACCGTGCCACGCAGACTGTTGAACTGCACCTTGAGGTCGCGGATCTGGAGCAGGTCCTCCACCGTCACTACCTCTTCATCCGCGGATCGAGGACGTCGCGCAGCCCGTCACCCACGACGTTGAACGCCAGCACCAGCAGGAAGATGGCGATGCCGGGGAAGATGCTGATCCACCATTGCTCGAGGACGTACTCCACGCCCTCGGAGACCATCAGGCCCCATTCCGGCGTTGGCGGCTTGACGCCCAAGCCGAGGAAGGAGAGCCCGGCGACCTCGAGGATCACCGTGCCGAGGTCGAGCGTGATCGCGACGATCACCGGCCCGAAGGCGTTGGGCAGGATGTGGCGCAGGACGATGGTGCGGTTGCGGACGCCCATCGTCTTGGCCGCCTCGACGTATGGGCGTTGCCGCAGCGATATCGCCTGACCGCGCACCAGACGCGTGTACCAGGGCCACCAGGTGATGATGATCGCGAGGGCGAGGTTCTGCAGGCTCGGTCCCAGGATGGCCACGAACGCCATGGCCAGGATCAGCGCCGGGAAGGCCAGAAAGATGTCGGTGACGCGCATGATGATCTCGTCGGGCAAGCCACCGTAGTACCCCGCCAGACCACCCATCAAAGGGCCGATGATCAGCACGGCCGCGGCGACGAGGGCGGAGATCAGCAAGGGGATGCGAGCCCCGAAGATGACCCGGGAGAGCACATCGCGGCCGAGGTTGTCGGTGCCGAAAGGATGGGCCGAGCTCGGCGGCTCGAAGCGCTGGCTCAGGTTCGACTGGCCGCGGCCCTCGTCCGGGTACGGGGCGATCCATGGGGCGCCGACGGCGAGGACCACCATGAAGAGGATCCATGCGATGCCGACGACGGCAAGCTTGTCGCGCAGAAACACGCGCAGGTTGTGACGCGTCTCCGTGAACGACGAGGCGTGACGTACGCGCCACTCGCCCAGCCGGCCGACGGGCATTTGATCTGTCGATACGGCCATGACCGACCCTCTAGCTCAGGACCACGCGAGGGTCGAGTCTCGCGATGATCAGGTCGATGACCAGGTTGACGAAGACGTAGACGAGCGCGAGCAGCACGGTGATGCCCATGATCGCCGGGTAGTCGAGGCTGAGCATCGACGTCGTCGCGTACGTCCCGAGACCCGGGAGCGCGAAGATGCGCTCGACGAAGAACGTGCCGACCAGCAGGTAGGCGAACTCGAGGCCGATGATCGTCATCACGGGCGCCATGGCGTTCTTGAGCGCGTAGCGGAGCACGATGACGCGCGTAGGCACGCCCATCGCCTTCGCCATGCGGATGTAGTCCTGGCCGAGCGACTCGAGCATCGCCGAGCGCGTCATACGGGTTATCACGCCGGCCGAGAAGGCGGCCAGCGTCAGGACCGGCAGCACCAGGTGCTCCATGGCGTTGAAGAAGGCCGCGAAGTTGCCGGTGATGAGGGCGTCGACCGCGGTCATGCCGGTGATGTTGGTGACCGGGTGCGCCTGCGCGACGGCGATGTCGAGCTCGCTGGAGACCGGCAGCAGCCCGAGTATTCGGAAGAACAGGATCTGTAGCAGGATGGCGAGGACGAACGAAGGCATGGAGACGCCACCGATGGCGAGCACGCGGGAGCTGTTGTCTATCCAACCGCCCTTCTTGTGCGCCGAGAGCGCGCCCAGGCTCACCCCGATCACGATGGACAGGAGCAGCGCCAGAAAGACGAGCTGCAGGGAGTAGGGAAGGAAGCCGAGGATGTCGCCGAGCACCGGCCGCCGGGTGCGCAACGACGTGCCCCAGTCGCCCTGGACCAGATCGCCGACGTAGATGCCGTACTGGACGTACAGCGGACGGTCGAGACCGAGGATGTGCCGGGCCTCCTCGATCTGCTCCGGCCGGGCGCGCGGCCCGGCATAGATCGCGGCCGCGTCCGAGGGGACCACGCGTACCAGCAGGAACGTGACGATCGTGACCCCGAGAAGCACGAAGGCCATGAGTGCGACGCGGCGCAGAAGATAGGTGCGAACGCTCAGCTCCCCGCCTCCGGGTCAGATGTGCCGAGGAACGGCGTCATCAGATGAACGTACGGGGCGGCGGGTCATCCCACCCGCCGCCCCACGCGAGCTCGCGGTCACTTCGACGTGCGGTAGAAGTAGAGGACGGACGTGTAGTTGGGATTGAGCGCCGTGTCTTCCAGCTTGAGTGTCGGCAGCGCACCGTACAGGCTGTCCTGGTCGAACAGGTACAGCGCCAGGGCCTCGTCGACGACCATCGTCTGTGCCTCGTTGTAGAGCTCCTGCGCCTTCTCGGGGTCGACCGGCTCCTCACTGAACGCGGTGTCGATGGTGTCGTCGTAGTCCGTGTTCGACCAGTAGGCCATGTTCCAGAGTGGCTCCTCCTCCGTGTGGAAGAGCGAGTAGAGGGAGTCGTAGCCGTCCGGGAAGCCCGGCCACCACACCAGCTCGAAGAGGTCCTGGCGGTCCTTCGCCGGCCCCTTGGCCTTGGCCCACTGTTGCTCGAAGAGGAGCGGCTGCAGGTCGAGCGTCACCCCCACATCGGCGAAGTTCTCCTTGAGCACGGGCGCCAACTTCGACCCGAAGGCGTCGTCCGACGCGTACGTCATCGTCAAGGTGAAGCCGCCGTCCGCATAGCCCGCTTCTGAGAGCAGCTGCTTGGCCTTGGCCGGGTCGTACGTGTACTGGGGCGTGTTCGGATCGTACGGGTACAGCGTGTAGGGGATCGGCCCCCGAGCCTGCTTGGCGAAGCCGTTGGTGGCCACGGCGATCACGTCGGCGTAGTTGACGGCGTGACTGAGCGCCTGCCGCACCTTGACGTCGTCGAGCGGCTTGTTCTTGGTGTTGAACAGCACGACCATGTTCTGCACGCTGGGAATGTCGAGGACCACCAGGTTCTCGTTCGACTGCATGGCCGGGATCGCGTCGCGCGAGAGTCCATCGGCGAAGTCAACCTCTCCGGCCTCGAGCATCTGCCGCTGCGTAGCCGACTCGTCGACGTACTTCATGACGACCTTCTCCGGCTGACCCTCCGACCAGCCGCCCCAGTAGTCCGCGTTCCGCTCGAAGACGGTTTCTTCGTTCGGCGCGTAGGAGACGAGCTTGTACGGGCCGGTTCCGGCTTCGTTGGGCATGTTCCACCAATCGGCGTCCTTGTCCTTGGTCGACGGGCTGAACATCCAGGCTCCGTACATCGACGTCGCCACGCGGTCGAGCGCCGCCGGGTAGCTGCACTGCATCTCGACGGTGTAGTCGTCGATGACCTTGATCTTCTCGACGGGATACCAGATGTAGGCCGCTCCGAGATCCATCTCCTGGGTCGCCTCGACGGAGTACTTGACGGCTGCGGCGTTGAACGGCTCGCCATCGTGGAACGTGACGCCCTCGCGCAGCTTGAAGGTCCAGGTCATGCCGTCGTCCGAGACCTCCCACGAGGTGGCGAGGCAGGGTGAGAACGGCTCGGCGCTGCCGGGCGGGTTCGCGTAGAGCAGCGGCTCGTAGATGTTTGCCAGGAACAACGGCTCATCCGCGGCGCTCGCCCGCGGGTCCCACGTGGTGACCGTCATCCACGACGCCAGCCGCAGGAGGCCGGCATCGCTGGTCGTCGCGGTGGTATCCGAGCTGCCGCAACCGCCGGAGAACGCGACGATCGCCACCAGTATCGCGATCAGCAAGACCGTCGCAAGAACCGTTCCGCGGCCTCCTTGACCTGCGCGCCTGCGTGACATACCCATGTCGTCCCCCTGTTCCCGACTCTCTGCCGCCGGGCGCGTCGTCGCTGCCGACGATCACGCCGCGCCGGACCGGCCTGGCGCACGTGCGCCTCACCTCGACTTTTGACTGCTTGACCAATTAGATATGCTGGTTTTGGCTGAGTCAAGGCCGACGGCGTTTGACAGGAAGGAGAGGCGCATGACCGGCACTTCGCCAGCCGCCCGCGAGGGACGTGGCGCCCCTGACGGCGGGCGTCCGAGCTCGGCCATGAAGCTCGCCGGCCGCGCCGCGATCGTCACCGGGGCCGCGTCGGGCATCGGCCTCGCGACCGCGAGGCTGCTGGCCGCCGAGGGCGCGGCGGTGGTCCTCGCCGACATCGCCGACTGCGGACCCGAGGCGGCAGCGCTCGTTCGCGCGGGCGCCGACGCCCGCGCGGTGGTCTGCGACGTGAGCCGCGAGGCCGACGTCACGCGGCTCTTCGCCGTCACGCGCGAAGACCACCGACGTGTCGACGTGCTGGTGAACGCCGCCGGGATCGGCCTCCAGCGCACCGTCGTCGACACAACCCCCGGCGAGTGGCGGCACCTGGTGGACGTGAACCTCGGCGGCGTCTTCCTCTGCTGCCGCGAGGCCGTGGGTCTCATGCGCGCCCAGGGCGGCGGGGTCATCGTCAACGTCGCTTCCGAGCTCGCCGTCGTCGGCGCTCCGGAGTGTGCCGCCTACGTCGCCACCAAAGGCGGCGTGCTCCAGCTCACGCGCGCCATGGCCGCCGACCATACCCGCGAGGGCATCCGCGTCAACGCCGTGTGCCCGGGGCCGGTCGATACGCCGCTCCTCGACGATCTGATCGCTGCGACGCGTGACCCGGAGGCCGAGCGTCGCGACATCGTCGAGTCCACGCTGCTGGGCCGTCTCGGGCGTCCGGAGGAGATCGCCCGCGCCATCCTCTTCCTCGCCTGCGACGACAGTTCCTACGTCGTCGGTGCGGCGTTGGTCGTCGACGGCGGTGTCACGGCCGTCTGAGACCCGCAGCGCTCTGAACGGCGGCGCCGACACCGCCGTTCAGAGCGGCCATCCACGCCGGACCGGCCGCACCGGCGACGAGGCGTCTGGTACCATTCATCCAGCGCCGCGACGGCCGGCGCGCGACCACGGGAGGACTGACCGATGTTCGAGTTCCTGACGCTCCCCGAGCGCACCACCAAGCCGCGCGAGAGCGGGCTGACGCACGCGCTCGACAAGGGGTTCAGCCTCGAGCAGGTCCGCCAGTTCCTCGAGGTCGCACAGGACTACGTCGACATCGTCAAGCTGGGCTGGGGCACGGCGGCCGTCACGCCGAACGTCAGGGAGAAGATCCAGCTCTACCACAGCTTCGGCATCCCGGTGTGCTTCGGCGGCACCTTCTTCGAGGTCTGCCTGCGGCAGAACAAGCTCGAGGAGTACGTCGCGCTGGTGCGCGAGTGCGAGATGACGTGCGTGGAGATCTCAGACGGCACGATCGACATCGCTGAGGAAGACAAGCTGGCCCTGCTGCGCCGTTTCGCCAAGGAGTTCCGGGTCCTCAGCGAGGTAGGCAGCAAAGACGCCAGCATCGTCGTCGCTCCCTTCAAATGGGTCGACAGCATCAAGCGAGAGCTGGAGGCGGGCGCCTGGAAGGTCATCACGGAGGGCCGCGAGTCGGGCACCGTCGGCATCTACCAGCCGGGGGGAGAAGTCAAGGAAGGTCTGCTCGACGAGATCCGCTCCGCCGTCGACCCCACGCAGCTGCTGTTCGAGGCGCCGGTCAAGAGCCAGCAAGCCTGGTTCATCCAGGAGTTCGGGCCGAACGTGAACCTCGGCAACATCCCGCCCGACGAGGTCATCTCGGTCGAGACGCTGCGCATCGGGGTGCGCGGCGATACGCTCCTGCAGTTTCACTGATTGACTCCCTGGACGCTCGTCCGTGACCCAGAGCCGCCCATGACGCTCCTCCTCATCCGCCACTGCGAGACCGACTGGAACCGCGAGCCGGCACGCTGCCAGGGCTGGGCCGAGGTCGAGCTCAACGAGGCGGGCCGCGCCCAGGCACGCGACCAGGGTCGGGCGCTCGCCGGGCGTGGCATCGAGCTCGTCGTCACCAGCCACCTGGTGCGCGCGCGCGAGACCGCCGAGATCATCCATGCGGAGCTCGGCGGCGAGCTGCCCTTCATCGTCGACCCACGGCTCGCGGAGGCGCACCGCGGCGATTGGGAGACGCGCCGCTTCTCGTCGATCATGCGCGAGGAGCAGGTCACGTGGCGCCACTACCGCGAGCACCCGGAGACCTTCCGCTTTCCCGGCGGCGAGAGCCTCTCCGGCCAGCAGCGCCGCGTCCTCGCCTGCCTCCGCGACTGCGCCCTCGATGGCCGCACGGCGCTGCTCGTGAGCCATGGCGGCAGCATCCGCCTCACGCGCTGCTTCCTCGAAGGCCACGGCATCGACGCGTTCCACGCCACGAAGACGGTCAATGGCGGCCTCGACGAACTCGAGACCGATGGCCTCGCCGCGCGCATCGCCGCGTACCTTGGCGGGAAGAACTGAGGCATGACGGAACTGGACGAAGATCGGCTGCCCGGCAGCTCACAGCCCGCTGCAGCGCCCGACGAACCGCGCCGCGCCGCCCCGGCGGGCGACCCCGCAGCCATGGAGGCGCGCCTGACGCACGACCCGGTCTGCACCAGCTACGGCTGAGCGATCGTGGACGGCCTCCTCGGTCTGTGGAGGATGCAGCAACGCTTCAGGAGGCCCGGGGGCGACCACGAGGCGTAAGTCCCTGCGTCGGGCGAATGGCCAGACCGTTCACCACCGGTGCAGCGGCACTCCTCGTGGCGCCGGTCGCCGTTCCGGTCGAGACCAGGAGCGATACCGTGCGTGACTCCTCTGACGTCACCGCGCGGCGCCGTCGGCGATGCCGCTGCTGGTGCTGATGACCTACCGATCACCCCCCGTCCCTGGCGGGAGCGCGGAGGAGAGGACGGCCGGAGCGGAGGAGGGCTGAGGCGGACGCCCGAGGGCCCGGAACGGCCGGCCGGCGTGCCTGTGGTATCCTTCAGCCCCGTGTCGATTTCACACCGTTTTCGCTGCTCAGAGAGGCTATGACGCCACCCGACGACCCCACCTTGACGCCGACGCCAGGCAAGCTGAAGCAGCGGGTCATCCCGGACCCGCCGGAGATGGAGCAGACGCAGGGCCGGCGGGCCTTTCTCTTCGTCCTCGTCCTGGTGTTCGTGACTGCGCTCGGCATGGGCGGCGTGCTCGCGCTCAACGTGATCGCCGACCCCTACGGATCGGTCGGCACGCACCTCTTCCCGACGGTCACGACGTCCGACCGGACCGTCAAGGTCGACAAGATCGAGCGGCTCAAGCAGCCGCCGGACCTCGTCGTCCTTGGCAGCTCCCGCTCGATGCGGTACGAGCCCGCCTATCTCGAGGAGAAGACCGGCCTCAAGACCTTCAACGCAGGCGTCAACGGCATCGGCGGCACCGCCGACGCCTGGGCGATGACCCAGTTCGTCCACGAGGTGTGGCCCGACTCGCGTCCCGGCTACCTGTGGTTCGTCGACGTCGAGTCCTTCGTACCCTTCGAGGTGGGCGCCCGGACGGCAAACGAGCCACGCCTGGCCCGATACGTGGACCAGGCGACGGTCACGAGGGGCGGAAGAGAGCTGGTCCGGGCGCTTTGGGAGAACCGCACGACGCTGCTCTCACTGGACACCGCGAAGGACTCTGCGCGCCTGCTCCTGTATCGGGAGAAGGCCAAGTCCACACAGAACCGCTACCGCAAGCAGACGCTGTCTGACGGCGCGATGACGGAGAGGAAGTGGACCGAGAAGGAGTGGAAGCGCCGCTATCCCCGCTCCGTCGCGCGCTACGGCGACCTCTACCGCGACGTCTACAGCGAGATGGACCCGACGGCCAAGGACTACGTCGAGAAGACGCTGGCCTTCATGAACGAGCAGGGCGCCGTCCCGCTGGTCGTGCTCACTCCCATCAACCCCAAACTGCGCAAGATCCTGGCTCCACTGGGGTGGGACGAACGCCACGAGCAGGTCGTCGCCTACATCGAGTCGCTGCAGGGCGAGTACGACTTGCTGTTCGTCGACATGACCGACCCCAAGGTCTTCGACTACCACCCCCGGGAGTGGTACGACGGCGTGCACATGACCACCGTCAACACGCGGGCGGCCATCGACTACATCCTCGAGGAGACCGGCGGCGTGCCTCCGTCCCGCACGCCGACGAACGGCGAGTAGGCCCGGCGGCGTGCTCCTCAACAGCTACACCTTCCTGCTGATCTTCCTGCCGGTCGTCGTCGTCCTGTACTGGGTCATCCCGCGCGGCTACCCGCGCCTGCTCTTCCTCATCGCCGCGTCGCTCGTCTTCTACGGCTTGTGGGATTGGCGCTACGTGCCCCTGCTGCTGGCGACGACGCTGGCGGACTGGATCGCCGGCCACTACCTCGCGCGCGACGAGGCCGAGGACGCGAGCCGCCGCCGCAAACTGATCCTGGCGGCCGCGATCACCGTGAACCTCGCCTTCCTCGGCTACTTCAAGTACCGCGGCTTCTTCGTCGACTCGCTCGACGGCGTCTTCCGCCTGCTCGGCGCCGGCAAGCCGCTTCCGGCCGTCAAGATGCTCCTGCCGATCGGTATCTCGTTCTACACGTTCGCCGGCATCTCGTATGCGATCGACGTCTACCGCGGCATGATCAAGCCGGCGAGGAGCGTGATCCACTACCTGGCCTGGGTCACGCTCTTCCCGTACATCCTCGCCGGCCCGATCATCCGCTACGGTCACGTCGGCACGCAGCTCGAGCGCTCCCAGCAGCGCTTTCGCTGGAGTCTCATCGGCACCGGGCTCTTCTTCCTCATCATGGGGTTCGCCAAGAAGATGCTGGTCGCCGACATGATGGCGCCCTACGTCAACGAGCTGTTCTCGCAGCACGCCAACCTCGGGCTGCTCTCCGGCTGGGGCGCCGCCCTCGGCTACACGCTGCAGCTCTACTTCGACTTCTCCGGCTACAGCGACATGGCCGTGGGCGTCGCCATCATGATCGGCCTCCGCTTTCCCCAGAACTTCGACTCGCCGTACAAGGCGGTCAACCCGTCGGACTTCTGGCGCCGCTGGCACATGACGCTCTCCGGCTGGCTGCGCGACTACCTGTTCATCCCGCTCGGCGGCTCGCGCGGCACGACCCTGCTGACGGTGCGCAACCTGCTCATCACCTTCCTGATCGGTGGGCTCTGGCACGGGCCCGCCTGGACGTTCGTCTTCTGGGGTCTCCTGTGGGGCACGTACCAGTCGGTACATGTCGTGGCGAAGAAGTACGGCCTGACACCGAAGTGGGTGTGGCTCAACCGGATCCTGACGTTCCTCGCGGCGACCGTCGCCTGGGTCTTCTTCCGCGCCTCGTCGCTGCGAGCCGCCAAAGACGTCCTCCAGGCGATGCTCGGCTTCAACGGGGTGGGCGGCGAGGGCATCCTGCGCGTTGCACCCGTCCTCGCCGCCTTCATCGTCGGCGGGATCCTCTGGGTGAACCTGCTGCCCAACACCTGGGAGATCCAGCCGCGTCCGAAGCTGCGCTACGCGCTGTTGCTGGGGATCCTGCTGGCCGCCTCGCTGCTCGCGCTGAGCAAACCGAGTCCCTTCCTCTACGTCCAGTTCTGAGAGGTAGCGAACGGCGCGCCCAGCCGGGCGCCGGGATCAGAAGGCCTGGTCGAGCGTGGAGTCGCGCAGCTCCCAGCGGTGAAGCTCATGCTCCCTGGGCAGCTTGATCCAGAACACGAACGCCTGGTCCTCGCCGACGAGGCTCGCCTTGCCGTCGCGCGTGACCTCGATCCAGCCCTGCCAGCGGCCGGCGAGATCGAGCGGCCAAGACGCTGAGACCTCGGTGGACTGGCCCGCCGCCAGTGTGAGCGGCGCGTTGCTGACGAGGTCGCGGACGGAATCGCCGGGGCCGCGTACGGCCAGGCGGATGCCCTCGAGCTCCAGCGGCTGACCGCCGGTGTTGGTCAGCGTGAACCACACGTAGATGCGCTGGCCGACCTCGCGGTCGCCCCGATCCAGCTTGACCGAGCCCGCGAGCGCGACCAGGCCGGGCTCGGTGGAAGGCGGCGTAGGTTCGGGCGCCGGCGTCGCCGGGGCCGCGCCGAGACGCGTGTCCCCGGGATTCCCGCCGAGCGCCACCATGAAGCTCTTGACGTTGGTCACCCAATTGGCGGTGCCGTCGGGACAGTACTTCGGGGCGATGGCGTCGACGGAGTAGAGCCGGCAGCCGTAGTACAGGTCGCCGCCGAGCCCGGCGGCGACGCGGGCGATGGCGTCCTCCCAGGAGGTGAAGTCACTGGTCGGCCACGTGGGGCCATAGAACCAGTTGAAGGCGTTGAACGTGCACTGGTCGCCGTCCTGGGAGTACAGCAGCCGGCCGAAGCTCGTCTCGGCGCCGGCGATGGCCACAAGAAAGGCGGGATCGACGCCGTAGGCCCCGGCGGCGGCTACGAACGTGTCGCCCGTGCCGGCCATGGGAGAGCCGTGTGCGACGAGGAAGGCGTCGATCTGGGCGGCGTCGGGGGCCGCCGCGGCCGACGGCGCGAACGCGCCGGTCAGAGCGGCGGCCAACAGCAGCGTGGCCACCCCCGCCAAGAGGCCGCCGCGCGCGCGAACGATGGCTGTGACGCTGTTCCTCACCAGGCTGTGCCTTTCCCCGTCCCCGGAGACACCAGTATAGCCGGGTCGGCGCCAAGCGCCGACCCGGCGTGGACGCCTAACCCGGGCGGCGCCCGCCAAAGGGACGCGTCGGTGCGCCTGCGGGTTCGCCGCGGCCGGTGCGGGTTCGCCGCGGCGGCTCAGCAGGTAGGATGAGGACATGACCGCCGACCTCGACCGCTACGCGTGCGACGACCGCTTCCCCGGCCCACAGATCGTGCGCCTGATCCGCCGCGCGATCGCGCAGTCGCGCCTCGACCTCAAGGGTCTGAGTGTGCTGACCGAAGCCTCCGTGGGCTACCGGCGCGTCACGCCCGCGATCGCCGCGCTGGCCGGCGCCGACCAGGTGTATGCGGTGGGTCGCGACAGCGTTCAGGCCTCACGCAAGGAGGCCGAGGAGCAGACGGCGTATTTCGCCGGGCTCGCGCACGTCGGCGACCGCGTGAAGCTGCTGTCGACGCGCCTTCAGGCGCCGCTCGCCACCGTGGACGTCGTCACCGATCTACCGGGCGTGCGACCGATCGACGAATCGATCGTGCGCAACCTGGCGGCGACGGCAGCGGTCACGCTGATGCGCGGGACCGCGCACTGGCGGGTGGCCGACGTGGACGTCGCCACCTGCCGGCGACAGGGCATCGCCGTCGCCGGCGTGGACGAGGAGGCCGTGGGCCTCTACCGCTACCTGCCGCAGGGCGTGCTCGCCGGCCTCCTCGAGCTGGGAGTCGAGGTCGCCGGCTCGACCGTGGTGGTCGCGGGCGAAGGTCCCGCTCACGCCTACGTCGTCCAGACGCTCGCCCGCCTCGGCGCGCGCGTGCTGGTGGCCGCGCCGGAGACGGCCGGCCGCATCCAGCTCTACGGCGGCGAGAAGGCCGGCGACGGGCTCGCCGACGACGCCGTCGCCGGCCGTCTCGCCGAGTCGGACGCGCTCGTGCTCTGCCCCGTGGCCTCCGGCGAGCGCTGGGTCGGCCCAGGAGCGAGGACGGACGCGGCGCAGCTGGCGGCGATCGCGCCGCACCTCGCCGTCGTCGGGCTGGACGCCGACGCCGACCTGCGAGCGCTCGATGGCGCAGGCGTGCGCTGCCGGCCCGCAGGAGGCCCGGACGGGCTCTTCGATCTGCTCCCGCAGGCGGTGGTCGCCCAGCACACTGCCGGCCTCCGGGTGGGCGAGGTCATGACGAAGGCGCGGCAGCGCGGCTCTTCGCCGGTGGCAGCCGAGCAGCTCGCCGCCGTCGAGGCGCATGCCGAGCTGCTCCCCAAGGACCTGAGCGCCGCCCGGCACTGACCCCCGCAGGCGAGTCAGCGTGGGGGGCGCCGTGAGGCGCACCGCACAGTGACCCCCGCAGGCGAGTCAGCGTGGGGGCGCCGTGAGGCGCACCGCACAGTGACCCCCGCAGGCGAGACAGCGTGGGGGGCGCCGTGAGGCGCATCGCACATCGAAGCCGGAGCCGCACGCCGCCGGGACGCCCGACCTCGGCCGGGCCGAGCGAGCCTGCGCCCGGTGGTAGAATCTCCGGAAACGCGGCCGCCCGGCGGCCGGCGGCCGTCCCCGCGGCCGGCCGCACCCACATCCACTCCCGGAGGCACCACGAACCCATTCGCCCGCCTGCGCACGGGCCGACGCACGAAGGCGAGCGGCCACGGCTACTCGCTGCTGCTCAAGGATTCCGTGATCTACGGCGGCGGCCGGATGCTGCAGAAGTTCCTGACGGCGCTCATGCTGCCGCTCTTCACTGCGTTCCTGACGAAGAGCGACTACGGCATCGTCGGCATGGTCGTCACTGTCACCACGTTCCTCGACGTGTTCGTCACCATGGGCTTCGACGTCGCGTTCACGCGCTTCTACTTCGACGACAAGAGCCCGAAGCACCGCAGCGACGTCATCACGCACGTCTTCTACGTGAAGTTCCTGTACCCGGCCGTCCTGCTGGGCGTGCTGATGGCCTTCATGCCGTGGATCTCGAGCCTGCTCATGGGGGGCGACGGGTACGCCATCTACTTCAACATCGGCGTCGCCACGCTCTTCTTCACCAACCTGAGCGACCTTCCGTTCACGCTCATGCGGCTGGAGCACCGGCCCTGGACCTTCACCTCGTTCACCGTCGCGCGCGTGCTCATCCAGGTGCCGATGGCGGTCGTCTTCCTCGCCGTGTTCGACTGGGGGCCTGCCGGCTACCTGGGTGCCAACCTGGTCACCGCCGTCCTGCTCAACCTCGCCGCGCTTCCCTTCTACGCGCCCCGCCTGCGCTTCCTGTGGGACAGGGCGCTGCTGCGCTCGATGCTGGCCTTCGCCATCCCGGCCATGTTCACGGCCATCTCGTTCTTCTTCCTCAAGCTGAGCGACCGGTTCTTCCTGCTGCACTACCAGGGGATCGCCGTCGTCGGGCTCTACACCGTCGCCAACTCGCTCTCGCAACCGCTCTACATCGTCGGCATGGCGTTCCGCATGGCCTGGCCGCAGTGGCACTACGCCAAGCTGAACGAGCCGGAGCGGCACAAGCGGATGGTCTCACGCTCGTCCACGTACTTCATGGCGTTCAACGGCATCCTGCTGGCGCTGGTCGGCATCTACCTGCCGCTGGTGATCCACCTGCTGCTCAACCCGAAGTTCTGGTCGGTTGGCCCCACCACGTTCGTGCTCACCCTCTCTGTGGCGCTCTACAACCTCTACTTCATCTTCTGGATCGGCGCGAACGTGGCCAAGAAGAACCGACTGATCCCGGTGATCACCCTGGTCGCCTCGGGCGTGAACGTGGCCCTGAACTTCCTGCTCGTGCCCGTGTACGGCATGTACGCGGCGGCGTGGAACACAGTCGTGGGCTTCGGCATCCTCGCGGTGCTCGTGTATTTCGTCTCCAACCGCTGGTACCCGATCCCGTACGAGTGGCGGCGCCTGATCACCATCGGCGCGGCGACGGCGCTCACGCTCGGCGCCGGTTGGGCGATCGGACTGGCGGTCGGAGTCAGCGTCCACGAGTCGCTCCCGCAGCTTGTCCTCGGCGAGCTCGCGATGACGCCGGCGCTGCTGGTCTTCCCGCTCGTGCTCTGGGCAGCGCGCTTCTTCACACCCGGAGAGCGCGGCAAGCTGCGCACGTTCGCCGGACGCCTGACCGGTGGCCGCGTGAGACCGGCGCCGGCGGCCGCGGGCGCCGGCACGAGCGCGCTCGGCGGCGTGGCCGCTGCGGGCTTGCTGGACGCCGCCGCGGAGAGCCCCGGCCACGGTCCCGCCAGTGAGAGCGAGCTCTCCGAGGACGACCTCGAGGCCGAGGAAGAAGAGACGGAGATCGAGGCCGAGGTCGATATCGCCGAGGCCGGTGGCACGCAGATCTAGATGGATGCCGGCACCGACATCACCGTGCGACGGCCGGCCGGGTCACGACGAGTGCGCCTGTCCGCGATCTGCCTCCTGCTCGCGCTGCCGCTCCTCACGCTCGCTGCCGCCGCCTGCACGTCGGAAGATGCGGCGAAGTCGGCGCCCGCCCCGGTGGCGAGTGCGCCGGATGGGGCCGCGATGCCTCCGTTCGTGCCGACCGACCGCGCCGTGAAGCTGCGCTTGCTCCGGCGCGCGGCCAAGCCGCCGCACATCCTCATCTTCGGTGGCTCCCGGGCCACCCGCATCGAGCCCGCGTATTTCGAACGGCTCACCGGCCGCACCGGGTTCAACCTCGCCTTCCAGAACGGACGCCCCGAGGACGCCTGGGCATTCGTCAACTACTCCCGCCGCAGATTCCCCGACACGCCCCTTCAGGTCGTGTGGTTCCTTCACGTCGAGGCGTTTCGCAAGCAGGGGCTTTCCCCGGGCCTCATCCAGGAGCCACAGCTCAGCCGCTGGTTCCCGCCGGCGTTGATCGAGACCGAGAGGAAGAAGCTCCCGCAGACCCCTGAGGAGGTCCCGCCGGGCAAGGACCTCGCACTCACGACGTTCGGCGCCGACGGCGTCGTGCTCCGCAACCGCTACGACCTTGCGGAGGCCCGGGGACGGCCGCTCTCCCGAGCCATCGACTACTCGATCGAGACGGCGCTCGAGCGCTACGAGACGACGACTGCGGCACTGTACCCGCGGTCGCAACAGTATTTCGAGAAGACCATGGGCCTGCTCGACGAGATGGGCACCACGCAGGTGGTCGTACTCATGCCGCTGCATCCGCGTCTGCTGGACGCGGTACGCGACGCGGGGTGGAGAGAGCGACGCGCGGACGTCGTAGCGTGGCTGAGAAGCGAGCAGAAGAAGCACGGCTTCCGCCTCCTCGACCTCAGCGAGCTGTCGCGCATCAAGGGCGACCCCTTCGACTTCTACGACGGCTTCCACGTCAAGCGCGCCAACGCGCGCCGGCTCGTGCGGACCATCGTCACCGCGTTCCCGGAGGCGTTCGGCACCGAGTCCGGCGCCCCCGACTGAATGCCGAAAGAGGCTGGAGGCCGACCGCGACGGCCCTCTCGAGCCCGGCGGCGGCCTGCTCCCGGTAAGATGGGCGGGCACCGACGACGGGAGCTCCCGTGAAGAAGCTGCTCGTGATCGCCAACCCGTACCCGCCCATGGCCAGCGCCGGCACGACCCGCGTCGTGCGCTTCCTGCGACACCTGCCCGATGAGGGCTGGGAGCCGACCGTGCTGACGGCGACGGCGACGGGGCCGGCGGCGGTGCCGCCCGGCGTGCCCGTCGCCCGCGCCGCCGTGCCCTGGCCGAAGCAACTGCTCGGCGGCGGCCGGCGGAGCACGGGAGTCAACCGGTGGGTGGCGGTACCCGACCCCTACTTCGCCTGGGTCGGGTCTGCCGTTCTCAAGGGCCGCGAGATCCTCCGGCAGGAGCGCTTCGACGTCCTGTTCAGCAGCTCGCCGCGGCCGAGTGCGCACCTCGTCGCGGCCACGCTCGCCCGACACGCCCGGCTGCCGTGGCTGGCCGACTACCGCGACCCGTGGTCGACGTACCAGTTCCGCCGGTACCCGACGGCGGCGCACAAGGCCGCCCACGCCCGCCTCGAGGCGTGGGCGCTCGGCCAAGCTACCGCCGTGACCGCCGTGAACCGGCCGATCATCGACGAACTCGTATCGCGGCACCCGCGGCTGCGCGGGCGGGCGCACGTACTGCCCAACGGGTTCGACCGCACGGAGCAGCCGGCCAACGTCTCCCTCGGCGACGGTTTCTGGCTGGTGCACACAGGCCGGCTCTACGGCCGCGAGCACCAGGTCGCCGCCTTCCTCGAGGCGCTGGCGGCGATGCCTCCGGACGTCAAGGCGCTGTTCGTCGGCGTCGATGAGAGTCGCGTCCTCCCAGACGCCGGGCGGCTCGGGCTCGGCGACCGCGTGCGCGTCGAGCCTCTGGTGCCGCTGCCGGTCGCCCTCGGCTACCAGCGCGCCGCGGACGCGCTCTTGCTGGTGAACGGACGCCGGCCGGAGAGCATGTCGAGCAAGGTGTTCGAGTACCTGCAGGCCGGCCGGCCGATCTTCGCGATCTCGCCGGCCGGCTCGGCTGCTCGCGAGCTCTTCGCGGAGGTCGGCGGCGGCACCTGCGTGCTGCCCGACGACTCCATGAGGGCGCCGCTGTCCGCCTTCGTCGCCGCCGCCCGCGGCGGCGCGGCGCCGGTCGCGGACCGATCCGCCCTCGAGCGCTACGAGCTCGGCCACCTCACCGCCGAGCTGGCGGCACTGCTTGACGAGCTCGCTGGTAGGATGCCGGCATGACGGCAGGCTCTCCGCAACGTGCGGCCGCCGGCCCGCACGGCGGGGCGGCCGCCCGCAGCCGCTTCTCGGCCGGCGACGCGGTGCTGCTCGCCGCCGGAGCCGCGCTCACGGCCGTCCTCGCGGCGGCGGCCACGCGCAGCCCTACCGTCGCCCTCGGTCTGCTCGCCGTCATCGCGCTCGCGGCGCTCCTGCTCCTCGGCCGCGAGCGCATCGCCCGCACCGGCGTCGGGACCGTCCTCACCGCGCTGCTCGTCTCGCTGCCGGTCCTGGCACTCCTGGGACCATCGTTCGCCCTGCCGGCCGCTCCGCAGGCGTTCCTCTTCCGTCTGGTCCTCGCCGTCGTCGTCTACGCAGGGGTCTGCTACCTGCTCATCCGCCGCGACCCCATACCGTTCGCGGCCAAGGACCTGGCTCTGCCCGCCGTGCTCTGGTTCACGTGGCTGCTGCTGGGCCTCCTGTGGGCGCCGGACAAGCTCGTGGCGGTCAACTACATCGCCATCGTCGTCACCATGGCGGCCGTCTTCCTGGCGACGGCGGCGGCGGGCGGCACGCGCCGTCGCCTCATCTGGTTCGGCTACTCCATGATCGTCGGCTACGCCTTCATCGTGGGCTTCACCATCCTCGAGGCCCGGCTCGGCATCCGCCTGCCCACCTCGCGCCTGCTCACCGCGGTGACGTCGCAGACCTACGCGGTCACCAGCGTGTTCCACAACCAGAACGACCTCGCCACCTACATCGTCATCTGCTGGCCGTTCATGCTCTGCGCCTTCTTCTTCACCCGGCGCTTCAAGTGGCTCCTGCTCACGCTCCTCTTCATCGCCATGGGCGGCGCCGCGTTCGTGCGCACCGGTTCACGCTCCAGCCTCGTCGCCGCCGGCATCTCGTCGCTCGCCGCGGTGGCGCTCTTCTGGCACCTCGGCCCGAGGCTATCGAGCCGCTCCGGCAAGGCCGTGATGGGCCTCGTCATCGTGTGCCTCTGCGTCTCCGCAGGCTGGCTGCTCTTCAACAACAGCTCCAACGACATGCTGCGCCAGTTCCGCCTCGAGTCGCTGATCAGCCAGGCCCAGGCGAACAAGGGCTCCGGGGCGATCCGCAGCAACCTCACCGATCGCGGCCTGCAGATCGCGGGCTCCACCCTGCTCGTGGGCGCCGGCCCAGGACAGGCCGAGGGCATCATCGGCGCGGGCACCGACGCCCTCGGCATCACCAACCTCCACAACTGGTGGCTCGAGACGTACGCCGACGGTGGTCTCGTCGGCTTCACGCTGCACCTCGTCTTCTTCCTGCTCCTCGCGATCGCACTGTGGCCCGTCGCGCGGCACGACCCGGACCCGCTCACGCGGTACCTCGCGAGCGGGACCTGGCTGGCGCTGCTCGGGTTCACGATCGGAGCGGTCGGGCCGAGCAGCTCGGCGAGCTTCGCTCCCATGTGGATCCTGTACGGCCTGGCGCTCGCGATCGTCTCGCGGTCGCGACTGGCGGCACGGGAGCGGGCGACGGAGCGGGAGGCGTGAACGTCCTCGTCGTATCGCACCTGTACCCCTCGCCCGGCGTGGAGCGCCATCTCTTCGTGCACGAGCAGATCCTGGCGCTCAATGGTCTCGGCGTGGAGTCGCGGGTGCTGTCCCCCACGCCGTGGGCGCCGCGGATTCTCTGGCTCGACGAGCGCCAGCGGCGGCGCGGCAAGAAGCCGCGCGAGGCGGTCCGCGACGGCGTCACCGCCGAGTACCCGCGCGTCCTGCAGCCGCCCAGGCGCCTCTTCTTCGACCGGCTCGGCGACCTCGCCTACCGCGAGGTCAGGCGCCTGCCGTCACTCCACTCCGGCGGCTACGACCTCCTGCACGCGCACCAGGCGCTGCCGGACGGCGCGCTGGCGCGACGCCTGGCCGCCGACCTCGGCGTGCCGTACGTGGTCACCGTGCACGGCGCCGACGTGTACCAGCATTTCCGCATGGGAGGCGCCGTGGAGCGCCGCGCCAAGGAGACGCTCGGCTGCGCCGATGCGGTGATGGCCAACTCGAGCGCCGTCGCCGGCCTGCTGGCCGGCGTCGTGGCGCCGGAGAAGCTGTCCGTCGTGCTCAACGGCACCACCGGCCTCGGAACACCTGTCGAGGCGGCGTCCGACTACTACCCCGGCGAGCCGCTGGTGCTCACCGTCGGCTACCTGATCGAGCGCAAAGGAATCGCCGACCTGATCGCCGCCATAGGGCTGCTGCGCCGCGATGCCCGCCGCGTCCACCTGGCCATCGTCGGCGATGGACGCTTGCGCCCGGTCCTCGAAGAGCGGGCCGCGGCCGAAGGCGTCGCGGACACCGTCCACTTCCTCGGCCGGATACCGCACGCGCGCGTGCTGGCGCTCATGGCTCGCGCGCAGCTCTTCGCCCTGCCCAGCTGGGACGAGGCCTTCGGCCTCGTCTACACGGAGGCCATGGCCCAGAGCACGCCCGTCGTCGCCGGCCGCGGCGAGGGTCCGGAGGACTTCCTCGAGGACGGCGTCAGCGGCTTCCTCGCGCCGGTGCGCGACCCCGGCGCCCTCGCCGGCATCATCGCCCGGGTGCTCGACGACCCGGACGGCGCAGCGGCCATCGGCGCGGCCGGCCGCGCCACCGCCCTCGAGCTGAGCTGGCGGCGCAACGCGCGACTCACGCTCCAGGTATACCAACGGGTCCTCGGTGAAGGAGGCTGAGGTCATGACGCCGCCGCTCAAGCTCGTCCTCACCGCCGCCGGATGCCCTGGCGCCAGCACCTTGATCCGGATGCTCAAGGCAAACGGCGAACGCCAGATCTCGATCCACGGCGTCGACATGCGCGCCGATGCGGTCGGACGCTTCCTGTGCGATGGGTTCTCCCTGGTGCCGTCTGGAACGTCGCCCGAGTACGTGCCGGCGCTCCTCGACGTCGTCCGTCGCGAAGAGCCCGACGTGCTCCTGGTGCAGTCGTCCAGCGAGGTGGAGGCCGTGGCGCGGGCGCGGGCGGCCTTCGTCGAGCTCGGCGTCACCGTCCTCGTCGGCGGCCCTGAGGCCATCGCCGTCTGCAACGACAAGGCCGCAATGCACGCCGCCCTTCGTGACACGCCGGTGCTGCAGCCGCGGCTGCTCCTGCCGGCGAGTGTCGAGGAGTTCGTCGCCGGCGCTCGCGAGCTCGGCTACCCCGGCACGCCGGTGTGCCTCAAGCCCCCGATCGCCAAGGGATCTCGCGGCTTCCACGTGGTGTCTGAGAGCGGCCGCCCGGACCTGCTCGAGCGGCGCAGCGGCGTCCCCGTGCTCACCCTGGAGGAGGCCGCCGCCGAGCTCGCCGCCGGCGACGCGTTCCCGCCGCTGCTGCTCATGGAGTACATCGAGGCGCCGGAGTTCGTCGTCGACGCGCTCGTCGACGACGGCGAGATCGTGCTCTTCCAGGCCAAGACCCGCGAGGCCGTGAGAGCTGGTCTCGCGATGTCGTTCCGCACCGTCGCCAGGCCGGATCTCGTCGCGGCCTCGCGCCACATCTGCCGGCGTCTGCGCCTCGATCAGTTCGTGAGCATCCAGTTCATGGGCGAACACCTCATCGAAGTGAATCCCCGCGTCTCGACCTTCGTCTACCAGGAAGACTTCATCCTCCCGTACCTGGGGATCAAGTACGCGCGAGGCGAGCTGGACGCCGAAGGCGTGGCGCTCGCCCAATCTCGCGTGCGCACCTCGCGCCGCTCGGTGCGCTATTTCGACCAGGTGTTCTGGGACGAGTAAGGGAACCGGCCGCGCAGACCCGGCGAGGCGCGATGCTATACTCCCCGTTCATCGTGGTCGCGTACGCGCGCGTGTGCGCGGCGGCAACGGGGTGATGAAGGAGGCGCACATCGTGGATTGGGACGCTTACGACTGTCACGCCCCCAGCGGCTCCTGGATCGCGGGGGACTTTCGGCACGGCGACGGCTTCGAGCACGGTCTTCAATGCATCATCGACCCCGACGTGGTCGTCGGCGACGACGTCAAGCTCGGTCACCGGGTGCACCTCGCCTCCGGGACGCGCATCCTCGACGACGTGGAGATCGCCGACGACTGCGTGACCACCGGCATCTCTCTCGTCGGCAACCACGTGCGCGTGCGCACCGGGAGCTGTATCTCCAAGGCGGTGATCGTCGACGACTGGTGCTTCGTGGCGGCGGGGATCATGAGCTCGCACACGAAGAACATCGACCACGCCCGGCCCAACGCTCCGCAGCGCCAGCTCGTGACCCGCTTCGGCTACGCGTCGGTGATCGGCAGCCGCACGAACACCAGCGCCGGCGTCAGCATCGCGCCCGGCGCCATCGTGGGCTACGGATCGCACGTGGTCACCGACCTCGAGACCGCCAACGCCGTGTACTACAACGACCCGCACCCGTGGGCCACGCTGCAACGCGAGCTCGATCCCGGCAATCCCTACTACGTCGACGTCCCGGCAGACTACGTGCCGCACGAGTTCGACGCGGAGCTGCTGGCCAGATACCTGCCGCACTACCGCCCGTGAGCGCCACCGCAGCCGAGGTCGCGCGCTTCCTCGAAGGAATCGGCCAGCTCGAGGCGCTCGTGACAGCCGCCGGCTGCGACGCCGCGAGCATCACCCTCCTCGGTGTGCACGGCGACGCCGAGGCGGGGCCAGGCGATCTCGCCTGGACGCGCTCCCCGAAGCCGGCCTCCAGCGGCGGCGGGGCCGGCCTGCTGATCTGCCCCGGGCCCGCGCCCGACCCGGGCGCGCTGGCCCCCGGCCACGCCGTGGCGGTCTGCACGACTCCCCGCCTCGCCATGGCCGGGGTGCTGGACCGCTTCTTCGCAGAGCTCACCGGGGATCGGGAGCCCGTGTACGCCGAGCCCGAGCTTGCCGCGATCGTGGCCGCCAATCACTCCTGGGTGAAGAACGCGACCATCGGGCCTGGCGTGAGGATCGCTCAGCACGTGGTCATCGGCTGCAGCGGGATGGGCTACGAACGTGACGGCGGCGGCCGCCTCGTACCGTTTCCGCAGATCGGCGGAGTCGTGCTCGAGGCCGACGTCGACGTCGCGGCCCACGCGAGCATTCAGCGCGGCGCCCTGGGCGACACCCTGCTGCGCCGCGGAGCCAAGATCGGTCCGCACGCCAACGTAGGTCACAACGTGGAGATCGGTGAGGACGTGCTCGTGACGGGTCACGCGCAGCTCGGCGGCGGCTGCCGCCTGGGCGCCGGAGCCGTCGTCTGGCAGTCTGCCTCCATCGCGAACGGCGTGTCTGTCGGGGAAGGCGCCGTCATCGGCATGGGCGCCTGCGTGCGCAAGGACGTCGGCCCAGGCGAGGTCTGGGCCGGCAACCCTGGGCGCCGTCTCCGCTGACCAGCGCCTTCGCGTGTCGCCGCGCGCTCCTCCTGCTCTCGTCGGCGCGACCGGCCGAGCCGTGCGGATTCGCGACCCCGCCGCCATGACGAGTATCATCGCCGAGCGGGCACGACCAGGCGCCGGCAGCGACGCCGCGAAAGGACGAGGATGAGGTTCGAGCAGTTTCTGGAAGGGTCGGCCGTTCGCAACCCGGCGATCGTCCTGCAGGTCTCGTGGGCCAACGGCCTCGACGTCCTTCGCGACCTGGACCGCCACGACATCCCCCTCCTGGCCCTCGACGCCAACCCGCGGGCGCTCGGCCTGAGCTCGCGACGCGCCGCCGGCATGGTCTGCCCCGACCCCAAGCAGGATGAGGAGGCATTCGTCTCCTTCCTGGAGAATCTGGGCAAGCGGCTGCCCCAGCGCGCCGTGCTCTTCCCGACGCACGACGAGTACATCTGGCCGATCTCTCGTCACGCCGAGCGCCTCGAAGCCTGGTTCATCATCCCGTTCTCGCGCTGGGAGACGATGCGGCATCTCCACGACAAGCAGACGCAGATCGAGAGCGCCTGGCACTGCGGCGTGGACACGCCGAAGACGGTGTTCATCGACTCCGAGGCGGATCTCGAGCGCGGCGCCGACGAGATCGGCTTTCCCGCCATCTTCAAGCCCGTGGAGTCACTGGCCTTCAAGCTGCGCTTTCGCCGTCACGTGCTGCAGATCGGCTCTCGCGACGAGCTGTCCCGGGTCTACGCGCGCGCGAACGATTGCGGCACGCTGATGATGCAGGAGATCGTGCCAGGTGGTGACGACGAACTGTACACCCTCGGCTCGTACCTCGACGCGGAGTCACGTCCACTGGCGTTGTTCACCGGTCACAAGCTCCGCCAGCATCCTCCCGTGTTCGGGCATTGCCGCATGGCCGTCAGCCGCTGGGTGCCCGATCTGGCCGACGCTGGTGTGCGTCTGCTCCAGGAGCTCGGCTACCACGGGGTCAGCCAGGTCGAGTTCAAGCGCGACGTCGACGACGGGCGCTACAAGCTGATGGAGATCAACGCCCGCCACTGGATGTGGCACGCGCTCGGTACCGACTCCGGCGTCAACCTCTCCTACGCCGCCTATGCGGACGCCGTCGGCCGGCCTTTCGTGGCGCCGCCGCAGAACGAGGGCGGCAGATGGGCGATCTTCCTCACCGACGCTCGCGATTCCTTGCATGAATGGCGCAAGGGCCAGCGCCGCCTCCTCCCCTGGATCCGCACCTACACCGATGTGCGGCGCGACGGTCTCTACGACCTCGCCGACCCCGTGCCCGGGCTCCTGGCCACGACGCGCCAGCTCCGCCGGGCGATCACGCGCCGGCCGCGAGGCGTCGGCGCAGCTGGGGCCGGCACATGAGGCAGTCGTCATTCCTGAAGAAGGCCGGCGTCACGACACCCGCCGTCGTTCTTCAGGCGAGCTATGCCTGCGGCCTCGACATCATCCGCGACCTCGGGCGCAACGGCGTACCGGTCGCGGCGCTGGACCCCGACCCGCACGCCATCGGCCTGCGCTCGCGCTATGCCTTCGGCCTCGTCTGTCCAGACCCACTCGAGGATGAAGAGGCCTTCCTCGCTCACCTCGAGGGGATCGGACGGAGGCTGCCCCGGCGCGCCGTCGTGTTTCCCAGTCACGATGAGTACATCTGGCCCCTCTCGCGTCACGCGAAGCAGCTGGAGCCCTGGTTCATCGTGCCTTTCTCTCGCTGGGAGATCATGCAGCGCGTGCACGACAAGCGCGCGCAGCTGGAGGCCGCCTGGAGCGCCGGCGTCGACACACCGAAGACGGTGTTCGTCGAGTCCGGAGAGGAGCTCGCCGCCGCAGCCGGCGAGGTGCCGTTCCCGGCGGTGCTCAAGCCGGTGGAGTCGCTGGCCTTCAAACTGCGCTTCCGACGACACATCATCGACGTGGACTCGCCGGCCGAGCTGCAGCGAGTCTACGACAAGGTGGACGACCTCGGCCTGCTGATGTTGCAGGAGCGCGTGCCGGGCGGGGAAGACGAGCTCTGGACCGTCGGATCCTACCTGGACCAACGGTCTCGACCGCTGGCCGTGTTCTGCGGCCACAAGCTGCGCCAGTATCCCCACTCCGGGGGTAGCTGCCTGGCTGGTGTCAGCGCCTGGGATCAGCACCTCGTCGACGCGGCGCTCGGCCTGCTGCGGGAGCTCCGCTTCCACGGCGTGAGCCAGGTGGAGTTCAAGCGTGATCCGCGCGACGGGCGCTTCTGCCTGATGGAGGTCAACGCGCGGCACTGGAAGTGGCACGGGCTGTCCACGGCCAGCGGCGTCAACCTTTCCCTGGCGGCCTACCGCGACGTCACGGGGCACCCCTTCCTGGCCCCGCGCCAGACCGACGGCGTCAAGTGGATCGTCGCCAACAAGGACGTGCCGCTGGCGATGCTCGAGATCGCCAAGCGAGAGCGTCGCGCCGGCGACTACGTACGCTCGCTGCGCGGCACGCGCATGGACGGCCTTCACTCGCTCACCGATCCGGTGCCCGGTGCGTTGAACGCCTACCGGGTCGCGCGCCAGGTGGTGACGCGTCAGCCGCGCGCGAGGGCGGACGTGTGAGCGGTCCGCCGTCCCCCCCACCCACCCTCGAGGTCTTTCTCGACGCGCCTCAGGAGTTCGCGCCCCGCGCCGCCTGGGTCCTCGAGACGCTGCTGGCGCCGCTGGGCCGCGGGGTCGCGGTGATCCGCGACCCCGCGCAAGCGAAGCGTGCCGCCCTCGCCTACGCGCCGGCTCCCCTTGCCGGTGTGCCGACCATCCCTTGCAGCGTCGAGGCCATGGGGCTGTTCTCAGCGGCGAAGCCGCTGCCCGCCGGCGCGTTCGCGCGACGCGCGCCGACCGGGACCGGCCCGGACGCGCAGGATGCAGGCCCGCTCGTTGCCGCATTTCCCGCCGCTGACGACACCGGCTTCGCGGCGCCGTTCGACCTCGTCGCCTCGTCTTTCGCGCTCCTCGCCTGCTGGGACGAACGCACCAGCAGTGAACGGGACCGCTACGGCCGCCTGCCGTACTCCGCGAGCCTCTTCGCCGCCAACCCCGAGCTCAAGATCGACGAGCCGGCCGTCGACGGCTACGTCGAGGTTCTGCGTGCTGCCCTGACTCCGCGCCTTGCGACACTCGGGCTCGACCCCTTGCCGCAGCCGGGCTGGATGTGGCGCGACGGAGGATTCGCGATCGCGCTCACGCACGACGTGGACAACCTCTGGCGCTGGACGCGGCGCGGGTTCGCCGCCGCAGGGTACCGGACGGCGCGCGGCATCTACCGCCGCGACTGGACCGCAACGCGCCGCGAGCTCGGCGACGCGGGCGACTGGCTCGTCCGTCATCTCCCGCGGCGGACCGATCCGTTCTGGACCTTTCCACAGATCCTGGGCGGAGAGGATACCCGCGGAGTGACGTCCACTTTCTTCGTCATCGCCCGTCACACACACAAGCAGGACGGCAACCAGCCGGAGACGTATCGTCGACGGATTCCCGAGGCTCTGTCGCTGCTCGCCCGGCACCGGCGAGAGGTCGGCCTGCACGGCAACGACGCCGACCGCCTCGGTCTCGACCCGCTGATCGATGATCGCGCACTCCTCGCGCGCGAGGCCCACGCCGAGGTGCATGGGATTCGCTACCACTACCTCCGCTGCCTCTATCACGAGACACTTCCGCTGCTGGAGCGAGCACGGCTGAGCTACGATACGAGTCTCGCCTTCGCCGAGCACGAAGGCTTCCGCTGCGGCTGTTCCTTCCCTTTCCGCCCCTACTTGCTGGCCGAGGAACGACCCCTCGACTTGGTCGAGTTGCCGCTGGCGGTCATGGACGGGACGCTGCAGCAGCCGCACTACCGCGATCTGCCGGCGCCCGAGGCCGCGAGAACGGCCGCCGCCGTTCTCGCGCGCGTCCGCGCGAGCGGCGGCGCTTCCAGCTTGCTCTGGCACAACAACCGCTTCGACCCGCGCCTCTCCCGGGGCTACGACGCGGTGTACTGGAAGCTCGTGGACGGGATACGGGCGCAGGGCGGCATCGCCACCTCCGCGGGAAGCATCGTCACACGCTGGCGAAGAGCCTTCGGGCTGCCCGAGGCCTCTTCCCTGCGAGCGGCCGGAACGCTGCAATGCGCACAGCGCATCGACGCGACCTCCGACGCCCGGAGCATGGCGTGACCCGGGTACTGCACCTCAGCGTCGTCCACAAGCCGGACGACCCGCGCATCTACGAGCGCGAGTGCCGCACGTTGGCGCAGGCCGGCTACCAGGTCATGTACATGGCCCCGGGTGCCGAGCCGGGGCGCGACGACGACGGGGTGATTCTCTCGCCGTTGCCCGAGCGCGGCCGCAGCACCCGGTTTCTGAGTGCGGCAGCGATCCTGAAGGCGCTGCGCACGCTCAGGCCCGACGTGCTGCATGTGCACGACCCGGAACTGCTCACCTTGTTCCCGGCAGCCAAGGCGCTCGTGCCGCGGCTCGTGTACGACATGCACGAGTACGTGCCGGAGGCCGTGGCCGGCAAGCCGTACATCCCGGCCGCCGTCCGGCCCGTGGCCTCGCGGACGACGGCGGTCGCCCAGAAGAGCCTGGCGGCGCTCGGCTCCGGCGTCGTGGTCGTCGCCGACGATCAACTGGCGGCCCTCGGCGCCACGCCGAAGCTCCGTCTCGTGCTGCCGAACTACCCGCGCGCCGAGCGCTTCGAGGACGCTGCCGCGATACCGGAGCTCGCCGCCGATCCACGGCTCAAGGTGATCTACGTCGGCAGCCTGTCGCGCGCCCGCGGCTGCACGATGATGCTGGACGTGATGGAGTTGCTGGAGCCAGGCGAGGCGGTGCTCTACCTCGGCGGCACGTTCAACGACCCTGCACTCGAGACAGAGGTCCGCGCCAGGCTGGCCGCCGGCCTCGACGAGCGCGTCAAGCTGCTGGGCCGGATACGCCCGGTGGATCTGCCCGCGTACCTGGCGGCGGCAGACGTGGTCTGGGTACCCTCGGTGCCGACCAGCCAGTACCGCTTCCCGACGGTCCCCACGAAGCTCTTCGAAGGAATGGCGATGGGTCTCGCGGCACTGGTCAGCGACCTGCCGGGGCGCGGCGAGCTCGTCCGCCTCGAAGAGTGCGGCCTCACCGTCGAACCCGGCGTCGAGGGCCATCTCTCCGGCATGCGGCGCCTGCTTGCCGGCCGCTCGCAGCTGGCGGCGATGGGCGCACGCGGCCGGCGCGCGGTCGAGCGACGGTACTCCTGGGAGGCTGTGGAGAACCATTTGGTAGACTTCTACGGGTCGCTCTGCGCCGGACTGGTGTAGACGCCTCCGGCGCACCGGGTCCCGACGCGCGAAACGCCTCACCGGGGAGAACCTCACGTGAGCATCGAACGCTTTGACAACGTGCTCGTCCTGGCGCCACACACCGACGACGGCGAGTTTGGGTGCGGCGGCACCATGGCGCGCCTCATCGAGAGCGGTGTCAGGGTCACGTACGCCGCCTTCAGCACCGCTGCAAAGAGCGTCCCCGAGGGCTTTCCCAAAGACGTGCTCAAGCGTGAGGTCCGCAGCGCCACCGGCGTCCTGGGCATCCCTGAGGAGTACCTCAAGGTCTACGATTTCGAGGTCCGCATGTTCCCGACGCTGCGCCAGGACATCCTCGAAGAGATGATCGTCCTGCAGCAGGAGATCGATCCCGATTGCGTACTGCTGCCGGCGCTGATCGACCTGCACCAGGACCACAAGACGATCGCCGAGGAGGGTCTGCGCGCGTTCAAACGGACCACCGTGATGGCCTACGAGATCCCCTGGAACAACCTCAACTTCCAGCAGCAGGCCTACGTACGGCTCGAGGAGCGCCACATCGACAAGAAGGTGGAGGCCCTCGCCTGCTACGAGAGCCAGGGACACCGCAACTACACACGCGAGGACTACATCCGCAACGTCGCGCTCACACGCGGCATCAACATCGGCTGCGACTTCGCCGAGGTGTTCGAGGTCTACCGCTGGATCCTGTAGCGCCGCTCATGCCGATCTGCGACACCAGCCCTCGACTGCGTCTCGGAGCCCGTCACCCGTGCACATCCTCTTCCTGACCCACTACTTCACGCCCGAGAACAACGCTCCCGCCGCGCGTGTGCACGGCATGGCGAAGGAGTGGGCGCGCTGCGGGCACCGCGTCACGGTGCTCACCGGCGCGCCCAACGTCCCCGCCGGGGTCGTGTACGAGGGCTACGAGAACAGGCTCTACCAGGAGGAGTGGATCGACGGCATCCGCACGGTCCGCGTCTGGACCTGGCTGGCCGCCAACCGCGGCCGCGTGCGCCGCGGCCTCAACTTCCTCTCGTACCTGGCCGCGGCCGGCGCGGCCGGCCCGCTGCTGCGGCCGCGCGCCGACGTCGTCATCGCGACCAGCCCGCAGTTCTTCGCCGGCTGGGCGGGCTGGCCGGTCGCCCGCGCCCACGGCGCGCCGTTCGTGCTGGAGGTCCGCGACATCTGGCCCGACTCGATCGTCGCCGTCGGCGCCCTCGAGGAGGGCCGCATCGTCCGCACGCTGGGCCGGCTCGAGCACGCCCTCTACGACGGCGCCGACCACATCGTCGCGGTCGGCGACGGCTATCGCATGAACATGATCCGCAAGGGCGTCGGGCCGTCCAAGATCTCCGTGGTCACCAACGGCGTGGACGTCGACCTGTTCCAGCCGCGCGAGCCTGACCAGGAACTGCGCGCGCGGCTCGGCTTCTCGCCTGAGACGTTCGTGATCGCCTTCGCCGGCACGATCGGCATGGCCAGCGGCCTGGAGGTGGTTCTCGAAGCCGCCCGCAGACTCCAGGCCAAGGGTCGCGACGACATCTCCTTCTTACTCGTCGGTGACGGTGCCGTGCGCACCGAGCTGGAGGAGCAGGCGCGCGCGGAGGGCCTCGCCAGCGTCGTCTTCACCGGCCTCGTGCCGCGCGCCGAACTGCCCGCGTACCTCGCGAGCAGCGACGCCTGCCTCGTGCACTTCCGCAAGGACGACCTCTTCGGCACGATCCTGCCCAGCAAGTTCTTCGAGGACGCCGCGATGGAGCGGCCGATCCTCCTCGGGTTCGAGGGCGACGCCCGGGCGATGCTCGAGGAGGCCGACTGCGGTATCGCCTTCGAGCCGTCCAACGACGAAGCGCTGGCGACGGCGGCCGAGCGCCTCGCCGCCACCCCCGCCGCGGAGCGGCGGCGGCTCGGCGAGAACGGTCGCCGCTACGTCCTCGAACACTTCGACCGCCGCAGGCTTGCGCACGACTACCTCGAGATCCTCGAGCGCGTGCGCACCGACCACCGGCGAGGCCGCCGGTGAACGCCGACTGCTGTAGGATGTCGCGAAGCGGCACGAGTCCCCGGAGGAGCGCATGAGCAGCGACGAGAGCACGGCCATCGACGTCGGTTCCTGGTTCACCACGCTCGCCCGCAACTGGTGGGTCATCGTGGGCCTCGTCGTCATCGGCGTGATCGTCGGTGCCGTCGTCACCCTGGCCCAGCCCAAGGAGTACAGCGCCACCGCCTCCGTGTACATCGGACAGACCACGGACGCGAACGGCAACCCGATGGCCGGCCTCAATTCCAACGCCAAGGCCGCCGTGCAGCTGCTCGCCAGCCAGGCCGTGCTCAAGGAGGCGGCCGACCGCACCGGGATGGACATCTCCGCCGGCGCGCTCGGCAGGGAGACCACCGTCCAGACGCCGTCCTCCACGGTCAAGACGTCCGTCGTCAACTTCGTCGTCATCACCGTCACCGACACTGATCCGGAGCGCGCGGCGGCCGCCGCCAACGCACTCGCCGACGCGCTCCTCGAGCGCCTCAACACCGGCACCGAAGAGAAGATCGCGCTTCTCGAGGCGCAGCTGGCGACGGGCAAGAAGCAGCTCGCCGCTTCACTGACACGCGGAGTCGCCGCGCAGAAGGCGATCGCCGCGATCGCCGCCGGCGGCGGCTCGACGGCCGAGAAGGCGACCGCGTCAGCGGCATGGGTCGCCGTATCGGCGGCCGCCGCGACCGAGCAGGAACAGCTTCTCGCCAGCAATCAGAAGACTGAGCTCCAGCTGCTGACGGCGGAGCAGGTCGAGCAGCCACGCATCCTCCACGAGGCCGCGGTCCCCGACACGCCCAGCGGCCCGAGCATGTCGCTCAACGTGGCGATCGGCGCGTTGGCCGGGCTCGTCATCGGCGTCATCGTCGCATTCGCGCGCCGCGGCCTGGCCGACCGTCGCGCCGCCAAGGCCTCCGCGGCCGCCTGACCGTTCCGGCCCTGCGCGTCCGCGTCCCGGTGGTACACTGCTCGGGGGTGGAGATTCAGAATCGGGGGCTGCGTCTTGTCCAGATCGCGTTTCGGCGTCATCGTTCTCTTGGCCTGCGCATGGGTGCTGCTCGCACCCTCGAGTGCCTTCGCCTCCAGCCACGCAGGCCACGTCGACCTCGCGGACGGACTCACGCTGGCGCAGCAATTCGGCTACGCCCCCGAGTTTCGCCAGAACGTCGTCACCTTCGACGCGAACAACGTGCCCTCGATCCGCAGCCGTGGCGCGAGTCAGAACGACACCTCATTCGTTCACCGACTCGAAAGCGGCGTCTGGGTCCGCCACGATATCCTCCAGGCTCTGCGCGACGTCTATCCGGACTTCGCCGGCACCGTCAACGCCGGCGGCTTCGCGAGCGACCGCGTCGACTTCGATGTCGACGGACGCGCCTACACCGTCCTCACCGTGCGCATCAACGACGAAGGCGACTTCCGCAACGTCCTGCTCGCGTCGGCCGACGGCTGCCTCACATGGTCGGTACTCGAGCTGCCGTTCGGCAACGACACGCCGCTGCGCGACGCCCTGTACCGCGGCAACATGACGTCCGAGCACGACACCGGCCGCCTCCTCCAGGGACCGCCCCTCATCGCCGTGTGGCGTCAGACCGCCCCCTGGAAGGGGGAGTGGGCGTCGCTGAACGAGATGTACGTCGTCCAGCCGGTCTGGTCCGGGGACAGACTCGTACTGCGGGCGCCCGTCTTCGTGAGCGCGCAGGCCCTCGGCATGACCCAGGCCGCGGGTGGAGCCTCGTTCGCGGTCACGTCGGGAGACAAGACCTTCTTCGTTTACAGCACCGTCGTCCCCCGCGGCACACGCCTGACGCCGACGTACGCGGTCACGTACGACCGCGCGACGAACACGATCGGTCCGAGAACCCGCGTGGCCGGATCGCGCCCCGCCAACGACTGCCACGACACGCCGGGTATCTGCATGGACAGCAACGGGACGTTGCACGTCGTCACCGGCGCTCACGCCAAGCCCTTCCGCTACGCTCGCTCGCTGGCGCCGCTGAGCACATCGTCGTGGACGCGAGCCAGAGACGTGCTCACGTCCGGCTACCGCAGCAAGAAGACCGACGCAGACGGCACTGCCAAGCAGACCTATCTGTCCCTGGTCTGCGGCCCAGACGACACCGTCCACGTGGTCTTCCGGCAGGGGCGCCGCAACATCGATTCGCACTTCCGCGGCCACTTCTACAACGCGCTCGTTCACCAGTCGCTGACGCCCGGCGCGACCAAGTGGTCCCGGCCTGATCTGATCGTGATCCCCCCGCGGCCCGGTTACTCCCAGTACTATCAGAAGCTGACCGTCGACCGGCTCGGGCGGTTGTTCGTGTCCTGCAGCTACTTCTCGCTCCGCGACCCGCCGGCCACACGGCAGTTCCGCCGGTTCCACCACCGCATGGTGTTGATCTCACAGGACGGCGGTCGTTCGTGGCGGTTCGCGACCGACGCCGATTTCCTCGCCGGCGTCCTGCAGGACTGAGGGCGGCGCCGGCCTCAGCGGTCGTACACGTCCGGTCGCCGGTGCTCCAGCGACGGGACCTGCACCCGCACCTCGTCCAGACGCGCCAGATCGAGATCGACGACGCACACGCCGATGCCGTCGTCGACCCGCGCCAGGACGGTGCCCCACGGGTCGACGATCATACTGTTCCCGAAGCATTCGCGCCCCGGCAGGTGTTCACCGATCTGGTCCGGGGCGAGCACGAAGCAGCCCGTCTCGATGGCCCGCGCGCGGAGCAGCACCTCCCAGTGCGCCGCGCCCGTTTGCGCCGTGAACGCGGACGGCACGCACAGGACGTCGGCGCCGCGCAGCGCAAGTGAGCTGTAGAGGCCGGGGAAGCGCACGTCGTAGCAGATCGAGAGGCCCAGCCGCACCGAGACCCCATCTGCTGTGTCGATGTCGGCGGTGACGATCTCGTCCCCTGCCGCGACCTCCTCCGACTCCCGATACGCGACGGTCCCCGAGGTGGCGTCGAAGAGATGGATCTTTCGGTACACCGCACGCAACGCGCCGGCAGGATCGAACAGCGCCGACGTGTTGCACACCCGGTCGGCGGTCGGCGCGGGCTCGTAGACAGAGCCGGCGAGCAGCCAGACGCGGCGCCGGGCGGCGAGGGCGGCGAGCGCGCTGTTGGACGGCCCGTCCGGAGCCTCCGCGGTCGCCACCATCCCCTCGCGTCGGCCCTTGAATGCCCACGTCTCGGGCAGGGCTACGAGGCGCGCTCCCCGGTCCGCGGCCGCTTCGACCAATTCGAGTGCGGTGCGAACGTTGGCGGCCACGTCCGCACGCGTGTTCATCTGCACGCAGGCGACCCGGAGCACCCTCGCGCCGGAATCGTTCCCGGGCTCAGCCTCGTCTGGGCTCACGCGCCGCTCCCCGGCCCGCAGGCCATGAGCGAAAGCAGCTCGTACCCTACGCTCGCGGCGAACGTCGCCGTGAGATTGCTGCTGTCGAGCTCGGGCACGACCTCGACGACGTCGGCGCCGGCGAGGTCGAGCCCGCGACATGCCCTGATCAGCGTGAGCGCCTGCATCGAACTGGGTCCTCCGGCCTCGGGCGTGCCCACCGCCGGAGCGAACGCAGGGTCGACGAAATCGACATCGACGGTCACGAACGCCTTGGCGCCGGCGGCCGCTTCGACCGCCGCCGCCACCATGCCGGTGCCGAGCTGGGCGAGATCCTCCCACGGCACCACCGTGAAGCCGAGCTCGCGCGCCTGATCGTACTCGTCCGGGGAGTCGAGCCCGCCGCGCATGCCGAAGAGGGCGGAGCGGCCGGGGTCGACGACGCCCTCTTCAACGGCGCGGCGGACCACGGTGCTGTGGATGTGCCTCTGACCGGCGCTCTCCTCGAGGCAGTCCGTGTGCGCACCGAAATGCAGCAGAGCGACGGGACCGTGCTTCTTCGCCACAGCGCGCAGCTCGGCCAGCGTGACGGTGTGGTCGCCGCCGATGCCCAGCGGGACCGCCCCAGCTGCGAGCACGAGGTCGACGGCGTCCTGCATGGCGGTGAGGCTGCGGTCGGTGAAGCCGGCGACGAGGTGCGCGTCGCCGGCGTCGACGACCGAGAGCCGCTCGAAGACGGCGACGCGCTGCGCCGGGTTATAGGCAGGGCGGATCGTGAGCGAGGCCTCGCGTACGGCTCGGGGCCCGAAACGGGCGCCCGAGCGCACGGCGAGGCCGGTGTCGAACGCCAGTCCGAGCACGACGACGTCGACGCCGTCGTACTGCGTGACGTGCGGGAGCCGCAAGAACGTGTTGACGCCTGCGATCCGCGGAGACCTCGCCCCGCCTTCAGGGCCGTATCCCTTCATGGGCGCCTCCTAGCGAGACGGTCGGGTACTGGCGCAAGTGTACCGCCTAATCCTTCTGCGTCCTCTGCCGATATCACTCTGTGCGCGGTCGCCCGCACTCCTGCGAGCCTGTGCATGCGGCGCCGACCGAGGGAGAGCCATGCCCGGCGAGAAGACCCACGTTCTGGTCATCGACGACGACGCCGACCTGACGGCGTCAGTCTCCGCCGTTCTCATCGCGCACGGCTACGACGTGACCGCGGCGAACAGCGGCGAGCAGGGACTCGAGCTCGCCTTCACCCGGCACCCGCACCTCGTCCTCCTCGACGTCGCCATGCCCGGCATGGACGGCCACGAGGTCTGTCGCGAACTCCAGTTCGGCTACACCAAGGACATCCCCGTGGTCTTCCTCACCGGGAAGACGGACCTGGCCGACATGATGGAGGCCAACCGCTCAGGGGCGTCGGCCTACATCACGAAGCCCTTCCGCTCCGAGAACCTGTTGCGCACGATCTCCCAGGTCCTGCGCGATGCGAGCGTGTACCACGACGACGTCACGGGGCTGCCGACTCTCGCGAACGTCCAGCTCGACGTCCAGCGGATGCTCTTCGACCACGGTCAGCTCGGTGTCATCTACGTGAGTCTGGGAGGCATGCACGCCCTGGAGCAACTGCAGGGCTTCGAGGTCGTGGACGAAGTGTACCGTGTCATCGGACAGGGACTGCAGCAGGCGCGAGGGGGGCTCATCCGCGGCGGGGACTTCGTCTCCATCTCGAGCCTCGGCGACGCCTTCCTCGTCATCCTTTCGCCAGGGCGCGAGCGCGGGCCTGTCTCCGAGGACGATCTGCTGGCGATCAAACGGCGTCTCGAGCGGGAGTTGCTGAGGCGGCTCGAGAACGAGCTGGAGGCCCGGTTCCTGGCCAGCGTCGACCTCTTCGTCGGATCCTCCCGCCTCACCCAGTCCCCGAAGGTGCGGTTCAAGCGCGCGCTGCTCGACACCATCGAGCGCGCGACCCGGTCCATCGAACTGGAGCGCGACGAGATCCGCGCGCGGCTCGGCGACGAGTTGGAGCAGATCCTCGCGTTGCAGCATCTGACCTGCGTCATCCAGCCGATCGTCGACCTGCAGACCTACGAGGCTATCGGCTACGAGCTGCTCTCCCGGGGCCCGGCCGGGAGCGAGCTTCACCTTCCCGATGCGCTCTTCGAGGTGGCGCGCAGTCAAGGCTGCGTCACCGAACTCGACAAGCTCTGCCGCACGACCGCCTCGCGCGCCGGCGCGGCACTCCCGCCGGACTCCCTGCGCTTCGTGAACACGGAGCCGGTCACGATGCTCCTGCACGCGCACAGTGACGCCTTCGTGCGGGAGTTCGTGGAGGCGACGCCCGAGCCTTATCGTGGTCGGACGGTGATCGAGATCACCGAGAACAGCGTGATCGACGACTTCGACCGCATGAGGGAGATAGTGGAGCAACTCCGCGCCGACGGCTTTCGCGTCGCCGTCGACGATGCCGGGGCAGGCTACTCCGGGCTGCAGACGATGGTCGAGATCGAGCCCGACTTCATCAAGCTCGACATGTCTCTCATCCGCGGCCTGGAGAGCTCGCTGGTCAAGCAGAAGCTCGTACGCACGCTTCACGACTTCTGCAGCGACGCCGGCATCGGGCTGATCGCCGAAGGCGTGGAGGCGCGGCCGCAGCTCGATGCCCTGCGCAGGCTCGGCGTATCGCTCGGGCAGGGCTTCCTCTTCGGCCGCCCCTGCGCTCCCGAGCCGCTCTGCGCCGCGTACCCACCACTGGAAGCCGCCACGGCGCTGTGATAGCATGCCGCGCACGATGACGACCCACGACGCCAATCACAGCGGCAGCACCTCCTGCGCCAATCGGCGTCGCTGGGCTTGGCGCGCCTAGCGCGCCTATCCCGACACCCGCGCGGGCCCTGCCCGCACCCTCTGACCGCATCCAGCGGTCGTCCCGTCCCCTGACACGGAGCGCAGGATCAGTGCATCTTCATCCAGAGACGCGCCATCAGCCCAAGCGTCATTCGAGAGGAGGTAGGTCATGAGCGAGTACAAGAAGAAGTTCGTCCTTGACGAGGAGAGGATCCCCAAGGCCTGGTACAACATCGTGCCCGATCTCCCCGCGCCACCCCCGCCTCCGCTCAACCCCGCCACCCTGCAGCCGGCGGGCCCCGACGATCTGCTGCCCATCTTCCCCCCGAGCATCGTCGCGCAGGAGGTCTCGGCCGAGCGTTACATCGAGATCCCCGAGGAGATCCACCAGATCTACCGCATCTGGAGGCCCACGCCGCTCATTCGCGCCACCGGCCTTGAGAAGGCGCTCGACACACCGGCCAAGATCTTCTTCAAGAACGAGGGCGTCAGCCCGGCCGGCTCGCACAAGAGCAACACGGCCGTCGCGCAGGCGTACTACAACAAGCTCGACGGCACCGCGCGCCTCGCCACCGAGACCGGCGCCGGCCAGTGGGGCAGCGCGCTCAGCATGGCCTGCCAGATGTTCGACCTCGAGTGCATGGTCTACATGGTCAAGGTCAGCTACCACCAGAAGCCGTACCGGCGCAGCATGATGCAGCTCTGGGGAGCCGACGTCATCCCCAGCCCCAGCGACCAGACCAACGCCGGCCGCGCCGTCCTGGCCGAGGACCCGGAATCGCTGGGCAGCCTCGGCATCGCCATCAGCGAGGCCGTCGAAGACGCCGTCACGCATCCCGGTTCCAAGTACGCCCTGGGCAGCGTGACCAACCACGTGCTTCTGCACCAGACGATCATCGGCGAGGAGGCGATCCTGCAGACCCAGGACGCCGACGCGTACCCCGACGTCGTCGTCGGCTGCGTAGGCGGCGGGTCGAGCTTCGGCGGCATCGCCTTCCCGTTCCTGCGTGAGAACCTCGCCGGCAAGACGAACACGCGCCTCGTGGCCGTCGAGCCCACCGCCTGCCCGTCGCTCACCAAGGGCCAGTTCCGCTACGACTTCGGCGACGAGGCCCAGACGACGCCGCTGTTCAAGATGTACACGCTCGGCCACGACTACATGCCGCCCGGCATCCACGCCGGCGGCCTGCGCTACCACGCGATGGCACCGCTGCTCAGTCACGTGTACGACCTCGGGCTGCTCGAAGCCGTGTCGGTAGCGCAGACCAAAGTGTTCGAGGCGGCTCAGCTCTTCGTCAAGACGGAGGCCATCGTGCCGGCGCCCGAGAGCGCGCACGCCATCCTGGCCGCCATCAACGAAGCGCTGAAGGCCAAGGAAGAGGGCGTGAGCAGGAACATCCTGTTCAACCTCACCGGCCACGGCCTTCTGGACCTCGGTTCGTACGACCGCTATCTCTCCGGCGAACTCGAGGACTACGACCATCCGGAGGAGGCGATCGCCGAGTCGATCGCGAAGCTCCCCACGGTTTAAGACCACCGCGGATGCGCAGGTGTCGCGGAGGGCGGCGGGGCTCAGGCCCCGCCGCCCTCCGCGCGTTGTCAGCTCCTTCGCGTCGCCAGCACGTCCCTGGCGCGCACGCCGAGGTAGGCCTCCACCCGACCGCCCACGGTTCCCAGGTCGACGCCGAGAATCTGCTCGATCCGCGCCATACGCTTTCTCAGCGTGTTGCGATGAACGTACAGCGCAGCTGCCGCATCGGTCGCGGACCCTCCGCATGTCAGATACGTCTCCAGCGTCCTCAGCAGATCGCCGCCGCCCAGACTGTCGGCCTCGAGCAGACGGCCGACCACCGCGTCCTCGAGCTCCTGCAGGTGGTCGTCTGAGAGACCGTCGAGCACCTTGTAGCGCTGCCCGAGATCGTCGAAGGAGACGACTTGGGCGGTCCCGCCTCCCGCCAGATCTGCGTGCCGTAGCGCGAGGCGGGCCTGGCCGGCAGCCCGCGGGACCAGCTCGAGCCCAAAGAGGGCCGAGGAGACCCCGACATCGATGCGTCCGGTCCGCAGGCGAATGCCGACGGTCTCGGCGAGCTCGGCGACGAACCGGCGCAAGGCCGTCGCGTCTTCGTACCCGGAGAGCGGGGCGAGCACGAGGACCTGGCTGCGGCTCCGCCGTGAGAGGAAGGGCACGCCGTGCTCCTCCAGCAGCCGGTCGACGGTGCCCAGGAGCGCGTCGGCCATGGCGTCGGCGACCGACGGGTGCTCTCGGCGACTCCCCCCGGCAGCGCCGACCGAGAGGGCCAGCACGCGCCATGGCTCTGCCGGCTCGATGCCGTGGTAGTACAGCCGTTCACCGAGTTCGGGCGCCGTCCCGCGGCCGTGCATGAGCATGTCCAGAAGGCCAGCCCGCGTGCGACGCCGCATGAGCGAGACGTTGCGACCGGTCGTCGCCTCGACCTCGAGCAGACGCTGCGCGAAGGTCAGCGCCTCGTCCGCGAACTCGGAGATCAGGCTGTCTTTGGGATACGCGGCCATGAGGACCTGCTCGACGGTGCCGTCCGCACGCGCCTCGCGGAACGCGACGTGCCGACCCTGCACGTCGAGCACGGACCGGGGCGTCCCGCTCTGCACCACCGTCCTGTAGGCGTCCCAGGCCTCGCGCGCAAAGGTGTCCGCGCTCCGTTCCGCGTCATCCGTGAAGCTCCCAACCAGCCGCCCCGACGCCCCGAACAGCAGCGTCCAGGCTCCCAGCAGCTCGCCGACGCGCCGGACCAGGCCGCTCGGATCCTGCTCGGCGAGCAGCACCTCGAGCAGCTGCTTCTGAAGGGCCACGCTCCGGCGCAGACGATGCATGTCGCGCGACGAGAGAGCATGGAAGACGTAGCTGGTGATCTCGCGAAATGGCGTCTCGAGCGGGATGCGCAGAAGCGGCAACTCCTCCCGATCGGCCGCCTCAGCCATCTCAGCCGGGATGGCTACTCGGACATTGGGCATGACAGCCACCGCGACCCCGACCATGCCACTCTGTTTGAGCAGCTCGACGAGCCGCGCCGCCGAAGCCGGATCATCCTCGAAACGGGGACCGGTGGTCAGGAGCAGGCTCCCCTCGACCATCCACGGCGTTGGATCATCGAGGTCGCCGATGTAGACCGCCTCCACAGACCGGTCGATCCCGGATCGGCCGGCTACGATCTCCAGGCCAAGGCCGCCCGACTCGACGAGTTCGCGAAGCGTCAGGGCTTCGTTTGGTGAGCGTTCCGCCACCGCGCATCCTTCTCAGGGGGCATGTGCACAACGGATGATACCCGGCGCGCGGTACACGGGTGTCGCGGCGGGATCAGCGCTGCGCCGGCTCCAGGGCTACGGCACGCACGGGCGCACCGTCGCAGCCCACCACGTTCAAAGGAAGAAGGAGCAGGAGCGGCTCCACCCCGGGTGTCAGCTGAGCCGTCCCGGCGAGGTTCTCGGCGACGAACCCACCCGCGTCGGCGAACAGGTCATGGATGGGGAACTCATCGCCCCCGGTCCGGTCCGCGTTCAGGGCGTCGATGGCGATGGTCATCACGCCGGCGGCGAGAAGCGCGCGGCCGACGTCCGCGCCGAGGTAGGGGTGCATGAAGAACCGCTCCGTTCCGGCGTGCTCGTACCACCCCGTGGCGAACAGCGCGATGCGGCCCGGGGTGAGCTGCGGGCGAAACGGCTCAAGGTCGGCGAGGGTGATCTCCTCGCAGGGGGCCTTGCCCCGCACGGGCACGATCACCGCCGGACCGGCGGTCAGTTCCAGCGGCATGCGGTCGACGGTGGCGCCGTCATCACGGAAGTGGAACGGCGCGTCGATGTGCGTCCCCGTCTGCGTGCCGATGTGCACGTGGCTGAGGTTGTAGCCGTCGGCGGCCACGGTCGTGGCCGTGAAGATCCGCGGCTCGGGGTCGCCCGGATAGACCGGCGTACTCTCGGTGATCGGGTGGGAGAGGTCGACGAGACGGGCGGAGGGGCCTGCGTCCCCGCCCGCCTCGCCGCCCGTCATCCAGCCAGGGAGCAGCACGTTCACAGCGTCGTCAGTACGAGCACGGCTTTCTCGGTGTGCATGCGGTTCTCGCCCTGGTCCCAGAAGACGCAGAACTCGCTCTCGATGACCTCGTCGACCATGTCCTCGCCGCGTGTGCCCGGCAGGCAGTGCATGTAGATCACGTCCGGCTTCGCCATCTCAATCACGCGCATGTTGACCTGGTAGGGGGCGAAGTCGATGACCCGCTGCTCGGGATTGGTCGTCGCCATCGAGTGCCAGGTGTTGCCGTAGATCACGTCGGCATCCGTGGCCACCTCTTCCAGGTCTTTGGTGAAGGTGATCGTCGAACCGCTGAGCGCCGCCCACTTCTGCGCGATGGCGACCTGATCGGGGTTCGGCTGGTAGTCCTCGTTCGGCTGCGCCGCGAAGAAATCCATGCCCATCATTGCGCTGCCCATCATCAGGGAGTGGCAGACGTTCCAGATGTCGCCGAGGTAGCCGACCTTGAGACCCTTGTAGGCGCCCTTCTTCTCCTTGATCGTCATCAGGTCGCAGAGACCCTGGCACGGATGGGTGTCGTTGGTCAGGGCGTTGATCACAGGGTTGCGCATGTACTGCGCGAACTCCTCGACGATCTCCTGGCCGAAGGTGCGGATGAAGAGGCCGTCGCAGTAGCGGTCGATGATGCGCGCCGTATCGCGGATCGGCTCGCCGCGGCTGGTCTGCATCTGGTCGGGGCTCATGTAGAAGGTCTGGGCGCCGAGCTGGGCGGCTCCGGCCTGGAAGCTGACCCGGGTGCGCGTCGAGAGCTTCTCGAAGATCATCGCGAAGGTCTTGCCGGTGAGCGGCTGGTAGAGCTCGCCCATGGCGTGACGACGCTTCAGGTCGATCGCCGTGTCGACGAAGTAGCCGATCTCCTCGGGAGTGAAGTCGGCGAGCTTGAGGAAGTCCTTGCCTTTGAAGTGGTGCTGCATACGTGCTCCTCTCGGATGTGCTCGGAGGCGCGGCGCCCGTCGCGGGCGCCGCGCCTCCTTCGTGCCTCTGGTCAGCCCGACGTGAGCTGAACGTTGTCTACGGCATCGCCGGCGAGCGTGACAATTGCCCCGCGCAGGACGCCTTCGCCGTACTCGCTGCCGGGGTTCACGGACACCGTGCGCCCGATGTTGGTCTGGCCACGTGACTCGTGGATGTGGCCGTGCAGGCTCAACAGTGGCTGGTACTTCTCGATGGCGGCCCTCACGGCGGCGCTCCCGGCGCCGTACATGACGGGCGTCCCACCCGACGTGACGACCTTGGGCGGGTCCGTCGTCCAGTCGAGCTGCGCCGCTGTGTCGAGCGTGCTGTCTTTCGGCGGCGCGTGGAAGTTGAAGATGACGCGCGTGAAATCCTCGACACCGGCGACGATGCCTTGGATGTGCCGCCCGAGTTCTTCGTCGGGCACCTCGCGCGGCGTGTCCCACGGCGTCGGATTGCTGAGGCCCAAGCTCAGCATGACGTGCTCGTCGTCGTCGATGACGACGCGCTTCTCCTCGCAGCCGATCACGCTCGGGCCATCGTGTTCGATCAGCGGCTGGAGGATGTCCGGCGCGTCGTCGTTGCCGCCCGTGACGTAGCAGCGGATACCAGTGCCGGCGAGCCGCTCCTCGGCGAAGTCGATCCACTGCCGCATCCGCTCGGTGGCCAGTCGATGATAGAGCTCGTCGACCCCCGCCGGATCGGCGGCCAGCGCCGTGTACTCCTCGCTGGAGATGACTGCCGTGTACGAGCCCAGCTTCCCGGCGCGCTTCTCGAACTCGACCACTTCGTCCTTGCCGTCCAGTTCGTGCGTGATCGACTGGATGGTGGCGCGGTACTTGTCGCCGCCGAGGTCGAGGATGGGCACGACCATCTTGCCCGCGATATCGCCGCCGAGGACGAGCACGTCGACCTCGTAGAACTTGCCGGCGTTGACGAACTTGCGGAACGTCGACTGCGAGCCGTGCACGTCCGTGACGAAGAAGAGCTTCGTCGTCTTGCCTTTGGCTTTCTTGCCGAACAGGGGCATCAGGCCGTCACTCCTCCGGGACCTGCTTGAAGCTGAGGTCCACGTTCACGCCGCGGCTCCTCTGAATGAACTTGGCGACGTAGTAGACGACCAGGCCGCTGAGGAACACGATGACGTTGAACCAGATCATCTTGGGGTTGCCGTTGAGGCCGGCGCTCGGGTCGCGCAGGAAGACCCACGCCATGAACACCTGTGCGATCACGCTCAGGATGCCGATGATCGTGATCACCGGGATACCCGCAATGCGCTGGTTCACGGCCGACGTCTCGAACACGTCCTTGAGCCGATACGGGAGCACGGCCGCGGAGATGGAGATCACGATGAAGCTGAGGATGAAACCGAAGATGCCGACCAGGGTCGAGAACAGGTCGGTGAACACGTAGATGCCCAGGGCGATGATGCTGGCGATGCCCATCGTGAGCAGCGAGTTCACCGGGGTGCTGAAGCGCGCGTTGACCTGCTTGAACCACTTGGGCAGCAGGCCGTCCAGCGAGTAGGCGAAGATGTTGCGCGAGCCGTTGAGGATCTGGCCCGGCAACCAGGCATAGCTCCAGAAGATGAAGCCGAAGAGGATCAGGAGGGCGACCCAGACGTTGTCGGCGACGTAGGAGGCGAGCTCGGTGAACACCGGCGTCGACTCCAGACCGAGACCCGTCGGGTCCGCCCAGCCGAGCTCCGCCAGGAAGTTGTAGCCGACGGCGCGGTCGATCACCCAGACGCTGATCAGCACGCCGAACCCGACGATGAAGAGGGTCGCCGGCATCGACCAGAGCTGGAGCTTGCGGGCGTTCTTGACCTCGCTCCCGATGTAGGCCGAGGAGCTCATGAAGCTCAAGTTCAGGTAGATCCAGGTCATCACCATGAGCGTCCAGAAGAGCGACGTCGGCGCCAGGCCGGTGTAGCCAGCCTCCTTCGCGGAGGCCGTCACGTAGGCGGACGGCACGGCCTTCCCGGAAACCTCACGCAGGTGCTCGTTGAACGCCTGGATCGTGTCGGGAGGAAGCTTGCCGATGAACACGACCACCGTGATCACCGTGCTCGCCACCGCAAAGAGGATGAGGATGTTCTGCAGCTTGAAGTAGGTCTTGGTCCCGATCGAGAAGATCACGATGAGCAGCACGATCAGGCAGGTGCCGAGCACGAACGTCCCGATCTTCGTCGTGAACCAGTTGCCGATATCGGTGAGCGTCTGGTTCCCCGTGTAGATGCCCATGGTGCGGAAGAGCGGCGCGAGGCCGTACCGGGCCAGGAACGCGCTCGGCACGCCGCCGTAGAAGAACCACCACATGGTCATGTTCCAGTTGCTCATCATGCCCAGCGCGGGGCCGAGCACGCGACTGACGTAGACGTAGTCGCCGCCGGAGCGCGGCATGGCCGAGGCCAGGTACCCGTAGACGAGTGCGAGGGGCAGGATCGCTACGACGCAGATCACCGTCGCCCACGGCAGGCTCGCGCCCGGATAGAACGCCGGCCCGAAGAGGAACAGGAAGAGCAGCAGCAGGCCGATGCTGGTGAAGTTGATGTTGTACGCGAGGATGTCCCACGTCCCCGCCGTGCGGATCAGGCCGCTGGCCTTGCGCACGAAGACTTGCGGTTGCGTCTTGTCGGTTGGTGTCGCCACTCTGTCGCTCACCCCCTGGTGAAGGCGGCCGCGCGGACGGCCGCAGGCCGCATTTCGCGGCTCCCCGTTGATCTGACGAAGCTGATGGGCTGGGTCGCAGTCATTTCAGAGGCGCTCCTTGCGGGGGACGTGGATGGAGCCGGTCAGTCATCGCCTGCGAACGCATAGGCGCGAACGGGTGAGCCGTCGGCGCCTTCGAGCCGCAGCGGGACGAAGGCGCAGGTGTAAAGACGCCCAGGCTGCAGAGCGCCAAGGCCGGTCAGATTCTCGACGATGAGCACGTCGGCGCCGAGAAGGGCACCGTGGGCGTGCGTGGTACCCACCTCCGTCGCATCAACGTTGAGCGCATCGGTGCCCACGAGCGCCGTGCCGGAGGCGGCCAGCGCAGACGCAGCATCCTCGCCGAGGAACGGGTGCCTGGCAGCCGCATCGTCGCCCCAGTAGCGGTCCCAGCCGGTGTGGAGAAGGACGGCAAGGCCGTCCAGCTCAGCAGGAAGGACGGCCTGCAGCGAATCCCAGTGGATGGCCTCACCCGGCCCTGCTTGGACCGGTGCGACGCAGGCCGGCAGCACGAAGCGCTCCAAGGGGTAGCGATCGATGGTCGTCCCATCCGGCACGTAGTGTGATGCGGCGTCGATATGGGTGCCGCTATGCGTGCCCAGACCGAGTCGCGTCACACGCCAGGGCGCCAACGCTCCGGCCGGTTCGAGGCTGACCTCAGGATCCTGAGGGAAGACCGGCATGCCGGTCCGCAAGGGCTGACTCAGGTCGATGAGCGACCTCTCACGCATCGCGTAGCAGCGGGAACGTCATGCAGTGCGGCCCGCCGCCGCCCTTGAGGATCTGAGTGAGCTCCGGGGTGATGACTTCAAGACCAAGGGCCTCGAGGCGCTCGTTGACAACGGAGTTGCCGGCGAAGGTGAGCACGCGACCCTCGCCAAGGCACTGGAGGTTGCAGTGGTGGAGGAAGACGCCCTCGCCGGGCACTTCGACGATCTCGAAGCGCCGCTTTCGCAGCATGCGCAGGAAGAAGTGCGGCATCTGATCGGTCGCACACACGGCAACGCCCGGCGCCACGATGTTGAAGGCCATGTCGAGGTGCAGGTTCTTCGAGGGAAGCTGCACGCCGACGACGCTGTACCCCAGAGGCTCCAGGATTCGCTTCGCGTCCCGCACACCCTCCCAGTCGCTGCGGGCGACGACGCCGTGCGCGATGGTCGCCTCGTCGAGGAACCAGAAGTCCCCGCCCTCGAAGAAGCCCTTCTCGATGCGGCCGATGATCGGCACGCCGAGCTCTTGGAGTTTGCGCTCGTACAAGAGCTCCTCGCCCTGGCGGACCGGCTCGCGAAAGCTGCCGATGAGCGCGCCCTCGGCCAGACAGGCGCCGAAGTCCCGCGCATAGACCATGTAGGGAAGGTCGGGATCCGACTCCATCAGCACGACGTCGATGCCGGCGTCGCGGTACGCCTGGGCGAAGCCCTCGTGCTCGCGGTTGACGGCCTCGAGGTCGGCGTGCTCGCCGCCGGCAAGGACTCTGCGTGTGATCTCGTTGATGGGTCGGAAGTCGAAGTAGTTCGGCGGGCAGAGCAGCACCTTGCGCAGCTTCCCGGTCGAGTTGGGGACGAACTGAGGGTCTGCCATCGTACGCCGCTCCTCTCTCGAGTCCATCGGCGACCGCACTCCCGAGACTGCCCGGTCGCCCAGAGGCTACGAGCGAAGTCTCGTCATCGGAAGTGTGCAATTGCACAGGAAGATTGGCTCTCGCTGTACATATGGCACATCACGCCGGCAGGCGCACCGCGGCGAGCCAAGGGGTCTCGCAGGAGCCCAGGCCCCGGACCGGACGCCCGCGCGGCGCCGCTCAGAGCAGCGGCAAGACGCGGGCGCGCAGCGTCTCCGCGAGCCGGTCGCGGCTCGTGACCACGACGCCCGGCAGATGATCGAGGACGTGCGGCCGACAGCCCACGGCGATGCGCACGGCCGCGGCGGCAAGCAGGGACTCGTCCTGAGATGAATCACCGCAGGCGACCACCCTGCCGACCGGCACGCCGAGATACGCGGCCAGCAGGCGCAATGCGTCGCCCTTGTGGGCGCCGCGATGGAAGACGCCGATGAAACCTGGGCGGATCTGCTCGATGCGAAGACGGCCGTCCCACTCGCCCCGGAGTCCGGCGAGGAGCCGAGCGGCGGCCATGGCATCGCCGTGAACGACCAGGCGGCTGACGTCGTCCCCCGGCTCGTCCCCGGGACCTCCGCCGGCGACGAGCTCCCGCGGCTCGTCGTAGTCGTAGACGGTCACACCGAGCCCCTGTCGAAGGCCCTCCGACGCGACTGCCCTCGCGGCGTCCCGCGGCACCGGCAGGTGACGGATAAGCACGCCGGAGCCCGCGACGACCAGCGCGCCGTGATAGCACGCGAAGCCGGCAGCCTCCACGCCCAGCGCCTCCGTCGCCCTCCGGGCGGACCGAAGCGGCCGGCCGGTGCACACGACGAAGGTCGCTCCGGAGGACGTCAGCTCCTTGAGCGCCGCTGCGACGCCCGCGACCGGGGAACCGTCGTCCTCGAGCACCGTGCCGTCGAGATCGCAGGCGACGAGGGTGCGGAGGCCTCCCGGAAGAGCCATCGGCGCGCGCGTCAGGCCCGTTGTCCCGCGGAGGGCAGCAGGATCGTGAACCGGGCCCCGCCGCCCGGGACATCTCCGGCGGCGATGGAACCGCCCTGCGCCTCGACCAGCGCGCGGCAGATAGCCAGGCCGAGTCCGGCCCCCGGCGTGCCGCGTGACGCCTGCGCCCGGTAGAAGCGGTCGAAGATGAACGGCAGATCGACGGGATCGACGCCCGGCCCGTCGTCGGTGAGGATGAGCCGGGCCCACGCACCCGTCGGTCCCGTGAGCGCGCCCCTGGTGGAGCCGGAGGGGCCGTCGCCGGTGTCGACCCTGACGGTGACGTGGCCGCCGGCCGGCGTGAACTTGAGCGCATTGTCGAGCAGGTTCGCGACCACCTGGAGCAGCCGGTCCCTGTCGCCGAGCACCTGGGCCGGCCGCAAGTCGACGGCGAGCTCGACCCCCTTGGCGGCGAACGCGGGCTGGTGCCGGTCGACGGCGCCGGCGGCCACCTCGGCCAGGTCGACCGGCTCGTGCTCGACGCTGAGATCATCGCTCTCGAGCTCGTTGAGGCTGCGCAGCTGGCCCAGCAGGCGGCCGAGGCGCTCGACCTCCTCGCCGATCACGCGCAGGTTCTCGGGTGTGGCGGGCAGGACGCCGTCCTCGAGCGCCTCCACCCGGGACTGGATGGTCGCCAGCGGCGTACGCAGCTCGTGAGAGAGATCGCTGGTCATATCGCGGCGCCACTGCTCGTCGCGCGCCAGCCTGTCGGCCATCGAGTTGAAGGCGCCGGCGAGCGCCGCGACCTCATCGTCGCCGCGCGGCGCGACGCGCACGTCCAGATTGCCGTCGGCGACATCCCCGGCGGCGTCGGTGAGCTCCTCGAGAGGGCCGGTGATGCGCCGGCTCACGAGGAGGCTCACGAGGAGGGCGAGCACGCCGGCGATACCGCCGGCGATCAGGAGGTTGCGGGTGAGCGCGCTCTGGTACGCCTGCTCGGCGACGGCGCGGGCGCCTTTCGGCGCGTAGATCTCGGCGGTCGCGACGTTCTGGCCGCCGACCATGATCGGCGCGCTCGTCAAGGTGAAGTCGGCCAGGCCGAGCGGCGTCGCCTGCGGCGACCCGGACGCGCCGCCGGTGTCCACCATCCCCTGGCCACCGCCCATCATCCCCTGGCCGCCTCCGCCCATCATGCCGCGACCCATGCGCCGGCCCTGGACGGTGAAGATGAGCTGACCCTCCGGCGAGTAGACGGCGACGTCGACGTTGTTGAACGTCGCCACCTGGCTGAGCGCGAAGATAGCCGTCGCGTCCCAGCCGTCCGGAGGTCGGTAGGTGTTCTGCAGCGTGGCGACGACCTCTGCGTTGCGCTTGCTCTGCACCTGGCTCAAGTAGCTGTCGAACCGGCGCGAGCCCGTGTACGTGACGATGACTCCCACGGCGACGATGGCGAGCACGGCGATCGCCAGGTGCGTCAGTGCGAGCCGGAACCGCAGGCCGCGCTTCATCGCTGGTCCTCGGCGAACGCGTACCCTCGGCCGTACACCGTGAGCACAAGACGGGGGGAACGCGCGTCATCGCCCAGCTTGCGGCGCAGGTTCTTGATGTGAGCGTCGATCGTGCGTTCGTAGGGCTCGAACTCCATGCCCTGGAGGCGCTCGACGAGCTCGCTGCGCGTGTAGACGCGACCGGGGAAGCGCGCGAGCGCCTGCAGCAGGCGGAACTCGGACTCCGTGAGGTCCACCGGCTCGCCGTCCAGAGCGACGCGCCTGCGCGGGCCATCGACCTCCAATCGCCCGCCGGCGCGTTCGAGCACGTCCGCCTGGGGCTCGTCGTCCGAGCGGGCGCGCCGCAGCAGCGCCCGCACGCGCGCCGTCAGCTCCCGCGGGCTGAAGGGCTTGGTGAGGTAGTCGTCGGCGCCGAGTCCCAGTCCGCGCACAAGGTCCTCTTCCGCATCCCTGGCGGTCAGCATGATGATCGGGACGTCAGACTCCGCGCGCAGCCGCCGGCACACCTCTTCGCCAGACATGCCGGGCAGGCCGAGATCGAGGACGACGAGATCGGGGCGGCGACTCACCGCCGCGGCGAGGGCGTCTTCACCGCTCGCGGCCCGGTCCACAGTGTGACCCTGCCCCTCGAGGTACCCCTGCACGACTTCGGCGATGCGGGCCTCATCTTCGACGACGAGGATGCGGGCAGGTCCGGGCATGAGGTCATCATACCCGCCCGACGCCGCCCGGGTTCGGGCCGCCGAACAGGCCCCGGGACCGTGCTTCAGACCGTCTGATAGGATGCACGGCACGCCCGAGGAGGTCTCCCCTGCCCAACCTGAAGGTGTATCTAGCCGCCTGGGTGGTCGCGGCGGTTCTCGTCATCGTCGCCCTGTTCACGCTCGGCCACCCCGACACCCCCAAGCTCAGCCAGGAGTCGCCGTCCTTCGACGGCGAGACGGCGTACGGCTATCTCAAGACGATCGTCGAGGACTTCCCCCAGCGCGTCGCCGGCAGTGACCCGGACAATCGCCTCGGCATCTGGGTGGAGGAGCAGTTCAAGCAGGCCGGTCTCGAGACGCACATCGACGGCTACGCCACGACCGTCAACGGCAAGGCCGTCGCGTTGCAGAACATCTGGGGCGTCTCCAAGGGCCGTACACAGGGGACGATCATGATCCTCGCCAACCGCGACGTCCCACCCTTGGCTACGCAGGGAGCCGGCGACAACGCCTCCGGCGTCGCCGCCCTCCTCGCCCTCGCGGATGCGTTCACGGTCACCGCGCACGAGCACTCCCTCATCTTCCTGTGCACCACGGGCGACACCTATGGGGCCCTCGGCGCACGCCAGTTCGTCGAGGATCATCAGACCGAGGACCTCTACGCCGTCATCGCCCTGCGCGATGTGGCCAAGGCCGATGCCGACGGCATCGGCCTCGACGGCTGGAGTTCGGAGCCGAAGACCGCGCCGCCATGGCTCTGGCTGCTCACCTCTCCGGCCGCCAGACGCGATTCGAACATGAAGGCGGAGTTGCCGACGATCGCCGCCCAGGTGCTGCGGCTCGCCGTGCCCACCAGCGCCGGCAGCCAGGGACCGTTCGTGGCCGCCGGGGTGCCGGCGATAACGGTCTCAGCGGCCGGCCCCTCGGCGCCGGCGCAGAACGACACCCTGGACAACGTCTCCAAGGAGACGCTGACGAAGGTCGGCACGACAGCGCAGAACATGGTGATGGCCGTCGACGGGACCAGAGCCCCGGGGGCGCCGAGCGGGGGCGCCATCTTTCTGAGCCACCGGGCGACGCTGCCCGGCGGCGCGCTCGCCGCCATCCTCGCCGCCCTCCTCCTGCCGCTGGTCACCGTCGCCGTGGATCTCTTCGCACACTGCAGACGGACGCGCGTGCGACTGCGCCCCGCTTTGGTCCGCACGGGGCTGCATCTCGCCCCGTGGCTCGTCCTCATCGCGATCGTGTACTTCGCGAACCTCGTCGGTCTCCTGCCGCACAGCCCCGACGCGGTGATCCCGCCGGATTCGCGCCTCGCCGCCAATCCGCGCTACCTTCGCGTCGTCGTCCTCGTCGCGCTTATGATCCTCGCCTACGCCTACGCCGTCGCCGTGGAGCGGCGTCTGGAGCGGCGCATCGCCACTGACCCGCGCGCCACGATCTTCATCTCACACCTGATGCTCGCGGCGATCGCGCTGCTGGCGCTTCTCGCCGACCCGTACGCCGTCCTGCTGGTGCTGCCGGCCGCCATCCTGTGGCCACTGGCCAGGCCAGGCGGTTGGGCGCGCTCCATCCTTCCCGTGTACCTCGGGCTCATCATGGTGCCCGTGCCGCTCGTCTACTACGCCCTGCAACTGGACTTAGGCTGGAAGATCTGGTGGTACTTCTTCCTGCTCTTCGAGAACCGCACGATCCCCGCGTCGGCAGTGCTTCTGGGCGCGCTCTTCTTCTCTACGGCAGGCGTGCTCGCCCACACCCTGCACGAACGCGGCTTCGCGCCCGGGGCGCTCTCCTGGCCGGCGATCGACCGCCGCGGCCCCGGGCGAATGACGGACGAGGAGTGGATGGCCGCCTCCGAAGCGGACCCGCGTCGCACGAAGCGCGGCGGACTCACGAGACGGCGAGGCCGGGGGGCGCTCAAACGCTAGCGGCGCCCCCCGGCCTTGCGGGTCCTGCGATCAGTAGTCTTCCTGAGAGAGTGACTCGTCGATGACCGTGTCGGTCTCGGCGTCGAGCTCGAGCCCGGCATCGTCGGCGGTCGGCACCGGCTTCTCGCCGCTGTCGCGCGAGAGAAGGGCGGCCTCGCCGCTCATCATCGCGTCGAACGCCTTGGCCTTGAGACGTGCGCGCGTCTCCTCGATGCGGCGTCGCATCTCCGCCTGGTCGATGCCGCCACCCTCGCGAGGAGACGCCTCCTTGGGAGCGGCCTCCTCGGCGACGGCCGCGTCCACCGCGGCCTCGGCGACTGCCTCCTCGGCGACTTCCTCGGCCACGACGGCTTCCTCGACGGCCTCTTCGGCGACGGCCTCGTCCACGGCAGCCTCGGCGACAGCCTCCTCGGCGACGGCCTCGTCGACGATGGCCTCCGCCACCGACTCTTCGGCGACGATCTCCGCGGCGGCGGCTTCGACGACGGCCTCCGCGGCGACCTCTTCGGCTACCTCGGCTTCCGCGGCGGCAGCTTCGGCGACTTCCTCGGCGACCAAGGCCTCGGCGACTGCCTCCTCGGCGACTTCCTCGGCCACGACGGCTTCCTCGACGGCCTCTTCGGCGACGATCTCGGCAACGGCGGCCTCGACGACGGCGGTCTCGGCCACGGCTTCGGCATCGACGGCCTCGTCCACGGCAGCCTCGGCGACAGCCTCCTCGGCGACGGCCTCGTCGACGATGGCCTCCGCCACCGACTCTTCGGCGACGATCTCCGCGGCGGCGGCTTCGACGACGGCCTCCGCGGCGACCTCTTCGGCTACCTCGGCTTCCACGGCGGCAGCTTCGGCGACTTCCTCGGCGACCAAGGCCTCGGCGACTGCCTCCTCGGCGACTTCCTCGGCCACGACGGCTTCCTCGACGGCCTCTTCGGCGACGATCTCGGAGACGGCGGCCTCGACGACGGCGGTCTCGGCCACGGCTTCGGCATCGACGGCCTCGTCCACGGCGGCCTCGGCGACTTCCTCGGCGACGACGGCTTCCTCGACGGCCTCTTCGGCGACGATCTCGGCAACGGCGGCCTCGACGATCGCCTCGTCAGCAGCTTCCTCGGACACCACGGCGTCCTCGACTTCTTCCTCGGCGACGTCATCCGCGAACGGCTCGGCCAGCTCGCTCTCGACCGCGGCGCGGGTCTCGTCGATGCGTTCCCTGAGGTCGTCGCCCGCCGGAACTTCGGGCGCGGTCTGCCACGATGGCGTCTCGACCACCGGCTCTGCTGCGGCGATGGGCTCGTCCTCGATCTCGACCGGAGCTTCCGCCACGACAGAGGCCGGACCAGCCCAATCCCCGGCGGGCTCGGGCTGCGGATAGTCGTCGGGCGCCGCCTCGAGCAGCGTGCCAGCGGCGCCGCCGGCCAACTGCTGACGCAACTCACGCCCACTCTTCGGCGCGAACAGCAAGGCGACGCCTGCCCCGATCGCGAGTCCGAGCAAGAACCTCATCACCTTCATTGCTGCCTCCTTCACCGCTGCCGTGCCAGCCGCACAGGCGCGCAAAGCCGGCGGAGTGTACGTCGGAAGAAACGTGCCCGAGCTTTATAGTCTACAGCCCTGTATACGGTGGGCCGCCGTGCAGTCCTGCCGGACGACTCAGGCGAGTCGCTGCGCCGACACCACCCCGCCCTCCCCGGCGCTGAGGAGCACCACCCAGCGAGGACCCCATTGCTCGGTCACGCGGACCGCCGCCTCCGTAAGGGCTGCGCTGACGTCCTGGCCGACGAAAGCCATCAGCGGCAGCATCGGCCGGTGCTCGATCTGCACGCGCACGCCCTCCTCGTTCTGCTTGAGGAGGATCGGCTCGGCGCTCAGCTCGTGGAGCCGCGCGGCGTGAGCCGGCGCCACCTCCAGTACCGCCCTCGCGCCCGCGACAGCAGTCGGCGACGTGTCGAGGTCGCGCTTGACGGTCCGCGCGTAGACCCACACCACGACGAGCGCGACCAGGGTCACCACGAGAAAGACCAGGACCAACACGTACACACCCGTCACGTCTCGCTCACCCCTCGTCGTCGCCGGTGGCCGCCCGCCGCCTGATCTCGTCCAGACGGGCGGAGAGCTCACGCTCGACCCCTCGTATCGGCAGGTAGTAGCGGCGGCCTGAGAGCTTGTCCGGAAGGTACTGCTGCTGGGCCCAGCCACCGCTCGTATGCGGGTACTTGTACCCCGCGCCATGGCCCAGTTCCTTCGCGCCGCGGTAGCTGGCGTCCCGCAGATGCGCCGGCGGCGGCTGGTTGCCGTCCCGGCGCACGTCGTCGAGGGCCGCGTCCACCGCCTTGTAGGCGGCGTTGCTCTTGGGCGCGAGCGCGAGATAGGTCGCGGCCTGACTCAGGTTGATGCGGCACTCCGGGAGCCCCACGAACTCGACGGCGCGGGCCGCCGCGACGGCTACCTGCAGCGCATCCGGGTCGGCGTTGCCGACGTCCTCACTGGCGAAGACGATCATACGGCGAGCGATGAACTTGGGGTCCTCGCCGCCGGCGATCATCGACGCGAGGTAGTACACGGCCGCATCGGCGTCGCTGCCACGCATGCTCTTGATGAACGCCGAGATCGTGTCGTAGTGGGCGTCGTCACGGTCGTACATCACCGGCGACTTCTGGGCGGCGTCCTGCAGGTCGTCGAGTGACAGCGCGACCGGCTCGCCCGGCGCTGTCGCCGTGCGTGAGCGCCAGGCCGTCTCGAGCGCATTGAGCGCCACGCGCGCGTCGCCGCGCGAGATCCCGGCGAGGAAGGCGAGCGCGCCGTCGCCGAGCGTGACGCCCGACCGGCCCAGGCCGCGCTCGTCGTCCCGTAGCGCGGCCGCCACCACCCGCTCCACCAACTCGGGCGTCAGCGGCTCGAAGCGGTAAAGCTGACAGCGGCTGATGAGCGCCGAGTTGACCTCGAAGTAGGGGTTCTCGGTGGTAGCGCCGATCAGCGTGACGATGCCGTCCTCGATGGCGGGGAGCAGGGCGTCCTGCTGCGCCTTGTTGAAGCGATGGATCTCGTCGATGAACAGGACGGTGCGCGCCGCGCTGAGGGCGCGCGCCTCGCGCGCGCCCTTGATGGCGGCGCGCACGTCGGCCGTGCCCGAGTTGACCGCCGACAGCTGCACCAGCCGCGCGCCGGTCTCGGCGGCGATGAGCCGGGCGAGCGTCGTCTTGCCGCTTCCGGGTGGCCCGAAGAAGATCATGCTGAAGAGCTGCCCGCCTTCCACGGCGGCGCGCAGCACGGTGCCGGGACCGACGATGTGCTCCTGCCCGGCGAAGTCCGCGAGCGTACGCGGCCGCATGCGCGCCGCCAGCGGCGCCTCGGCCTGCACCTGCTCGTCGCTCATCGAGAAGAGGTCCACGCACCCAGTCTACGCCAGGGCCGAGGACCCTCACACGCACACACTATCTGCTACTATCAAAAACGATGCGCAAGGTGCTGGTCTTGAACACCACCTACGAGCCGCTCAACGTGTGTTCGGTGCGGCGAGCTCTTGTGCTGCTACTCAAGGACAAGGCCGAGGTGCTCGAGCAGTCCGGCACCGCGCTCCGCAGCGAACGCGGTGCGTATGAGATTCCTCTCGTCATCCGCCTCAACACGTACGTGCGTCTCCCGCGCCGCGTCGCCTCTGCGCGCATCTCGCGGCGCGCCGTCTTCGCCCGCGACAGGCACCGCTGCCAGTACTGCGGCAGCGCCCGCCACCTCACCGTCGACCACGTGGTGCCGCGCTCCAGGGGCGGCGCCGACACGTGGGACAACCTCGTCACCTCGTGTGCCCCCTGCAACCGCAAGAAGGGCGACCGGCCGCTACACCTCGCCGGACTGCGGCTGAGGCGGCCCCCACGGCCGCCGGGCCCGGCCGCCTTCGTGCTGCTCCACGTGGACCACGTCCACGAGAGCTGGCGGCCCTACCTCAGCTACGCGACCTGAGACGGTCGAGGGCGGCCGGCGCGCGTGCGCCGGCCGCCCTCTTCTTCGCGTCTCCGTATCGCGCGGCGGCAGCCGCCCGGTACGTCCGAGGTTCTGTCGCCGCTGCGGCGCTCAGACCTCAGTCTCGACCCTGCCGCTGCGTCGCCGCAGCAACAGCACGACGACGAGCACGACGACGACGACCGCGACGATGATGCCGACGATGAGGCCGGTGCTCGAGCCGCCGCCGCTCTCCGTTGCGACGGCCGCGGGCTGCACCGCCACGTAGCTGTCGGGCTGCGTGTTGTACCACCAGGCGCCCTTGCCCTCGTTGGCCCGCACCCAGCCAGTCCAGTTGGTCGTGTCGGCGCCCTCGAGGTACTCCGGGTAGACGAGCACGATGTACGGCGACTCCTCGTAGACGATCTCCTGCATGCGCTTCACGATCTCGATGCGCTGCTGCACGTCGATCGTCGTCTGCTGCTCGAGGAACAGCTTGTCGTACTCGGCGTTCGACCACATGCAGTCGCTCCAGTTCTCGATCGAACCGGTGGTCATGATCGAGAGGATGAAGTTCGGGTCGACGTCGCCGCCCCAGCCCCAGATGAAGAGATCGAAGTCGGGTGCGTACTCGTCGCCGTCGTAGTTGTACTGCTTGTCGCCGAGGGCGCCGTCGTCGATGACCTGGTAGTTGATCCCGAGGCCGACGTCCTTGAACCACCCGGCGATCAGCTTGCCGCAGTTCTGGCTCTCGACGGAACTGGAACGGGAGTAGAGGCGCAGCTTGATCGGCTTGCCTTTGTACTCCCGGATGCCGTCGCCGTCCGCGTCAGGGTAGCCTGCCTCGTCGAGCGCCTGTCGAGCCTTGTCGAGGTCGAACGTATACGCCTTGTCGGCCGGTGGCGTCCAATGGTAGTCGGCCTGCCGCGAGTAGTAGTCCCGGGTGATGATGGTGTCGGCGGGGGCGGCGTTGCCGTTGTAGCCGATCGCTACGATCTTGTCCTGGTCGACCGCCCACTGCAGGGCGCTTCTGAAGGCCGGGTCCTGCAGCACCGGATGCCCGGTCGACTTCGGGTAGATCTTCTTGTCGGCGCAGTTGAAGCCGAGCTCGTCAAAGCCGATGGTGACGGCGCGGATCGTCTCGAGATTCGGCTCGTTGTTCAAGGCGTCGAACTGGGCCCCGGGGATATTCCAGGCGCTCTGGATGGCACCGGTCTTGAGGTCCTGGGCCATCGTGTCCTGGTTCTGGTACATCTGGAAGATGACCTCGTCGACCTTGGGGGCGCCGCGCCAGTAGCTCTTGTTGGCTTCCATGCGCAGGAACTCGCCCTTCTTCCACTCGACGGTCTGGAAGGGCCCCGAGCCGACGATCGGCGGCGGGTTCTTGAACTTGTTCTCGACCTCGGATGGCTTGACCTTGCTCCAGATATGCTCGGGCAGGATCGGGATCCAGAGACCGAGCATGTTGGCCTTCGGCTTCGAGCAGGTGAACACGACGTGGGTCGCGTCCGTCGCCTCGACCTTGTCGATGAACGTGACGTAGTCGGTGAACATGCCGAGCTCGTTGTCGATGATGTAGTTGAAGGTGAAGGCGACGTCGGCGGCGGTCAGAGGCTTGCCGTCCTGCCACATCGACTGGTCGGTGATCGTGAACGTCCAGACCTTGCCGTCGTCGGAGGTCTCCCAGTCCGTGGCCAGGCCGACGCCGGGGACGTTGGCGAGGTCGCTGGCGCGGAAGCCGACCAGCAACTCGTAGTTGAGCGCCCACACCTCGTAGCTGGACGACTCGTAGCCGATGAACGGGTTGAGGTTGTCGCAATCACTGGTCCACCCCAGACGCAGGGTGATCTTGCCGCCGTCGGCGGCGGGGCTCTCACTCGAGGCCATCGCGCTCGCGATGCCCCAGAGCAGCCCGACGGCCAGCAGCGCGACGATCACCGCCGCGAGCAGCCGGCTCTTTCTCCGTGCGGATAGCGCGCTCACGAGTGCTCCTTCCGTTCCCCCAACGGGCTGACCGTGTCGGTCCCTACTACTAAAGCACGAACGTCGCGTCCCGACCAGTGTCCCGTTCGGCATGGCTTCCGGCTCGGGGACCGCCACGACGTCCAGCCTCGCGCGAACGTGCGCCCCGGACCTCGGCGGACTCCCCTGGTGCTATACTCCGCCCCGTGATCATCGACGACAGCAGAGAGCCCCGGCTGCAACTCGAAGACGCGGAGCCGTTCCGCATCGACGGCGCCGAAGTCACGCGCGACATCGAGCGGTCGACGCTGACCGCCATCACGCTGGACGGCGACCCATACCGGCTTCCGGTGGGCGCCCGGGTCACACTCTGGGCCGGCCCCAACGTGATCTTCGTCGGCAAGGCGATCGACGAACATCACGTCCTCGACCTGCTCTCCACCGAGACTGACGACGAGCTGGCCGGCGACGAGACCATCTGACCGCCGGGCGCGGGGGGCACGCCCATGAAAGGCCTGATTCTCAGCGGCGGCGCCGGCACACGCCTGCGGCCCATCACCCACACCGCCGCCAAGCAGCTCGTCCCGGTGGCCAACAAGCCGGTGCTGTTCTACGGGCTCGAGACCATGCGTGCGGCGGGTATCACCGAGGTCGGCATCGTCGTCGGCGACACCCGCGCCGAGATCGAGGCCGCCGTCGGCGACGGGAGCGCTTTCGGGCTCACCGTCACCTACCTGCCCCAGGAGGCGCCGCTGGGTCTCGCGCACGCGGTGCTCATCAGCGAGGCGTTCCTCGGCGACGAGCCGTTCGTCATGTACCTGGGCGACAACCTCCTCAAGGAGGGCATCGCACCGTTCGTCCGGGCCTTTGGCGAAAGCAGGCCGGACGCGCTCATCCTCCTTCAGAAGGTCGCCGACCCGCGGAGCTACGGCATCGCCGAGCTCGACGGCGACGGCCGTGTGGCGCGGCTCGTGGAGAAGCCGCCCGAGCCGCGCAGCGACCTCGCCCTGGTGGGCGTATACCTGTTCACGCCGGCCATTCTCGAGAGCGTCAAGGCGATCACGCCCAGCGCCCGCGGAGAGCTCGAGATCACCGACGCGATCCAGCACATGGTCGACCACGGTCTGCGCGTAGAGCCGCACGTCGTCACCGGCTGGTGGAAGGACACGGGCAAGCTCGAGGACATGCTCGAGGCCAACCGGCTGGTGCTCAGCACGCTGGTCGGGGATGTTCGCGGCGAGCTGCACGAGACCACGCTGGAGGGCCCGGTACGGATCGGCGTTGGCAGCCGTCTTGAGCGCTGCACCGTGCGCGGCCCGGTCGTGATCGGCGCCGACTGCCGTCTCAGCGACACCTTCGTGGGGCCCTACACGTCGATCAGCGACGGCGTCGTCGTCGACCACGCCGAGCTCGAGCACTCCATCGTCCTCGAGAACAGCCGCATCTCGCACCTGACCACGCGCATGGCCGACAGCCTCATCGGTCGCGATTGCGTGATCGCGCGCAGCGAGGCGCGGCCCGTCGCCTACCGCTTCCTGGTGGGCGACTCGTGCCAGATCGGGATCCTGTAGGCGCGGCCCGGCGCGCCGGGAGGGGGAAGCACATGATCGACGGCGTCATGACCAAGCAGCTCAAGGTGATCCCCGACGACCGCGGCCGCCTCATGGAGTGCCTGCGCCGCGACGACGACCTCTTCATCAGCTTCGGGCAGTTCTACATGACGACGACCTTTCCCGGCGTGGTCAAGGGCTGGCACTTGCACGACGGCCAGTGGGACAACATCGTGTGCGTCAAGGGCATGATCAAGCTCGTGCTCTTCGACGGCCGAGGGGCCGCCGGCGCCGCGGCCGCGGCGGGGCACGAGCCGTCGGCGACGACCGGGCAGACCGACGAATTCTTCCTCGGCGAGCACCGGCCGCTGCTGGTGCGTGTACCGCCCGGCATCTGGCACGGGTGGAAGTGCGTCAGTCCTGAGGAGGCGTACATCGTCAACGCACCGACCGAGGTCTACAAGTACGACCACCCCGACCAGCTCGAGTTGCCGCACGACACGCCCGCGATCCCGTACGACTGGGGCGTCAAGCTGCGCTAGGCGCGGCCTGCGAAGCTCATGCCGCGCTGGTTCGTCACCGGAGCCGGAGGCCAGCTCGCCACTGCCTTCTCACGCATCCTCGACGGCGAGGTCTTCCTCAGCCGGGAAGAGGCGCTGGACATCCGCGACCCCGACGCCGTGCGTGCCGCCGTGCGCGGCTTCGCCCCGGACGCCGTGCTGCACTGCGCCGCCTACACCGACGTCGACGGCGCCGAGGCCGACCGGGCCGCCGCTGAGGCCGTCAACGTGCTCGGCACGCGCAACGTCGTCGAGGCCGTGCGCGGCACCCACACCTCCGTCGTCTACTTCAGCACCGACTATGTGTTCGACGGCGCCAAGGGCGCCCCGTACGTCGAGACCGACCGGCCACGCCCGCTCAACGTCTATGGGCGCACCAAGCTGGCCGGCGAGCGCGAGGTGCTCAGCTGGGCGCACGGCATCGTCTTCAGAACGTCGTGGCTGTTCAGCGAGACCGGCCACAACTTCGTGAAGACGATCCTGGCGGCGGCGCAGGAGCGCACCGGGACCGGCGAACCGCTCCGGGTCGTGGACGACCAGGTCGGCTCACCCACCTACGCCGGCCACCTTGCCGCCGCCGTCGACGAAGCCCTGCGGCGTGGTCTTGGCTCCGGCATCTACCATCTCGCCGGCAGCGGGTACTGCTCGTGGTGCGAGCTGGCCGGCGAAGTCGTCGACCTCGCCGGCCTCCAGGTGGACGTGGAGCCGATCACCACGGCCGAGGCGGGCCGGCCGGCGCGCCGGCCGGCCTTCTCGGCCCTGGACACCGAACGGCCCATCCCCCGCCTGCCGCACTGGGCCGAGGGCGTCGCCGAAGCCGTCGACCGGCTCATCCCGCTTGGGTAGAGTGCGGGGATCGCTCGGCACGCCGCGCGCTGGCGAGACCACGCAGGCCTGTCACATCCAGAGGAGGAGCACACCGTGAGACTCGTGGTCACCGGCGGAGCCGGCTTCATCGGCTCCAACTTCGTCCGCTATATGCTCGCCCGGTACGACGACATCGAGGTGGTCAACCTCGACAAGCTGACCTACGCCGGCAACCTCGAGAACCTGCGCGACGTGGAGGACGACCCGCGCTACACCTTCGTCCGCGGCGACATCTGCGACGCCGCCGTCGTGGGCAAGACACTCCGCGGCGCCGGCGCCGTCGTGAACTTCGCCGCCGAGACGCACGTCGACCGCTCGATCAGCGGTCCCCAGGACTTTATCCGCACCGACGTCCTCGGGACGCACACACTCCTCGAGGCCGTCCGCGATCTCGAGATCCCGCGCTACCTGCAGATCAGCACCGACGAGGTGTACGGGAGCACGGCGACCGGCGCCTTCACCGAGGAGTCGGACCTCGACCCGTCCAGCCCCTACTCCGCCAGCAAGGCCGCCGGCGACCTGCTCGTGCTGGCCTACCATCGCACCTTCGGCACGCCGGCCCTCATCACGCGCAGTTCCAACAACTACGGCGCCTGGCAGTACCCGGAGAAGATCGTTCCGCTCTTCATCACCAACGCCATCGACGACCAGCAACTGCCCGTGTACGGTGACGGTCTCAACGTGCGCGACTGGCTCTACGTGGATGACAACTGCTCGGGCGTCGACCTCGTGCTGCGCGAGGGCGTCCCCGGCCAGGTCTACAACATCGGCGGCGGCAACGAGGTGCAGAACCTGGCGCTCACGCACCACATCCTCGAGCTGCTCGGCAAAGGCGACGAGCTCATCCGCTTCGTCGCCGACCGGCCCGGGCACGACCGCCGCTACGCGATCGACTGCTCCCGGCTCAGCGCGCTCGGATGGCGTCCGGAGGTTCCCTTCGAGGCAGGGCTGGCGCGCACGGTCGCGTGGTACCGCGACCATCCGGAATGGTGGCGGCCGATCAAGTCGGGCGAGTGGCGCGAGTACTACGCGCGCCAGTACGGCGAGATCGACTGACCCGCCGACCCCGGCACCGGGCGGCGTCAGCTCACGGCACGTTCCAGACAGGCGTCCCCACGTGCACCCGCGAGTACAGCCACGTGATGTTGGCGTTCGCGAGCCGTGTGCACCCGTGTGAGTAGTTGCGCGGAAAGCGGCCGAGCAGCCACGGCTCGTTGGTGCCGTGGATCGCGTAGAGACCCAGGTACCGCATGCGGAACGGGCCGTACGCGCCACCCATGTGCGGGTCCTTCGCGTAGATCCTGTAGTGACCCTTCGGAGTGGGGAGTCCGGGGCGCCCGAGCACACAGTCGAAGACGCGGACCACGCGGCCGTACTCGTGGTAGTACAGCTTGTACTTGCTCAGGTCGACGAGGATGAGGTGCGGGTACTTCGTCGGGACGCCGTAGGGGTTGCGCCGGTCGTACACGGTGGTCCTCCACCACGGGCTGCGCCCGCCAAGGTGGTCGGCGTCGGCGGCCATGTCGGCGCGCACGACAAGCCGGCCCGGCTTGCCAGCCGCGATGGAGACCACCGCCCGGGACTCGTCGTCCAGCGTCAGGTCCCTCACCGTCGTCCAGCCGTTCGCCGTCCGACGACGCAGCTGCACGACCCCGCCGGGATGGGCAGGACGTACGGTCACCGCACAGCGGATGCGCCGGGTCTCGAGCAACGGCTTGTGCGCCCTGACGTCCAGCCTGATCCGCGGGCGCACGCCCACCGAGGTCTCGGCGGAAGCCGCGGTCCACAACTCGTCGCCGGCGAAGTCGACGCGGAACGTCACCGAACGTGTCGGCTTCCGCGTCCAGGAAGCGGCGCCACTCGGACTCGCGACGGCGGTAGCGACGACGGCGAACTCGTCCTTGTCGGCGCGCCTGCGGCTGAGCGTAAGCGTCGCGCCGGGGACGCCGACGGCCGCGGTGAGCTTCGTCGAAGCGCCGTTGACCAGCTTCGCGGGTGCGGCCGTGAGCGACAGGGACGGCTGCTCCGCCGCCCACGCCGCGGCCGGAAGGCAAGCCGTCATCGCGGCGGCGAGCACCAGCAGGATGACGGCGACGGCGAGCTTCGCACGAGCGTTCACGGGACTCTCCCTCATCGGTTCGTACTGGTCACGGAGTCTACGGTACGGCCTTCGTCAAAGGCCAGCAACGACACGCGCGGACGGCGTGGGAGCAGCCAGTCAGCGAAGGTTGTGTACCCTCGTCCCGACCGGACACCGCGCGTACAACCACAGCGCGTCGCGGTTCAGCATGCGCGTGCAACCATGCGAGAAGTCCCGCGGGATACCGCGGCGCAGCAGATACGCCTGGTTCGTGCCGTGGATGGCGATGCCGCCCTTGCGCCGGTAGTACATCGCGCACGAGCCGAGCGCCCCGCCGGCCGGCCTGCGCTTGCCGTAGATGCGAAAGTAGCCCAACGGGGTGCGGTAGCCTGGGCGCCCGAGCGCAACCTTGAAGCGGCGCACGAGTGCGCCGTGTTCGTAGTAGTACAGCCGATACTCGTGGCGAACGTTGACGATGTAGTGCGCATACTTGAAGGGCACGCGGTGAGCGTTCGGTCGATTGACGATCACCCGCTCAGAACTGGCCCTGCCGGCGTCGTGGTCGGCGTCGGCGTCCATGCGAGCGCGCAGATGATGGTAACCGTAGGCGTCCGGCGTCCAGCGCAGCGAGAAGCGCGAGTCGGCGTTCAACGTCGCCGTCGTCAACTGCTGCCACGCGCCGGCGACGCGCCGGTCGATGGTCACGGTGGCACCAGGGTGAGCAGGCGCGACCGCGCCCCGCAGGACGACTGACCCGCCAAGCCAGAGGCTGACCGGAAACGTCGTGGTCACCAGCGGTCGTACGCGTACGCTCACGTCGGCTGCAGCGGCCTCATGGTCGAGATCGCCGGCATACTCGACGCGATAGTCGGTGGTGACCGCCGGCGACACCCTGAAGCGGAAGGCGCCGTCGGCGCCGGCGGTGGTCGAGCCGGCCGGCGACCAGTCCGCGGCGCCGGACGGCCGCGCGAGCAGCGAGAGGCCGGCGCCGGGCACGCCCACGATGGCGCCGCTGATGGCGGCGGACCCGCGGTAGGCGACAGACGCCGGATTCGCGGCGGCGGTCAGCTGGGTGGGCGCGGCCGCCCGCGCTTCTCCGGCGAAAAGCGCCGGGACACAGGTCGCCAGAAGCGCGACGATGGCGATGAGCGCCGGCCGGCGGAGCGCGTCGAGAGCGGAACGGATCAGCATGACCGGCCGTGGAGCTTGAGCGTGTTCGAGACTGCCACGGACGCCGACGGCGAAGCTGTGCGGGTCACGCCAAGCACAACGCCGCCGTCAGGGCAGGGCCGGCGCGGACGCCTCGGGCGCCGGCGACTGGGGCACAGGGGAAGGCGACGGCGGCGAGGCATCCGGCGACGGCGTGGAGGCCGGCGTCGACTGGGCGACCGGGGAGGCGGAGGGTGACGGCGATGGCGAGGACACGACCAGCTCCGATGGCGTGAGCAGCCGGCGACCCCAGGCGAACGCCGCCTTCCAGTAGCTCGAGGTGTTGAGCGACGCCAGCGTGACGCCGTCGCTCGACCCCGTCGAGTGGATGAACCAGCCGCGGCCGAGGTAGAGCCCCGCATGGTAGATGGAGGTCACGCTCGAACTCGGGCCCTTGGGCCCGAAGAAGATGAGGTCGCCACACTTGAGCTTGTTCCGCGTGATGCGCGGCTTCGCCCGCTGGGCCATATCGTGGGCTCCCCGTTCGTTCACGGTGAGCGCGTAGCCGAAGTGCATCTTCATGACGTAGAAGACGAAGCCCGAGCAGTCGAACCCGCCGGCTTTCTGGTAGCCGTACGGCGAGTTCTTCGTCGGGTATTCTCCCCCCCAGATGTAGGGATAGCCAACGTATCTGAGCGCGTACTTCACGACCTGCTTCTGGCGGTCGCTGAGGGTCGGGAAGGTCACGTTCTCGTAGTCGGCAAGTCCGTAGAGCATCCACTCGCCGGCCACGCGGTAGGCGCGGTAGAACATGTAGGCGATCTCCGCCCGGTCGATGGGCTCGGCCGGCGTGACCTCGTGGCCGTCGCCGGCCGCCGGATGGTTGAAGCGCAGTTGGAGCTGGCGCGACGCGACCACGGCGGGCAGGTAGGACCGTGCGCCCGTCTTCCAGTCCGGGTTCGGCTGCCAGCGGCTGGGCAGCAGGGTGCCGAGCAGCGACCAGTTGGATGAGGAATACCGTTCCTGGAGCCAGCGGGTCATCACACGCTCGGCCTTGGCGGCCGTGACCTTCGCCGTGGGCAGGAAGTTGCCGTTCCTGTCCAGAGACATGTAGCCCTGGCGCACCGCCATCTGGATGACTGTGTAGTAGCGGTGGCCCTTGGGGACGTCGTTGATCTCGACCGGCGTGATCTTCTCGCCGTAGTGGCCCGAGGCGAGGACGATGGAGCGCGCCAGAAGCTCTCGCGTGATGGCACGCTCAGGCTTGAAGGATGGAGCGAAGTCGTCAAGGAGGCGGTGGCCGTCCACCGACCGGTCGGTCACTGAGGAGATGTACGCGTAGGCCCAGTGGCTCTTGCGCACGTCGCCGTAGGACTTGGCGAGCGCCGGCACGGCGAGCGCGGCCAATATCGCCGCGCACAGCGCCGCGAGGGTGATGAAGCGAAGGAGGATCCGGCGTGAGCTCATGTCTCCTGCTGCTATCGGCATGCGGGTCGGCGGCTTGAGCGCGGCCGGGACCGCCTCTGCGGGCACGGGCAGGCTTTCGCCGCCGGCCTCGCCTTTTCCTACGCGAAGCGTTCAGGGTAGCACGCGTGGGCGCCCGCCACCCACAGGCCGCCGGCGCTCCCGACACGGAGCCTGTTGCCACCGTGGCGCGACCGGGGCTAGGACCGCGAGCCTCCGGGGCGTCTTGAGGAAAGGAGAACCCTGCCGATGTCAGAAGCAGCAACGACTACTGCAAACGCGTTTGCCTCGCTCCAGCGGGGCGCGTATCCTCACCCGCGGAGGCGCCGGTGCCCCAGGAGCCTATGAACACCTATCACCCCACATCCCCCCGAAGCCAGGCCACCTTGTCGAGGCCGCGGCACGCCGCGCGCCGAGGCAAGCTGGCGCTCGCCGGCGCCCTCGCCATCCTCGCCCTGCTGGTCGCTGCGGGTCCCGCGTCCGCGTTCTCGACGCAGTACTCCTTCACCATCAACGGCCACGGCTGGGGCCATGGCATCGGCATGTCGCAGTGGGGCGCCTACGGCTACGCCAAGCACGGCTGGACCTACAAGGCGATCCTCAAGCACTACTACACGGGCATCAAGTTCTCGAAGGTCTCCAACTCCGTCATCCGCGTGCGCCTGCGCAGCGGCCTGAGCTCCGTCAAGGTGACGTGCCCCAGCGACTTCACCGTCAAGGGCACTGGCGCGGCGTCGACCATCCCCGGTGGCACCACGGCGACGACCACCTACACCGGCAGCGCCTACCGCGTCGTCGCCGGCTCGTTCCGCAAGAGCTTCAGCGCCGCCCCGACCTTCGCGCCGACTTCCCGCGCGCTGCGCATCCTCACGGCGACCGACCTCGGAGACAAGGGCGCGTATCGCGGGAAGATCAAGGTTGCGCGGGACGGCGGCGCTCTCATGATGATCAACCACGTGCCGCTCGAAAGCTATCTGCGCGGCGTCGTTCCGCACGAGGTGTCGCCGTCGTGGCCGAGGGAGTCGCTCAAGGCGCAGGCCTGCGCCGCCCGCGCGTACGGCCTCCGCAGCCGCCAGCCCGGCCAGGCCTGGGACGTCTACTGCGACGTTCGCGATCAGGCCTACGTCGGCGTCGACATCGAGGACTCACGCACCAACGCCGCCATCCGTGGCACCGCCGGCATCTGCCCCACCTACGGCGGCAAGCCGATCTTTGCCGCGTACTTCTCCTGCTCGGGCGGCCACACCGAGAACATCGAGCTCGCCTGGGCGGGCGCCACCAGCACTCCGTACCTCAAGGGCGTGAGCGACCCCTACGACTACTACGGGTCGCGGCACGACTGGGGGCCGGTCCGCCGCTCCGCGTCGCAGGTCGGCAAGCCGCTGGCGGCCAAGGGCTCACTTCGCGCCGTGTACACCGTCAAGCGGGGCACCTCGCGAAGGATCGTCAAGGCGGCAATCGTCGGCAGCGGCGGCACCACGTACATCGACGGCGGCTCGCTGCGCATGAAGCTCGGGCTGAACAGCGCCTGGGCGGTCTTCACCAGCATGGGCATCAGCCCGACCGCACGCGACCGCGCCAGCATCACGGCGGGCAACCGCATCACACTCAAGGGGCGCCTGTATCCGGCCCGGGCCGCAGGCGCCAAGGTCACCATGCACTTCTACTACAACGGCCGCTGGCGCTCCAGGAGCGTCGCGACGACGCGCGCCAAGGAATCCCTCCCGGGCGGCTACACCGCCCGCTACTCCACCTACAGAATCTCGGTGGGTCCGGCGCAGACCACCAAGTACTACTTCTCGAGCGGCAAGGCGAAGTCGCCGACCACGACGATCACGGTCAACTAGGCGAGTCCGTACGTGCGGCGGCCCGGGCCTGGTAGGGGTAGGCCCGGGCCGCCTTTGCCTTCCACCTGCCGGGACAGGACCGACGCCGGGAAGGCAGGCTTGGCGTCGCTTCAGTCCGTCGTCACTCGCATCCCTCGCCGAAGCGGAGATCGGTGCGTTGCAGCAACTCCTCGGCCGTCCCGGACGGCACGGGCGGCGCGTTGTGACGGTGGATCTCGCCCTCGACCATGTAGAGGACGTCCTCGGCGACGTTGGTGGCGTGGTCCGCGAGCCGCTCGAGATACCGCGCCACGCTGAACAGGAGCACGATGGTGTCGAGGTGCTCGAGGTCGGCGCGGATCACTCCCTTGAGCACGTCGATGAGGTCCGCGTACAGGTCGTCGATCTCGTCGTCGGCTGCCAGGACCTCGCGTGCCTTCACCGCGTCCTGCTGAACGAGCGCGTCGAGCGCTTTCTCCAGGATGGCCTCGGTGCGGTCGGCCATCACGGCGACGCCGTGAGGCACAGGCACGGCGGGCTCGTCCAGCAGCTGCAGGGCGCGCTCGGCGATGTTCGAAGCCAGGTCGCCGATGCGCTCCAGCTCGCTGTTGATCTTGATCACGGCCGCGACGAAGCGCAGGTCGCCGGCGACCGGCTGGTAGAGCGCGAGGATCTTGAGGCATTCCTCTTCGACGTCGACCTCGTGCTGGTCGACCAGGACGTCGGTGGCGATGACGCGACGCGCCTTGGCGGCGTCGCGCTCGTCGATCGCCTGGAAGGCGAGGCGCAGGTTGTCCTCGACGAGTGCGCCGAGCGCCAGGATCTTGCGCTTCAGTCTCTCGGTCTCTCGCTGCAGATGTCTCATCATGCCTCCGGGCCTCAGCCGAACCGGCCGGTGATGTATTCCTCGGTCTGCTTCTGCGCCGGGTTGGAGAAGATCTGCGTCGTCGGACCGAACTCCACGATGCGCCCCTGGAAGAAGAAGGCCGTGTAGTCGCTCACCCGAGCGGCCTGCTGCATGTTGTGGGTGACGAGCACGATCGTGTAGTTGCTCTTGAGCTCGAGGATCAGCTCCTCGATCTTGGCCGTCCCGACCGGGTCGATGGCCGAGCAGGGCTCGTCCATGAGCAGCACCTCGGGCTCGGCGGCCACGGCTCGGGCGATGCACAGGCGCTGCTGCTGCCCGCCGCTCAGCGCGTTCCCGGGCTCGTTCAGCTTGTGCTTGACCTCGTCCCAGATCGCCGAGCGCTTCAGCGCTTCCTCGACCCGGTCCGAGAGCTCCGAGCGGCTCAGCCGGTAGTGCTGCCGCAGTCCGTAGGCGACATTGTCGAACACGGTCATCGGGAACGGGCTCGGCTTCTGGAAGATCATGCCGATGCGGCGCCGCAGATCCAGCAGGTCCGTCTGCGGCGACAGGAGATCCATGCCGTCCATCAGGATCTCCCCCGTGGCTCGCTGGTCGCGGTAGAGGTTGAAGATGCGGTTGTAGGTGCGGATGTGCGTCGACTTGCCGCACCCCGACGGACCGATCACCGCCGTGACGCGGTTCCGCTTGATCTCGATATCGTTGTCGAAGAGCGCCTGCGACTTGCCGTAGAAGAAGTTGAGGTGCCGCACCGAGATCTGACTCGGGAGAGCGTCGAAGTCCTCGTCGACGCCCCGCCGCGCCTCTGCCACCTCGAGCCGGGGCGGCACCACGGTGGCCTGCGACTGCATCTGTGTCTGGTCTGTCACGGTCGTCCCTACCATTCTTTGCCTCGCTGGAAGAGCAGCCGCACGAGCAGGTTCATGCCGAGCACGGCCACGATGATCACGAGCGCCCCGCCCCAGGCGAGGCTCTGCCACGCCGGGTATGGGGTCCCGGCCAGGTCATAGATGGTCTTGGTGAGGTTGGCGACCGGGCCGCCGAAGAAGCCACCCGACCCGAAGAGCCCGCTCATCCAGTACGGGCTGCTGAGCGCGGTGAAGAGGAGCGGCGCCGTCTCGCCGGCGACGCGCACGATCGCCAGGGTGGCACCCGTGATCAGGCCGCCACGCGCCGCCTTGCAGACCACGCCGAGCGTGACCTTCCAGCGCGGCGCACCCATCGCCAGCCCCGACTCGCGGAGCTCGTTGGGCACCAGGTTGAGGATGTCCTCGGTGGTGCGCGCCATGACCGGGAGCATGATGAAGGCGAGGGCGATCGAGCCGGCGAACCCGGAGTAGTGGCTCACGGGCTTCACCATGATGGCGAACGCGAACACGCCGACGATGATCGACGGCACGCCCATGACCACGTTGGCGATCATGCGGACGGCCGTCGCCACGCGTCCGTTGCGGCCGAACTCGGCCAGGTAGATGCCGCCGAAGAACCCCGTGGGGATGCCGATCGCGGCGGCGACCAGGGTGATCACCAGCGTGCCGACGATCGCGTTGGCGAGGCCGCCGCTCGTGGAGGTGACGTCCTGCGGCGTGGACTGGGTGAAGAAGCTCCAGCTGATGGCGAAATGCCCCTGACGACGACCTCCCAGACGACGAAG
>CAVOVA010000003.1:0-122830 GCA_963699725.1 uncultured Thermoleophilia bacterium
GACTGCCCGGCGTGGGCACACCAGAGCGGTCACATCATCGCTTCACGACCCCCGTGCGCGTGCGCTACGCGGACACGGACGCATCCGGGGCGGTGCACCACGCCAGCTACCTCGCCTACTTCGAGGTGGCGCGCGTGGAGGCGCTGCGCGGCATGGGCGTACCGGTCGGGGAGTTCGCGGAGCGCGGCGTGGCGATGCCGGTGATCGAGGCGGGCGTCAAAGTGCTGCGCCCCGCCCGCCTGGATGACCTGCTCGAAGTGGTCGTGTTTCTTGAACGCATCGGGCCGGCGTCGTTCTCGTTCGACTACGAGGTCTTGCGCGACGGCTTGCTGCTCGCTACCGGCCTCACGCGGATGGTGGTGATCGATGCCGAGAGCGGGCGCGCCCTTCGCCTGCCGACCTGGGTGCGCGAGCTCCTGGAGGGCATCGGCGCCTGAGCCCGCGCCCGGCCCTCGAGGTCGGGCCTGCCCTCTCACCCGTTCGGCGTCCCGGCCATGTTTGGCGGTTCCCGCCGGGGCGCAAAACTTCCCCAACGGATGCTTCAGACAGTCGAAAGCCGACCGGCCGGGGGACCGGCTGCCGCAGGAGGCGTCATGATCCTCGAATCACCCGAGCGCGTAGCAGAGTACACCGGCCGCGGTTGGTGGGGGGACACCACCCTCATCGATCTCTTCCTCGAGACCGCCGCGCGAACGCCGGCCGCGGTCGCCCTCGTCGATCCGCCCAATCGCGCTGCGCTGGCGCCGGGCGATCCGCAACGGCTGACGTACGCCGAGCTCAAGACCGCCACGGACCGGCTCGCCAACGCCCTCATCGACGCTGGGATAGGCCGAGAAGACATCGTCATGGTGCAGCTGCCCAACATCGCCGAGCTCGTGGTCGTGTACCTGGCGAGCGCCCGCATCGGGGCGATCCTCACGCCGCTGCCAGTACAGTTCCGCACCCACGAGCTCCGCCAGGCGATGGCGCTGACGGAGCCGAAGGCGTTCATCACCACCAACTCCTTCGGCGACCACGACTACGTCGCCATGGTCCAGGGCCTGCGCCCGGACTTCCCGTCGCTCGAGCAAGTCTTCGTGCTCGGCGACGAGCTTGCGGACGGCGTCTCGTCGCTCAGCGGCATCCTCGCGACGGCCACGGACACGAGCGCGGTCGACGCCTACGCCGCCGCGCACCCAATCTCTGCGAACGACGTGTACACGATCTGCTGGACCTCGGGGACGGTGGCCGAGCCCAAAGGGGTGCCGCGCAGCCACAACCTCTGGATCGCCATCGCCTACGCCACCGTCGACGCCGCCGGGCTCCGGGAGGGCGACACGCTGCTTAATCCGTTCCCGCTGGTCAACATGTCGGCGATCGGCGGCATGCTGGTGCCCTGGCTGCTGACGCGCGGCAAGCTCGTGATGCACCAGCCCCTGGACCTGCCCGTGTTCCTGGCGCAGCTGGGCGGCGAACAAGTGACCTACACGGTCGCGCCGCCCGTACTCCTCAACCTCCTCCTGTTGCGCCCCGGTCTGCTCGAGAACGCCGACCTCAGCCACATCCGCAACATCGGCTCGGGCTCGGCGCCGCTCTCGCCGTGGATGGTCGAGCAGTGGCAGGAGCGCCACGGCATCCCCATCCTCAACTTCTTCGGCGCCAACGAGGGCACGGCGCTGGCGAGCGACCCCGTCGACATCCCCGACCCGGCCGAACGGGCGCTCTACTTCCCGCGCCTGGGGGTGCCGGGCCATGCGTGGTCCAACCGCGTTGCAGGCATGATCGAGACGAAGCTCCTCGACCCGGAGACGCGCGAGGTCGTCACGGAACCGGACGAGCCGGGCGAGCTGGCCATCCGCGGCGCCACCGTCTTCTCCGGCTATTGGAGGCGGCCCGGGCTCACCGAGGACTCGTTCGACGACGACGGCTACTTCCTGACCGGCGACCTGTTCGCCATCGCCGGGGACGGCGACGATCGCTACCGGTTCGTCGGTCGCCTCAAGAACCTCATCATCCGCGGCGGGATGAAGATCGCTCCGGAGGAGGTCGAGTACCTGCTGGCCGACCACCCGGGTATCGAGGAGGTCGCCATCACGGGCGTGCCGGACGGGCGCAAGCTCGGCGAGGAGGTCATCACCGCCATCGTGGTGCCCAAGGAGGGCACCGAGATCACGCTGGGCGACCTCACCTCGTTCCTCAGGCAGAAGGACATCGCCGCGTACAAGCTGCCCAAGAGGCTGGTCGTCGTGCAGAGCCTGCCGCACAACGCCGTCGGCAAGGTGCTCAAGCGCGAGATCAAGCGGCAGCTGGTGGGGGAGAAGGCCTAGCCTCTGCGCTCGTCCGGCCCCGCAGGCGTGTCGTCGTCCAGATCCCGTCGGGCGGTCTCTTCGTCGGCCCCGGCGTCAGGTCGGGTCGCCGCCCCGAGCAGGTGGTAGCCGGCGTCCACGTAGACGATCTCGCCGGTCACCGTCCGCGCCCAGTCCGAGCACAGCCAGAGCGCGGTGCGGCCCACGTCGTCCTGGGTCACGTTGGTGCGTAGCGGCGTGATGGTGCCGGTCCGGCGGTAGGCGTCGCGGAAGCCGGGCACGGCGCTCGCGGCCAGGGTCTTGACGGCTCCGGGCGAGAGGGCATTGACGCGGATGCCGCTGGGGCCAAGGTCGGCGGCGAGGTAGCGCACGCAGGCCTCCAGCGCGGCCTTGGCGACCCCCATCACGTTGTACTGCGGCAGGACCGTGGTGCTGCCGATGGCCGTGAGCGTGAGGATCGCGCCGCCGGGAGGCATGAGCGGGGCGGCGCGATGGGCGAGGGCGACGAGCGAGTAGGCGCTGACGTCGAGCGCCGTGTGGAAGCCGGCGCGCGACGTGTCGGCGAACCGGCCGGCGAGCTCCTCATGCGGCGCGAAGGCGACGGCGTGGACGAGCACATCGAGCGAGCCGAACACCTCGTGGGCGCGGGCGAAGAGGCGGTCGAGGGCGGCGTCGTCGGTGACGTCGCACTCCTCGAGGAGCTCGGCGCCGACGCTCTCGGCCAGCGGCCGCACGCGGCGCTCAAGGCCGGGCGCGGCGTACGAGAAGCCCAGCCGCGCCCCCTCCGCATGGAGCGCCTGCGCGATGCCCCAGGCGATGGAGCTCTTGTTGGCCACGCCCACGACGAGGGCCGTCTTGCCGTCGAACAGGCCCATCAGACCGCGTCCTCGTCGTCGAAGCGGCGGAAGACCAGCGCGACGTCGTGGCCGCCGAACCCGAACGAGTTGGACATGGCCACGTGGACCGCCATGGAGCGCGCGGCATTGGGCACGTAGTCGAGGTCGCAGTCCGCGTCCGGCTCGGTGAGGTTGATGGTCGGCGGGACGACACCGTCGGTCATGGCGCGCACGCAGAAGAGCGCCTCCATGGCTCCGGCGGCGCCCAGGGGGTGCCCGGTCATCGACTTGGTCGACGAGACGGGCAGCTCAGCTGCGCGCGTTCCGAACGCGATCTTGAGCGCGCGCGTCTCGGCCACGTCGCCGGCCGGCGTGGCCGTGCCGTGGGCGTTCACGTAGTCCACGTCTTCCGGCGTCAGGCCGGCCTCGCGCAGCGCCGCCAGCATGGCGCGCGCCTGAGAGGCGCCGCTCTCGTCGGGAAGCGCGACGTGGAACGCCTCGGAGCTCATGCCGTAGCCGGTGATCTCGGCGAGGATGCGCGCGTCGCGCGCGCGGGCGTGGTCGAGGTCCTCGAGCACGAGCATCGCGGCGCCCTCGGCGATGACGAAGCCGTCGCGGCCGGCGTCGAAGGGCCGCGACGCCTCCTCGGGCGCGTCGTTGCGCGTGCTGAGCGCGCGCATGGCGCCAAAGGCGGCGAGGCCGGTCTCGTTGACCGGGGCCTCGGCGCCGCCGGCCAGCATCGCCACGGCGGCGCCGCGCTTGATCATCTCGAAGGCGTCGCCGATGCCGCTGGCGCCGGCTGCGCAGGCGGTGGTCACGGCGTGCAACGGGCCCTTGGTGCCGATGTGCAGCGAGACGTGCGCCGCGCCCATGTTGGGGATCATCATCGTCGCGAAGAAGGGGCTCACGGCTCGCGGACCCCGCTCGAACAGCGCGCGCTGCTGTTCCTCGAACGTCCGCAGGCCGCCGCCGCCGCTCGCCACCACGGCGCCGATCTCCTCGGCCTCGGCGGCCACGTCGAGCCCGGCGTCGTCCACCGCCTGCCGCGACGCGGCCACTGCGTACTGGGAGTAGGCGTCCATGCGCCGCGCCGCGCGCCGGTCGATGAAGTCCGCCGGGTCGAAGTCCTTGACCTCGCCCGCGATCTGGGAGTCGAAGCGCGAGGGGTCGAACTGGGTGATGCGGGCGATGCCGCTCTCACCCGCCACCAGCCGGCGCCACGTCGTCTCCACGTCGTTGCCGAGCGGGCAGACGATGCCCGCCCCCGTGATCACCACGCGACGCGGTCCTTCAGTCACTGATGGCCTCCCTCGTACCCATCGCGATTCTCGCCATGCCGGCCCGGCCGGTCACCTCGGGACAAAGCGGTAGTGTGAGACTCCCCATTCCCGGCCGCCAGCGTACGCGAACGTCTCGGCGCAGGCGAGGAAGAAGAGCCGCCAGTTCACCCACCACTCCTTGGCGGCCTCGCCGTAGGTCGCGGCGAGAATCGGCCGGATGGCCGCGGCGTGCTCGTCGTAGCGTCGCAGCCAGGCCTCAAGCGTGCGTGCGTAGTGCCGACCGTCGAGCCACCAGCGCTCCTCGGCGACCAGGTCGTCGTCGAACGCGAGGAAGAGGTCGTGCGCCGGCATCTGCCCGCCGCTGAAGAACCGCGAGCCCATCCAGTCACTCGGGTCGTCGGCGCTGAACGTGTAGGCGAAGCGAGCGTGGCTGAAGACGTGCGCGAAGGCGCGTCCGTCGGGCTGGAGCCAGCCGCGGAGCCGCGCGAAGAGCTCACGGTAGTCGCGCACGTGCTCGAACATCTCCACCGAGAGGATGCGGTCGAAGCGGCGGCCGGGGTCGAAGGTGGCGATGTCGGCGGTCACCGGCGTGACGGTCTCGTGGCCTGCGGCGGCGCCGGCGGCTGCGATGTGCTCGGCCTGGGTGCGGGAGTTGGACATGGCGGTGACCCGGCAGGCCGGGTACCTCTCGGCGATGTACAACGCGAGCGAGCCCCAGCCGCAGCCAAGATCGAGAACGTCCATACCGTCCTCCACACCGGCGCGCCGGCACGTGAGCGCCAGCATCTCCTCCTCGGCGGCGGCGAGGTCGTCGGTCCCGCCGGGCCAGAAGCAGCAGCTGTACTTGAGGCGCGGCCCCAGGAACTCCTGGAAGAAGGCCGTGGGCAGTTCGTAGTGCTGCCGGTTGGCCGCGTCCTGATGGATCGCGAAGGGGCCGGCGGCGAGGGCGGCGGCGTACCTTTCGAGCGCCGCCGCGTCGCCGCCGGCCGCGGCCGCGTCCAGCTCCGCGAGCCGCTCGTGCAGCCGCCGCCGGATGATCGCGCGCAGCAGGGAGTCGGGGACGCGGCGCGTCGCCAGCACGTCGTGGTAGCTCACCGTGGATCTCCTCACGTCGACGCGGGGATTGTACTCGTTTGCGGCGGGCACGCGCAGTCGACGAACAGGGCGAAGGGGAAGCGCGGAGTGGCGGCGGGCTCCTGGTGGGCCGCACAGGGATCGAACCTGTGACCTCAGGAGGACTCTGGGAGGACTCCTGAGGACGGTATCGAGCCGCGTGGGAACCGCGTCCACGACCATCCCGATCGAAGCCGGACGTGAGCGCGATGCCCATCAGCTCTCGGGCACGCGCTCGCCTCCCTTGGCGAGGAGCGGGCACCTCGACATAGCCGGCGCCGTCGAGCGACTCCTCGGTCTACTCCGGCCGCGCGGCCGCGGCCGCGTCGAAGAGCTTCTGCGGGATGTGACAGTAGCCGCCGGGGTCCTTCTTCAGGTAGTCCTGGTGGTAGTCCTCGGCGCGTGTGTAGTTGGTGAGCGGCCCACTCTCGACGGCAATGGGCTGCGTGTACTTCTCCTGGAGTTGCGCCAGCGACTGCTCGATCACGGCTTCGTCGGCGGGGTCCGTGTAGTAGATGCCGGTGCGGTACTCGGTGCCGACGTCGTTGCCCTGCCTGTTGACGGACGTCGGATCGATGGCGTCGTAGAACAGGTCGAGAAGGAACGGCAGCGGGGCCACGGTCGGCTCGTAGACGACCTTCACGGCCTCGGCGTATCCGCTGCCATCCCCATAGGATGCCGAGGCGCTGGCGCCGTTCGCGTACCCGACTTCTGTATCGACGACGCCGTTCACCAGGCCGATGTACTTCTCCAGGCCCCAGAAGCATCCGCCGGCCACGTAGATCGTCTTCACGTCTTTGCCTGCGAGATCCGGCGGAGGGACCTGCTCGGTGGCGTCCGCGGGAGAGCCGGCGTCCGTCGTCTCCTGGGCACAGCCGGCCAGCAGCAGCGCAAACATGATGGATACGGCGAGCAGTCCTAGTGTTGCGCGGCGCGAACGAGACACGGTGCACCTCCTGCCGTGAACATACCCGCAGGCTTGGGCGGGGAACAGGCACGGGCCCGTCGCGGGAGCCGACCGACCCTCTGGTGGGCCGCACGGGGATAGAACCGGTGACCTTGCGAGCAGAAGTCTCGCCCGACGCTGACGCACGGTCGTACGCGATGCTGCGCCAGCCTCGAAATCGGCCATTCTGGAGCTGCATCGGCAGGTGGCCTGACGGCCCATGACGGGCCGGGACAGGTCGGTCAGCACTTCGGTCTTTGCCCGGTCGGACTCACGGACTGTGATCTTGCGCTGTGGCTGGCTGCCGGACGGGGCGGGTTTCTTCAGGATCACCACGTGCGCCGCGCCGGTCGCCAGCAGCCGCTCGCCTACCCTTCGGGCACCGGGAAGGGACACCGTCATGATTGCTGGTGTCGCCCTCGTACCGTACGCGCCGGTCCCCAGATCGAGTCCCAGACTGCAGTCCGCCATGGCTGTCTCTTGACGGGTCTGATGGACGGGTCGAACATGCGGGCGATCACCGCTTCGGAAGAGACCTGTTCGGGGGTCTCGCTGAACGCGCACAGGTACTCCTGCCGGAACAGCCACTCGCCGAGGGTCCGGCGTTCTTCTTCGAGGGCACGCGCCAGGTCGATGCCAGGTGGCTGACGAGTGGGCCTCGTGTAGACTCGGCGGAGACGCCCGACTTGGAGGATCCATGAGAGAACCTGGCAGCACTCCCATCTGGAAGACGGCTGTAATCCTCTTGACGGGTCTTGCTGCTGCGTTTGTGGTCTTGTATGTCTTTCGGTCCGGCCCGAATCTGTTCAGGGTCGGCGTGGCTCTGGTCGTCATGTACGCCGACATGTGGGGCATGTCGCGGCTCCTGCGGGTGCGCTTCCCCTTCCTGCGCTGGCGGTAGTCACCACTCACGACTCCGCCTCCGACTCCGGCAGGCGACCACTCACGGCAGCGCGGGCATCGGGGTGCGCCATGAGCGCAACGAAGACCGCATGCCGCACGGCGGCCAGGCTGCTGAAGGCTGGCGTGCCCATCAACGTCGTGTCCGAACGTCTGGGCCACAGCGAATCCCGGCTTCAGCATGCGCCGGTACGCGCAGGTGATCTCCGACATGCAGAAGGACGCTGCGACCCGCATAGACGAACCGCTGGCCGATGCGCTCGCGTCGGCGCGTGGCAGATCTGTAGCAGACAGGCCGAAAGACGAGCGGCAGGACGACGCGCGAAGAAGAAACAGCGGGAAGAGTTGGTGGGCCGCACAGGGATCGAACCTGTGACCTTGGGATCATAAGTCAGCGAAGGGGTGCCTGGCGCTGATGCTCCGTCCGGCGAATCTTGCGATATGCAGCAGGTTCTGTCGCGTGCTGTTGCCAGTCCAGCCTAGTGTTGGCGCGGCTCGTTGGCAGACATGTTGGCAAACACAGCGCGAGCGGGGCGGGTGCCGAGCTGGGCCCGTCCCGATCTCACATGAACGCTGAATAAGACCCAGTCGCCTGTGCCTCAGGCGAATCTGAGGTGCGGGAACGAGGATCGCCGTCCAGAGGTGCTATACGGGACTCCAGTGACGATACCATCTGCCGGCGGGGACCTTCGTCATCATGCTCACCGGCTGGCAGGACAAGTGGAACGACGCCAAGGCGTTCTTCGACATCGACGCGAAGGGCGATCTGCACTTCCCCGGCTTTGCCCCGTCGACGACCGCCTGGCCGGTGAGCGAGCGCAAAGCTCACCGGCGCCGGCCTCGCTGCGCACGGCCTTGACCCGGATCTCGACACGAGCTACGCGACGAACACGGCGATGGCCGAGAACCACCTCATCGCGGTGGAGTGCGTGGCCAGCCTCGTCACGATGCCGGCGACAAGCGCGACGCTGGCGATAGCGCCGCTTCAGCCCCTTGGCGGCTCGGTGTCGCCGGTGGACATCCTGGCGTTCGTGCCGTGACCCGAGCGGCGCGGCCGCTTCGTCCTGACGGATCAGACGGTCTCGCCGCGTCCGCCGCGCAGGTCGAGGATGACCTTGCCGTCGCGTCGATAGACGGCAAGACGACAGGTGCCGCCGCCCGAGCCCACTTCGTACTTGTAGCGACCCGGCCCGGCGCCCGGTGACATGGCCATGTCGGTGTACGGGTCGATCGGCCATGCCGTGATGGAGCGGCTGCGGCCGACGCTGGTCACCGCTCCCGCGTCCGGACACACCCGGCGTGTTCGGCCCAAGACCCCATGCCCACCTGGATCGTGCGCGCCCGAGCGGGCGGCCGACTCGGCAGCGCCGGCCGGCGCTGCTCCCGCAGGAGCGCGCGGCGCGGCCGCCCACTGAGACACGAGACCACCCGGGGTCGCAGCTCCGGAGACGCCCAGAGCAGGAACCCCTGCCGGTCGGAGTCCAGCACGGCGTCGGGCGTGATCGAGTCGTGACCGACGGGGATGAAGTGATCCAGGTCCCAGATGATCTCCCGGCCCTGCCAGTCGGTGACCGGCCCGAGCTTCGCGACGAGCAAGCTCGCTCCCAACCCTGCCCTTGCCGTCACGTCGGCGTCTTGAACCCCATACGAGCCAGCCGGAGGACTTGCTCAGCGGCGGCTTCGTGTCGCCGGCTCGAGACTGACGGATGGGCTTCGCGGCCGAGCCCCTCGGCGTCCGCTTGCCACCCGGGCCGTCGACATGGCCACGTGTACTCCTCGCCGGAATCCCGGGACTCGGTGGAGGCACCATGACCACGAGTGGTGCCTCCCCCCGCGAAGTCGCTTCGAGGAGTCGTGCCTGCACCATTGAGACCCGCCACGACCGATGCGAGTCTTGGGGGCGAGGAGGCGGATGTGAACACGAGACAAAGCTCAAACGGGCGCTCGAACGTTGGACGCGTTGCCGTGGCTACCGACCGTTCTCCTTCGGCTGAACGAGCCGTCCGCTGGGCGGCCGCGCTCGCCGACCAGAACGGCGCCCCGTTCCTGCTCATCCAGATCGTGGTCCCTCTCAACCCCGCGGTCACCCAGGCCGGCCAGGCCGAGGCCACCCACTCTGCCGCGCTTGTGGGCGAGCTCCGGGACCAGGCGCGCGGTCTCGCCGGACTCCGAGGCGAGGCGCGCGTCGTGGTCGACGACGATCCTGCCCGTGGCATCCTGCGCGTGATGGAAGAAGAGAGGGTCGACACGCTGATCGTCGGCAACTCGGGGATGCAGGAACGCACCGGGTTCCTTCTCGGGAACGTACCGAACCGCATCTCGCACAACGCGCGATGCACCGTGATCATCGTGAACACGAGCCTGCTGGACGATGAGGCGAAGCCGGTCCCCGCCGCGCCCGGCGCGAGCGCCGCAGTGACGGAGGAGCCCGCGCCCAAGCTGCTCGGGCGGGCGACCGAGATCGGTGCGGTGATGGCACGTCACGGCATCAAGCACCTGTTCGCTCGCAACGGGAGCGACACGGACGCCACCGAGCGCCAACAGGCCAGGCGGTTGCGTGAAGCACTCGAAGAACTGGGTCCGACGTTCTCGAAGCTCGGGCAGATGCTCTCGACGCGCGCCGACCTGCTGCCCCCGGCCTTCATCGAGGAGCTCGCGCAACTCCAGGACCACGTCCCGCCGATCACCGAGGCCGAGGTCGTCCAGGTGATGGAACAGGCCCTCGGAGTGCCGTGGGAAGACGTGTTCGCGACGATCGATCAGCAGCCTCTCGCGGCGGGGACTATCGCCCAGGTCCACAGAGCCACCCTCGCCGGGGGCGAGAAGGTCATCGTCAAGGTGCAGCGTCCCGGCGCCGGGAACGATATCAGGCGCGACCTCGGGCTGCTGCAGCTCTTCGCGGAGAAGAGCAAGCGGCGACCCGGTCTGCGTCAGGTGGTGGACCTTCCCGCCGTCAGCGAGTATCTTGCGACGTCACTCGAGCGGGAGCTCGACTTTCGCGGGGAGGCCGCCAACATCGACCGGATGCGCGGCATCCTGGCGGACTATCCCGCGCTTGGCGTGCCCGAGGTCTATGACGAGCTCTCGAGCCAGACGCTGCTGGTCATGCAGGAGATCGGCGGCGTGGCCCTGCACGACGCGCCGCACGACGAGACGACCAAGAAGGCCGCCCGGCAGTTTCTCGAGTCCTACTACAAGCAGCTCCTCACGGAGGGCTTCTTCCACGCCGACCCTCACCCCGGAAACCTCAAGTGGTGGAACGACACCCTGTACTACCTGGACTTCGGCATGGTCGGCGAGATCAGCCCTGACGTGCGCGAGAACCTCATGCTGCTCCTGCTCGCCTTCTCGCAGCGGGATGTGGCGTTCCTCACCGACGTGTCGCTCTCGCTGGCCGGCGCCGGCGACCGTCCCGACGTCGACGTCGAGGGATTCCGGGAAGCGCTCGGCCTGCTCATGGCGCGCTATCAGAGCCTCTCACTGAAAGACATGCAGATGGGCCCGATCCTCCAGGAGATGACCGAGATCTCGCTGCGGTACGAGGTTCCGTTGCCCGCAGCGCTCACCTTGACCGGCAAGGCGATGGCCCAGATGCAGCTCGCGACCGCCGAGCTCGATCCGGATCTTGATCCCTTCGAGGTCGCAAGCTCGTACCTCTTCAGCCAGGTCACCGCCAACGTGCGCGGCCGACTGGACCTGCAGAGGCTGTTCTACGACGCGCAGAAGTTCAAAGTGCGCGTGACGCGACTCATCGAGTCTTTCGAAAGGCTCACCGGCGCACGGGCCGGGCCGAAGCTGCAGGTCGGCTTTCGCGCGGAACGACTCGAAGCGACCGTGGCACGGACCGGCCGCTTGCTGGCCTTCGCGATCATCGCGGGAGCGGCATTGCTGGGAGCGGCCATGGTCGCCTCGCTGGGGCGGATGCCCGCCTGGGCACCGATCAGCCTGGCGGCGTTGGGGGTGGCGTTTGTCGTGCTGCTGCTGCGGGACCTCGCAGTGGGCAGCCGCCACAGATAGCGCCACCCCCGGCGCATTCAGTGGCGCCGGCGCTCCCCAGCTGCTTCGGGCTCGCCGGCGTGCTGCATCTTCATCACGCGGCGCTCTATCACGAGCAACATGACGCTCATCCCCATCCCCAAGAGGAAGCGCTCAAACCTGTGTCCTTGCACCGGGGTCTGACTCATGTCGCCCTCCTTGAGGCACCGTCGAGCTCGATCGCGGGTGCCATAGTCGCCATGTCAGGTCGGGGTCTCGGCCGGCGTGGCATGCGGAAGAATGCGATGCGTGTCGACCGGGTGGTCGCGCCCCTTGACCTGCCTCGGGCCTGCGGGCTCGGACTTGATCGCGGGGCCCACGGCGTGGATCGTGCTGGTCGTGGCCAGGATCTCGCCGCCCTCCGCCTCTCCCTGGAGCCGGGAGGCGACGTTCACGGCATCGCCGACCACCGTGTATTCCAGTCGGCCTCCGCCGCCGATAGTGCCGGCGATCACGGCGCCGGTGTTCACGCCGATGCCCATGAACAACGGTGGCTCGTACCGCGTCGCGGCGTCCTTGTTCAGCTCGAGCTGACGCGCCTGCATCGCCAGGGCACAGCGCAATGCCCGTTCGGCGTGATCTGGCTGAGCCTGCGGTGCGCCGAACACCGCCATCACCGCATCGCCTGCGAACTTGTCGACCATGCCGCCGTGCTCCTGCACGACCGCCGCCATGGCGGCGAGGTGACGGCCGGCCAGATCAGCCACGGCCCGCGGGCTCATGCGCTCCGCCAGGGTGGAAAAGCCGCGGAGGTCGGAGAACAGCACCGTCACCACCAGTTCCTCCTGCATCTCCTCGCCGGCCTCACCCGAGGCGATCTTCTCGGCGAGCCCTTGGGGCACGTACGCGCGAAGGGTGCGTGCGCAGGTCTCACTCTCGACGACCGCCGAGTGCAGTCGTTTGAGCTTGTCGACCGCGCCCGCGTCGCCTTGCTGCGCTTCAGACCCCAGGCGCACGAAGAGTTCGGTCACCTGCCGGTCGATGGCCTCCTGGGTCGTGGCCAGCGCCTCAGCCATCTCGGCGTAGCCGGCGCCTCGCGCCATGGAGTCCAGGATCACGCGGTCAGCTTCGCCGGTGCCCTTGCGGCCTGCGAGCCGCTCCGCGATCGCCGGGTCGACCAGCGACCCACCCTGGTGCACCTGCGCTATCGCACGGGCAAGTTCGTCGCCTTGTGCCACGCGATCCTTCAGGAGGTAGGCGAGGCCGCTCTGCCCGCCACCGAGCAGCGCCAGGGCGTACGCCTCGTCGTCGTGAGCGGACAGCACCACGACGCCCGTGCCGGGGTGCTCTGCCCGGACCCGGTGCGCGCAGTCGATGCCTTCGAGCTGGAAGCTGGGCGGCATCTTGATGTCCGTGACCACCACGTCGGGGCTGTAATCAGCGGCCGCGGCCAGCAGGGTCGGCGCGTCTTCGGCGACGCCGACGACCTCGATCCCGTCGGTGGCGTCCAGGAGGGCGCGCACCCCTTCTCGCACGATGACGTTGTCGTCCGCCAGTACCACCCGGATGCTCACGTCGCTGCCTCCGGCGCCTGCTTTGACCTCCGGGGCACGGGCTGTACCATTGGCCGATGCGCATCGTGTTCGCCGAAGACAACTACCTCGTGCGCGAAGGCACGGGGGCGCTCCTCGAAACCGTCGACGGGCTGGAGCTCGTGGCCGCCGTGGGGGATGCCGAACAGCTGATGTCCGCAGTCGCTGAGCACGCGCCGGACGTGGTGCTCACCGACATCCGCATGCCCCCCAGCTATACCGACGAGGGCATCCGCGCGGCCCGGCAGATCCGCGCCGAGCACCCGGCGATCGGCGTCGTCGTCCTCTCGCAGTTCGTAGAGGAGGCCTACGCGTACGACCTCCTGAAAGACGGCGCCGAGAAGCTCGGGTACATCCTCAAGGAACGCATCGCCGACCTCGATGAGTTGGTACGCGCTCTGAAGGCCGTCGACGAAGGCAGCTCGTTCCTGGATCCCAAGGTCGTAGAGGCGCTGGTCGCGCGCAAGAGCGCGGTGGCCGACTCGCCGCTGGCCGCGCTCACCGAGCGGGAGCGCGAAGTGCTGTCCGAGATGGCGACCGGCAAGAACAACGCGGCGATCGCCGCGAGCCTGTTCTTGTCGGAGCGCGCCGTCGAGAAGCACATCAACGCGCTCTTCTCCAAGCTCGGGCTTTCCGGCGAGCCGCTGGTCCATCGCCGGGTGATGGCCGTTCTGACGTTCCTCCGCGAAGAAGGCGTGCCTCCCTCGCGCTGAGCCGGCGCGCGTGGACCTCGCCGTCATGGTCGCGACTCTTCGATGCTGTCCGGCAGAGGGATGATGCCGGTCACGCGCGTCCCGACGCCGGGGGTCGACTCCACGCGGAGCGTACCTCCGACCGCGCCGAGACGGTCGTTCATGTTGGTGAACCCGACGCCTTGGCCTGCAACTCTCGTATCGAACCCCGCCCCGCCGTCGGTCACAACGAAGATCAGCGCGTCGCCCTCTTCGCGCACGGACACACTCACCTGCACGCCCGGACCGGCGTACTTCCCCGCGTTCTGGAACGCCTCGAGGCAGCAGAAGTAGGCCGTGGCCTCCACCACCCGGCTGTATCGCCGGATACCGAGCGCCTCGACGTCGATCGGCAAGGCCGCCCGCCGGGCCGCCGAAGCGAGGGCTTCCGAGAGCCCTTTGTCGGCGAGCAGCGGCGGGTAGATGCCGTGGGCCAGATCGCGGAGCTCCTGAAGCGTGTCGTTCAGGTCTCCGCCCAGCGAATCCAGCAGCTCCGCGGCCTTCGCCGGGTTCTGGGGCTGCAGCTGCTTGATCAGGCGTACCTTGACGGCCAAAGCTACCAGATGCTGCTGGACCCCGTCGTGGATGTCACGCTCGATCTGGCGCCGCGCCGTGTCGGCGGCCTCCACGATGCGACCCCTGGAGGCCTGGAGCTCTTGCGCCTGCCGGCGCACCTCATCGAGTGAGACCTGCAGCGCGGAGTCGAGCTTCGCATTGTGCAGCGTCAGACCGATCTGTCGCGCCAGCTCCCCAAGGGCGAGATCCTCGTCATCGGTGAAGGCCGCTGCCCCATCGGGGCGCTGGACCACGAGCATGCCGAGAAACTCCCCCGCATTGACGAAGGGCGCCGCGCGTACCAAGCTCTCATCCCCCCGGTCGGCCAGCAACTCCGGCAGCCACACCCGCAGCCAGGCCGGGCCCGAGACTCCAGCGCGCGTCGTGCTCCCCAGATCGGCGGCCCCGAGCGGGATCCGCGCGCGGCGCTGCTCCGGATCGGAGATCTTGAGCGACAGCGCGTCGCCGGCCACCACCCAGAACTCCGCCGACACGAGGCTGAGCGATGTGCGCAGAGATTCCGCCGCCTGGAGGAGCAGGTCGTCCAGCGGCACCGAGCGAGACGCGCGGCTGCCGAAGGTGCGTACGGCCTCGTCGGCCGCGCCGCTCTCGGAGAGCACCACGCGCCGGCCGAACGCGCTCAGGCGCCGGCGGACCGGGAACGCGAGCGCCACGGCGATAGCCGCGGCGACCATGGACCAGAGGAGCAGGCCCCATTCGTCTCCGACCGGTGCCCGGCCGAGGACCAGCACCACAGCCGCGTACACGGCCACGATGAGCGCGGCCAAGCCGAGCACCACGATCACGGCGGCACTCAGTCGTCGCGCCAGACGCTGCTCCGCAGTCATGACTTCACTCCGCTCGGAAGACGGCCGCGGGCCGGGTGGCGGCCGCGAGTCGGCCCGGGATGAGCGCGATCAGGTTCGCCAGGAGCAGCGTCACGGGTATCGCGAGGAGCACCGGGGGCAGGTCGACCACCGGCACCGGAAGCACGCCGATCGCGTCGGCAAAGATGGTCCACGCCCATCTTCCGACCGCGACTCCCAGCGGCAGACCAATCAGCAGCGCGATCCCCGCCAGGGTGCTGGCCTGCCAGGCCACCGTGGCCGAGACCTGGCGACGCACGAAACCGAGGGTCTTGAGCACCGCGAGGTCGCGTCGGCGGCGACGGATCGACGTGACGAGGACGTGCACCAGCGTCCCGATGGCCGCGAGCGCGAGGAGGCCCGACAGTGCCAGGGGGATCCGCTGCGCGCTCCCGAATGCAGCGACAACGGCGGCCTCCTTGGGGTAGAGGCCCGCTGCTTGGGCGTCCTTCACGCTCGCCACCGGGGCACCGAGCGGTGCGAATAACGGGTTCAGCCGCGCGCTCACGTCGGCGCCGACGGTCCCCGGAGCGAGGTTCGCGAAGAACTGGGTCTGCGCGTCTTGGGGGAAGAACGCCTGGAACTGGGTGAAGGTCATCCCCGCACCTTCGGCCAGCCCCGGACCGAAGCCCCCCGTACCGAATACCGCCTGGCCGACCACCTTGAGGGGGACGACGGTATCCCCTACGCGCACCTGCAAGGTGTCCCCTATGTGGGCGCCAACCTGTCGCATCGTCTTGCCGCCGAGCGCCAACTCACCATCCCTCATGGGCCAGGAGCCCTTCGCCATCGTGGGCGTGAGGGAACCCTTCAGGATCTCCATTCCCCACACATTGACCTCGACGGATCCTCCCGGCCCCTGCACCTGCACGGCTTCTTTGAAGTTGCCCACCGTCACGTCGGACAGTCCGGGATCGGAGGCCATCGCGGCGATCGCCGTGTCGAGCCCCGCCGCGAAGGGAAAGCCTCCCCCGAAGTTGCCGAACTCGCCGTACAGCCGCGGTGTCGCCACCAGGTGGGCGAAGCTGGCCGAGAACCCGAAGGACGCCGTCAGAGCGACCACGGCCACGGTGAGCGCGACCACGGCGCTCCGAACGGGGACCGCCGTCCGGCCGCGACCCGGCTCGAGGGCCAAGCGTACGCCCGTCACCGCCGAAGCCGGGAGCCCCGACCGTGCCGCGAATGCCGCGATCGCCGACGGCCGCCGGAACTCGGCGACGAGGGCCACCCCCAGCGCGTCACCGCGCGCACGGGCGGCACGCCGCGCAGGGAGGACCGACAAGAGCAGCACGCCGAGGGGCACGCACAGCGCGCCTGCGATCACGATCGGGGCGACATCCGTGCCCGGGCTCGGCTCCACGATGCGGGCGACACCGGTGGGGAACACCGACGAAGCCGCCACCGCGCCGAGGAAGGCCACCGCGCTCGCCGCGACCCCGATCATCGCCGCCCGCACCATCGCGACGGCGAACAGCTGACGTCGAGTCATACCGAGGGCCGACAGGATGGGATTCTCGGCCGACTCCGTGAAGTTCAGGCGGGAGAGCGCCTGCCCGAATATGGTGAATCCCACCACGGTGGTGAGAAGAGCCACCAGCCACAGCGCGGCCACCTGTACGTTGACGGCCCGCCGGACCACGACGGCCTCATCTGCCGAAGACCACACGCTGGCGTTCGGATAGAGCGCGAAGACACCCTTCTCGAACGCCGCGCTGTCGGCCGCCCCGTTCTTCAGCGTGACCAGCAGGGTATCGACTCTGAGCGTGCTCGGTCGGTACTTCTGCACGAACGCGGGCGAGACGAGGAAATCGTGGTTGTTCCCACTCAGCTCGTTGTTGTTGAGGACGAGCACCCTGCCCACGACCTTGACGGGGATCGGCGGCCCGAGCAGTGCCGAGGGATCGGGAAGAGACCCCGCGGCCGCGATCTGGTCGGCCGTGACGCTCGCCGCCATGAGTCGCAGGCTGATTGTCGATCCCACCGCCGCCTGCGGATTGCTCTGCAGCGGCATGTAGCCGATGACGACCTCGTCGCTGCGCGTCGGATCCGGCAGACGGCCCTCCAGGACCTTCCACGGAATGGCGGATTGCCCCTCGACCGTCGGCGCTCCCAGGATGGCGGAGCCTTGGGCGACCCCTCCAAAGAGCGACTTGCCATCGGCACCGACGCCCTCACCGATCATGTAGGCCATCACGCGCGTCGCCTCGACCTGGGGAAGCAGCGCCACCTGCGAGAGATCCACGTAGGGAACGAACGCCTCGGCAGCTCCTGTGCCGGACCCGATGAGCACATCCTGTGCATTCACCGCACCGCGCAGTCGAGCATAGGCGGTGTCGGTCCGCTGTGCCGCCGCGGCGGCGGCGAGCGCCAGCGCGCTCGTCAGCCCGATGAGCACCACCAACACGATCGCCGACCGCAGATGCCGGCGCAGATCGGAGCGGGCGCGTGTCCAGACGGCGCGCACTCCTAGATCTCCTCGGCGACCAGAGCCGCGAACACCGGGTCGCCGGACCCGGCGATGGCGCAGTCGATGCCGTCGTCGATGCGCCCGTCACGCATGCGCACGATGCGATCGGCCGTTGCAGCCACCACATCCGCATGGGTCACCAGCACGATCGTCTGCCCGCCCGCGTGGAGCCGGCGGAGCAACTCGAGGATCTCGGCGCCGCCGGCGGAGTCGAGTGACCCGGTGGGCTCGTCGGCCAGCAGGAGGGTGGGCTCGTTGGCCAGGGCGCGCGCTAGCGAGAGGCGCTGACGCTGCCCGCCGGAGAGCACGCCCGGAAGCTGCGAGGTCTTCTCGGAGATCCCGAGGAGGTCGAGCAGGTCCTTGGCCCGCGCCTCCGCAGCCCTACGCGAAGAGCCGGCGATGATCGACGGCATCGTGACGTTCTCCAGGACGGTCATGCCTTCGAGCAGGTTGAAGAACTGGAACACGATGCCGATGTGCTTGCGCCGGAACCGCGCGCGTCCGTCCTCGTTCAGGTGGGTGACGTCATCGCCGCCTACGCTGATCGTGCCTTCGCCCGCGCTGTCGAGACCCGCCACCAGATTCAGCAGGGTCGACTTGCCACATCCGGAGGGACCCATGATGGCCACGAACTCGCCTTCGGCCACCTCAAGATCGATGCCGCGCAAGGCGCGGACGGCCACACCTTCGTCTTCACGCGAAGCGAATGTGCGGCGCAGTCCACGAACCTCTAGTGCGTTCGCCATCATCCCTCTCTTTCACTGCTACGGGCGTCGTTCGGGGCGTCCGCACCGCGGGTTCCCGATGCGGCTGCCTCCCAGGCCACTGCGAGTACCGCCGGATCGAACACGGACTTGGGGATATATGCGGCAGCCCCTGCCTCTGCGGCTCGGGGGGCGTACTCCGCCGGTTCGTAGGTCGACAGCACGAGCACCACGGGAGGAAACGGCTCGGCGAGGATCTGTGCGGCGGCCTCGAGGCCGCTGATCCCGGGGAGATTCACGTCCATCAGGATCAGATCCGGCTTCAGGACCCGCGCGCTGACGATCGAGTCTTCTCCCGTCGCCGCCTCGCCGACCACCACGAAACCGTCGGTGAATTCGACGACCATCCGGGCGACCGCCCGGAACGGCTCCTGGTCGTCCACGATGAGTACGCGCACGGTCATCCGTTCCTCCTCGAACCCAAGAGTCGCACCGGGCTCGACGTCATACAAGCGGGCAGGCGGGGAACTGTGCCCCGCCTGCCCCTGCAGGCTCGCGTCAAGCCGCCGGCGCCAGGGCGACCGACCGGCTGCGGCGCGCGTCCCGCACGATGAGAACGATGAGGGCGAGCATCGCGATCGACGGAAGGATCGCCCAGAAGATGGACAGAGTCCCGACGCCCGCTCCAAGGATGACCAGCGTCGCCGCCACCCATGGAGACGTCCTCGGGAACGCGAACAGCCCGGCGACGATCAAGACGGCGCCGACGACGTTGAAGACCGAACCCATGAATTCGGCGTTCACCTTGTCCAGTTGGGGATAGGCGATCGCCCAGACCACCAGGACGACTGCGTAGATCCGCGCCAGCCACACGGTGTAGGGGGACATGACGCGAGCCGGGCGTGTGGATGTTGAAGCGGCCATCTGGTACCTCCATTCATTTGAGTGTATGGGCCGGGCCTGTTGGGCCGCGGGGCGAGCTTCGCTCCCCTTGTCCTACTGCGGCGACGGCTGGCCGCGGTGTCGGAGGCGTGAAATGACCATGTACAGCCCCGAGATGACCAGCAGCAGCAGGCAGGTCAGAAAGCCGAACCAGCCGACGTAGCCGAGCCACGACGGGCCGCCTTCCCAGTATTGGCCGGGCTGGCCGGACGCGGCCAGGACGAAGAGAACGGCTCCGGCCACGACCAGCGCGAGCATCGATCTGAGAGTCGGACGCATGAGAACCTCCTGGCGTCGGTGAGCCATCCCTTCCTCGGACTCAAGACTGGCAGCGGGCTAGAGGCGCCTCAAGGGTGCAGGCACGAGTTCTCGGGGCGACTTCGCGAAGGGAGGCACCCCTCCATCAAGGGGTGCCTCCCCCCGCTCGCCGCGATGACGGCCACGGGTAGGTGGCGGGTGAGACGATCGCAGGAGAAGCGAGTAGGGCCCCACGGAAATCGAATCCGTGCCGCCGGCTTGAAAGCCGGTGTCCTGGGCCGCTAGACGATGGGGCACGATGCCGCGCCTCGGGGGAGTACGCCCCGCGGGTTCCGGCGGCGCGGGCGGTCGACGGGAAACGACCGTGGGGCCGGTGGTGGGCCGCACAGGGATCGAACCTGTGACCTTGGGATTAAAAGTCCCCTGCTCTACCAACTGAGCTAGCGGCCCGGGAGACGGATTGTACCACCGGGCACCCGAGGGCTGGTTTCGCTGCCGAACAGGAGCGGCCACCAGGCAAAGTCTCAGTCTCTGGTAGAGGTTGACAGTATGCGAGGTGGCGTCGTCCTCGTGGGCCGGTCACGAGCCTGAGAGCCTGACTCTTTCGTGAAGCGTGAAGGAATCGGGCCCCGAAAAGGCTTGCGCCGGCCGCGAGGAGGGGTATCATGCGTTCACCTCCCATCGAGACGGCTTGCCGGATCGGAGAGGGGCGTTCGGGTGAGAGGCCCGAAAGAGCCGCCGGCGCCGCAAGGTTCGGCGGCTCTTTTGTTGCGCTCTCTCAGGCGTCCGGGGCTGCGTCCGAGCGCAGGCGCGCGAACTGCACCTGGTCGTCGCGGGGCGGGAGGCTGCCGTCCACGGACGGCTGGGCACGCCCCTCGCGGCTCTTCCCCGCCTCCGGCGGGAGGAAGCCGCGCAGCAGGCACTCGCGCGTGAAGCCGAGCCTGCCGGCCAGCGCCTGCGACGCCTCGTTGCCGGGGTACGTCAGCAGTTCCAGGCGCTCCACGCCGACCTCGGCGAAGGCCCAGCCGATGACGAGGCGCGCCGCCGCCAGGGCGACGCCCGTGCGGCGCGCCTCCCGCTTCACCCAGTAGCCGATCTCCGCCGCCTGCCGGTCGGGGAAGAGGTCGAGACTGACGCTGCCCATGAGATCGCTGTGGTCCGATCCTGTGACGGCGAGCCGGGCGCGCTCGCCCAGCAGAAGGCGATCCCGCGCGTCGGCGATGAACGCCTCGGCGTCGGCGAGCGTGTACGGGCTGGGAAGCGCGAAGATCCACTGCGCCACGTCGGGGTCATCGCAGGCCGCCTGAACGGCCGGGGCATCGCCCGGCTCGAAGGGCCGCACGATCACGCGGCCGTCCGTCAGCAGCGGCCAGCCGAGAGTCGGCGGCGTCGCTGCGCCGGCCGGCTCCGCCCCTTCCCGCCAAGGCCGCGGGTCGCCGGGCACGAGCGCGTAGAGCACGTCGTCGACGCGCTCGCTGCCGACGGTCCTGGCGCCGCGCAGGACGCCCTCGGTCCGGTAGCCGGCGGAGACCGCCGTACGCCGCGAGGCGACGTTGCGCGCGTCGACGCGGATCTCGATGCGCCCGAGCCCGAGGTCGTCGAGGGCCCAGTCCGTGAGCAGCGCGACGCAGGCGGCGGCGACCCCCTGCCGACGCCGGTCGCGGCGCACCAGGTAGCCGATCTCCCCGCGTTCGTGCTGCGGCTCGATGCGCAGACCGCAGGAGCCGGCGAGGCGGTTTGTCGCGGCATCCTCGGCGGCGAAGTTGGCCCAGCGCTCCTCGTGCCACTTGCGCTGTGCGTCACCCACCCACTCCTCGCCGTCGCGAAGCGTGTACGGGGACGGCATGAGTGGCATCCAGCGGCTGACGTCTTCGTCGTCGCACATCTCCGCGACGGCCGCGGCGTCGTCCGCCCGCCAGGGCCGCAGGACGACGCGGCCGTCGGTCAGCCGCGGCAATGTCTGGACCTCGGTCAGATCGCGCATCCCGCCTCCAGCGCGGAAGGGGCGGGGCGACCCCGCCGGTCTCCCTGCCCCTCGCCGTCACCCGATCGTCTGGCCCTAGTGCAGGAAATGGCGCCGGCCGGTGAAGACCATGGCCGCGTCGCGCGCGTCGCACGCGGCGATAGCGGTCTCGTCACCCTTGGAGCCGCCGGGCTGCATGAACGCCGTGACGCCGTGGTCGATGGCCAGGTCGACGGCGTCGGGGAACGGGAAGAACGCATCCGAGCCGATGACCGCGCCCGCGATGTCACTGCGCGCCTTGTCGATCGCGATGCGGGTGCTGTCGACGCGGCTCATCTGGCCGGCGCCGACGCCGAGCGTCGCAAGGTCGCGGGCGATCACGATGGCGTTGCTCTTGACGTGCTTGGCGACCCGGAAGGCGAAGATGAGGTCGCCCCACTCCTGTTCGCTCGGGTGGCGCCTGGTCGCCACCGTCATCTCGTCGCGCTCCTCGATGTCGCCGTCCTTGTCCTGCACGAGGATGCCGCCCGTGACACGCTTGTAGTCGAACTCACCGGGGTTCATCTGGCGGCGCTCATCGTTGCGCAGGATGCGGATGTCGGCCTTGCGCGTGAGGATCTCGAGGGCCTCGTCGTCGTAGCTGGGCGCAAACAGGACCTCGACGAAGAGATCGCCGATACGCTTCGCGAGCGGCACGTCCACGGTGCGGTTGACGGCGATCACGCTGCCGAACGCGCTCACGGGGTCGCACGCGAACGCCTTGTCGTACGCGGCCGCGAGATTCTCGGCGAGCGCGCAGCCGCACGGGTTGTTGTGCTTGATGATCGTGACGCACGGCAGCGTGAACTCGGTGCAGATCGCCCGCGCCGCGTTGAGGTCGTACAGGTTGTTGAAGCCGAGCTGCTTGCCGTGCAGTTGCGTCACCTGCGAGAGCAGGTGCTGGCGCAGGCCTACCTCGGCGTAGTAGGCCGCGCGCTGGTGCGGGTTCTCGCCATACTTGAGCTCGATGACCTTCTCGTAGTCGCGCATGACGTAGTCGGGAAAGTCGCCCTCGGCCTCGCTGAACCAGTTGGCGATGACGAAGTCGTAGTGCGCCGTGCGGTGAAAGGCCCTGGTGGCCAGCTCGCGGAGCGTGTCGTAGCTGAGTTCGCCCGACGCCTTGAGCTCGTCGAGGACCGCGCCGTAGTCGTCGTGGCTGGTGACGACGGCGACGCCGGCATGGTTCTTGGCGGCGGCGCGGATCATGCTCGGACCGCCGATGTCGATGTTCTCGATCACGACCGCGTCCTCGACCCCGCGCCGTCCCGCGACCTCCTCGAACGGATAGAGGCTGCAGACGACCATGTCGATCGGCTCGATGTCGTGCTGCTTGATGGTCTCCATGTGCTCGGGCACGTCGCGTCGTGCGAGTACGCCGGCCATGAGTCTGGGATGCATCGTCTTGACGCGGCCGTCCAGCATCTCGGGAAAGCCGGTGACCTCCTCGACGAGGGTGACCGGGACGCCGGAGTCCTTGAGCAGCTTCGCCGTGCCGCCGGTCGAGATCACGGTGACGCCCAGGTCGGTGAGGCCTCTGGCGAACGCCTCGACGCCACTCTTGTTGAACACGGAGATAAGGGCTCGCTTGACCTTCACTGTCATGCTCCTTCGGACGGACTTCCCCAGGGCGGCGATGCGCCGTCGCTCCGCCGGATACCCCTCGTGGCAAGCCTACTAGAAAGGCGAGAGCCGAGGAATAGGAGAGGCGCCGCGGCCGGCCGCGCGGCGCTACGGCTCCGGAGCCTCTGGTAGACTCCGGCCATGATCGCATCCGGCGTACGCGCTCTCGCCACGATGGGCTCGCTCTTCGACTCCATCTCGACGTGGGTCGAGGCAAATATCGGACCCCTGATCACGTCCGCGATCATCATCGTCGCCGCGGTAGCGCTGAACTTCGTCGTACGCCGCGGCATCGGTCGCCTCGTCGAGCGATTCGTGCGAGCGCAGGAACTGCGCCGGGAGCAGGCTCCGGACCGGGAGCCGCCGGCGAACCCGCCCTCGTCGTCGGATCAGCAGGCCGCAGAGCGCTCGCACGCTCTCGACATCACCGCCCAGCGCTCCGGGCAGCGGGCCCAGACTCTTGGGTCGTTGCTGCGCTATGCGACGACCATCACCATCTTCACGATCGCGGCGCTCATGGTGCTCGCCGAGCTCGGCGTCAACATCGGACCGCTGCTTGCCGGAGCCGGCGTCGTCGGCTTCGCGCTCGGCTTCGGCGCCCAGAGCCTCGTCAAGGACTTCCTCAGCGGCGCGTTCATGCTCATGGAGGACCAGTACGGTGTCGGCGATGTCATCGACGTCGGCGAGGCCACGGGCACGGTCGAGCGTGTGACGCTGCGCGTGACCACGCTGCGCGACGTCGACGGCACGGTCTGGTATGTGCCGAACGGTGAAGTCCGCCGTGTCGGCAACAAGTCGAAGCTGTGGTCGCGGATCGTGCTCGACATCGAGGTCGCCTACGATACCGACATCTCGCAGGCGTCGGAGGTCATCAAGAGCGTGGCCGATGCGGAGTGGAAGGCGCAGACCCCCGGAGCGACGATCATCGAGGAGCCCGAGCTCTGGGGCGTCGAGCAGTTCGGGCCCAGCGCGATCGTCCTGCGACTCGCGGTCAAGACGCGGCCGGGCGAGCAGTGGTTCGTCGGGCGCGCGCTGCGCGCGCGCCTCAAGGGCGCTTTTGACGAGGCCGGAATCGTGATTCCCTTCCCGCAGCAGACGGTCTGGCTGCAGGGTGCGGGCGAGAGCCCGGGAGGCGAGAGGGAGAGCGCTCGCGCCGACGGGGGCCAGCGCATCCCCGGCGAGGGTCGCCCGGACGGGACGCCCGCGGACGACAGCGATCGGCGGTCCTAGGCGAATCGTTCGGCAGCTTCGTGCTGCTCCGCCTCGACGTCGCCGCGCGCGAAGCAGCCGTCGGCGTGATCGTTGACGATTCCCGCCGCCTGCATGAGCGAGTAGGCGGTCGTCGGCCCGACGAAGCGGAAGCCGAGTCTCTTGAGGTCCTTCGCCATGGCGGCCGACTCGGGGCTCGCGGCGACGAAGTCGGCCCGCGAGCGCGGCGCCTCGCGGGTGTTCGGGCGGAACCGCCAGAAGAACGCCGCCAGCGACCCGTGCTCTTCGATCACGGGCAGGGCGGCGCGGGCGTTCGCTATCGCCGCATCCACCTTGAGCCGGTTGCGCACGATGCCGGCGTCGGCGAGGAGGCGCGCGCGATCCTCCTCGCCGAACGCGGCGACGGCGGCGACGCTGAAGTCTGCGAACGCCGCCCGGAACGCCGGCCGTTTGCGCAGGATCGTGAGCCACGACAAGCCGGACTGGAACGCCTCGAGCGTGAGGCGCTCGAACAGGCTGTCGTCGGAGAGGACCGGCCGACCCCATTCCTCGTCGTGGTAAGCGATGTACTCGGGTGCGCCACCGACGGCCCAGAAGCAGCGCGCCCGGCCGTCGGGCCCCGCCGCCAGGGCGTCGGTCTGGGGCGTCACGTCAGGAGAGCTTGCCCTTGGCTTTCTCCAGGAGCGCGTTGGCCTCCTTCTGGGCCCTCTCGAGCAACTCGGCGGCCTCCTTCTTGGCCTTCTCGTACAGCTCCGGGCCCTCCTTCTTGGCGCGCTCGACCAGCTCCGCTCCCTGCTTCTTGGCCTTCTCGATGATCTCCGCCGCTTCGGTCTTGGCCTTGTCGGCCGTGGGCTTGGCCTTCCCGCCCAGCTCGCCGGCCTTCACCTTGGCCTTGTCGCCGAGGTCGGTGGCCGTCGCCTTGGCCTTGTCCAGCGCGGGGCCGGACTTCTCCTTGGCGTCGGCCGCCGCCTGCCTGGCCTTGGCGCTGGCGTCGTCTGCCATCTGCTTGGCCTTGTCCGTGATTCCCATGGTGACCTCCAGTTCGTACTAGTCCGAACACAGCCTGTTGGGAGTGTACCGCCGAAGGCCGTGGCTCAAGCACGCGACCGTGGTGCGGCCGGATCAGGCGCGCATCGGGGTGGCGCGGCCTGGCGCGGCGTGCCCGGAGGGGCCGGTCGTGCAGCCCTTCGTCCGCTGCGCCGATCGCGCCGGCATCGCGCCGCCGCCGCTGCCGAAGCGGTCGAGGACCGCCTCCAGCAGTGGCAGAAAGCGGTGCACCTGGCCGCTGCGGATCGCCCAGTCCCACATGGGCTCGAGCTTCTTCCAGCCGCTGGTGTAGGCCAGGTGGCGGGCGTGCTCGCGCAGGTCGCCATGGGCGAAGGACGCCCGCCAGATGTTGCGCCAGCTGTAGAACTCGCGGTACGCGCCCCAGTAGCCGGACTGGAGCTCCTGCGCCGTCATGCGCGCCGGCCTGAAGACGGCGTGGCGCGTGTCGTAGCGGTCCCAGTCGCGGCTCGTGATGCGGCCCTCGGTCGCGAGCCGGCGCTCCAGTCGCGTACCCGGGTAGGGCGTCATGATGTGGAAGGTCGCCGTCTCGACGCCGCGGCTGACCGCCCACTCCACGGTGCGCGGGAAGACGGATGTATCGTCCGCATCCATGCCGAAGACGAAGGCGCCGTTGACCATGACGCCGAGGTCGTGGAGGCGACGGACGGCGGCGTCGTAGGGGGGAAGGCCGGCGCCGGCCAGGTTCTGCGTCTTGCCGGCGCCGCGCAGGTTGGCCTCGCTCAGCGTCTCGAACCCGACGAACAGGCTGCGCAACCCGCTGTCGACCGCCTTCTCGAGGAGGCCGGGGCGCAGAACGGCCTCCACCGTGCCGGCCGCCTGCCACAGGCGGCCCATCCCCCGGAGGCCGTCGAAGAGCGCCTCGGCGAACGGCGGGCTGCCGAAGAGGTTGTCGTCGAGGAAGTAGAGGTGACGGCCCGGCAGGCGGTCGATCTCGGCAAGTGCATCGTCGACCGCCTGAACGTAGAAGGACTTGCCGCCGCGGAAGAACGCCTCTTTGTAGCAGAAGTCACAGAGGTGCGGGCACCCGCGGCTGACGACCAGCGAGTTGGGCACGAGATAGCGCTCGCGCTTGATGAGGTCGCGGCGCGCCGGCGGCATGCCGGTCAGCGTCCGCTCGACGGAGCGGTAGAGCGGCTTGGGCCGTCCGGCGCGGAAGTCCCGGAGGAACGCGGGCCAGGTGTCCTCGCCCGGCCCGCAGAACACGCTGTCGGCGTGCCGGGCGGCTTCCTCGGGGAGACTGGTCGGGTGCAGGCCGCCGAGGCAGACGTAGGCGCCCTTGGCGCGGTAGTGGTCGGCGTAGCGATAGGCGCGCCCGGCCGAGGTGATGTACGCCTCGATCACGACGAGGTCGGGCTCGTCGTCGAGGCGCAGCTTCTCGACGTGCTCGTCCTGCAGGTCGACCTCGTCGTCAGGGTCGAGGTACCCGGCCAGGGTGGCGAGGCCGAGCGGCGGGAAGAGCGAGTACTTGATGGAGCGCCAGAACACGCTGTCCGCGGCCGTCTTTGCCGGACTGATCATCTTGACGAGCAGCGGCCGCCCGGCCGGTGGGCGGCGCAGCGGGGCCCTGCGCGCCTGCGCCGCGCTCACGCTCCTACTCCGGGCTGGGCGGCGAAGTGAGCGAGGAGCACGTCGAGCCCGGTCTCGAACTCGCCCGGCCGGTCCCACACCGCCAGCCGCATGCCGACCTGCATCATGCCGGGGTAGTCGGCCCAGTGACCTACGAGCTGGGCGACGATGTCGGTGGTCTGCACCGCGTCGCCCAGCATGCGCGCGTAGCCGAGGCCCAAGGTGTACGCGCCGAGCACGTGGTACACGGTCGCGGCACGGTCCTCGGTGAAGCCCGCCGCGAGCAGCGTGGTCATGAGCTCCTCCATCCAGCGGCGGCCGCTCGGTGTGCGCACGACGGCCGTCGAGATGAGCGGCAGGGCGCGCGGGTGTGCCTCCGTGAGCGCATGCAGGCCCATGAACAACTGGCGCACCCGGCCCCGCCAGCGTGGGTCCGGCGGCGAGACTCCGAGCGCCCTCGAGGCGATCGTCTCGCCGACGGCGTCGAGGATCGCCTGCTTGTTGGGGAAGTGGTGGTAGAGGCTCATCGGCTTGACGCCTGCGCCGGCGGCGAGCCGGCGCATGTTCAAGGCTTCGAGACCATCCTCGTCGATGATCTCGAGGGCGAGCGTGACGATCCGGGGTCGCGTCAGGGCGGCGCGCCTGGGTGAGGTGTCTTCGGCGACGGGCATGGAGGCCTCCTCGGTGAGCGTCGGCGCGTACAAAGTAAGGCTTACAAAGTACGGTACGGGTGCCCGCCGGCGCCGTCAACGTACAGGTGTATGGGCGAGGGCCGCCGGCGCCTGACAACGCACCAAGGTCAGGAGTCATGCCGGGATGCGCCGACGCGTGATCGAGACCGGGCTTTGATGACCTCTACGGCATGCATGACCAGCGTTCGCCGGCTCTATGGCTCTCTCGGCAGCCACCGACGTCGCCGAGTCGGTGCAGCGGACCTCGGGTGCTGCCTTTACCAGCTGGGGGTGGCGCGCGCGGCCCAGCGGCCGTCCGCGCGCGTCACCCGCACGGGCACGCCGAAGCAGGCGCTGAGCGGCTCTTCGGTGAGGACGGCGGGCGCGGCGCCGCAGGCGACGGCGCGCCCGCCCCGGAGCAGCAGCGCGTGCGTGATCGTCGGCGGTAGCTCCTCGAGGTGGTGCGTCACCAGGACGACGGCCGGGGCCGGGCGCTCGCCGGCGAGCTTCGTGAGCGCCGCGAGCAGCGCCTCCCTGCCGGGCAGATCCAGCCCGTCGGCCGGCTCGTCGAGCAGCAGCAGGGGCGGGCGGCGCATCAGGGCCCGCGCGATGAGGATGCGTCGCCGCTCACCCTGCGAGCACGAGACGAAGGGGTGCGAGGCGACGTCGGCGCAGCCGAGCTGCGCCAGCAAGTGCGCCGCTCTCTCCATGGCGGCGTCGTCGATGCGGTCCTGCAGCACCTGGATGGTCCCGGTCGCGCCGGTGAGCACGACCTCCAGGGCGGTCCGTCGCGGGAAGAACGCCTCCTCCGTCTTCACGTCCACGTGGCCGATGCGCTCGCGCAGACTGCGCAGGTCCACATGACCGACGGTCTCGCCGAGGACGGCGACCTGGCCGCGACTGGGGTGCCGCATGCCCGCCGCGATATCGAGCAGCGTCGACTTGCCGGCGCCGTTCGGCCCCAGGACGGCCCACTGCTCGCCCGGCCCGACCGACCACGACAGGTCGGTGAGGATGGGCTGGCGCTGCCGCGAGCGTTCGTCCCATTCCCAGACGGTGACGCCGGTGAGGCGAACGGCCGAGGGCGCGGGGGCCGCAGAAGGGACGGCCGCGTCGGCAGTCGCGGGACGGGCGGCCGCGTCGGCAGTCGCGGGAGCCTCGAGCGGATCGGAAGGTCGCATCGGGCCGGCGGGGTCAGCCGAGGTTCGCGGCCTGCTCGCCGCGGACGCTCCGCCGCATGGCGGCGGAGGCCTCGGCGAGCGCTTCGCCGGCCTCGGCGACCACACCGACCGTCGCCCGCGCCCTGCCGCGCGGGCGCTCCCCCTTCCTGGGTCTCGGCCAGGCGCGGACGGCGGCGTCGACTGCGTCCCGGCCGCCGGTCGCGAACGCCCGCGCCAGCTGGGCCTGCACCTCGGCGTCCGGGCTCGCGGCGGCGAACTCGGCCGCCGCGATCGCGTAGCCGTTGCCGTTGAAGCTCAGCGAGACGCCGCCCCAGGCCCTGACGGCCGCGAGCGGCGGCGCGTCCGTGATCGAATCGCCGACGTACATGACGTCGCTGCCGGCGACGCCCTGGGCAGCGATGATGGCTTCGAGCGCGGCGAGCTTCTGGCCGCCGCCAATGGGGCGGACGGCGGCCACCATCTCGCCGCTCACCCGGCCGTTCATTCTCGACCAGAACAGGTCGTCCAGTTCCGCCACCGTCTCGCGGCCGCCGGGCGAGAGGTCGGCGGCGGAGCTCGCCCCGTCCGGGATGTCGATGACGGTGCGCGCCAGCACCTCGTCCACGACGCCCCGCAGCCACGCCGCCTCGTCCTCCGGCATCTCCCACGCGTCGAGGCTGAGCTCCGTGCAGCGGACGCGCTCCATCGGGAATCCCGCGATCTCGCACAGCGCCTTCAGGTAGGGGGTGTAGGAGGTCGAGATGATGAAGGCGGGCAGCAGGGCGGTGACGGATTCGAGGACCTTGAGCGTTCCCGGTACGAGGAGGACGCGCTCGGCGCTGAAGGAGTCCACGTCCTCGTCGGTCACGTAGAACGCCTTGAGGAACGGCGGGAGAAGGCGCAGCGTGTCGCCGGCGTTGTAGCCGGGCCGGTGGACGATGTCGGCGAGGAAGTCGTCGTAGCGGCTCAGACGGGCGAAGAACCCGGCGCCGTCCGGGATGAAGCGCTCGGCGATCTCCTGGGCGTTGTCGTTCTTCGTGAGCGGGCCTTCGCAGTCCGTGACGTAGACGCGGCCGGGACCGGCAGACGCGATCGGACCGGCGTTCATCGCTCCGCGACCTCAGCGTCGACCAGGTCGCTCAGGTCGAGCGGGAGCCGCGTCGACTCGGCGAACACGGCGCCGCTGGATGTGTTGAGCCGGCCCTCGGCGAACTCGCGCAGCGTCTGGTAGAGGAGCGGGATCTCCCGCGCCTCGCCTCGGCGGCGGATCTCGGCGAACAGCGGCTCTTCCTCGCCTTCCGACGCGGCGATCTCGGCGAGGGTCATCGTCGCGCGCTTCCTGCGGAACTGCCGCCACAGCGGATCCCAGTCCGGACCGCGCAGCGAGAAGCGGAAGCTGCTGACCACGGGACCGCGGTCGAGCTGCGCGGTGGCCAGGTGGATCATCGCGCCCGTCTCGTCCGCCTCCTCTTCGAGCAGTTGCCAGATGACCTGCTGCCACGTGCCCTTGGGCCCGCCCGGCAGAGCGGGGTGCAGGTTGAGGATGGCGAACTTGCGGCAGAGGGCCGGGCTGGAGATGAGCATGTACCCGGCCATGACGAGCACGCCGAGGCTGTAGGGCACGAGCAGGTCGCTGACGCCGCGGTGGTACTCCGCGCGCCACGTGGCGCGCGAGACGCCGAGCTTCTGCGCCTCGGCCCAGCTGGCGGCGCTGGACAACGTCACCAGCGGGAAGCCGAGGCGTTCGACGAGGTCGAGGAAGCGGTCGCTCTCGGACCCCTCGCCGCGTTCGCGGTCGCTGAAGACGGCGCCGATCTCGAGGTGGACGTCGTCCCGCTGCGCCCGGGCGACGACGTCGGCCAGCAGGTTCGTCGCCGCCTGGTCGCGGCCGCTGGAGAGCCAGCCGATCCTCATGCGCCGCCCCGGCGCTTGATCGCGGCGTCCTGGTCGCCACGCTCCTCGGCGAGGCGCTCGCGCCAGGCCTCGGCGCCCGGGTAGGCGCTGCGTCCGAGGCCGGAGATGCCGCGGCTCGCCACCCAGGCGGCGAGCCGGCCGGCGCCCTCGAGGCCGACCTGCTCGATCATGGCGGCGACGAAGCCGGCGGCGAAGAGGTCGCCGGCGCCGGTGACGTCGACCACCTCCGCCGGGAGCGGCGGCACGTAGAGGTCGACGCGGCGGCCGACAAGTCGTGCTCCGCGGCCGCCCATCTTGACGATCACGAGGCCGACGCCGGCATTGAGCAGGAAGTCGAGGGACTCGGGCAGCGAGAGCCCGCAGAGCATCTCGAGCTCTGTCTTGGTGGAGAAGAGATAGGCGCAGCGCTGCAGGATCGGCAGAAAGCGCTTGACGCCCTTGCGCGCGTAGATCTCCCCAGGGTCGAAGGCGATCTCGACCTCCGGAGGGAGCCGCTCGAGGAGCGCCAGCTGGGCCGCGAGCGGCCCGTCGCCGACGAAACTCGTGAAGAGGGCGAAGCGGGCCCTCGGCAGGCGCCGCGGGAGGTCGCCGGGCGAGAAGTCGTCGTTCGCCGCCGGCCATACAAGGTTGCGGCGCTCGCCGTCCTCGTCGAGGAGCACGTAGACCCTGCCCGTGTCGCCTGCACGGCGCACGAGCCGGGCGTCGGCTGGGGCGATCTGGTCGAGCAGGAAGAGGCCGTCGTCGTCGCCGCCGACCCGCCCGACCATCGCGGCGGCGTAGCCGAGGCGTGCCAGGGCATTGACCGTGTTCGCCGCCTGGCCGCCCCCGGCGCGCACCGGGTCGACGTGCGCGAGTGCTTCGTCCACCGCCTTGCGCACCGAGGCGTCCATCATCTGCTCGGTGCCTGGCGGCCCCAGCTCATCCCACAGCGGGAAGCTCCGGGGGAGCCGGTAGATGAGGTCGAGATTGAGCGCTCCGCAGCCGATCAGGTCGACCGGCCTCATACGCGCAGATCTCCGCGGTAGCGGACGGCGGCGCCATCGCCGCGCGCCACGACCTCGCCGACGACGCGAGGGGTGAAGTCGGCCTTCTCGATGATCGCCAGGTTCTTCTGCACGTGCTCGGGATCCATGGCGAGGACCACGCCGAGGCCGCAGTTGAAGGTCTTGAGCAGCTCCGCGCGGCGCACGCCGAGCCCGTGCAGCCAGCCGAAGAGCGGACTCGGCGTCCAGCTCTCGAGGTCGATGACGGCGGCGAGTTCGTCCGGCACGGCGCGCCCCACGTTGTCGGGGAAGCCGCCGCCGGTGATGTGCGCCGCCGCGTGCACGCCGCCGGCGTGCCCGAGATCGTGGAGCACCGGGCTGTAGATCGCCGTCGGCGTGAGCAGTACGTCTCCGACCGTGGCGCGCGGGTCGTAGCACGGGCCGAAGCCCTCGCCGGGCGTGATGCACAGCCCGACGCCCCCGCCCTCGCTGATGAAGTTGCTCTCAAGGGCGATCGCGTGCTCCTCGAGCAGGTGGCGGATGAGACTGAAGCCGTTGCTGTGCACGCCGGTGGACTCGATGCCGACGAGGATGTCACCCTCCTTGACCAGCTGTGGCCCCCAGAGCTCGTCACGCTCGGCGAGGCCGACGGCGAAGCCGGCCATGTCGAAGTCGCCGTCCGGGAACTGGCCCGGATGCTCGGCGGTCTCGCCGCCGAGGAGCACGCACTGGGCGCGCAGGCAGCCCTCGTCCACGCCGGCGACGATGTCGGCGACCTCCTCGGGGACCACGCTGCCGACCACCAGGTAGTCGAGGAAGAAGAGGGGCACGGCGCCGCAGGCGGATACGTCGTTGACGCTCATGGCCACCAGGTCGATGCCGATGGTGTCGAGTCGGCCGACACGGCGGGCGATCTCGATCTTGGTGCCGACGCCGTCGGTGCCGGCCACCAGCACGGGGTCCTTGAGGCGCGGCAGGCGCATGGCGCCGCCGAACCCGCCGAGGCCGCCGAGGACGAGCGGGTTCTGCGTGCTCTTCAGCCGCTTCTTCATGAGCTCGACAGCGCGGTTGCCCGCCTCGACGTCGACGCCGGACTTCCTGTACGTGAACCCTTGTTCGTCCGCCATGCCGCTCCCCGGTCGCTTGCCCGGCTCAGTCTACGTCCTGCCTCGGCCTGCCTTCCAGTAGCCGGTCGCTTTCCCCGGGGGCGTGCCCGTCGTACCATCGCGGGATGGGGCATGGGCCGAACTGCACGCGCACCGCGGCGACGACGGTCTTCGTCGTCCTCGTCGCCGCCCTCGCCTGCCTGGTCGCGCCGCGGCCGGCCGATGCCTTGCGCCGCGGCGGGATCGTGCAGCCGAGCTACGACCGCACGTTCAAGTGCGACCTGGTCGAGCGGCTACCGGAGCCGCCCGAGCTCGTGATCTTCGGGGGCTCGCGAGCGCTGCGCTTCGAGCCCTCCGTCGCCGAGGGGCTCACCGGCCTTCCCACCTTCAACTTCGCCGTTCAGAACAGCCGGCCGGAGGACGTGTACGCCATGGCGCGGTACCTGTTCTGGCGAGCGCCCAGCGTGAAGCTCCACTGCCTCTGGGCGCTCCAGGCGACGACGCTGTCCGATTCGCCTTTCCATCCCGGGCTTCTCGCCGAGCGACGGCTCAACCAGTTCCTGCCCGGCTATCTGATCGCGGAGCAGCAGAAACGGACGGTGAGCTCGGCAGGGCGCCAGATGCGGCCCGAGAACAAGTACACCGCGCGCGGCCTGCTCGTCAGCAACGGCTACGACTCGCGCCTCGAGCGTGGCGTCTCGTTCGAGAAGACGCTGCGCGGCTACCTGGCCAAGACGGTGCCGCGGGCGGGCTCATCGGGGCGCTACGGGCAGAAGCGCGCGCGCACGTACTTCGAGCGCACGCTCAAGCTCTTCAACCTGCACGACGTCGAGCCCGTGCTGGTGATCATGCCGTACCACCCCGAGGCTCTCGCCGCCTTCAGGGCTGTGGGGTGGGGCGCGAGGGAGGACGCCTTCAAGACCTATCTGAAGGGCCTGCGCGGCGCGTACCGCTTCCGCGTGCTCGACTACACGGAGCTCGCCGCGTTTCACGGGGACGCCGATGCGTTCTACGACGGCTCGCACGTCAAGGCCGCAAACGCGCGCCGCATCCTCGCTCGCGCCGTCAAGGACGCGCCGGCCGCGTTTCGCTGAGGCCGGCGCGTGAGGCCCGCCCGGGCCCGGGGCTGGCCCGCCCGGACGGGCTGCGGTATGGTTCGGTCGCCATCGGGTAACCGGCAGCCCGTGAGCAACTCTTCATCGATCTTGCTCGAATCCGGGTGCGACGGGAGGGACACGTGCCTCGTACAGACGCGAAGAGACATCTCGGCCTGCACTTCCGCGTGCGCCCGTTGCTGGTGGGGTTCGTCGTGAGTGCGCTGTCCCTCGCTCTGACCGTCCTCGTCGTGCCGCATGTGTTCTATTCGGGCGACTACCCAGTTCTCTCGTGGTTCCTCATCAGTGCGGTCTTCGGGCTCCTCATGGCCTTCGTCAAGCCGTTGCTGCAGCTGGTGCTCCTGCCCCTCCTCTTCGTCTCGTTCGGCCTCGTCATCGTGCTGATCAACACGATCGTGCTTTGGTTGCTCGCCCTCGTGTTCCCCGCTCGGTTTCACTACGATCGATTTGATCTGGCTGGTCGTCGCCGGGCTCGTCAGCGGGTTTCTGATCACCTTGTTCGCCGATCTGTTCGGACTGTCTCCGCCGATCATCGAGGGCGGGCCGGCGGCGCTCCGCGAGGAGATGGCGCGCGCCAAACCCGGCCGCGTCGAGGAGCAGTTGCTTGAAGCGGCCAGCCGGGGCAAGCAGAAGCACGCCGGCAGTCGCGCCGAGTCTGATTCGGAGGCCGCCGGGGAGGAACGGCCATGAGGCGCTCCACGATGGACAAGCTCCACGAGGACCTGCGCCTGCAGCAGGTGTACAACACGCTCCTCCGGTACGGGTACGACACGGTCCTGGGGAGGACCGCCTACGTCGGTGGCTTTCGGCATGCGATGGAGACCTGGGTCTGGCGCCTGCCCAGGGGCTGGGAGGGGCCGAGCCCCGCGGTGAAGCTCCGCCTCATGCTCGAGGAACTTGGGCCCACCTACGTGAAGATCGGTCAGATCGTGTCGAGTCAGGCGTCCGTGCTCCCCGTCGACATGGCGGCGGAGCTCTCCAAGCTGCAGGATGCCGTCCCGCCGTTCCCAGCCGATCAGGTGCGCGAGCGCATCATCGAGGAGTTGGGTGCGCCGCCCGAGGAGCTCTACGCCGCATTCGAACCAGAACCGTTCGCGGCGGCCTCCACCGCCCAGGTCCACCGTGCCACGATGCACGACGGCACTCTGGTGGCGGTCAAGGTCCAGCGCCCGCAGATCACGACCCAGATCCGCGCCGACCTCGGCATCCTGCTGAACGCGGCGAGCGTAGCCGCGAGGAGGTCTGAGTCGGTGCGGTCGATGGACATCGTCGGCATGCTCGAGCAGTTCTCGTCGGGCGTCCTCGAGGAGCTCGACTACCGGGGGGAGGCCTACAACGCTCTCCGGCTCGCCGAGAACATGCAGGCGCTCCCGGGCGTGCATGTGCCGGCCGTCTACACCGATCTGTCGACCTCCAAGATGATCACCCAGGAGTTCGTCAAGGGAGTGAAGGTCAGCGACGTCGAGGCCATCGAGAACGCGGGCCTCGACCGCGACGAGATCGCCCTCAACGCGCTACGCGCGCTCATCAAGCAGCTGCCCGTGGACGGCTTCTTCCACGCCGACCCGCATCCCGGCAACCTGCTCGTCGATCTGGATACGGGAGTGCTCACCTTCATCGATCTCGGGATGATGGGAGAGCTCGACCTGCAGAAGCGCCTGCGTCTCGCCCAGCTCATGATCGTCGCCCAGCAGGGGAGCGTGGAGGGCATGGCCGACGCGCTTCGCGGCATGAGCACCCCGTTCAAGGGGGAGGTCGACGAGAAGGCCTTCCGGCGGGCCTTCGCCCGTCGCATCGGGCGCTACATGGGTCACGGTCAGGTCAGCCTCGTTCGGCCAGATGGCCAACGAGGGCTTCGAACTGCTGCGTGTCCATGGGCTGCGGCTCGACGCGGACCTGACTCTGGCGGTGAAGGCGCTGGTGCAGACCGAGAGCGTCGCCCGTGCGCTCTCCACCGACAGTGGCCTGCTCTCGCAAGGCGTGCCGCTGCTCAAAGACATGGCGCTCGAGAGCATCAGCGGCGAGAAGATCGTGGACGAGGCCAAGAAGCAGGTGATCGGCGTGGCCGGGCAGGTCATCGAGCGCATCCCGACGCTCACCGAGGCCACGGCGAAGTGGCTCGACCAGTATCAGAAGGGCCGCTTCGAGGTCACCGTCGACACGTCGCAGCTCTCGAAGGAGGTCACACGGCTCACGCGGCTCGGGCGGGAGATCGTCATCGCCGTCATGCTGGTCGGCATGCTGGTCGGGTCCGCGATCGCCGCCTACGGTATCGCGGCGGTGCAGCTCGACGGCCGCATCTGGGACTTCCTCGAGCGCATCGCGCCCCTCGGCTTCGTCGTCTCGCTGATCTTGAGCTTCCTCATCGTGCTGCGGCTGACGTGGCGCTGGATGCGCGGCCAGTCGGCCGACGAGGACTGACGCAGCCGGCGCAGTCCAGCGAAGGCAGGAAGCGAGGGGGCGCCGGCGGGTGACCGCCGGCGCCCCCTCGTTTGCGTTCCCTCAGGTCTGCGCGGGAAGGTCGATCTCGCCGGGACCCGGCGGTGCTCCACCGGCCGGGTCCGGCGGCCCGTGCGACGCGACGTCCGCTACGCCCGCGGCCGCGGGAATCGGTCCGAACAGCCCGATCTGCTTGCACTTGTCGTAGGCGTCGAGGGCGATCTTCACGAACGGCGCCGCGAAGACGCCGCCCACGGCGCCGAAGAGGATGCCGCCGGCCGTGGTCGCGAACAGCACGACCAGCGGGTGCAGGTTGAGCGCCGAGCCCAGGGCGAACTGCGAGACCACCGTCTGCAAGAAGCCATTCGCGACGATCACGATGATCAGCATCGGGATGGCCATCGATGTCCCACCGGCTCCGTAGGCGATGAGCACCGTGAACGCTCCGCTGATGATCGCGCCGAAGTAGGGAACGTAATTCATAAGCCAGGCGACGATGGCGAGGGTGCCGGCCATCGGCACGCCGATGACGAGTGCGCCGATGCCGATGACCGCGGCGTTGAACAGGCCGACGATGGTGCTGCCCCAGATGTAACCGCGGAAGAAGCGTGCACTGTTGGCGATGATCTCGTAGGCCGTGGGCTGTGGAACAGGGGGCAGGTGCCTGGAGGCCCATGCCCCTATCTCACGGCCGCGGATGAGCACCCAGACGCCTATGTTGATGCTGATGAAGATGCCGAAGAGGAGGCTGCCGACGTTGCCGATGAAGGTGCCGATCGCGCCGGCTGCACCGGTAGAGAGGCTCTTCAGTGCGTTCTGCACTTCGGACTTGAGCTGGTCGGCCTGATCCTTCGACAGGGTGGTCGTCGAGCTGAGCGACTTCTGGAGGGAACTCACGGCGGCATCGACGTTCTGCTGGATGGTCGGCACCTGCTTCACGAGGCCGTGTACGATCACGAACCCGATGAGGATGGCGAGGACGATGGTGAGTGCGACGACGATCAGCGCTCCGAGCGACCGGCGGAAATGGTGGCGCTGGAGCCAGTCGACGACGGGGAGGAACGTGGCGCCGAGGAGGACCGCGAAGAGGGCGGCGAGGACGAGGAGCTTCGTCGCCGCCATCACCGCGAAGAGCACCACGACGACGATGACGACGGCGATGATGATCCAGCCCCACCGCCCCATGTCCTTCGCCCAGGACGGCGGCACGAAGGCGCTGTTTGTCGTGCCCTCGTCCCGAGGCTCCTCGGCCGGTCCCGCCTGAGCCTCGCCGGTGTCCCCTGCGTTCACAGTGCCTCCCCCTTGGCGCTTCGAATCAGCGTTCGCGCCCGGCGTGTCCCCTCGGGCGAGCTCTCACGGCCAGCCCCGGGTCGCGAGATGTGTCATGGTAACCTGCCGGTCACGGGAAAGCGATAGCTCGCCGCGCCGCAGGGGCCATCGCCCGCCGGCGCCTTCCCGTCCGGGACGTCGGCCGGCTGACTTCACTCGCCGGCGTGGACGATGTGCGTCACGCCGGCGAAGATCTCGAGGACCTCGGGGTCGAGGTAGCCGTGGTTGTCGCTGATCACGCCGATGCGCGGCGGCGGGATGGGGCACGCAGCGGACCCCCGGCGGCCCGCCGTGCGGTGGGACTCCGTGCGGCCGGTGGGCGAGCCGCCGCCCGCGGTGCTCTTGCGAGCCTCAGCTGTCACCGCCGCCTCTCCCTGTTCGCATACCGCCGGCGCGGTCCATCCATGACCCCACTGTGTGGCCGCCCGGCAACGGCCCGATCACGGGGCACTCCCCCGCATCAGACACCCTCGACCGCCTCGAGCCGTCCGGACTTGATCGCTGCGATGAACTCCTCGTAGTCCCGCTGGTTCTGGTCCGCGTAGCGCCCGGAGAAATCGACCATCGCCTTGTCGAACTTGTCGCTCTTGCCCAGGTACGCGGCGATCGCGACCGGGTCGCCCGAGCGGGCGTGCGCACGCGCCAGCGTCCAGCCGCACAGCTGGGCGTAGAACGAGAGGCCGGACGGCCTGAGCGCCTCGATGTCAACCGATCCCTTCATGTCCCGCAGTTGGCGCCAGTACAGGAAGCGGCCCTCCTCCACGCCTTTGGTCCACCCGAGGAAGATGTCACTCGCGGCCTGCATCATCCGCTGACCGTGCACCACGCGCGAGCCGGGCTGGTGGCGGCTCTTGGGCAGGTGGTCCTCGAGCACCGAGGCCGTCGCCTCCTTGACCTGCAGGAACAGCGGGTCCTGCTGGTCGCGCCCCTGGAGCAGGACGATGAAGGCGCGCGTGCCCACGCTGCCGACGCCCACGACCTTGCGCGCCATGTCGACGACCTCGAAACGCTCGAGCAGGTGGCGACGAGCAGACGTCAGCGTAGCCCGGTACGCCCGGAATTCCTGATGCACCGCTTGCTCGAGCTCGTCCGCGGACATCCCGTAGGTCGCTTGCAGCTCGCGGGCCGGCACAACGATGGGCGGCTGGCTGACGATGCGGTAGCGGCCATCGACGAGCTCGCCGAGCTTGGAGAGCGCCTGCAGGCTGTCGCGGGTGCGAGCCTTCGCGGCGCCCTTCTCGATCATCTTCGATCTCTGATCAGCCGCCCGCCTCACGCGCTTCTGCTCGGCCGGCTTCACCTTCTTCTTCGCCTTGTCCGGTTCGGGGGCCATGGTGCGGACTGCCGCCAGCAGTTCCTCCTCGGTGAGGCGGGAGTAGTAGATGTCCATGACGCGCATCTGCGCGAACTCGGCCATCGCCTGCCGGTACGCGCGAACCACGGTCAGTGTCGCCGCGCGCGTGTCCGCCTTGCTGAAGCCGTTGTTCCGGGCGGCGATCGTGAAGCTTGCGGCCAGGCGCTCGACGTCGTATTCGAACGGGCCTGGCAGCGTCTCGTCGAAGTCGTTGAGGTCGAAGAGGAGGCTGCGCTCGGGCGAAGCGAACGCGCCGAAGTTCGACAGGTGGGCGTCTCCGCAGAGCTGGACGGTCAGCCCGGCTCTGGGGGTGTCCCTGAGGTCGGCCGCCATGATCCTGGCCGCGCCCCGGTAGAACGTGAACGGCGAGACCATCATGCGGCCGTGGCGCACCGGCACGAGATCGGGATCTCGTCTCGCGTTCTGTTCTTCGAGGAGAGCCACGGGATCGGGGCGGTCCGCGGCCGGCTTCCACTTCACGTGGCTGGACAGCGGCGTCTCCTTTCGCGCCTGCTTGCCGCGGGCCGAGCGTTCGTCCAGGCTCGGGTGAGGTATCTTCTTCAGCTCCATTGCCTGCCTTTCTGCTTCGTGTCGCACCTGGCACCTTTGCGTCTGCCATAGGGTGGCGCGGCGGGGAAACACAAATCCTACCCCGCCGCCCTCATCTTGAACTCAGCCGGCGACTCCCTGGCCGACGGACTGGATCGAGTCGTGCTCGTGCAGGCTCTTCAGGTCTTCGTGGCTCGCCGGATGCAGATTGAACACGACTTGCCTGACCGTGCCGGTGAAGGCGTAGGGGGCCTTGTCTTCGTAGGCGAGGTCGACGACCCCGCCGTTGTCGCGGCCGATGTCCATGCCCGCGTAGGTGGTGAAGATCAGCGAGATCGTCTTGTCGAGTCTGCCCTCGCCGATCTGCTCGTCGTTCGCCCAGAGCGTGACCCTTCCGCCTGCGCCCGGCTTGGGCTCGTCGGCCTCGAACAGCATCTTCACGGTGACGTCGCCGGTCGGGACCGGCTTCGTCGAGGCCTGCTTGTACGTCTCCATACCGAGGAACTGGTAGGTGTGGTTCAGCAGGCCTTTGTCGTCGATCCACAGGGCGAACCCGCCGATGAAGTCGGCGAACGCAATGAGGACGCCCTCGGCGCCACCGTCCGGCACCTGAAGCTCGGCCTCGATGGAGTAGGACCGCCCGATGATGCGCGGGATCATCGTCGTCTGGATGTTCTGCACGTCGCCGGCGAACGGGAACCGGGTGACGGTCGGCATCGGTGGCACCAGGCCGAAGAACGCGGCGAAGCCGGCGAGCAGCGGCACCACGTGGTTCAGTTCGGCTTCCTGCCAGAGCAGCTCTTTGAGTTCGGCCAGCTTCTCTGGTTTCTCAGCCGCGAGGTCGTGAGCCTGCGAGAAGTCGTCCGGCAGGTAGTAGAGCTGCCACTCGTCCTGGTCGGGGTCGTACGTTCCCGGGTCAAACCGCTGCAGGGTCTCGGGGCTGAAGTCCCACGGGACCTTGTCCAGCTTGGCGCCGGCCCACCAGCCGTCCTTGGAGATAGCGCGGCTACCGTAGTTCTCGAAGTACTGGACCGTGTGGCGCTCGGCGGCGTCGAATGTATAGGCGAAGCTGGTGCCGTCCATGGGCTCCTGCTCGATGCCGTCGACGACCTTCGGCGCGGGGATCCCGATCGCCTCGAGGATCGTCGGGGCCACATCGATGCAGTGGGCGAACTGGCTGCGCACATCCCCGCCGGCCTCGAGGACGACGCCGTTGAAGAAGGTCGTCTCGTTGAACGAGCCGGTGAGCGTGCCCTCCATGCTGGCGCCGTTGTCGCCCCAGATGCAGATAATGAGCGTGTTCTCGAGATCGCCCATCCCGTCGACGGAGTCGAGCAGGCGGCCGACGTTCCAGCCGGCGTTCTCGGAGTAGCCGGCGAAGACCTCCATCTGGCGGGCGTAGAGCTTCTTCTGTGCGTCGCTGAGCGAATCCCACGCCGCGGAGAGCTCGGGGCGCTCCGACAACTGCGTGTCCTCGGGAGCGATACCCAGCTTCTTCTGGCGCTCGAGGGTCTCCTCGCGGTACTTGTCCCAGCCGCCGTCGAACTTGCGCTTGTACTTGTCGGCCCATTGCTTGGCGACGTGGTGCGGCGCGTGGCTGCAGCCGGTCGAGTAGTAGAGGAACCACGGCTTGTTGGCGTCCTGTGCACGGACGGCATGCAGCCATTTGACAGCCTTGTCGGTGATGTCGTCGGAAAAGTAGTAGAGCTCGCCGTCCTTGCCTTCGGGTACTCCGAGGGTGGAGTTGTCCTGGGTGATGATGGGGTCGTACTGGCCGGCCGCACCGGTCAGGAAGCCGTACCAGTGGTCGAACCCCCACCCCGTCGGCCAGTGGTCGAACGATCCGGCGGCGCCGATCTCGTGACCGGGTGTGAGGTGCCACGTGCCGAAGCCGCCGGTGACGTAGCCGTTCTCCTTCAAAGTGACGTCTTCGTGACCGGCAGGCCCGAGTCGTCACCCGACGGTCTGTTGGCCGACGACACGTACCGAAGCATGGTAGGGTCCGTGAACCTCAGGTGGTGCGTCTCGGATGAGACTGGTGTGCCGACGACGCGCTGCGGCGACGGACCGAGGAGCCACGTTGGCACGAAGCGAGCAGCCTCGTCGGACCAAGCGCGAAGCCACCACGGCGGCCATGCTGGACGCGGCGAGAGAACTCTTCGCGGAGCGCAGTTTCGCGGCCGTTTCAGTCCGTGACATCGCGGAGAGAGCCGGCGTCAGCCACGCGCTCGTGCACCGGTATCTGGGCTCCAAGGACGACGTCTACCGCGCCGTCCTCGCGCGCAACGAGACCGATATCCGCGACGCGGCGCACGACACACTCGACCTGGATGAGGCCTTGAGCCTCATGCTCAGGGAGAGTCAGCTCAACCACCTTGAGTACCTTCGCCTCGTCATCGCCTCCGCTCTTCAGGGCATGCCCTACGCCACCACCAAAGGCTCCTTCCCGGCGATGCAGCGACTCATCGAGCTCGCCGACGGCCTCGCGGCGAACGAGCCCCGCGACCCGCGGCTGCCGCCGGCCCGGGTCGCCATCTGCATCGTGGTGGCTCTCGACCTGGGCTGGGCGGCCATGGAGAAGTGGCTGGTGGAGGCGGCTTCCCTGGAGGAGTATGACCGCGAGGCTCTGGTGGGCTGGCTGGAGCAGGCCGTGCTCTGCATCGCACACGAGATGCTGCCCGGCCGGGAAGACTGACCTCCCGCGCCCTGCACGAGATCCTTTGCCGCCGCCGCCGCCCGTCCTCGCCCATTCACAACCCTCTTGGCGCATCCGCATGGCCCGTGAGCCCTTTGGTCGTCCCACGGGGACGAGCGGTGTCGGCGGAGCGGGCAGGCTCCATGCCGGGGCTCTGCGAAGTGGAGAAGACGCGTGACCGGTCGCGACTGACCCGCCCCGGGCGTGCGGTTGGCCGTCGCCCCCCGATCCAGTGGCGCGGGGGGCACGCAGCCGGTACGCTCTGTGTCCAGCTGGTCACCCAGGCACACCAGAGCGATTCGAGGGGGCAGGAGCATGGCGCCGACAGCAAGGCGTGATTACGGAGCAAGGCCACGGTGGCACCCCGGGCGACCGCGCATCCGTCTGCGGCGCGTCCTGCTGCAGTGGCTGACGAGCGCCGTCGCTCTGTACCTCGCCGCGCTGGTGATGCCCGGCGTGAGCATCGAGGGGCCGCTCGCGGCGCTGCTGGTGGCGGCGCTGATCGCCGTCCTCAACGCGCTCTTGCCGCCGGTGATCGCCGCGCTGCGCCTCCCCTACATGCTCGCCATCGGCTTCCTGCTGGTCCTCGTGCTGGACGCGTTGATGGTCATGCTTGCGGCCGACCTCTCGGAGAACACGTTCAAGGTCGATTCCTTCCTCGCGGCACTGCTCACCGCGCTGGTCGCCGCGGCGATCGCCGTCGCCCTCGAAGTCGTGCTGGGGACGAACGACGACGACGTGTACTCGCTACGCGTCACGCAGCGCATCGCGCGCCGCTCGCGCGATCGCGAAGAGACCGACGTCCCGGGCATCATCTACCTCGAGATCGACGGCCTCGCCCGGCCGGTGCTGCAGCGCGCCATGCGCAGCGGGCACGCGCCCGAGATGGCGCGCTGGCTGGCGGCCGGCTCCCACCGTCTGTCGGAGTGGGAGACGGACCTGTCGTCGCAGACGGGCGCCTCACAGTCGGGCCTGCTGCTCGGCAACAACGACGACATCCCGGCGTTTCGCTGGGTGGAGAAGGAGTCCGGCCGCATCATGACCTGCTCGGCTCCCCCGGACTGCGCTCTCATCGAGGAGCGGCATTCGAGTGGCCACGGCCTCCTGGCCGACGGCGGCGCCAGCCGCAGCAATCTGCTCTCCGGCGACGCCGACCACGTCATCATGACCGTCAGCCGTATGGAGGCCGAGAAGAAGGCCAACCCCGGCTACCGAGCCTTCCTCGCCGACGGGTACAACGTCACGCGCACGCTCGTGCTCTTCCTCTACGAGGTTGTTCTGGAGCGGACGGCCGCGGTGCGCCAGCGCCGTCGCGACGTGCAGCCACGCGGACACCGGCCGTTCAGCTACGCGTTCTTGCGCTCGGGGCTCTCGGTGTTCGTGCGCGATTTCACGGTGAACAGCATCATCAGCGACATGATGACGGGCATCCCGGCCGTGTACGCGTGCTTCGCCGGCTACGACGAGGTGGCGCATCATTCCGGCCTCGAGCGCGACGACGCCATGGAAGTGCTGCGCAAGCTCGACCAGCAGTTCGGCCGCATCGCGCGCGCCCGCGAGTACGCCGCTCGCCCCTACGAGATCGTCGTCCTCTCCGACCACGGCCAGACCCAGGGTGCGACGTTCAAGCAGCGCAACGGCTACGGGCTGGAGGAGCTCGTCGAGCGCAATCTCCGCGGGTCGGGTGTCGAGCGCCTGGGGGGCGGCGACGAGAACGACTCGGCGGTCTCCAAGGCCGTTCGCGAGGCCACCGGCCGCAAGCAGAAGGAGACGCCCAAGAACGAGGTCGGCGACCGCAAGGTCGTGGTGATGGGGTCCGGCAACCTCGGGCTCATCTACCTGATGGACGAGCCGCGGCGGCTGACGATGGAGGAGATCGACGAGCGCCACCCGGACCTGCTGGCGGCGCTGCGCGCGCACCCGCACGTCGGCTGGTTGTTGGTGCGCTCGGCGGAGCATGGCGCCGTGGCGCTGGGCGCGCGGGGTGTCAACTACCTCACCGAGGGACGCGTCGAGGGCGAAGACCCCCTCGCGCCGTTCTCGCCCACGGCGGCCTCACACCTGTTGCGCACCGACGGCTTCGCGCACGTCGCCGACATCATGATCAACAGTTTTTACGACGAGCAGCTGGATGAGGGGTGCGCTTTCGAGGAGCTGATCTCGTTTCACGGCGGCATGGGCGGGCCGCAGACGAGACCGTTCGTCCTGCATCCCGTCGAGCTGCGCGTCCCGGATGGGCCGATCATCGGCGCCGAGGCAGCCCACAGAGTGCTGGCGGGCTGGCGGAGAGCGCTGCAGGGCAACGCCTGACCCGCACGGTGTGCCTGGGCTGCGACGCCGCGCGGATGCGGGTCGTGTGGCCCCGGCGGGAGCGCTTCAGACAGAAGGAATGCGACGGGGGCGCCGTGAGGCGCCCCCGTCGCATGTCGAAAGGTAGTCTCGCCGTGCCTACTCCTCAGAGGCCTCCACGCCGTACCGGATAAGGTCGGTGGGGTGGATCCACTCATCGACGAGCGCCACGCCGCCGGCATCCACGATCGCGTCGCGGAAGGGGATCGCCCAGCGGTGCTCGAGCAGGGCGATCGCCGCCGTCATGCCCGGTGGGATCTGATCGGCGAGGACCCAGAGGTCCTCCTCGTCGTACATCTTGCCGTCGGCCATCGCCTCGGCGCCGAGGATGGCGCCGGCGTCCGCGCCGACTTCCCCGGCCGCGCCGAAACCCATCAGGGCTCCGGCCATGGCGCCGAACTCCGCGAGCTCCGGCCGGTCTGAGACCTCGATCTCGGCGACCTCGCCGTTCTCATCCTTGGCGACGATGAGCAGGTCGATGAGGCGCACGATGTCTTGCTCCTTGAGGCGCTGGAGCTCGTCCATTATCGCGCCGGTGAAGTTGGGCTCCACGAAGCCGACGGTCAGGAGCTGTACTGGACCAAGTGCCATTGTTCCTCCTTGTGGTCAGTCAGTCCCGACCGTTCACATGCTCTGCAGGATCTTGGTCTTCTGGACGTCGAACTCCGCTTGGGTGAGCACGCCCTGGTCGAGCAGGCTCTTGAGCTGCGTCAGCTTCGCCATGCCGTCCTCCTGGCTGACGGGAGCTGCGGCGGGAGCCGCCTGCGCCTGCTGCGCCTGCTGGGCCTGCTGATACTGCAGGTCGTTGATCTGCTGTTGCTGGGCGGCGTCCTGGTCGCGCCCTCCCTGCACCCTCTTGCCCACATGGTAGGCCGCTCCGCCCACCACGGCTGCGCGCAGAAGAAATGGCATGTCATCCTCCTTCGTCGGTGTACCGAGTCTGTGACCATCGCGAGCGTTCTCCGCAGCGGCATGTACTGGCATGAGCCTGGGGGTCGTGACCGCCCGCGAACTACCTCACGGCATACCCCTGAACGTCCCGTGATAATCTCTACCGGCCCGCGCATGGTAACCGGAGGGTAACAGCAAGTCCAGTGGTCGATGTCGAGAGACAGGTAGAGTCGGAGGGGAGGGGCACGGTGGACGAGCACGACGCCTACGAGGCGGCCGGATTCGCCGCGGTCTACGACGCCATCTACGCCGGCCGCGACGACGCGCCCTTCTGGGCGACGATTGCCTCGGCCGCGACGGACGGACACATTCTCGAGCTCGGCTGTGGGACGGGCCGCGTGCTGCTCCCCCTGGCCCGGGAAGGCCACGAGGTCACGGGGCTTGACCTCTCTGCGAGCATGCTGGACGTGTGCCGGGCCAAGCTCCGGCTCGAGCCGCCGGCGGTACGCCAGCGCGTGCGGCTGCTCGCCGCCGACATGACGTCGTTCGAGCTCGGGCGCCGCTTCGGCGCGATCACCATTCCCTTCGCCAGCTTCCAGCACCTGCTCTCCGTTGAGCAGCAGCTCGCGTGTCTCGAGCGCTGCCGCGCACACCTGTTGTCGCACGGGGTTCTCGTGATCGACCTGCCCAACCCCGCCCCCTCGCCGCCCTCGGCCGCCCGGCAGCAGCCGGACGCCGACGCGACGCCGGTCGAGGTCGTCGACTGGACGGAGGGCCGGCGGATCCGCTGGTGGGCGGAGGTCACCGAGTCGCGTCGCTCGGAGCAGATCCATGCTTTCAGGCTGACCTACGAGGTCGTCGCAACCGACGGTTCGGTGCGTCGGCTCGAGGAGACAGTGCTCCTGCGCTACGTGTTCCGCTACGAGCTCGAGCATCTGCTCGTCCGTGCCGGCTTTCGTGTGGTTGCCACCTACGGGGACTACGACCGGTCGCCGTACGGCGACGAATCGCCGGCGATGATCGTCGTCGCCGAGCCTGCGGACGGCGCACGAGGTGAGGCGCCGTGCAGCTGAGACCGCGACGGCTCAACACCGGCATCGCGATCCTGTTCATGATCGGCTCGGCGGGCTTCGCCGTAGGGGCGACGCACGCGTACGCGTCGGCCGTCGGCGCCACCGCCGACGCGGTCACGTTCTTCGTCTCGTCGATCTTCTTCACCCTCGCCTCGTTCTGGCAGCTGGTGCAGAGCCAGAGCGCGGACATGGCGCCGGGGGCGGCGCACCACGACGAGCGGCAGCACGTGCGGTTCCTCGCCTGGCTGCCACGTGACAGGGCCTGGGTGGCCGCCACGACGCAGCTTCCCGGTACGCTCTTCTTCAACGGGAGCACGTTCTGGGCCATCACGACGGCATCCACGTCGAGCCAGTACGACAAGGTCGTGTGGCGGCCGGATCTCTACGGCTCGATCCTGTTCCTGGTCTCGAGCACGTTCGCTGTTCTGGCCGCGGGGCGGTTCTTCTCGTGGCGGCCGCGCGCCGCCGGCTGGCGTATCGCGTGGCTCAACATGATCGGCTCGCTCGCCTTCATGGGGGCGGCGATCGGGGCGTACGTGCTGCCGTCGAGCGGCGAGGCCATCAGCCTGACCTGGGCCGACAGGGGGACGTTCGTGGGCGCCGTCTGTTTCTTCGTCGGCGCTCTGCTCGCGATCCCGGCCTGGAAGCGGGCCGCCGACACCGCTCCGGCGTCGGAGACGGCAGAGACGGCGTAGCGACCCGGCGACCTGGGGTCGCCGGCGCCTGGTGGTGCCCCAGTTGCGCCATCGCCATGCGAAGAACGCGGGGGGCGCCCGCGAGCGCCCCGCCCGTTCTACGCCGGAGGCGGGCGCAGCGTTCTCCCCGGGGAGACCTGCGACTGCTGGAAGTCCCTGCCGTAGACGGCGAGGTTGTAGATCACCAGGATATCGATGACGATGAACGTGAGCGCCCAGAAGGGCAGCGATCGGGATCCAGAACAGCTGCACGATCATGCTGACGGCGGCGACGGAGATCGCGAACCCGATGCCGAACCAGCCCCAAGTGGTCAGGTCAAGCAGCCAATCGGTCGCACTGCCCTTCTGCGGTTCCGTCGACCCCTCCTCTGCGGCGCCTCAACCGAGGGAGATCGCGTCCACCGGGCACTCCTCGGCCGCATCCTCGCAGCAGCCGGCCTCCACGCAACGGTCCGGTGCGATGACGTGGGCGACGCCGTCGTCGCCGAGTCTGAAGATGGCGGGGCACACCTCCTCGCAGCTGCCGCATCCGATGCACAAGTCCTCGTCGATGACGGGTCGGGTCATGATCGCCTCGCCAGGTCGTTTGGTCACTGCACGAGAGTCTCCCCGGAGGGCGCCGTGCTCCGAACCTGCCGCGCCGCCGCCGCGTCACTGCCGGTGACGCCCGGGCGGCGTCTCCCCTCCGAGAGTCACAGTTTTCACCCAGCGGACTCTCAGCAGGTTCCCAGACTACCGAGGTACAACCAGAACGACACAAGGCCCCGCCCTAGTGGAACCGGGCCAACCTCGATTCCGTGAGCTCCGTCCGGTCCGACGGGCACCAGGCAAGAAAGGCAGCAGGCATGAGACTCGGGAAGTTCCTCACGACCATGGTCGCCGGGTTTGTCGGCGCGGCCCTCCTCCTCGGAGTGGCCTATGCGACAGGCGTGGTCGGCAGCAGCTCGACCACGGTGAAGACAGTCCAGGGCGAGCCGGTCGCGTTCAAGACCACCGGCTACACGCCGCAGGAGATCTACGAGAAGTACGTCGGTAGCGTGGTCGAGATCCAGTCCACGTTCCCGGGGTCCTACGACATGTGGGGTCAGTACTCGGGCGACCAACGTGCACTGGGCACAGGCTTCGTGGTCTCCGAGGACGGCGACATCCTCACCAACGCCCACGTCGTGAGCGAGAGCGGCCTCGTGGCCGGCTCCGTCACGGTCATCTTCAAAGGCGACGGCGCCGACGACGTGCAGGTCCCCGGCACCATCGTCGGCGTCGACAACTCGACGGACGTGGCGCTGATCCGCGTCGACCCGAGCACGGCGCCTGAGCTCCTGCCGATTCCGTTCGGCGACTCGACGCAGGTCGCGGTCGGCGAAGAGGTCGTCGCCATCGGCAACCCGCTGGGTCTCGACTTCTCGCTCTCGTCGGGAGTCGTCTCCGCGACCGATCGCGAGCTGCAGTCGCCAAACGGCGCGGTCATCACCGGCGGCATCCAGACCGACGCTGCGATCAACTCCGGTAACTCCGGCGGTCCGCTGATCGACGCGAGTGGCCACGTGATCGGCATCAACGAGCAGATCGCCTCGCAGGGCGGCGGCAACGAGGGCATCGGCTTTGCCGTGCCGATCAACACCGCTGCGAGCGTGCTGGAGCAGATGAAGTCCGGCGCCTTCCAGCCGCAGACCCAGCAGGCTCCCGCCCAGGACGGCTCCGAGTACTGGCCGTACTGAGCCCGCGGGCCACGGTGACGTGATGAAGGCCGGGGGCGGCGCTGCCGCCCCCGGCCTTCTGCATGCGGTGCGACGAACGGGCATCCTCTGCGCGGCCGTGCGGGTTGTTCGCGTCCCTCCACCAGCTCCTTGCGCGCGACTCCGGCGAGCCGGGTGGTGGGTCTCCCAGTGGGGTGTCGTCGCTGCGGACATGCGCGCCTGAGCGTACGCGCAAAGGTACGAGAGTACCTTTGGGTGTACATCCAAGGGTGCCTGTCTCGAACGCACACTGCCCGCCCCGCTTCACTTCAGGCGGACGGCTCACTCTCGACCGACGGCCGGCCCTCGTCCGGCCGGCCTTGCAGTACGGCCGCTGTAGGATTGCCTGTAGCCGCCGGTCGCGGACGGGTACGGAGGGGGAGGGGGAGCGGAATGGCGGACCTCGCGATCATCGCCGCAATCATCATCGTCTGGAGCACGATCTCCAGGCCGCTGGACCGGCGCGGGATCACCTCGGCGATGGTCTTCACCCTCGCCGGCCTCGTGGTGGGAGTGTCGGTGCTGGGGCTGCTCGACGTCTCGCTCGAGAGCTCCCTGGCCGAGCTGATCACCGAGGTCGCGCTGGTGCTCCTGCTCTTCAGCGACGCGTCGCGCCTGGATCTGCACACGTTGCGCCGCGAGCTCGGCTGGCCGAGCCGGCTCCTCCTGCTCGGGTTGCCGCTGACCCTGCTCGCCGGCGCCGGGGTCGGCATGCTCGTGTTCCCAGGCATGGCGCTCGCCTCAGTCTTCCTGCTCTCGACGATGCTCGCCTCGACCGACGCGGCGCTCGGCCAGAAGGTCGTCTCGGACCCCTCGGTCCCTGCTCGCGTGCGTCAGGCGCTCGACGTGGAGAGCGGGTTGAACGACGGCCTCGCGGTACCCTTCTTCCTGGTCGCGCTCGACCTCGCCAACGCCGAGCTCACGACGGGGATCACGTCGGCGGTCCTCACGAACGCGCTCCAGCAGATCGGCTGGGGGTTGACCGGAGGCGTGGGCGCGGGCGTCCTCGGCGGGCTCCTCTTCGGGCTCGCCGAACGGCGCGCCTGGGTCGGCCGTGATTGGCGGCAGATCCTGCCGCTGGCCACGGCCCTGCTCGCCTACGCCGTGGCCGTGGAGCTCGGAGGCAGCGGCTTCATCGCCGCCTTCGTCGGCGGCATGGTCTTCGGGCGGCTGTCCGGTGAGCACGGATCCGCGGCCCTGTTCACCGAGGAGGCCGGCGGCCTTCTCGCCGCGGTCACCTGGATCGGTTTCGGCGCCATCGCCCTCGGCTGGGCGGCGCCGCACGTCACCTGGCAGGTCGTCCTCTACGCCGCCCTCAGCCTGACGCTCGTGCGCATGGTCCCGGTCGCGATCGCCTTGGCGCGCAGCGGAGCGAAGCAGGCCGACCGTGGCGTTCATCGGCTGGTTCGGCCCGCGCGGTCTCGCCTCGATCGTGTTCGGGCTGCTCGCCTTGGAGCGAGGCGTGCCCGAGGGACAGACACTGCTGACCACGGTCGTGGTCACGGTGGCGCTCAGCGTCCTGCTGCACGGGCTGAGTTCGGTGCCGCTCGCGTCCGCCTACCATCGCTGGTACGAGAGCCATGTTGCCGTCCATCCTGCGACGCCCGAGGCGGCGCCGGCGACCATGCCCCGTCAGAAGCGCCAGGTGAGCGCCGCCGACCTGGCGCGGCTGGGCCGCAAGGACGAGCCGCGCTGAGCTACGCCTGCCGGTCAGGCGAGCTCCGGGCCCGCGAGGCGCGTCACGTATCGTGGGGGCTCGCCGGCGTCCGGTCTGGCATTCGCCTGCCGCGCCGCGATGCGTTGCTGAAGCGGCGGCATGGTGATCATCACGGTGGCGATGGCGAGCACGATGAGCGCCACCATCGTCGGTCCGGCGTCGAGCATGAAGCTGGTGAGGAGCACCACCATCAACGGGGTCCGGAAGAGCGCGTAGACGGCGCCGGACATGATGCCGGCGACGAAGATCGCCACCGGCACGTCCGTGAACGCCAGGTTGAGGGCCAGCGCCACGCTGACCGAGGCGAAGATGAGCGGGAAGGTCGGCCCGCCGAGGAAACCGCTCTTGAAGCCGACCGAGAGCAGCGCCAGCTTGCCCACCGCCATCACCAGGAGCACGGCGATGCCGTAGCCGGCGGCGCCGTCGATGACCGTCAGCACCTGCGTCTCGCCGGAGAACATCATGACCGGTGCGAGCACGCCCACCACGCTGAAGATGACGCCGGCGACGAGCGCCCGCAGGACGACCCGCTCCTTCAGTCGTCCGAAGAAGCCGGCGGACGCCTTCATGAAGACCGCGGTGAGCAGGGCAAGCGCGAGCCCGGTGAGCGCCAGCGGCACCATGAGGAAGGCGTCCCAGATGCTGTAGCTCTGCACGGGGGGAAGGTGCAGGAAGTTCACGAAACCGGTCTCGCCCAGAAGGAGGAAGACGCCGTAGCCGACGCCGCCGCCGATCAGGCTGGCCGGCAGGGTCGAAAGGCCCTGCTGCTTCGTCTCCGCGATCTCCGTGCCGAGAACCGCGGCGAACACGGGGTTCTCCAGGAGACCGTTGTAGCCCGAGGCCACGCTGGCGAACACGAGCTTCGGCCGCCGGTCCGCGGGGATCTTGAACAGGTCGCAGTAGAGGGCGGCGATCTTGGTGGCGATGTTGCCGATGGCCCCCTCGGGGCCGAGCACGGCGCCCGAGAACAGTGAGGCCAGCGACTGGGCGATCGTCGCCGGCAGGTCCTTCCACTTGAGGCGCATGACGTCGCCGGTGAGGCTGTCGAGCATCGAGCCGTCGAGGTTGCTGGGCGCCTTGGCGTACTTCACGAGCAGCCCGACGAGCAGAGAGAACGGCAGGCAGATCGCCGGGAACACCCACGCGTTGTCCGCGACGAAGCCGCTGTCCCAGATCAGCTTGTTGAGCGCCTCATAGAGGACGAACCAGGCGAGGACGCCGAAGCCGCCGATGAGCGAGACCACGATCACGTGCAGGTAGAGACCTCGCGGATACGGCTGCGCGGCAGGCGCCGCGGTCTCGGGCGCGGCGGGTTCCCCGGCGTCGGCGTTCACGGATCGCTCACCTTCGGGTCTCGCGGACAGTCCCAGAGGTCTCGTGCTACAGCAGCCGCGAGAACAGCCGGGCCACCGAGTTGCGGAAGCGCTGCCCGCGGGTCAGCGACTGCAGAAAGTCCGCTTCGATCTGCTCGCAGTCCTCCAGGTCGCGCTCGTACTGTTCCGCGTACCGCGTCGCGACGCCTTCGTCGTAGAAGATCGAAACGACTTCGTCGTGCAGGATCTGGCTGCGGATGTCCCAGTTGCAGGTGCCGATGATCGCGAGCTGGCGGTCGACCGTCACGGTCTTCGCGTGGAGGAAGCCGGCCTTGTACTGGTAGACCTTGACGCCGGCGCGCAAGAGCTGGGGGTAGTACGCCATCGCGGCGTTGAACGGGATCTTCTTGTCCGGCACGCCGGTCATCATGAAGCGTACGTCGGTACCGCTCGCGGCGGCGGCGCACATCGCCGTGATCAGCGGTTCGTCGGGGACGAAGTAGGGGGACTGGATCCAGATGCGCTCACGCGCGTTGAGCAGCGCCGTGATGAAGACGTCGCGGATGGTCTTGAAGGTGGTCTGCACGCTGGAGTGGAGCACCTGCACCGGGATGCCCTCATGGCGACGGTGCTCCTCGGCCGGCGGCATGAACTCCGTAGCCAGGTCCTCCTCGCCGCCGTTGTACAGCCACGTCGATGCGTAGAGCATGAGGTAGGGCGCCACCACGGGGCCGCTGAGGCGGAACGACGTGTCGCGCCACACGTTGAAGCGCGGCCCGCCGTCGATGTACTCCTGACCCATGTTCATGCCGCCGCTGTAGACGCTCTTGCCGTCGATGATCACCATCTTCATGTGGTTGCGGTAGTTGACCTGCGGCAGCCGCTTGTAGCACGGCATGACGACGGCGCCGGCTGCGGCGAGCTCATTGAGCTCATCCTTCTTGTAGCTGATGCACGAGAGCCAGTCGTAGAGGATGTGGACCTTGACGCCGGCCTTGAGGCGGTCGAGGAGGACCTCCTTGACCTTGGCGGTCAGCTCGTCCTGCTCCCAGATGAGGTACATCAGGTGGATGTAGCGCTCGGCGGTGGCCATCTCCTCGAGCAGCGCGGGGAACTTCTGCGCGCCGGCCGTGTAGATGTCGACACTGTCGGCGGGGAGTGGCGACACCCCGCCTTCGGTGCGTCCCACCGACTGGATGTGCGCGCCCGGCGTGCCGGCGAGTTCTGTCACGGCCGCCTCGGTGAACTCCGTGTTGGCGGCCTCCACGGGCTGCAGCGACTCGGCGGCGACCGCGTCCATCTGGGCCATGATCTTCCTCCGCCGCGGTGAGTCGCGGCGGAAGTTCCGGCCGATGAAGAAGTAGGCGATGATCCCGAGGACCGGGAAGAGCAGCACGACGAAGAGCCACGCCAGGACGGTGCTCGGGTCGCGGTCGTCGGTGGCGAGGACGATGACGACCGATGCGATCGCCAGGAGGAGGAGGACGTCGACCACCCAGAACCCCAGACTGAAGAAGCCCTGGGTGAAGAACGACCCCACCAGGACTCCCGCTGAGCTTGCGATCATCTTGTCCCCCCTACGTTGGCCGGTACCGGCGCATTCTCTCACACAATCGTCGCGCGTCACCAAGCGGTCAGCCGCTGTCCCTCGCCCGGCGTCGCAGGTGGTGCAGAGCCCAGATGATGAAGCCGGGGACGGCGGAGGCCGCGACCGCGATCGCCAGGGCAATGGCGAGGTACTCCTGTACCCACGGCACGGTGCCGAAGAGGTAGCCGGCGCCGAGAAAGATGGTCACCCAGAGGACCGCGGCCAGGGCGGCGAAGGCCAGGTAGCGGTGGAACTCCATCCGGGTCACGCCCGCGACGAAGGGCACAAGGGTGCGGACGATGGGGAGGAAGCGGCAGGCCACGATGGCCAGGCCGCCGTGCTCCTCGTAGAACTCGTGCGCCTCCTGCACGTGCTCCGGCTTCAGATACTTGCGGGGCTTGCTCAGTAGATGCCGGCCGATCCAGCGTCCGATCAGGTAGTTGACCACGTCGCCGAGAAAGGCCGCGCCGACGAGAAGGGGCCAGAGCACGGCGATGTGCAGTACGCCGGCGCCGGCGAGCGTGCCGCTGGTCAGCAGCAGGGACTCGCCGGGGAGGAAGGGCGCGACCACGAGGCCGGTCTCGGCGAAGATGGTCGCGAAGATCGCGACGTAGGCCCACGGGCCCAGCGCCTCGACCGCCTGTGTCAGATAGGTGTCGAAGTGAAGGATGTAGTCGAGCAGCTGGTCCACTCGGGCACCGGGCCCGGGATCAGGCCGGCGCCTCGGCCGGGCCCGGCGGCGTGCCCGCCGCCTCCGCCGCCTTCTCTTCGCCGCGGTACAGACGCCGGGCCTTGTACACCGTGCGGTACCGGTCGTAGAGCACGATGACCAGCGTCAGCAGGTACGAGAAGAACAGCGTCATGCCGAACGGCGTGCGCGCGCTGCGGAGGCCCAGGAACCGGTCGAGCGCCTCCAGCGAGAGGACGATGACGAGGTTCACGATCAGCATCGTCACGAGCTCCCCGGCGAGCAGCCCCCAGCTGCGCCCTCGGAGCGCCATCCGGTGACTCACGGCGGCGTTGATCACCGTGAAGATCGCCACACCGATGACGATGCGCAGCGGGCTGGCCGTGCCTCCGGTGAGCATGAGGCCGAAGATGACGCAGATGATCGCCGTGAGCGCGATCTTCTCCCTGAGTGCCCAGCCGAAGATGCTGCTCTCGGCGCGGACCTTGCGGTACGGCTCTGCGCCGTGCAGTTCGGGCGGCAACGGGTCGGCCGCGATGTGGGGGCCGTGGTCGAACTTCGGCGCCTTGCGCGTGATGATCCAGTAGACGACGGCGGCGAGGACGACGATGACGGCGATCGCCGCGGCGAGCACCCACGGCCGGCTGGCGATCGCCGTGCTCCAGCTGTCGGTCGCGTTCACGCCGAACAGCGTCTCCTTGATGAAGTCGGTCATGTCGAGCTGGGCGATGTGGATCCACCACTCCTGCGGCAGCTTGATGAAGATCCAGATGCCGGCCGTGGCGAGGATGACCGTCCACTTGCCCATGCGGTTGGTGTTCCAGCCCAGCCGCACGAGCTCGACGAAGAGGAAGAAGTACTCGAAGGTGTTCGGGAAGATGAACAGGATGGTCCGGTTCTGCGTGAGCTCGAAGGCGAGCACACCGACCATCCGATAGTAGAAGAGGAACTGGCTCATCCGGAACGCCGACTGATTGGTCCAGTTGCGGAGGGTCGAAAGGTAGGCGACCGAGAGGTAGTAGACGTCGAGCGCCTTGTCGTAGGACTGGTAGCCGTCCAGCGGGATGGCCGGGAACTGCTGGAAGATGCTCTGGTCGACGGCGTCGAGGATGAGGCACGAGAGGAGGGCGGGCACCGGGAAGTAGGGGATGAGGAGCGGCAGAAAGAGCCGCGCGCCGACGACGAGGATGACGATGATCCATTCGGTGGTGCCCACGCCGGCCTGCGCTCAGTCGTCGTCCGCGGCCGGCGGCTCTTGGCCGAGGTCGTGGATCTCGTCTCTCAGTACGTTGTCGAACGCCGCAGCGTCGCGCGCCGGCGTCACCGGTTCCTGCGAAGCCATGATCTGACGTCCCTGTTCGTCGACGGCGACCACATGGTCTTGCTTCGCGACCCGTTCGTCGGCGACGTCGGGTACGACCTTCTGGCTCCGGCGCATGAGCCAGAAGATGAGGAGGCCGAAGCCGAGGACGAGCAGAACGGCCACGATGATGATGACGCCCAGTGTCACGCCGACCTCCCCCTCGGATGCCCTGCCGCCGCTAGCCTAGCCCGGCGTGCACCCGCGTGTCCACGCGCCGTGGGGGGTCGTGCCTGAGTGGCAGCCCCCTGACCCCTCGGCCCGGACGCTCCTCGCCGCGACCGGCATGGTGATATCCTTCCTCTCGTGCAACGACAATCACGATCGGAACGGGAGAATGCATGAGTGAGATGATGGTTCTCGGCTTCGAGAACGAGATGGAGGCCGACCGCTTCGGCCTCAAGCTCGCGGAGCTGCAGAAAGACATGATCGTCCAGCTGGCCGACGCGGCGGAGGTCGTTCGTGACGCCGACGGCAAGCCGCACGTCAAGCACGGCGCTCACATCGTCGGCGCCGGCGCCATGGGCGGGGCCTTCTGGGGCATGCTCTTCGGCCTGCTCTTCCTCGTGCCCTTCCTCGGCATGGCGATCGGGGCCGGCATGGGCGCCCTCTTCGGCAAGCTCGGCAAGACCGGCATCGACAAGCAGGTACTCGAGCAGATGGGCGACGCGGTGCCGCCGGGCAAGGCCGGCTGGTTCCTCATCATCAACCAGATCACGGAGGACAAGTTCCTCGCCGCTATCGAGGGTACGAACGCCACCCTCGTGCGCTCCAACCTCACGGAGGAGCAGGAAGCGGAGCTCAAGCACGCCTTCGGCGCCAAGCACCACAAGAAGGACGCCGAGACCGCCTGACGAGAGTCTGGGCTTCTGTGTGAGCCACGGCGGGCGGGCCACCGATCAGGTGCGCCCGCCCGCCGTCGTACCGACAGCTATCCCGCGCCGGCAGGCTGGCCGGAGCCGGCGCGGCCGGACGAGGAGGTACGCATGAGCGGCACACCGCTCGAGAAGGGGGCGAGGAGCAAGGGCCGTCTCGAGGCGTTCAGTGATGGAGTCTTCGCCATCGCCATCACGCTGCTGGTCATCGAGATCGCGGTGCCGGAGCGCGCCGGGGGCGGTCTCCTCTCGGCGCTCTTCCATGAGCGGCCGGTGTTCCTTGCCTATTTCATCGCCTTCATGTCCATCGGCATCGTGTGGATAGAGCACAGCGCACTCACCGAGGCGCTTGAGCGCGTCAACGCCGGCTTCCTGCGGCTGAACCTGCTGCTCCTGTTGCTGGTCGCCTTCCTGCCGTTCCCGGCCAGGGTGATGGAAGCCTACCTGAGCATGGTCGACACTGAGAGCGGCGGTGAGCGTACGGCGGTCGCGTTCTTCGGCATCATCCTGTTCCTCATGAGCCTGATGCTGATCGTGCTGGGCAAGTACGCCGAGCGCGAGGGTCTCTTCGGCACGGGCGCCGGGGAGGAGCGCGCGGAGGACAACCGCGTCAAGTATCAGCTGGCCCCGAGCCTCATCTTCTACGCGATAGCGACTGCCGCCGGGCTCATCTGGCCGTACCTCGGGGTGGGCCTGTATCTGTTCATCGGCGTCTACCTGCTCCTGCCGGTGAAGACGGTCAAGCGCATGCTCGGCCGCGAGAGCTGAACCGCGGCCGAGCCTTGCGCCGTCTCGACCGATCGACCACGCTGTCCGGGCACGGCGGAGTCTGACTTGGGGACGTGATGGACGAGCAGATGACGTCCGGAGCGGGCGGGGCCGCGGCTGTCGCGAAGGCGGGCGCAGGCCTGATCCTTTTCACGCTGGCCGCCGGTCAGTTCCTCATGACCCTGGACTCGTCGGTCATGAACGTCTCCATCGCCACCGTCGCCGATGACCTCGGCACGACCGTGCAGGGCGTGCAGACGGCGATCACGCTGTACACGCTGGTCATGGCCAGCCTCATGATCCTCGGCGGCAAGATCGGCGGCCTGATCGGTCGCAAGCGCGCCTTCTCCATCGGCTGCATCATCTACGGCTGCGGATCGCTGACGACGGCCCTGGCCCCCAACCTCACCGTCCTGATCATCGGTTGGTCGTTCATCGAGGGTATCGGCGCCGTGCTCATCATGCCGGCCATCGTCGCGCTGGTGGCGGGCAACTTCCCGCCCGCGGGACGCCCGCGCGCCTACGGGCTTGTGGCCGCCGCGGCGGCCATCGCCATCGCCGTCGGCCCCGTCATCGGCGGCTTCATGACCACGCGCTTCTCCTGGCGCTACGTGTTCGCCGGCGAGGTGATCGTCGTCATCGCCATCCTGTTCCTGGCGCGACGCGCGGCGGACGAACCCGTTGGCAAGCGCCCGCACCTCGACCTGATCGGCGTGCTGGTGTCATCGTCGGGCCTGGCGCTCGTCGTGCTCGGCGTGCTGATGTCGTCGACGTGGGGATGGTTCCTGCCCACGGAGGGAGCGACGTCCTTCCTCGGTCTCTCCCTGACGATCTGGTTCATCATCGCCGGCCTCTTCCTCCTCTGGCTGTTCCTCCGCTGGCAGCAGCGTCTCGAGCGCAGCCGGCAAGGAGCCGCTCATCGCCCCGTCGCTCTTCAGCCACAGGCAGCTCACGGGCGGTCTCGTCACCTTCCTCTTCCTGTTCCTGATCCAGGCGGGGGTCTTCTTCACCGTGCCGCTGTTCCTCTCGGTGGTGCTCGGACTGTCGCCCATGGAGACGGGCATTCGGCTGGTGCCGCTCTCGCTGGCGCTGCTCGTCGCCGCCGCCGGCGTCCCACGGTTCCTCCCGCAGGCCAATCCGCGACGCGTGGTGCGCGTCGGGCTGCTGGCCCTGATCGCCGGACTCCTCGTGCTGATCGCCAGCCTCGAAGTCGGGGCCGATGCTTCCATCGTATTCGTCCCGATGATCATCATCGGGTTCGGCATGGGGGCGCTCGCATCGCAGCTGGGCAACGTGACCGTGTCGGCTGTGCCGACCGAGCAGAGCTCCGAGGTCGGTGGCCTGCAGAACACGGCCACCCAGCTGGGGGCCTCTCTCGGGACCGCGCTCGCCGGCTCGATCCTCATCGCTGCCCTCACGACCTCGTTCCTGGCCGGGATCGAGGCCAACCCCAACGTGCCGCAGCAGATGAAGGATCAGGCCAATACGTACCTCGCCGCGGGCGCGCCCTTCATCTCGAACAGCGAGGCGCAGGCCGAGTTGGACAAGGCCGGCGTCCCCGCAGTTGCCCAGGACAGCGTCCTCGCCTCGTACGAGGACTCGCAGATCGCCGGCCTGCGTACGTCGCTCTCGATCCTGGCGGTGATGGGAGTCATCTCCCTCTTCTTCACCGGACGGATACCTAAGGAGCAGCCCGGCTCGGCGCCCGCCTCGACCTGGGCCGAGATGCCGGAGGGATCATCGAGCCCGTCTGGTGCTGATCATTCGCCAGAGCTTCAGGAGGACCCACGAGCCCAATCGCCGCATGATGAGGGAGGCGTCACGCGGCGATCGCCACCGGCGCGTCGTCACCGGACCCACCCGATCGAGAGCATGGCGATCGCCGTGGGCCGATGGGCGCCTTGATGAGGCGCGCGGAGCCGGGCACGTCCACGACAACATCGCCGCTGCAGTACAGTCGTACCGCGACGCTCATCCGGCACCTGACACTTCGGCTTGATCAGCACCGTCGCGACTCGCTCGTCCTGCGGCGGGCATCGTGGGACGTCCGGCCCATCCACGCGTGTGCGCAGCTCGAGGTCGGGCTGATCAGTCGGGTCCCACCCCAGGGGTGCTCGCGTATCATGGCCCCATGAGCACGGCACGTAGCAGACGCTTCGAACGCTGGATCCCCGGCGTGCGCGTCGTGCGTACCTACGAGCGGCGCTGGCTGCGCGCGGACCTCGTGGCGGGTGTGATCCTGGCCGCCATCCTCGTGCCCCAGGGCATGGCCTACGCCGAGCTGGCCGGCCTGCCTCCCGTCACCGGCCTGTACACGACCATCGCCTGCCTCGTCGCCTACGCCGTCTTCGGTCCCTCACGGGTGCTGGTCCTGGGGCCCGACTCGTCGGTCTCGCCGCTCATCTTCGCCGCCATCGTGCCGCTCATGGCCGGCGGCGACCCGGCGACCGCCATCGCCCTCGCCGGGATGATGGCGCTCTTCGTCGGCCTCATCGAGATCGGGCTCGGGCTCGGCAAGCTCGGCTTCGTCGCCGACCTGCTCTCCAAGGAGGTGCAGGTCGGCTACATGAACGGCCTCGGCATCACCATCATCGTCGGCCAGCTGCCCAAGCTGTTCGGCTTCTCGACCGACGCCGACAACTTCATCGACGAGGTGCAGGCGTTCGTCGCCGGTCTCGACCAGACCGACGCGACGACGCTGGCCGTCGGCCTCGCCTGTCTGCTCGTCCTGCTCGTGCTGCCGCGGTTCACGCGCCGTCGTGCCTGCGGTGCTCGTGGCCGTCGTCGGCGCCACGATCGTCTCCGCCGCCCTCGGACTTGCCGAGGAGGGCGTGAAGACGGTCGGCTCCCTGCCGCAGGGCGTGCCCACGCCGGCCTTCCCCTGGACCAGCATCGGCGACGTGGGGCCGCTGCTCATCGCCGCCGTCGGCATCACGCTCGTCTCCCTCACCGACACCATCGCCACGTCGACGAGCTTCGCCGCCCGGCGCGGCGACGAGGTCGACCCCGACCAGGAGATGATCGGCATGGGCGCCGCGAACGTCGCCGCCGGGTTCTTCCAGGGATTTGCCGTGTCGACCAGCAGCTCGCGCACGGCGGTGGCCGAGCAGTCGGGCGCCAAGAGCCAGGTCACCGGCCTGGTGGGCGCCGGCCTCGTCGCGGCGCTCCTGCTGTTCCTCAATTCGCTGCTCGCCGACCTGCCCCAGACGACGCTGGCCGCCGTGGTGATCTTCGCCGCCCTCTCGCTGATGGATTTCGGCATCCTCGGCCGCTACTACCGGGTGCGCAAGTCTGCGCTTGCGCTCTCTCTCATCGCTACGCTGGGAGTGGTGCTCTTCGGCGTGCTGTGGGGGATCGCCATCGCCGTCATCCTGGCGATCCTCCTCTTCTTCCGGCGCAGCTGGTGGCCGCACGGATCCGTGCTCGGACGCGTCGACGGGCTGCCCGGGTGGCACAGCATCGACACGTATCCGGCCGCCGGGCAGCTCCCGGGAATCGTCGTGTACCGCTGGGAGGCCCCGCTCTTCTTCGCCAACGCCGGCAGGTTCCGGGACCAGGTCCGCCACCTGGCGCGCACCGAGCAGGTCTCCTGGGTCGTCCTCCAATGCGAGGCGATCACCGACATCGACGTCACGGCGGCCGACATGCTCGAGCAACTGGACAACGAGCTGAACGCACAGGGGGTCCACCTGGCGTTCGCCGAACTGCGCAGCCGGCTTCAGGACCGCGTCTGGCGCTACGGGTTGTTCGAGACGCTCGACAGCGACCACTTCTACCCGACCCTCAAGGCAGCCGTCAGGGCAGTCGAGGCCATCGGGCCTCTGCCGCCGGCCGCCGAGACGTCCGGCGGGCACGGGCACAAGCACAGTCGCGGGACGGGCGGCAGCGGAGACGACCGCCCCCGGGAGGACGGCCGGCCCCGCTCCTGAGGCCGGACGAGGCCGGCCGCGCACCTCCATGGTACTCGGACCTCAGGCGGCGGACTCCCGGGCGGGATCACGTCTTCGATGTTAACGCGCGCCCCGAGACGGCTAGGATGAACGTCAAGCAGAAGGCTGGGTAGTCGGCGGCCAACGTGGCGCGACATCACAGTGATCTTCGACAGAGGGGACACGACCGATGGGGAAGAAGTCCAAGAAGTCCAAGAAGTCCAAGAAGCCCAAGAAGTCCAAGAGCTCAAGAAGTCCACGACTGTGCACGAGGCGACGGGGTCGGATGTGGCCTTGCCGTCGTCGGGCGGCCCGGATGAAGACGCTGCCTCTTCCGCCACGCCCAAGATGAAGCGCAAGGAGTACGAGGAGGAGATGCGCGTTCTGCAGGGTGAGCTCGTCGCCATGCAGGAGTGGGTCAAGGCCACCGGCGCCAGGGTCTGCATCGTGTTCGAAGGCCTGGACTCCGCGGGCAAGGGCGGCACGATCAGGAGGATCACCGAGCGGACGAGCCCGCGGGTGTTCAAGCACGTCGCCCTGCCGGCCCCGAGCGATCGGGTCAAGTCGCAGATGTACGTGCAGCGCTACATGGCCCACTTCCCGTCGGCCGGGGAGGTCGTGATCTTCGACCGCAGCTGGTACAACCGCGCCGGCGTCGAGCCGGTCATGGGCTACTGCACTCCGCAGCAGTCCCAGAGATTCCTCGAGATGGTGCCGATGGTCGAGAAGGCGATGGTCGACGACGGGATCATCCTGATCAAGTACTTCCTCAACGTCAGCGTCGAGGAGCAGACCCGTCGGCTCGAGAACCGGATCGACGACCCGCGCAAGATCTGGAAGCTCTCCCCCACGGACCTGAAGTCCTACAGCCGCCGGTATGCCTATCTGCGTGCTCGTGACGCCATGCTCGCCGCCACCGACACCTCGTGGGCCCCGTGGTGGGTCGCGGACAACGACGACAAGAAGCGCGGCCGGCTCAACATCATCTCTCACCTGCTCGACCAGATCCCGTACAAGGCGCCGGCGCGTCCCGACGTGAAGATGCCCAAACCGCCGAGCGGCCGCGGCTACGTGGAGCCGGATCTGCCGTTGCACCGTGTCCCGGAGAAGTTCTAACCAGACGGGGAGGAGGAAGCGGACATGACCGATAGACCCGCAGCGCCGGTCAACAGCGATGCCACGGCTACCGCCTGGTACGCGCTCTCGGCCGACGACGTCGCCGAGAAGCTCGGCGTCGACCCAGACGAGGGCCTCTCCGCGGCCAAGGCCGCCGAACTGCTGGAGAAGAACGGGCCCAACGCTCTTCCGGCAGAGGCGGCGCCTCCCGGCTGGAAGCAGTTCCTGGCCCAGTACAAGAGCTACATGCAGATCATCCTCGTGGCGGCGGCCATCGCCTCGATCCTGATCGGCGAGTTCACCACGGGCATCGCCGTCCTTGCCATCACGGCCGTGAACGCGGTCGGTGGGATGCGCCAGCGGGGCAAGGCCGAGAGCGCCATGAATGCCTTGCAGTCGATGCTCAAGTCATCCGCCCGGGTCCGGCGTGACGGGACCGAGGTCAAGGTCGATGCCGACAAGGTGGTGGTCGGCGACGTGGTCCTGCTCTCGGCGGGTGACGATGTCTGCGCCGACGGGCGGATCATCCAGGCGGCTTCCCTCGAGATCGACGAGTCGGGGCTGACGGGTGAGAGCGTTCCCGCGTCGAAGAGCGCCGACGTCATCTCCGGTAAGGACCCGGCCCTGGGGGACCAGGCCGACATGGCCTTCATGAACTCCCCCGTGACGCACGGAAGCGGCGTCATGATCGTCACCGGGACGGGCGTCGACACCGAGGTGGGCAAGATCTCCGGGATGCTGAAGTCGACTCCGAGCCTGAAGACCCCGCTCACCGCGCAACTCGACACGCTGACGTTGTGGATCGCGGGGGCCGCCGGCCTGACCATCGCCATCATGTTCGCCCTCGGGATCTCCCGCGGGGAGTCGCCCGAGGTCATCTTCACGACGGCCATCGCCCTGGCCCTGGCCGCCGTGCCCATGGCCATGCCCACCGTCCTGCAGGTGATCCTGTCCAGCGGTTCCACGAAGCTCGCGGACCACGGCGCCGTCGTGAAGAGCCTCGACTCGGTCGAGACCCTGGGTTCGACCTCGGCGATCAACTCGGACAAGACCGGCACCCTCACGATGAACCAGGTCACCGTGGTCGAGGTGATCGACCCGACGGACCGCTATGCGATCACCGGCATGGGCTACGGCCTCACGGGCGAGGTCCAGCACACCGCGGGCAACACCAACACGATCGAGCATGCGATCCTGCCGTTCCTGATCACCAATGACGCCAAGCTGGTCGACGGCAAGGTCGTCGGCGATCCTACCGAGGGGGCGCTGCTCGTCCTCGGACACAAGGCCAAGCTGGACGTCGAGGGCACGCAGGCCGCCTACCCGCGGCTCGCGACTCTGCCGTTCGACCCCACCTACAAGTTCATGGCCGTCTTCGCCGACGCCACGGATGCGTCCGGGAAGGCTGTTGTTCGGGCCTTCGTCAAGGGCGCCGGCCCGGCGGTGATCGGGCTGGCCTCGTCCGCCTTGGCCGACGGCAAGGCCGTACCCTGGGGCGACGAGCAGAACACCCGGTCCTCCCAGGAGATGGACCGTCTCGGCGCCAAGGGTCTGCGCATCATGGTCGCGGCGTTCCGCGACATCGACCCCGCGGACTTCGACCCCGACGGTGACCTGCTCGTCCATGGTCAAGGACCTGACGATGACGGCGATGGTCGGGATGATCGATCCGCCGCGCGAGGAGTCGAAGGATGCGGTCCGGTCCGCCATGAGCGCCAACATCCGCGTGCGCATGGTGACCGGCGACGACGTCGTCACGGGCGCGGCGGTCGCCAAGCAGCTCGGTATCCCCGGAGAGGCCATCCTCGGCGCCGACTTCGCCGCCCTGCCCGAGGAGGAACGGCTCGACCGGATCGACGACATCGGCGTCGTGGGTCGGGTCGCGCCCGAGCACAAGGTGCTGATGGTCGACACCCTGCGCAAGAAGGGCGACGTCGTGGCCATGACCGGCGACGGCGTCAACGACGCCCCGGCCATCAAGGCCGCCGACATCGGGATCGCCATGGGCACCGGCACCGAGGTCGCCAAGAACGCCGGCAAGATGATCCTCACCGACGACAACTTCGCCACGATCGTGCGTGCCGTCTCCGAGGGCCGCAAGCTCTACGACAACATGCTGAAGTACATCCGCTTCATGTTGGTGGCGCTGGTCGCCTACGTGGTCACGTTCCTGGCGGCGAGCATGCTCAACATCGCCGGCGGGCAGCCGTTCTCCGCCACCCAGATCCTGTGGATCAACTTCCTGATCACCGCTCCCGTCGGCATCGCGCTGGGCATGGACAGGGAGACCCCCGGGCTCATGGAGCGCAGGCCCCGCTCCCGGGCGGCCAAGATCATGAGCCCGGCCGTGATCACGACGGTGGGCCTGGTGGGTCTGTTCCTCGCCGCCGCGATCAACCTGCTGATCGTGTTCGGAGAGAACCAGTACGACAAGACCGTGATCGGCAGCACCATGGGCCTCGTCGCGTTCTCCCTGATGCTCGCGGTCGCGGCCTACGAGTCCCGAGACCAGAAGGGGACCATTCTGCGCGTGGAGACCTTCGACAACAAGACGCTGAACATCACCATCGTGATCGAGCTCGTGCTCGCGCTCCTGATCGCCAGGGGCGGCGTGCTCTCGGGCCTGCTCGGCACCGTGTCGCTTTCCGGCGGGCAATGGCTGATCGGAGCCGCTCCCGCCGTCCTGCTGTTCGTGCTCTGGGAGCTGGGAAAGCTCCTCGCGCGCCGCGGGGAGAAGAGCGGGCATGAGGTAGCGCCCGCCGGGGCGGACCCCGCGGAGGCGGCGGCGTGACCGGCTGGTAGCAGGTCTCCAGCGGGAACGCGTACTCCGGCGGAACCCCGCCAGCTGCGCCAAGATGCGACGGGGGGTGAGGACACATCGTCCTCACCCCCCGTCGCGATTCGGGCCCGCGGCTCGACGGCCGGGCCCGGATCAGGTGTGCGTCAGGCTCAGCGCCGGCGGTCCTGGCGGTCGTCCCGGCGATCGTCGCGACGGTCGCCTCTCCGGCGCACGCCGTGGGCCACCACAGCGGTGGTACCGACCACGGCGGCGGTGCGCGCCACCGGGCGGCCGATCACGCCTCGTCCTCTGCGTCCTGGACCAAGAGGCATGTCAGGCTCCTTCCGTCGCGGCGGCTTCCTCGTCCGCCTCGAGGGCGGCGAGGATCGCCTGCATGGGGATGCGGTCGCTGGCGACCAGCTGGCCGCCCGAGTGCCGGATGGACGCGGCGAACGGCGCCGCCCAGGTGTTCTCCCAGACCAGCGCCGCGGCCACGGTGCCGGGCTCGAGCGCCTCGGCGATGTAGCCGACATCCTCGTCGGAGAGCAGCTCCGCGTACTCGGCGCCGAGCTCGCGCAGCAGGCCGGCGTCGCCGTCCTCGAACTCGTGGACCTCGAAGGCGTCCACCTCGCCGCCCGCGTCCTTGGTGATGATCAGCAGGTCGAGGACGCGGATCGTGCCCGCCTCGACCAGCGCCTTGAGCTGCTCCGCCATCGCGCCGGAGAAGTCGGCCTTGCCGGCCGGGAACTCGACCACGAGGTAGTCGATCGGTCCCAGCTCGTCCAGTACGTCGTCGCTCATCGAGACTCCAGTCCGCGCTGTGTCGTCAGGTCTCCGGTCACGCCGTCTGCGAGCCGGACATGCGGTCGCGGCTCTCCCGCGCTCCACCGGACCATGTCGCGACGTCGAGCATGACTGCGAGTCCGATCCAGATCCAATCGAGGCCGTTCACGCCGCCCGGCGCGACGATCACCCACATCAGCGTCGTCCAGGGCGCGATGAAGAAGCCGATGACCGGCCACAGCCAGCTGCTGAAGGCCAGATCCCAGCGGGTGGGGTCGGCGATCCACCAGATCAAGACGCCGGCGCGCGCACCGAGCAGGAAGATCGCGGTAAAGAGACAGCACATGTTCACTCCGATCTTGTCAGTGCAACGGGATACGCTCAATGCGGCCCCGTCGCTTCCCCCCACGAGCGTAGAGCGATTCAGGGCAGAAGCTACCAGATGGTCATCCATCCGTACAGGGGGCGGGGTGGCTGTGCCGCCCGCCGCACTGCGGGTCATCCGAGCCGCAGCTGCATCGCCTCCTCGAGCGTGCCTCCCGCGGAAAGCTTGCCCCAGCTCCTCTGCTCCCACTCCTCCTCGAGCCACTCCCTGACGCCCTGCTCGAGGAACTCCGGACGGGCCCACTCGTCCACGTCGAAGTCGTTCTTGATGTAGCCGTGGCTGACCATGAAGTCCTTGCCGATCTTGATGCACTCCATGTTCTGGGCGCTGAGGCTGGGCACCATGTCGACGTCCTTGATGCCCTGGTAGGTGTCCTCGGCGTCCTTGTAGAACGTCTGCCGATTGAGGATCGCACCGGCTGCGCGCTTGTGCTCGTTGGCCCAGCGCCCGACCTTGACCATCGCCTTCATGTAGGCGACGACCAGCTCGGGGTGCTCGTCGGCCATCACATCGGTGCAGGTGATGACGGCGGGGGTGTTGGCGACCTGGACGGTCCAGTCGGGGTACTTCGAAAGGTCCTCGATCATCTTGATCTGGCCCGTGGCCTCCTGGAGGTGCTGGAAGACCTTGCTCTGCGTGTAGATGGCGTCGACCTTGCCCCCGAGCAGCGCCGTCTCCAGCGGGCGGAAAGCCAGGTCGTGCTTGTGGTCGCGGCGCATCCACAGCTCCGACGGGTTGTTCATCTGGACCTGCAGCATCTCGGGCTTGTCGTACCAGTCGTCGGGGTACGGGAACTCGACGAGCTCGATGTCGTCCGTGGTCATGTCGTTCAGCGTCAGCATGTTCTCGATGCCCATGTGCTCCTGGATGCGCCACCAGTCGTTCTTGATGGTGTTGAGGCTCTTGGAGATGCCGATCTTCTTGCCCTTGAGGTCCTGCATCCGGAAGATCCTGTCGCGGGCGCGCACGGCCATGCAGCCGCCCTCGTACACCCACGTCGCTCCCAGCAGGACGGTGCGGCGGAGGTCGGCGTGCACGTGGATCGGCGGGTAGAGCCCGCCGAAGCGGACGAGGTTGTCGAGGTTGTGGATGTAGTGCGGGTACCAGTTGTTCTCGGGCGCGTGGCGGAAGTAGGCGTACTCGACGCCGATCTTCTTGAACTCCTCGCGGCACCAGCCGAGCTCCTGGTCCACGTTGTTGGCGGACACCATGGGGCAGTTGGTGAACCACACTTCCTTCCAGTCCAGGGGCACCGTGGTGCTGACCCTCTCCGTCTCTGTCATGTCAGATCCCCTCTGTCGTCTCTCGGATTCGGTCAGCGCTTGCGTGCGAGCGGTGCTCAGAGCCCGTCGTGGTGCTCGTTGCTGGGCAGGCCGGCCTCCTGCCAGGCGCCGAAGCCGCCCTTGAGGTTGGCCACGTTCTCGTAGCCCATCGCCTTGAGAGTGGCGCACGCGAGCGTGGCACGCGCGCCGGAGCGGCAGTACACGATCACGCGGCCGGCCGGGTCGAGCTCCACTCTTGTAGCGAGGGCTCCCAGGGTCGGCGGCGAACTCGAGCAGGCCTCGAGGAACCTGGACGGAGCCCTCGATATGGTGCTCCCACTCGACCGGCTCGCGGACGTCGAGGAACACCGCCTTGCCGGCGGCCACCTCGTCTGCGGCGTCCTTCGGTGACACGTTCTCCAGCTGGGCGCCGGCGACGGCGATCAGCTCAGCGACGGTCTTCGTCATCGATTCCTCCTCGGTGCGGACACGGACAGTGTCTAGTATGTTTGAGGGTAACTACAATACTGTACGTGTTACTTGCAGTGGTTGGTGATGGCCGGGGGATGCGCCGCGCCGAGGCTTGGGTACCGTCGGGTGGACCGACGTTCGTGCCGGCTGGGGAGGCATTGGGCTTGAGAAAGCGACTCGACGAGGATCGCCGGAACGAGCTGCTCGACGGCGTGATGCGGATCATCGGCGAGCGCGGGTTTTCGCAGGTGACGGTCGCGGAGCTGGCGCGAGAACTACACTGCTCTGCGGCGACGCTCTACAAGATCGCTCCGAGTAAGGACAGCCTTGTGCTGCTCGCCTTCTCCCGGTGGGCGGACGTCGCGTTCGCCGACCTGGAAGCGCGCGCCGCCAGAGGCAAGACGCCGTCGGCGCGCGCTCGCAAATACTTTCGCGCCGGCGCCGACAGGCTCCAGCCTCTGTCGCTGACCTTCTTCGCGGACGTCGCCCACTACGAGTCGACCCGGCTCGCGTGGCGGACGGCGGTCGTCGACCGCTACATCAACAGGTTCGTCGAGCTGGTCGGGGAGGCGGAGAAGGCGGGCGAGATCCGGCGCGTCAACCTGTACTTCCTCGCCGAGCTGCTGCGACAGATCGGGCAGGTGACGCGTGACGACCGGGCCCTGAGAGACGCCGGCCTCACCAGCGAGGAGGCTGTGCTTCTCGTGGACTCACTCATCTGGGAGGGGCTGCTCAGGTCGTAGTCCGCACTGGACCAGAGGGCCGGCGTGCGCAGGGCGACGGCTACGCTGCGCGTCGCTGGCGCCTGTGCCGGCGCAGGCCGAGCAGCGGGACGACCAGCAGCGAGGTGCTCACCACGAGATACAGCCCGGCGGCGACCTGCGGCGCGACGAGGGCCACGGCGAGCGCCACGCCATTCAGGCCGATCGAGGCCCAACGCCGCCGGGCCGCGCTCCGCAGGGTGGCCTCGTCGACGTCGTGCACGAGGAGACTCGGCTCCCGCGCGAGGTAGAGGATGAGCAGGCTGAGTACGAGCGAGGCGAGCAGGACGTCGACGCCGTAGAGCAGCGTGGCGATCCCAGCATCATCCCCGCGCAGGCGCGAGACCATGACGGAGGTGGTGAAGGGCAGCAGTCCGACGAAGAGCAGCAGCAGGAGGTTCAGGGCGTAGGCAACGTTGTCCCCGAGCTTCATGAACTTGGTCACGCTGGAGTGGGTGATCCAGATCCCGCCGATGAAGGCGAAGCTGATGTAGTAGCCGAGGAACTCCGGCCACTGCTCGCGCAGTGCCGGCAGCAGCGGGACGCCCTCAGGCGGAACGGCGATCTCGATCGCCAGCAGCGTGATCGCGATCGCGAAGACGCCGTCGGAGAAGGCGTTGAAGCGGTCGAGGGGAAGGGAGCGCGGTCCCCGGACAGCGCTCCCGCCGTCAGAGGGGTTCTGCGGTGGTTCGTCGCTCATGACGACCTTTCCTGTCCGATGGTCCCTTCTCGGTCGTGTGGCGCGCGCCGCCGCCGCCCGTTGTCCCCGGTCAGGAACAGAGCGAGGGGCGGGGGAAGGATCACCTGCCCCGCCCCTCGCGTCAAACGCTACTTCTGCCGCAAGGCCGAAGCGGCTGTCAGGCCTCTTGCTTCTTGGCGCCGGCCAGGCTCTTCTTGAGCTCGTCGGCGGTGTCCTTGTCGGCCTTCTTGAGGGCCTTCTTGTCGGCCTTGGCCAGCTGCCGCTCGACCTCGTCGACCCAGATCTCCTCGAAGACCGCGATGACGCCCGACGTGCCGGGCGGGACGACGTCCTCCACGTCCTGCGCGATGCCCTTCTCGTCGTGATGCTTGGCGAGCTTGCCGACCAGGCCGCCGATGAGGCCGCCGACGACCATCGCGCCGAGCAGCGGCGGCGCGAAGAGGCCGACGACGAGGCCGCCGGCGACGCCGACGGTGGCGCCCTTGAAGACGTCGTGGTCGCCGCTCTCCTTGACGTGCATGGTGCCGTCGGCGTCACGGCTGATGAGTACGGCGCCGTCGATGAAGACGATGCCCTGGCGCTGCGCCTTCTTCAGGGCGTCGAAGTCCATCTTGGCGGCGGTGGGGTCGTTGTACCCGGCGATGTACAGATCGATTGGTGCGTCGCTCATTGTTCCTCCTGGGGGTGTGGTTGCTACGGTCCGCTACGTGAGGCCTGTCAGCGGACGCTGGTGCTGGGTCTACCGCGGTTCGCTTCTCTTGAACCATGCCGGCCGAGCCGCCTCGAGCGTTTCTCGCCTCTCTCTACCTGCCACTGGCGCCACGGCGCCTTGTCTCGTTCTGCGGCACGACGCCGAGCTGGGAGCGCGCACGCGGCCGCTTGTCGACGTCGACGCGGCCGCGGCCGAACGCGTCCATCCTGCCCCAGCGACCGGGGATGTCGAGCAGTTCCAGCCGACCGATGCCCGTCGGCAGGGCCGGGTCGACGATGAGGTGGTCCCCGGTCGGCTCGAGTCCGAGCATCGTGCGCAAGAACAGAAGCGGCGCCCCTGTGGACCAAGCCTGCGGGCTGCAGGACGTCGGGTATTGCACCGGGTACTTGGTCAGCTCCCGAGGATAGCCGCCGAACGCCTCGGGCAGGCGGCCGTCGAAGAACTCGGCGGCGTCGAGGATACCCGCGGCGATGCGTGCCGCCTCCTCTTTGAAACCGTACCGTCTGAGCCCCCAGGCGATGAACGAGTTGTCGAACGGCCAGATGGTGCCGACGTGGTAGCCGATCGGGTTGTAGCGGGTCTCGCCCATGGCCAAGGTACGCACGCCCCAGCCTGAGTACATCGCCGGCGACATGAGGTGGCTGGCAACGGCCTTCGCCTTGGTCTTGTCGACGATCCCGCTCCAGAGAAGATGGCCGTTGTTCGAAGCGAGGGCGTCGACTTGGCTGCCGTCGGCCTCCAGCGCGATCGCGTAGTACTTCTCGTCGGCGAGCCAGAAGTCGCGGTTGAAGCGGCGCTTGAGGTCCGCCGCCTCCTTCTCGAGCCGCTTGGCGAAGTCGGGATCGCGCCACACCTCGCGTGCCAGCCGGGCGCCGCGCACCTTGGCGTCGTAGGCGTAGCCCTGCAGCTCGCAGGTGGCGCGCGGGAAGCCCGGCAGGTGACCGTCCCGGTACGAGATCGAGTCCCAGGAGTCCTTCCAGCACTGGTTCTCGAGACCCGTCTCCTCGTTGCGCCGCTGATACGAGATGTACCCGTTGTCCTGCAGGTCGGCGTAGTCGTCGATCCAGGCCAGCGCCGCCCGTGCCTGGTGTTCGAGCGACCGGACCAGCTTCACGTCGCCGGTCCAGCGCTCGTACTCGTCGAGGAGCACCACGAAGAGCGGCGTCGCGTCCACGGAGCCGTAGTAGGGCGAGTGCGGCCGCTCCTCGAAGGCGGTCATCTCGCCGAAGCGCAGCTCGTGGAGGATGCGTCCCGGGTCCTCGTCGCGGAAGTCGTCGCGGCGCGACCCCTGCCACAGGCCAAGCGCCACGAGCGTCGTCCGCGCGAGCTCCGGCGTGAAGGGCAGCGCCTGGAGGCTGGTGAAGATGCTGTCGCGGCCGAACATGGTCATGAACCAGGGCAGCCCGGCGGCCGGCAGATAGTGGCCGGGCAGCGACACCGGCGAGAAGCGCAGCGCCGCGAGGTCCACGAGGCTGCGCTGGTACGTCCGCTTGAGCGGGTCCCAGTCGCAGGCGATGCGCGGTGCGTCGTCGAGCCACTTCTCGAGGCTGCGCTCCATGTTGGGCCGCGCCTTCTTGGCGTGGCGCTCGTATTTCGGCTCGGCGATCGTCATGCCGCCGGCGCCGCGCCCGGGCGTCACGTGCAGGTCGGTCGTCCACTCCCCGTGCGGTTCCACGTGGACTCGGAACGTCAGGCCGTGGTCGTCGATGGCGCAGGCCGCCGTCGCCGAGATCCACGTCTCGCGCACATACGTCTCACGACGGTAGCCGAGCACCAGCCGGCCGTCGTCGACGCTTGCGTAGTACTCGCCCTTCTTCTCCAGGGCGTCCTTGACCTCGAAGAGGTCGGCGAAGTCAGAGGCCGCTTCCACGCGCACCTCGACGTCGATTGCCGTCTCGTCGTGGTTGAGGATCGTGAGCTCCTCGTGGAAGCCTCCGCCGACGGCGCGCTGGCGGATCACGGACGTCTTGGCGTCGATGTAGACGGTCCCGGTGCCCGGCACCAGGAAGAACCGCGTCTCGAAGTACTGCAGGTCGTCGACCGACAGCGGGTTGAGGCGCTGGCCGTCAACGGTGAGCACCCACTTCGAGAGGAACCGGGTGTCGAAGGAGAAGAGCCCGGTCGGATCCGTCAGCGATGCCTCGATGTCTCCCCGGTCGTCGCTGACCACGAAGGTATTGCCGTCCAGGATCTTGACCTCGGCGCTCATGACGATCTCCTCGCATACCCGGCCGTGGGCGCGGCGACATGCCCTTCCGAACCGGGGAAGAGGCGCTGCAGCGCCGTCAGCAGGACGACCTTGCCCTGGACCTCGAGCGCGCCGCGCAGCACTGCGGCCATGGCGTTCATCTTGCCCGTGAGGATGGCGTCCACCGTGGCGATGTCGGCGCTGAGCACGCAGTCGGGCTCTGGCCCTTTGTGGGACACGGTGATGTCGCCCTTGCGAATCTGAAGATACCAGTGCTCGGTGCGCTCGCCGTCGGCGATATCGAAGCGCACCACGCCGGTCATGCTCTCGAGCAGAGGCTGGTGCTCCTCCGCGAGTCTCTCGAAGAATGCGCGCGTCGGCTCGGTCATCGTCGCCCCTCCTGTGTCGTGCGGTCGCGACTGACTCACAGTCCCTTGTTCCAGCGGGCCATGCCGCCGTCGATGTAATAGGTGCTGCCGGTGACGTACGCAGCCTCGTCCGAGGCGAGGAACACGGCGACGCTGGCAACCTCGTCGGGGTCGCCCAGACGACCGCTGGGGATCACGTCCTGGAGCGCGTGGAGCAGCTCGCCGTCGCCGAGCGTGCGTTTGTTGATCGGCGTGGCGATGGCTCCGGGGGCGATGTTGTTGACGGTGATGCCGTGCGGCGCCAGCTCCTGGCAGATCGTGCGCGTGAGCATGCGCATGCCGCCCTTGGAGGCCGTGTACGTGGCGTACTGGAGGAAGGCGACGTCCTCGTGGATCGAGGACACGTTGACGATGCGCCCTCCTTGACCGGCTGCGATCATGAGCTTCGCCGCGGTCTGGGCGGCGAAGAACGCGCCCTTGAGGTTGACGCCGAGGACCAGGTCGTAGTGCTGTCTCGCTGACCTCGACGAACGGCTCGCGGATCTCGACGCCGGCGTTGTTCACGAGGATGTCGAGGCGGCCGAGAGCAGCGTGCGCGTCGCGCACGAGCCCCTCGGCCTCCGCGGCCACGCCCACGTTCGCGCCTAGGGCAACAGACTTCCGCCCGAGCTTGGCGATCTCATCGACCACTCGTTGCGCCTCGTCGCCGCCGTGGTGGTAGTGCACCGCCACGTCGGCGCCTTCGCGTGCGAAGCGCAGCGCGATCGCTTCGCCGATGCCGCTGGAACTGCCGGTGACGAGCGCCGCCTTGCCTTCGAGTCTCATCTTCGTCCGCCTTTCCGCGCTCAGCCGGCGAACGCGTGGGTCGGGAGGCCGGTCACACCGGCGTCCAGGCGCAGCAGCGCGCCGGCCAGCGGCTGCGCGGCGAGCTCGCTCGCGCCGAGGCCTTCCCGTCGGGTCGTCACGTACAGGTCGCGCAGGTCGCCGCCGCCGAAACAGCAGCTGGTGACGCGCGCGACCGGGAGGTCGACGATCGCCGCAAGCTCGCCGTCGGGCGAGTAGCGGTGCAAGCCCCATCCCCCGTGGAGCGCCACCCAGACGCCGCCCTCGGCGTCGACGGCAAGGCCGTCCGGGACGGCGCCCTCGACCTCGACGGCGGCGAACCGCCGCCGATTCTCGAGGGCGCCCGTCTCCGGATCGCAGTCGAACACGTCCACGCGGCGGGTCGGGCTGTCGATGAAGTAGAACTTGCGCCCGGAGGGACTCCAGCCGAGCCCGTTCGAGATCGTCGTCCCGGTGAGGACGGTCGTCACGCCCAGGTGCGAATCCACCCGGTACAGCGCGGCCACCGGCGAACGCTCGTCGAGCGCCATCGTCCCGACCCACAGCCGCCCCGCCGCGTCACAGGCGCCGTCGTTGGTGCGCGTGTCTGCCCGCTCGGACTCGATGGCCGCGATCAGGGGCGACCGCTCTCCGTCGAGGAAGTGCAGGCCGTCGGGGAGCCCGACGACGACGCCTCCCCGTCGGCGCGGGAGGGCGAGGCTGACGACGTCGGGGACGGACTCCACCGTGTCCTCGCCCGTCGACGGATCGTAGCGGTGCACGCTCTGCCCGGGGATGTCGACCCAGAGCAGGGTCTCGGACGCGGCGTCCCAGCGCGGACCCTCGCCGAGTCCCGCGCCGGCTGCTACTGCGACGTCGAACTCCACGAGGCGCCTGGCGCTCCCGTCGGCCATGTCGTGACTCCTTTCGCTCGGGGTCGTCGTCGCTGTCTCAGAGCGTCGCGAAGATCTCGTGCGACAGCATGCCGCCGGCGACGGTCCGGGCGGTGAAGCCGTTCTGCAGGAGGATGCGCGTCGCGTAGTAGGCGCGCTGGCCCGAGCGGCAGACGACCAGGATCTCCTGGTCGCGGGGGAGCTCGTCCAGCCGTCCGCGGAGCTCGTCGACCGGGATGTTGACCACCCCCGGCAGCTGCTCGACGGCGAGTTCCTCGGGATGGCGCACGTCGAGGAGGAAGCCGTCTGCCAGGGCGTCCCAATGGACGATGGGCATGTCGTCGCGAAGGACATTGGCTCCTACCATCCCGGCGAAGTTGGCGGGCGACTTCGCCATGCCGAACTGCGGCGCGTAGCAGAGCTCGCACTCCTCCAGGTCGTAGATGGTCCCACCCAGCTGGATCGCCATGGCGAAGGCATCGATCCGTTTGTCGACACCCTCCCTGCCCACGGCCTGCGCTCCGAGGAGCCGTCCGTCGGACTTGCGGAAGAGCACCTTGATGGCGAGCAGCGTGGCGCCGGGTAGTACCCTGCGTGGGAGTTCGGGTAGAGGTAGATCTTCTCGAAGTCGTCGTCGCCCGCGCGGCGGAGGGTCTTCTCGTTGACGCCGGTCCACGCGACCGCTGCCCCGAAGACGCCGAGGATCGCGGTACCCTGCGTGCCGCGGAAGCGCGAGTCGCGACCGGCGATCACGTCGGCCGCGATGCGGCCCTGGCGGTTCGCCGGCCCCGCCAGCGCGACGAGGGACCACTCGCCGGTCATGCAATCCTTCTTCTCGACGGCGTCGCCGACGGCGAAGATGTCCGGATCGCTGGTGCGCATCTGGTCGTCGACCCGGATGCCGCCGAGGTCGCCGACCTCGATGCCGGCCATCTCCGCGAGCGCGGTCTCGGGACGCACGCCGATACCCAGGATCACGATGTCCGCCGGGTACACCCGGCCTTCGCCGCCGAGCACCTCGAGCGACCCATCCGCGGCCTCGCGGAATCCGGACGCCGCGGCGTTCAGCAGGACCCGCACCCCGTGCTTGTCCAGATGGCGCTCCACGTAGCGCGCCATCTCGGGATCGAGCGGGCCCATGATCTGGTCGCCGCGTTGCAGCAGCGTGACCTCGAAGCCGAGTCCGACCAGGTTCTCGGCCGTCTCGATGCCGATGAAGCCTCCGCCGACGACCACGGCACGCAGCTCTCTGGTGCGTGCCTGGAATCCCGTGTAGGTGTCCATCCCGTTCGCTCTGCCGCGACGCTCGTCGATCCAGGCGCGTATCTGGCCGGCGTCCGGCACCGTCCTCACGCCGAAGATCCCGGGGAGGTCGATCCCCGGCAAGGGCGGGCGGATGGGAGCCGCCCCGGGTGAGATGACGAGCTTGTCGTAGTGCTCGACGGTCACCTCACCGGTGTCGCGGTCCTTGAGCTGCACCGTCTTCTCGGCCGCCGCGATTCCCACCACCTCGCAGTTCGTCCGCGCGTCGACGGCGAACATGTCGCGGAAGGTGTCCGCCGTCGCGACCAGGAGGTTCGACTGCTGCTCGATCACGCCGCCGATGTAGTACGGAAGCCCGCAGTTCGCGTACGAGACGTAGGGGCCGCGCTCCACCATGAGGATCTCGGCGTTCTCGTCCAGCCTGCGCAGGCGCGCCGCGCACGAGGCGCCGCCGGCCACCCCGCCCACGATGATCACTCTTGTGCCTGCAGTCTTGTCTCTGGGCTCCACTGTTGCTTCCTTTCGCGATTCCCTGTTGCTGCGGGTGGCTGGGCGCTGACCGGGTCCAGGCCGCGACCGTCGTGACCTTCCTACCCGCGATGAGATGCTTGCGTCGAGTCGGCGTTCGCTTCGCCCCGGTGACGGGATCAGCGACAACCACGGCTACCTCGACCCCGAGGTCCTCGAGATCTTCGCCGGCGTGACGCACATCATCCACGCCGGCGACATCGTCGACCCCGGGATCCTCATCCGCCCTGGCGGCGGTCGCGCCGGTGACGGCGGTGTCCGGCGACCTCGACAGCTCCGGCCCCACCGCCGACCTGCCGACCGAGGCCACCGGCGAGGTCGGGAGCGTGCGCTTCGTGGTCGCGCACAAGCCGAAGCGGCAGCTCAAGCGCCTGGCGGCCGGCAAGATCGGCGTCGGCGAGGAGCGTGCCCGCCCGGACCTCGTCGTCTGGGGCCACCTGCACACGCCCACCGCGGTCTGGGTCGACGGCCAGCTGCAGCTCAACCCCGGCACGGCGGCCTCGCCCGACGAAGAGGACGACGGGCCGACGGTGGCGATCGTGGAGGTCGCGCAGAACGGCCTCGCCGTGCGCTTCGTTCCCCTGCGCCGGCGCACGGCCGAGGAGACGAGCGGGCGGCGGTGAGCGCGGACGTCGCCGCTTCGCCGCCGCTGGCCGAGGCGGCGCGGGACGACGCAGGGGAGCCGCCCGACCGGGCCGTTCGCGGTCGTGGGACGGGCCGCTGGCATCGCGCGGCAACGTTTCAGCACCCAGCGTTGGTGCGGCTCTGACCAGGTGGTAGGTTCATCCTGCGATCCGAGCACGAGAGGGGACGGCATGAGGGGTGGTCATCCAGGGTGACTGACGGTCTCTTCCTCGGCCTCGACATCGGGTCCTCGAGCACCAAGGCCGTCCTCGTCGACGCGAACGGCGCAGTGGTCGCCGACGCCAGGCTGGCGCACGGCATCTCACGGCCGCGCCCGGGCTGGGCCGAGCAGGACGCCGAGCGCGACTGGTGGGGAAGCGCGGTCCAGGTCTGTCGCCGCGTGCTCGACGGCCGCTCCGGGCGAGTGCGGGCCGTCGCGGTGAGCGCCCTCGGCCCCTGCGTCCTCCCGGCCGACGACGCCGGGCGACCGCTGAGGCCGGCCATCCTCTACGGCATCGACTCGCGGGCGAGCGACCAGGTCGAGCGGCTCGACGGACGGAGCTCGGCGCCGGCGAGATCCTGGCCCGCTGCGGCTCCCGGCTGTCGAGCCAGTCGGTGGGACCCAAGATCCGCTGGCTCGTCGAGCAGGAGCCGCGAGGTGTGGGCGGCGACCCGGCGCGTCTTCGGCGCGAGCTCCTACGTCGTCGCCCGCCTCACCGGCGAGTACGTCCTCGACCACCACAGCGCCAGCCACTGGGCGCCTCTCTACGACGTGCACCGCAACGCGTGGATCGGGGAGTGGGTCGACCGCGTGGCGCCGGGGCTGCCGCTGCCCCGACTGGTCTGGCCGCAGGAGGAGTGCGGGAGGGTGAGCCGGGAGGCCGCCGCCGCGACCGGGTTGCCCGAGGGCATCCCGGTGGCCGGCGGCAGCATCGACTCCTGGTGCGAGGTGACGGCGTCCGGGCTGCGCGGGCCCGGGAAGGGCCTGCTCGTCTACGGGACCAGCATGTTCCTGATCGAAGTCGACAGCCCTGCTCGTCCGGACGCGCGGCTGTGGAGCACCGTGGGCTTCACGCCGGGGTCACTCAACATCGCTGCCGGGGTCGCCTCGGCAGGCGCACTGACGGCGTGGCTGCGCGAGCTGAGCGGCGGGATGCCGTACGAGACGCTGTACGAGGAGGCCGCCGGGGCCGGACCCGGCGCCGGCGGCCTCCTCGCGCTGCCCTACTTCGCCGGCGAGCGCACGCCGCTGTTCGATCCCGACCTGCGCGGTGCCCTGCTGGGGCTGACCGCCGCGCACGGCCGGGGGCACGTGTTCCGTGCGCTCATGGAGGCCGCCGCGTTCGCCGTGCGCCACAATCTCGAGAGCATGCAGGAGGCCGGCGCCACCATCGCCGGGCTGCGCAGCAGCGGCGGCGGGGCCGCTGGCGCACTGTGGCCGCAGATCGTCAGCGACGTCACGGGGCTGGCACAGGAGGTGCGCCAAGGCCCGTCGCAGGCCGGCGTCGGCGCGGCCCTGCTCGCCGCGGTGGCGGCGGGCGCGGCGACGCTCGACACCGCGTGGCCGCGCGCGACGGTGCGCGTCGTACCGGATCCGGGGGCGCGGGCAGCGTACGACGAGCTCTACGGGTGGTTCCGTGACCTGACACGCGCCACCAAGCCCTGCGCACATGCGCTCGCCGCATGGCAGCGGGAGCGCGGCGAGCCGAAGGAGAGCTGACTTCCGTGGTGTGCTCGCCAAGTTGCTCTCCGGCCGCTGTGGGTGACACCATGTGGCCGGTCACAGGAAGGGGGGACGCGTGCGTGAGACCCAAGCATCGCTGAAGCCCGGGGATCGGGCGCCGGCTCGCCGCCCTCACCGCGCTCGTGCTCGTGGCGGCGGTCGTGGTCTGGACGGTGTTCGCCGTGCTCGACGACCCCCTCGGTGTGATCGCCCAGCTCATCCTTCTTCTCGTCGGCGCGCTCGCGGTGTGGGATGCGCTCACGAAGAAGGGCGGCCACCGCTGGGCCGGTCTCGTCGTCGCCGGAGCGGCTGTGGTCATCATCCTGGTGATCCAGTTTTCGGGCGACGGAAGACCGGGGTTCTCGCTGGTCGCGCGGCTGGTGATGCTGGGCGCGGCCATCCTCCTCGCGCGCTACGCGCTCTCCCGCGACACGCGCGCACTCAAGCAGATCGAGACGCCGGGCACGCCGGCGCCGGCCGCACGCAAGGGCGCACTGATCATGAATCTCAAGTCCGGCGGCGGGAAGGCGGAGCGCTTCCATCTGGAGGACGAGTGCCGGGCGCGAGGGATCGAGCCCATCGTCCTGCAGCGCGGCGACGACCTGCTGCAGCTGGCTCACGACGCGATCGACCGGGGGGCCGACGTCGTCGGCATGGCGGGCGGCGACGGGTCTCAGGCTCTGGTCGCGAGCGTCGCCGCGGAGCGGGGCGTCCCCATGGTCGTGATCCCCGCGGGGACGCGCAACCACTTCGCCCTCGACATCGGGCTCGACCGCGACGACGTGGTCGGCGCGCTGGCTGCCTACGGCGAGGCGCGCGAACGGACGATCGACCTCGCCGACGTGAACGGTCGGATCTTCGTCAACAACGTCTCGCTGGGCCTCTACGCGACGATCGTGCGATCGCCGGAGTACCGCGACAACAAGCGAGAGACGACCCTGGCCGCGCTGCCCGAGATGCTCGGTCCGGGGAGCGAGCCGTTCGACCTGCGCTTCAGCACACCGGACGGCATTCACCACGAGGGCGCCCACGTCATCCAGGTCTCGAACGGGCCCTACGGCACGACGCTCAAGGGTCTTTCCTCGCGTCCCCGTCTGGACACGGGCATGCTCGGCATCTTCTCGCTCGTCGTCCCCGATGGGCTCAGCGCCACGCGAGCCATCGCGGCGCTCACGACGTCGCACCCGGAGTTGTACGACGGCTACGTCTCGTGGAGCGCCCCGACCTTCGAAGTGATGTCGGGGGCCCCTATCGCGGTGGGGCTCGACGGCGAGTCGCTGGAGATGGACCCACCGCTGGTGTTCTCATCCCGGCCGGGCGTCCTTCGTCTGCGGCTGCCGCTGCACGCGATCGGCTACTCGCCGGCCGCGCGGTCGATTGGCGTCCGCGCGCTGCTGCCGGACCTGTGGCGGACCGTGCTCGGACGGCCCATCGCTCTCGGCGGCTGACGGATGCTAGCATCGGCCACATGACCGAGCCGGCTGACACGCAGGGGCAGGAGTCCACGGCGCGCAGGGTGCTGCGCGAGCTGGAGGAACTGGACGTCGCCGTGTACCAGGCCGTCGAGGCCACCCCCACCCCGCTCATCGACGTGCCGCTGCGGCAGCTCTCCCGGTCCGCCAACCACGCCAAGCTGTACATGGCGATCGCCGCCATGCTGTTCGCCGTCGGCGGCCGCAAGGGACGCCGTGCCGCCGTGACGGGCATGGCCGCAGTCGGCCTCAACTCGGCGGTGGTCAACATCCCCATGAAGTTCGCCGGCCGGCGACCCAGGCCGGAGCGCGGCACCGTGCGGATCGCGGAGGAGCGGCACGTCAAGATGCCGACCTCGACATCGTTCCCGTCGGGGCACTCCGCCTCCGGCTTCGCCTTCGCCGCCGGGGTCGCCGAGTCGATCCCGGCGCTCGGCGTGCCGCTCCGCGGGCTCGCGACGGTCGTCGCCTACTCGCGGGTCCACACCGGGGTGCACTACCCGGGCGACGTCATCGTCGGGTCGCTGGTCGGGATGGCCGTCGGCGAGGGGACGGCGCGGACGGCGCGCGTGCTGCGGCGTCGTTTCGCGGGCGGCGAGAAGAGCGGCTGACCCGCGCCCTACTCATCCGGCTCCCCTCTTCGGTCATCGAGGAAGCGGCCGGGGTAGGAGCGTCGCTGTCGCGTCACCATTCGTCAGGGGTGGGTGCCGAGCCGAGCAGGTCGAGTCCGAAGCGTGGTGAAAGCAGTCGAGCCACGAGCTGACCCATCGATCATCGCCCTGCCCTTCTTGGCCGCCGACTCCTGAACGTGCCCCTGGCCTTGGCGACGCAGGTGCGGCTTCGAGGTCCGTCGGGTACGCTCTCTACCGGTCGTAGTCCGGAATGGGAGATGCATATGAGCGAGATGATGGTACTTGGCTTTGAGAACGAAGCCGCCGCCGAGGAGTTCGGCGTGACGCTGGCCCAGATGCAGAAGGACATGATCGTGCAGCTGCAGGATGCCGCCATGGTGGTACGCGACGCCGACGGCAAGCCGCACGTCAACCACGGCAGCAAGCTGGTCGGGGCCGGCGCCCTGGGCGGCGCCTTCTGGGGCATGCTGTTCGGTCTCATCTTCCTCGTGCCGTTCCTCGGCCTTGCCATTGGCGCCGGCATGGGCGCGCTCTTCGGCAAGCTCGGCAAGACCGGGATCAACAAGCAGGTTCTCGAGCAGATGGGCGACGCGGTACCGCCGGGCAAGGCCGGCTGGTTCCTGCTCATCGGACAGATGACGGAGGACAAGTTCCTCGCTGCGTTGGAGGGCACCCAGGCGACGCTCGTCCGCTCCAACCTCTCGCACGAGCAGGAAGAGGAGCTCAAGCAGGCCTTCGGCACCGAGAAGCACGACAAGGGCTGAGGCCGGCGAGAAGCGACCGACGAATGAGGGGCGGCCCGAAGGCCGCCCCTTCTCTCGGTCTACACTTGAGCCGGCCGGCACGTCGGGAAGGGGGCGAGGTGACTGAGGTACGCCCACCCGCAGGACGGCTCCGGCGACTACGTCTGGCCGTACTGAGCCGGCACACAGACTGTTCGGCCTGAGGGCCGGGGCGGCGATGCCGTCCCGGCCCTTTGTTCGCGGTCGCCCGGCCGGCGGGACGTCTCCGCCGACGCCGCGCCGGTCATCCGTCCATGCCCGCCGCCACGGCGCCGTGGCTGGCCGCGTCGTGCAGCTTCTGCTCATCCGCGTGCGCCGCCGGCTGCAGGTCGAAGACGACCTTCTTCACCGTGCCGGTGAACGCGTAGGGGGCCTTGTCGCGGTACACGGGATCGACCGTCATGCCGTTGTCACAGCCGACGTCCATGCCGGCGTAGAACGAGAAGCGCATGGCCACCGTGTGGTCCATTCTTCCCTCGCCGATCTGCTTGCCGTCGGCCCACAGGGTCACGGCGCCGCCCGTGCCCGGCGTCGTCTCGTCGGCGTCGAACTGCATCCGGACGCTGACGTCCCCGGTGGGGAGCGGCGCCGTGGAGACCTGCTGGTACTTGTAGACCGCCATGGTCGAGTAGCTGTGGTGGAGCCTCCGCTCGGCGTCCACCCAGAGGGAGAATCCGCCCATGTCGTCGGCCTCCGCCACGATGACGCCTTCTGCGCCGCCCTCGGGAATCGAGACGTCGGCCTCGATGGCGTAGGAGCGACCGTAGACGCGCGGGATCATGCCCGAGGCGATGTTCTCGACGTCGCCGTAGAACGTCGTCCGGGTGGCTGTGGGCAGCGGCGGCAGGATCCCGAGGAACAGCGACAGGCCGCCGAGCAGCGGCAGCACCTTGTACTTCTCGGCCTCCTCCCAGAACAGCTCCTTCAGCTCCGCGAGCTTGTCGGGATGCTTCGCCGCGAGGTCGTGAGCCTGACTGAAGTCGTCGGGCAGGTAGTACAGCTCCCAGGTGTCCTGCTCGGGGTCGTACACGCCCGGGGCGAGCTTGGCCAAGGCCTCCACTGTGGCGTCCCACGGCACGCGGTCGAGCTTGGCGCACGCCCACCAGCCGTCCTTGTAGATGGCCCGGTTGCCGTAGGTCTCCCAGTACTGGACCGTGTGTCGCTCCGCGGCCCCCGCATCGTCGAAGGTGTAGACCAGGCTCGTGCCGTGCATCGGCTCCTGCTCGACGCCGTCGATGACCTTCGCCTGCGGGATGCCTGCCGCCTCGAGGATCGTGGGTCCCAGGTCGATGCAGTGCGCGAACTGCGAGCGGTGGCCGCCGCAGTCGCTGATGCGCCGTGGCCACGACACGACCATGCCGTCGCGTGTGCCGCCGAGGTGTGAGCCCACCTGCTTGCCCCACTGGAACGGCGTGTTGCCGGCCCAGGCCCAGGCCGCCGCGTAGTGGGGCGCGAAGTCGGCCGTCCCCCAGGCTTCAAGGCCCCCGTACTCGCCGATCAGCGAGAGCTGCTGATCGGGCGTGAGCTTGATGCCGTTGGCCATCGTCATCTCGTTGAACGACCCGGTGACAGTGCCCTCGAGGCTCGCCCCGTTGTCGCCGAAGATGTAGATGACCAGCGTGTCGTCGAGCTCACCCATCTCCTCGATCGCGTCGAGCAGCCGGCCGACGTGGTGGTCGGCGTTCTCCTGGAAGCCCGCGTAGACCTCCATCTGGCGGGCGTAGAGCTTGCGCTCGTTCTCCGAGAGCGTGTCCCAGGCGGGGAACACGCCCGGACGCGGCGTCAGCACCGTGTCCTCCGGCACGACGCCGAGCTGCTTCTGGCGCTCCAGCGTCTCCTCGCGCAGCTTGTCCCACCCCTGGTCGAACTTGCCGCGGTACTTCTCGCTCCATTCGACGGGCACGTGGTGCGGGGCGTGGGCGCAGCCGGTGGCGTAGTAGACGAACCACGGCTTGACCGGGTCCTGCGCCCTCACCGTGTGGATCCACCCGATGGCGTTGTCCGTCAGCGCCTCGGGCAGGTAGAAGGGCTTGTCGGCGGTCCCCTCGGGCACGCCGACGATGCGATTGTCCTCGACGATCAGCGGGTCGTACTGTCCGGTCTCGGCGCCGAGGAACCCCCAGAAGTGGCCGAAGCCCCAGCCCATCGGCCAGCGGTCGTGGGGGCCCGCCGCTCCCTGGACGCGGTCCGGGGTCAGGTGCCACTTGCCGAACCCGGCCGTCGCGTAGCCGTTGTCGCGGAGCACGCGCGGCCACGGCGTACAGGAGCGCGGCCAGGAGGAGGTGTAGCCGGGGAACGGGCCGGGGAACTCCGGCAGGGAGCCGAACCCGACCGCGTGATTGTTGCGTCCGGTGAGCGTCGCGGCTCGCGTAGGCGCGCACATCGCCGTGACGTGGAAGCGGTTGAACGTGAGGCCCTTCTCGCCCACCCGAGTCATGGTAGGCGTGGCGACCGGACCGCCGAACGCGCCGGGGTTGCCGAATCCGGAGTCGTCGATGAGCACGAGCAGGACGTTCGGCGCGCCCTCAGGCGGCGCCGGCAGCGCGTTGATGCTCCAGTCGGCGGCGGACTTGTCGAGCGTGCGGCCGATCGCTCCTCCGAAGTTGGGGTCGGCGAGCGGCAGCACCGTTCTGTCGGGCTGGAACTTGCCCATGGCCTCCTCCAGCGAGCCCTTGAGCCCGCGGAGGAGGCCCTTCTTGTCCGAGTGCACCAGCGACAGGGCGGCCGCACCGGGCAGCGCCTGCTCGATGACGAGCCGGTGCTCCTCCGGGAAGGCCGCGATGATACCGGCCGACCCGGGCGGTAGTGCTTCACCGATCTTGTCGTGGAGCCCGGTCTTGAGCTTGTGGTCGGCGAACTTGCCCACGACGCCGCCGGCGGCGGCGCCTACGGCGACCGACGCGAGCAGCGGCGGCGCGAACAGCCCGACGAGCAGGCCGACGCCGCCACCCCACCCAAGACCCTTGCGACCGACGTGGTCGCCGGTGTCCAGCACGGTGACGCTGCCGTCCTCCTCGTGGGCGACGAGGATGACGCCCTCGACCTTCACCTGCTTCGACTTGACAAGGTCGACCACCCCGTCGAAGTCCTCGTGGGCCTTGTCGACATCCTGGTAGGCAGCTACCAGCACGTCCATGTCTGTGGCGGTCATGGCCTCCCCTTCGCTTCCCCGATGCGTGGCTCCGCGCGGCTCCGGACGGCGAGTTCGACGAGTCCGGGGCGCAAGCGCATTCTTCCCGGCGCCGCCGGAGGCTACCCTCGCCGCCGCCGCGCCGCCGGCCATCGGTTCTTACCCACTGCGTAGTGTCTGTGTGCGGTGTGCCTCACGACGCTGATCCGGCTGCGCCGGTCAGTCGTCGAGCGCCATCCCGAGCTCGACGCCGACGGCGAGCAGGTCCTGCGGGTGGAGCCACTTGTCGGCCAGGGCCACGCCTCCGGTGTTGGCGATGGCGTTGCGCAGCGGGATCGCCCAGCGATGCTCGAGGATGACGATCGCGGCGGTCATCCCCGCGGGGATAGAGTCGGCCATGTACCAGACCTCGGCGTCGTCGTAGAGCTCATCAGCGTCGCCCAGTTCCGCACCGGCCTCGGCGCCGACCTCAGCGCCCTCTTCGCCGGCCGCGCCGAAGCCGATGAGCGCGCCGGCGAGGGCGCCGAGCTCGGCGAGCTCGGCGTGATCGGCGATCTCGAGCTTCTCGACCGTACCGTCTAGATTGTGGTGGACGACGAGCAGGTCGATGACCCGCACGATGTCCTGCTGGCGCAGCAGACGCAGCTGCTCGAGCGCTTCGCCCTTGAACTCGGCATCCTCACCGAAGCCGACGATGAGGACCTGCACAGGTCCCATTGCCATATCAGTCTCCTTCTCTGTGGTCAGTCGCGTCCCGACCGCCTACATGCTCTGCAGGATCTTGGTCTTCTGGACGTCGAACTCAGCCTGGGTGAGAACGCCCTGGTCGAGCAGGCTCTTGAGTTGCGTCAGCTTGGCCATGGAGTCTTCGGTGCTGGCCGGAGCCGGCGCGGCCTGCGGCGGTGCCTGCTGGTACTGCTGCTGCTGTTGCTGCGCCTGCAGGTCGGCGATCTGCGCGTTCTGGTCCGCTTCCTGGTCGCGACTCTGCTGGCCCTTCTTGCCCATGTGGTATGCGGTACCGCCGACCACGGCAGCCCCGAGCAGTGGCCTTCTCCTCATGCGCATGCTGATCCTCCCTCTCTCCGACCGACCCATCGAGGGGTCGGTCCCGTGCTTGATACGATCGTAGGCGGGGTCAGTGGACTACGCAATGTCCACGTCGTCTCGCTCGGATTCATTCCCACTTCGCGACTTCCTGGAGCAGCCGCGAGAACAGGCGGTAGCACGAGTTGCGGGACCGCTCGCCGCGGGTCAGCTTGGCGAGGTCCGCTTCCGTGATCTCGATGCAGTCCCGAATGTCGCGTTCGTGCTGGTCGGCGTAGTTCGTGGCGACGCCGCGGTCGTAGAAGATCGAGACCACTTCGTCGTGCAGGATGAAGCTGCGGATGTCCCAGTTGCAGGTGCCGATGATCGAGAACTGGTGGTCTACCGTGACCGTCTTGGCGTGCAGAAAGCCGGCTTTGTACTGGTAGACCTTCACGCCCGCGCGCAGGAGTTGCGGGTAGTACGCGCACGCCGCGTAGAACGGGATCTTCTTGTCCCGGACCCCGGTCATCATGAAGCGCACGTCGATGCCACTCGCCGCGGCTGCGCACATCGCGGATGGTCTTGAGCGTGGTCTGCACGCTGGAGTGCAGCACCTGGACCGGCGTACCTCGTGCGGTGATGCTCCGCACCGGCGGCATGAAGTCGGTGGCAGGTTCTATGCAGCAGTTGTTGACAGATGGAGGCGTACAGCATAAGGTAGGGGCGACACGTTCGCTGAGGCGGAACGACGTGTAGCGCAGTCGTCGAACCGCGGGCCGCCGTCGCTGTACTCCTGCCGCATGTTCATGCCGCCGCTGTACACGCTCTTGCCGTCGATGATCACCATCTTCATGTGATTGCGGTAGTTGCAGGCGGCTGCTCGGCAGCGATCGGGACTGATCCTTCCGGCGCCATACGGAATGCGGCTGCTCGGCGCGTTCTCTCTGGCGCCCGTCAGTCAGCTCGGCTCGCGCTCGCGGCGGTGTTCGCCTGCGGCAGTCTCTGCTCGCCGTAGCGGGTGCTCGCGCAGGCGCTTCTTTCGCTGCGCGGATCTGCGCGCGTATGATGAGTGGGTACGGAGCGGCCAGATATCAGCGTCATGCAGCCGACGATCGCTGCCACGGCGGTGGAGACAGCACGATGACGTGCATGCAGTTTAATATTATATTTAAAATAATAAAAAAAATTTATTTATTTAAAAAAAAAAAAATATATAAATTAAAAAAAAAAAAAAAAACTGGCACCAAGCCAGTCAGTCATTCAGGCGACCGCATGCGCAGACGTTTCGAGTTAGATAATATATTATTTATTATTCGCTGCTCCCTGTCGACGTCCGTCGTCCACATCCAGACGCGCCTCGCCGGACCTGGTGAGATGCGCGATGAGGATGTACACGCTGACCAGGAACACCCAAGCGGGAAAGACCAGCACGACCCAGGTCGACTGCGTCACGATGAACAGCAGGACCAGCGCGACGCCGTAGGTCGGCAGTGCCATCCACCTGGGCATCACGCCGGTGCGCAGCCACAGTGTGGCCTGGGAGATGAGGAAGACCGCCGCCATTCGCAGTGCGTAGACGTTGAAGATCTGCGCGACCATGTGGCGCGCGTAGACGATGGTGGTGCTGGCCGAGAAGCCGGAGGGGTCGGCGGCATAGGTGGCCGCTATGGCCCCCGCCGATGCAGCCGCCGCGAAGATCATGGCCAGGAACAGCAGACCGCTCCCCAGGAAGACGGTGGAGAAGAACTGGTCCTCGAACTGGCCCAGTCGCTCTCGCGCCACGGCGATGAACCACAGGAAGAACAGCCCGGCGAAGGGCACGAGCGCGATGGCGAACTTGAAGCGTCCCGCGTCGGTGTCGAGCCAGGAGCCGGTGTCGTGCGGCAAGTCCTGCATGCTCGCCTGGATGATCGTGACGCTCAGCGAGAACAACACGGCGAAGAGGATCCCGGCGATGGCGCCGGCCACGGGCGTCGCGGCCGTCCGCTCGCGCCTGCCCGAGCTTCGCTTTCTGACGCTCTGATCGTCCTCATGCCGACCTCCCCGTCTTGCTGCGTTCGTCCTGGAGCGTCACACTCGAGCCATTGATTCCGGATCAGCCTCGTACGGCCATCTTAGCCAGCACGTCCCTACTCCTGTCGTTCGTCGGCACGCGACACGCGCCAGGCTCGCCCCGCCTCGTACGCCGCGGCGCTCGACTCGCCGAGGATGCTGTTCTGCGGGAACACCTCGAGACCCTCGGCGTCGGCGCTGCTCGGCGCGCCTGAGCTGCGCGAGGAGATCGGGCGCGACCCCGCTCAGCATCAGCCTGCCGCCGACCTCGTCCAGCTGGGCGGCGTAGGTCGTGAGGATCTTGTAGGAGGTGACGCCCAGGGCGGTCCTGCCCCGAAGGCGGAGTACAACGACGGGCGCTGCGGCGCCCTGCGGATTCGGCAGCAGGGAGGCGAGCGTGCGCGCGCCGGCGTAGTAGAGGCTCCCGTAGACGTCCAGCAGCGTCACCTCGTGACCGACGAGTGATGTCGGCGCGGGCCGCTCCGCGAACTGCCCGTCGGGCTGCGGCGCGAGCTCCACGAGCGTGAGGTCGATCGCCTCGCGGTTCAGCTGCAGGAGCAGGGACAGCGCCACGCCGATGCCGACGGCGGCGGCGATCGGCAGGAAGAGCGTCGCCAGGAACGTCGTCACCATGGCGATCGTCGGGCTCGGTCCGGTGCGCAGCGCCATGCGGATCTCGTCGGGCTTCACGGAGCTCACGGCCGCGAAGATGAGGATGGCGCCGAGCGAGGGCATCGCGACGTTGCCCACGAGTCCCGACAGCGCGATGAGGATGGCGAGCATCCAGACGCCGGAGAAGATCGCCGCCCAGCGCGTGCTGCGCACCGGCCGCCGCGTTCAGCGCCGTCTGGCCCACCGAGCCGCCGACCGGCTGGCCGCGGAAGAAGGCGGCGGCGATGTTGCCGATGCCCTGCGCCCTGAAGTCGGCGTCGACTGTCCGGCGGCGCGCCGTCGGGGTTGGGCGCGGCCTCGGAGACCCCGGCGCCCTGGACGAGCACGATCACCGCGACGACGAGCGCTCCCATCAGCACGTCGACCGAGAACAGCATGTGCAGCGGCGGCAGGGCGGGCAGCGGGATGCCGGTCGGTATCGCACCGACGTCCGCGACCGTGGCCACGGCGGGCAACGCTCAGGGCGAGCAGGCTCGGCAGGACGAGGGCGACGACGGAGGCGTAAGCCGAGATGCGCGTCCTGGTGAGCACGACGAGCAGGATCAGCGTCGCGCTGCCGACGAGCACCGACTCCAGTTGGACGCGACCGGGATGCAGGAGGATGTCGATGGCTCGCGTGAGCGCGACGCCGCCGTTGCCCTCGGCGCCCGTGAAGTCGCCGACTTGACTGAGCACGATGTTGGCGGCGACGCCCGTGAGGAAGCCGAGCATGACCGAGAGCGAGACGAAGCGCGTGTAGCGACCGAGCCGGAAGATGCCGGCGGCCACCATCAGCACGCCGGCGAGCAGGGTGAGGATGATGAGCGCCTGCTCACGCTCCGCCGCGCTGAAGCTCTGGAGAGCCGAGCCCGCCGCCAGCGCGGCGGCGCTGGTCGTCGTGATGACCATGAGGCGGGTGTTTGAGGTCAGCCCGCCGAAGATCGGCCCCGCGAAGCTCGCGTAGAGGCCGTGCACGGGGTTCACCCCGACGAGCACCGAGGCCGCCATGCCGTCCGGGACGCTGCCCACTGCTCCCGGCACGCCGGCGACCGCGTCGCGGGCGAGGTCCGCTGCGCGAGACGGCCAGTGAACGACGCCAGGTCTTGAGGGCAGGGACGACGGCCGCCAGCCGGCGACCCGCGACGGCGACGGCGTGCGCCTCCTTCGCCGGTCACGTCGTCTTCTCCGGATAGGCGAGCCCCACGATCTCGAGCAGCACCTCCTGGATTGCCGCGTCAAGCTTCTCGTCCGGCAGGTCGTCGAGGCCGGTGCCCCGCCGCACGAACTCGCCGAACAGTGCATAGCCGAGCGTCGAGCGAGCTCAGGCAGGCGACCACGACGCGCGGATCGTGGCGGCCGGCCGGCGCCGGACGCGAGATCGGCCTCGATGCGCCTGACGAGGCCGCCCATGGTCGGGTAGCCGGCCGGGAAGTCGGGCAGCACGCCGTCGAGCGAGGCGCGGGCCAGGACGGCGACGAACTCCCGCTCGCTCATTGTCGCCCGGTAGAGCAGGGTCGCGTCGTGGCGCACGTCGGTGACATGCGGGAGGTTGGCGGCGATGGCGCGCTGCGACTGCTCCATGGCAGCGCGCATCAGGTTCTGCTTGCTGCCGAAGTAGCGGTGCACGAGCGCCGGGTTGACGTCGGCGCGCGCGGCGATCTCCCGCACCGTGACGCGACCGGAGGGGCGCTCCGCGAAGAGCTCGGCGACGCGGCGTCGATGAGCGCCCGGCTGACCTCCTCGCGCGAGCGTCTCCTGCGCCGCGGTCTGTCGCCTGCGCGTCGCCTCCCGTCGTGACCTGGCATCTGCCCGCGGGCCATCGCTTCGCCGGTCTCCGAGTCGCCGGCTCAGCTCTGGCTGCCCGCGACCTCCTGGAGCTTCTCGAGCACGCGGTCGAGGCTGAACGAGGCGGGCTTCTGCCGCGGCGGGAACTCGGCGAACTCCTTGATGGCCTCGGCCACCACCGCCTGCGCCGGCACGACCATGTAGATGCGGTCGATCATCCAGTCGTAGTAGGTGTTCGAGTCGGTGAGGGCGCGCTCGAAGGGGTCGCGCCGCAGGTTGACGATCTTGGGTGCACGAAGCTCCACGAACGGCTCGAGCCACAGGGCGAGCTGATGGGCGCGCTGCTCCTTGAAGATGAACTTCCAGTCGCCGACGCGCAGGGCGACCAGCTCGGCGTCGTCGTTGACGTAGAAGAAGCGGTCGCGCGGGCATCTCGTCGGCTCTCGCCCGCGAGGTAGGCGTTCATGTCCTTGCCGTCGAGGATGACCTTGAACGTCTTGCCGGCGGCCTCGTGGCCGGCCCGGCACTTCGCCGCGATGTCGGGCTCGCCGGCGGCGGCCAGGAAGGTGGTCAGCATGTCCTGGTGGGCGACGATGCCGTTGAGCGTCACGCCGGCCTGCCACTTCGCCGGCCAGCGCAGGAAGGCAGGCACGCGGTAGGCGCCCTCCCAGTTGCTGTTCTTCTCGGAGCGGAACGGCGTGATGGCGGCGTCCGGCCAGGAGTTGTAGTGCGGGCCGTTGTCGGTGGAGTACATGACGATGGTGTCGTCGGCGATGCCGAGCTCGTCGAGCTTGTCGAGGATCATGCCGACGTGGCGGTCGTGCTCGACCATGCCGTCGTTGTACTCGCCCTGGCCGCTCACGCCGCGGTTCTCGGGCTTGACGTGCGTGCGGAAGTGCATGCGGGTCGAGTTCCACCAGAGGAAGAACGGCTGTGTCGCTCGTCGGCCATCTCGTCGAGGTACTCGAGCGTGCGCGCGGTGACCTCGTCGTCGATCGTCTCCATGCGCTTGCGCGTGAGCGGGCCGGTGTCCTCGATCTTCTGCGTGCCGTCGGGCTGCGCCCAGCTGTGGATGACGCCGCGCGGCCCGAAACGCTCCTTGAAGGCCGGGTCCTTGGGGTAGTCCTCGTGCTCCGGCTCCTCTTCCGCGTTCAGGTGGTAGAGGTTGCCGAAGAACTCGTCGAAGCCGTGGTTGGTCGGGAGGTGCTCGTCGCGGTCGCCGACGTGGTTCTTGCCGAACTGCGCGGTCGCGTAGCCCAGCGGCTTGAGCAGCTCCGCGATCGTCGGGTCCTCGGGCCGCAGGCCGAAGTCGGCGCCGGGCAGGCCGACCTTGGTGAGCCCGGTGCGCAGCGGGTTCTGGCCGGTGATGAAGGCGGCGCGGCCGGCGGTGCAGCTCTGCTGGCCGTAGAAGTCGGTGAAGCCGATGCCCTCATGCGCCAGGCGGTCGATGTTCGGCGTCTCGTACCCCATCATGCCGCGGTTGTTGCAGCTGAGGTTCCAGAAGCCGATGTCGTCCCCCCAGAGGACGAGGATGTTTGGCTTGCCCTCGGGCATGGCGTACCTCTCTTCGGTCGACGGCTTGGTACCGACCCGGCGGGCGCCGCGGTCGCACGAACCCTACAGATGTGATCAGCGGGTTACAATACCGCAGCAGCGCTTGTACTTCTTGCCGCTGCCGCAGGGGCATGGGTCGTTGCGGCCCGTGGTGCGCGCCTCGTCGGCGAGCAGCGCCATGACCTCGCGCGCCTCGCCGCCGCGCGCGAGGATCTCGGCCATCAGCCGCATCGGCCGCTCCGTGTGCGCGAAGAACGCTTTGAGCCCGGCGCAGAGCCAGTTGAGGCCGGGCTCGCCGTCGGGCGTGAGCAGGATGCGGTTCTTGGGGCACTCGCCGTTGCAGGCGAAGAGGTATGCGCAGGCGCGGCAGAAGGCGGGCAGCGTCTCCTGTTTGGCCTGTCCGAACGCCCGCTGACGGTCCGAGCGCACGAGGTCTCCGATCGGAGTCTCCAGGATGTTGCCGAGCAGGTGGCCCGGGTCGACGAAGTGGTCGCAGGAGTACAGGTCGCCGTTGTGCTCCAGCGCGACGCCCTCGCCACAGGTGGGCTGAAGGATGCAGAGGCTGGAGAAGCCGCGCACGTAGGCCGCCAGTACGCCGTCGAAGAACTGGACGAACATCTCGCCGACGTCGCGGCGCACCCACTCGTCAAAGATCGCGGTCAGGAAGCGGCCATAGTCGTCGGGCTGCACGCTGCGGTCGCTCGCCGTGCCGGGCCGGCCGTCGGCCGGCGGGGTCTCGACCTCGACGATCGGGACAAGCTGGATGAACCGGGCGCCCAGCTCGTCGCGGAAGAAGCGGTAGACGTCGAGCGGATGGCCGGCGTTGGCGGCATTGATGGTGCAGAGAACGTTGAACTCGGCGCCGTGCTTCTGCAGGCGGCGGGCGGCTGCGACGACGCGGTCGAAGACCGGACGCCCGCCGAGATCGTGCCGGTAGGCGTCGTGCAACTCGCGCGGCCCGTCGATGCTCAGGCCCACCAGGTAGTCGTTCTCGGCGAGGAACGCGCACCACTCGTCGTCGAGGAGGACGCCGTTGGTCTGCAGCGTGCGCTCGACGGCCATGCCGGCGGGCACGCGGCCGCCTTCGGCCGCGCGCGCCCGCCGGAAGAAGTCGAGTCCCATGAGCGTCGGCTCGCCGCCCTGCCAGGCCAGCGTCACCTGCGGGACGCGCTGCGCCCGCGGCGGTCTGCGCGATGTAGGCCTCCATGACGTCATCGCGCATGCGGAAGTCACTGCCCGGATACAGGTGCTCCTTCTCGAGGAAGAAGCAGTAGTCGCAGTGCAGGTTGCAGCGCGCCCCGGTGGGCTTGGCCATGACGTGGAACGCGGGGACGTGCTCGGCTGCCATGCGATGATGGTACTCTCGCTCGTTCCGCATCGCAGCCGCGCGCCGCCTGCTTCGTGCGCGGACGGCTACTCGGCGACGTAGTGCGCCAGCGCGGCGCCGTCCGCGTCGCGCAGCCAGAGCTCGTCGCCTTCGATCGTGTACGTCGCGGTCTTGGGCAGGGCGGCCAGGTAGGCCGCCTCCTGGGTCATCAGCTCCTCCGGCCCGGCCATCATCGTCGTCGCGATCTCTGGGTCGACCGTCATCTGTCCCTCGCCTGATACTGTGTACGTGCCGGTGTACTGGTTCACGCTCGCACTGCCGGTCAGGCTGCCGTCGGCGCCGAACGTCGCGGTGATGGCGCTCGATGTGGCCAGTGACTGCAGCGCCCCCCTGCCGTTGTTGATGGCGAGCGCATCCCACACGGTCCCTGTGAGCGTCGTCGGCTGGACTGCCACGTACTTCACGAGTGCGGTGCCCCCGTCGTCGGTCAGCGTCAGCGTATCGGCCGTGACGGTGAACTGCGCGGCCTTCTCGAGCGCCGAGAAGTACTCCTGCTCCTGCGCCATGGCCTTCGGTGGGCCGGCCATGAGTGTCGCCGCAGGCTGCGAGATCGTGATCTTGTCGCCGGCTTCCGTCGTGTACTCGGCGCTGAAGCGATTCACCGTGCCGGAGCCGGACACCGTTCCCGAGGCGAACTCGGCGGTCGCTTGGTACCCGTTGGTGGCGAGGACCGCCGTGCCGGCGATCTCCGTCGCCTTCCATACCTTGCCCTCGAGCGCCTTGCTGTTGTCGGCCGCGGTGCTCGACGAGCATCCCGCGGACGTCATGAGCGCCACGATGACGGCGCCCGCCGCGACGACAGTGGTCGAGAAGCCGGCACGTGAACGCATCACCGCAACACCTCCAAGTCCGTTGAGCCTGTGGCCGCGATAGTACACGGTTGCGTTGGCCTTGGGCGGCCGGCGTTGGCAAGCGGAGGAAGATGAGCGCACATGGCCCTGTCGAGCGCCGAGCGGCCTCGAGTCGTCCCCCGGCCGCCGAGGCCGGGCAGCCCCGGCGCCGAGGGGACCAACTGGGAGGCTCGCACGACAACGGCAAGCAGGCGCTGGTGTCGCTCGAGGCGGCGAGCTCGATCACGGCCGTGTTCGGCGCCGACGGCAGCCTGACGGGCGACGCCTCGGCAACAGCTACACGACCGGCTAACGACGTCGGGGACACGATGTCGATCGACGCTGCGATCGCGACGACGAAGAAGGCCGGTCCCGAGGAGCGGATGCGCCAGGAGGCCGCGTACCTGGCGGCGCTGCCGCAGACCGCGACCTACTCGATCGAGGGCGACGACCTCTGGCTGCGGGACGCGGGCGGCGCGGCGCGGCACGCACGTCGGACCCGACGAGCACCCGACAACGCTCAGAGGCGCGTCGTCAGGACTCGCAGACGGCCGCGCCCTTCTCGAAGCGCATCTTGCACATCGCGTACTCCTCGGGCACCTCGATGGGGTAGTCCCCGTCGAAGCAGGCGCGGCAGAACTGGCTGCGCGGCAGGCCGGTGCTGGCCTGGAGGCCGTCGAGGGTGAGGTAGTGCAGGCTGGTGGCGCCGACGTGGTCGCGGATCTCGTCCACCGACTTGTTGGCGGCGATGAGCTCGGCGCGCGTCGCCATGTCGATGCCGTAGTAGCAGGGCCACTGGATCGGCGGCGAGCTGATGCGCAGGTGCACCTCTTTGGCGCCGGCGCTGAACAGCATGTCGACGAGCTTGCTCGTCGTGTTGCCGCGGACGATCGAGTCGTCGACCACGACGAGCCGCTTGCCCTTGATGACCGAGGTCAGCGGGTTGAGCTTCATGCGGATGCCGACCTGGCGCAGCTGGTCGTCGGGCTGGATGAACGTGCGGTGCACGTAGCGGTTCTTGATGAGGCCCTCGGTGTAGGGGATGCCGGACGCCGCCGAGTAGCCGATCGCCGCCGGCATGCCGGTGTCCGGCACCGGGATGACGAGGTCGGCCTCGACGGGCGCCTCCATGGCGAGATGCTTGCCCATCTCCTGGCGCACCACGTGCAGCGTCTTGCCGTTCATCACGCTGTCGGGCCGTGCGAAGTAGATGAACTCGAAGATGCAGAGGGCCGGGCGGGAGCCCTCGAGCTCGACCCGCTCGCTGCGCAGGCCGTGCTCGCTGTCGGCGATGACGATCTCGCCCGGCTGGATCTCGCGCACGAAGTCGGCGCCGATGATGTCCAGGCCCGAGGTCTCGCTGCTGAACACGGGGTGGCCCTCGAAGTCGCCGAGGCAGAGCGGGCGCACGCCGTAGGGGTCGCGGAAGCCGACGACGGCGTCGCCGCTCATGACGGCGGCGGAGAAGGCGCCGCGGATCTTGCCGACGGCGGTGCGCACCGCGCCGAGCAGGTCGCCCTCGGCTTCGTGGGCGATGAGCGCCGTGATCACTCGGTGTCGGTGGTGCGGCGACTTGCGAAAACGGAAGGAGGTGGGCGGGCATGACGCAGAGCGCTCTGAGCGGAGCAGTCGCGCTCGTGGCGATGAGCGGTGACCTCGGTGTCGGTGGTGCCGGCGAACTTGACGCCCTGGGCGATGAGCTCGTCACGCAGTTCCGTGGTGTTGACGAGGTTGCCGTTGTGGCCCAGGGCGATGACGTCGCCGTTGCGGCTGCGAACGAGCGGCTGGGAGTTCTGCCAGTGACTGGCCCCGGTGGTGGAGTAGCGCACGTGGCCGATGGCGTGCTGGCCGCTCAGGCTCTGCAGCATCTGCTCGTTGAACACCTGGCTGACGAGGCCGAGGTCCTTGATCACGGTGACCTGGCCGTCGTCTGCGACGGCGATCCCGGCGCTCTCCTGGCCGCGGTGCTGCAGGGCGTAGAGGCCGAAGAAGGTGAGGCGTGCGACGTCGCGTCCCGGCGCGTGGATGCCGAAGACGCCACAGCTGTCGTGAAGACGATCGTCGTACAAGGACGCTCGGTTCTGATCGTTCAGGCGAGCCGCTCCGGGAGCGACTCATAAGCAGAATGGAGCTCGCTCACCGGGACGGCGAAGAGCTCCTTCGCATCCATGGTACACCTGAGGTCGGTGCCGGTCACCCGGCCGACCGTCCCGATGCGGCAGATCGCCGAGCAGCGCGTCGAGCTCGGCGAGCTTGTCGGGCGCGCAACTGACGATCACGCGCGTCGGCGCCTCGCCGAAGAGCGCGAGGTCGGGCCGCCCGGCGGCGCCGGTCACGGCCGCGGCGGAGCCGAGGTCGACATCGGCGCCGAGCCAGCGGCCGGAGCGGCCGGGCCGCGGCGTCGCCGGGTCCTCGAACTGGGCGCCGCCGTTGGAGCCGCTGGCGATGCAGCACTCGGCCAGCGCCACGGCGAGGCCGCCCTCGGCGCAGTCGTGGGCGCTCCTCAGCAGCCGCGCCTCGATGGCCGCGCGGACCTTGGTCTGCAGCTGAGGTCTCGAGCTGCAGGTCGACGTCGGGCACGCGACCCTCGACCCTGCCGTAGGCGACCTTCTGGTACTCGGAGCCGTCCACCCAGGCCGCGCCGGCGCCGATGAGCACGATCACGTCGCCCTCGTCCTTGAAGGCGTCGTCGATGTGGATGCTGACGTCGTCGTAGATGCCGAGCATGCCGATCATCGGCGTCGGGTAGATCGCCTGGCCGAAGCTCTCGTTGTAGAAGCTCACGTTGCCGGAGACCACCGGCGTGTCGAGCGCCTCGCAGGCCTCGGCGATGCCCTCGATCGCCTGCTCGAACTGCCAGTAGATCTCGCCCTTCTCCGGGTTGCCGAAGTTGAGGCAGTCGGTGACGGCGACCGGCAGCGCGCCGGCGCAGGCCAGGTTGCGCGCCGCCTCGGCCGTGGCCGCCTTGGCGCCGCGGTACGGGTCGAGGTAGCAGTGGCGGCCGTTGCAGTCGTTGCTGAAGGCGATGCCGCGCTGCGTGTCCTTGATGCGCAGCACCGCGGCGTCGGAGCCGGGGATCTGCACGGTGTTGGCCTGGACGATGTAGTCGTACTGCTCCCAGGCCCAGCGCTTGCTGGCGATGTTGGGCGCGGCGAGGAGCTGCGTCAGCGCCGCGCCGAGGTCCGCCGGCCGCGGGTAGGTCGCATCGTCCACGGCCACGGGCTCGTCGACGATGTAGTCCGGCTTCACGGAGGGCGTGCGGATCACAGGACTCTCGTCGGCGAGACGGCGAGCCGGGATGTTCGCCACGCGCTCGCCGTGCCACCAGATGCGCAGCATCTTGCTGTCGGTGACCTCACCGATGACGGTGCAGTCGAGGTCCCAGCGCTCGCAGACCTCGCGCACGTCGGCGATCTGCTCGTCGGTGACGATCGCCAGCATGCGCTCCTGGCTCTCGCTGATCATGATCTCCCACGGCTCCATGTCGGCCTCGCGCAGGGGCACGCGGTCGGCGTGGATGTCGAGCCCGACGAAGCCCTTGCTCGACATCTCCGAACTCGAGCTGGTGAGGCCCGCGGCGCCGAGGTCCTGCATGCTCACCACGAGCTTGCGGTGGATGAGCTCGAGGCAGGCCTCGATCAGCTTCTTCTCGGTGAACGGGTCGCCGACCTGGACGCTGGGGCGCTTCTCCTCGAGCGTCTCGTCGAACTCCTGGCTGGCGAGCACGCTGGCGCCGCCGATGCCGTCGCGGCCGGTCTTGGAGCCGATGAGGACGACGTGGTTGCCGACGCCGCTGGCGATGGCGCGCACGATGCCGTCGGTACGGATCAGCCCGGCGCTCATCGCGTTGACGAGGCAGTTGCCCTCGTAGCTTGGCTCGAAGTAGATCTCGCCGCCGATGGTCGGGATGCCCAGGCAGTTGCCGTAGTGGGCGATGCCGCCGACGACGCCGTCGAGCAGGAAGCGCTGGCGCGGCTCGGTGAGCTCGCCGAAGCGCAGCGAGTCCATGCTCACGCAGGGGCGCGCGCCCATCGTGAAGATGTCGCGCACGATGCCGCCGACGCCGGTGGCGGCGCCCTGGAACGGTTCGACCGCCGAGGGGTGGTTGTGGCTCTCGACCTTCATGGCCACGGCCCATCCGTCGCCGACGTCGATGATTCCGGCGTTCTCGCCCGGGCCCTGCAGGATGCGCGGCCCGCTGGTGGGGAAGCGCCCCAGGACGGGCCGCGAGTGCTTGTAGCTGCAGTGTTCGCTCCACATCAGTGAGTAGATGGCGACCTCCACGTACGTCGGTTCGCCACCCTGGATCTCGCAGATGTGCGCGTATTCGTCCTCGGTGAGGCCGAGCTTGAGGGCGGCCTCGAGCGTGGCCTGCCTGCTGACGTCCGGCTTCGTCATGCCGTCACCTCCGCGGCGCGCAGAGAGTCGATCATCGAGCCGAAGAACTTCCTTCCGTCGGCGCCGCCGGCCAACGCGGCCTCCACGGAGTTCTCCGGGTGCGGCATCATGCCGAAGACGTTGCGCGTCTCGTTGCAGACGCCGGCGATGTCGTCGAGGGCGCCGTTGGGGTTGGCGCCCTCGGCCCGCTCGCCGGCGGCGTTCACGTAGCGCACGACGATCTGGTCGTTGGCCTTCATCTTCTCGAAGGTGGCGGGGTCGACGGTGTAGTTGCCCTCGTTGTGCTTGACCACGATGCGCAGCACATCGCCTTGGGCGCAGGCGCTCGTGAACGGCGTGTCAGCCGTCTCCACGCGCAGGTTGACGTACCTGCAGACGAACTTGAGGCCCGTGTTGCGGATGAGGCCACCGGGCAGGAGGCCGGCCTCGATCAGGATCTGGAAGCCGTTGCAGATGCCCATCACGAGACCGCCGCCCGCGGCGAAGTCGGCGATGGACTGCATGATCGGGCTGAAACGCGCGATGGCTCCGCAGCGGAGGTAATCGCCGTAGCTGAACCCGCCGGGGATGACGATGCCGTCGACGCCCTTGAGGTCGGTGTCCTTGTGCCACAGGTACTCGGCGGTGACGCCGGGGAAGGTCTCGAGCGCGTGGTGCGTGTCGCCGTCGGTGTTGATCCCCGGGAAGACGACGACGCCGAGGCGCAGGGGAGAAGCAGCGGTCATCGCGGCCTCACCCCTCGGTGATCTCGAAGGAGTAGTCCTCGATGATCGGGTTGGAGAGGAGCTTGCGGCACATGTCGTCGACCTGGGCGCGGGCGGCCTCTTCGGTGAGGCCCGCGCCGTCGATGGCGAGATCGATGATCTTGCCGATGCGGACGCCGCTCACACCCTCGAAGCCGAGGTTGGGGAGTGACCGCTCGACGGCCGCGCCCTGAGGGTCGAGGATGCCCTGTTTCGGGACGACGTAGACGCGGACGTTCATCGATTCACCTGCAAAAAAAAAACCGCGATGGTCGGGATGCCGAGGCAGTTGCCGTAGTGGGCGATGCCGCCGACGACGCCGTCGAGCAAGAAGCGCTGGCGCGGCTCGGTGAGCTCGCCGAAGCGCAGCGAGTCCATGCTCACGCACGGGCGCGCGCCCATGGTGAAGATGTCGCGCACGATGCCGCCGACGCCGGTCGCGGCGCCCTGGAACGGCTCGACCGCCGACGGGTGGTTGTGGCTCTCGACCTTCATGGCCACGGCCCAGCCGTCGCCGACGTCGATGATGCCGGCGTTCTCGCCGGGGCCCTGCAGGATGCGCGGCCCGCTGGTGGGGAAGCGCCCCAGGACGGGCCGCGAGTGCTTGTAGCTGCAGTGCTCGCTCCACATCAGCGAGTAGATGGCGACCTCCACGTACGTCGGTTCGCCACCCTGGATCTCGCAGATGTGCGCGTATTCGTCTTCGGTGAGGCCGAGCTTGAGGGCGGCCTCGAGCGTGGCCTGCCTGCTGACGTCCGGCTTCGTCATGCCGTCACCTCCGCGGCGCGCAGGGAGTCGATCATCGAGCCGAAGAACTTCCGTCCGTCGGCGCCGCCGGCCAGCGCGGCCTCCACGGAGTTCTCCGGGTGCGGCATCATGCCGAAGACGTTGCGCGTCTCGTTGCAGACGCCGGCGATGTCGTCGAGGGAGCCGTTGGGGTTGGCGCCCTCGGCCCGCTCGCCGGCGGCGTTCACGTAGCGCACGACGATCTGGTCGTTGGCCTTCATCTTCTCGAAGGTCGCCGGGTCGACGGTGTAGTTGCCCTCGTTGTGCTTGACCACGATGCGCAGCACGTCGCCCTGGGCGCAGGCGCTGGTGAACGGCGTGTCCGCCGTCTCGACGCGCAGGTTGACGTACCTGCAGACGAACTTGAGGCCCGTGTTGCGGATGAGGCCGCCGGGCAGGAGGCCGGCCTCGATCAGGATCTGGAAGCCGTTGCAGATGCCCATCACGAGACCGCCGCCGGCGGCGAAGTCGGCGATGGACTGCATGATCGGGCTGAAGCGCGCGATGGCGCCGCAGCGGAGGTAGTCGCCGTAGCTGAACCCGCCGGGGATGACGATGCCGTCGACGCCCTTGAGGTCGGTGTCCTTGTGCCACAGGTACTCGGCGGTGACGCCGGGGAAGGTCTCGAGCGCGTGGTGCGTGTCGCCGTCGGTGTTGATGCCCGGGAAGACGACGACGCCGAGGCGCAGGGGAGAAGCAGCGGTCATCGCGGCCTCACCCCTCGGTGATCTCGAAGGTGTAGTCCTCGATGATCGGGTTGGAGAGGAGCTTGCGGCACATGTCGTCGACCTGGGCGCGGGCGGCCTCTTCGGTGAGGCCCGCGCCGTCGATGGCGAGATCGATGATCTTGCCGATGCGGACGCCGCTCACACCCTCGAAGCCGAGGTTGGGGAGCGACCGCTCGACGGCCGCGCCCTGAGGGTCGAGGATGCCCTGTTTCGGGACGACGTAGACACGGACCTTCATCGATTCACCTGCCCGGAGAATGTGTGCGGGGACAGGCCCGAGTCTATCGTATGAAGACGGGACGCGGGGCCTTCGACGGCGCCTCCGGTGGCGCCTGCACCGGTGCACCTGAACGCGCGGAACGGGTGAGGTGCTGGCCGTGACGTCCCGAGGGCGGCCGGCGCGAGCGCCGGCCGCCCTCGGGACTGAGTGGTTCGTGCGAGCGGCCCGGCTATGCCGCGCGGCGCTCGGCTTCCGCGGCGCGCTTGCCGAGGTAGTCGCCTATCTCGTCCGTGCTCCGCTTGAACTCCTCGAGGTCGGTGCTCTGGGAGTGGATGTAGGTGCTGTACAAGGCCGTCTCGGAGGCCATCCGCGCCGCCTCCTCGAGCTGCAGCTCGGTCGTTCCCATCATCTGCGTCGCGCTGCGATGGAAGTAGGTGCAGTACTGGCAGTGGATCGCCGACGCGACGGCGTAGCCGATGAGGTGCTTCTCGCGTGCCGTCAGCACGGTGTCGCCGAGCTGGAACTCCTTGAAGTCCGCCCACTGGCGTTCGAGCGTACCGTCGGGCATGCTGGCGAAGAAGCTTGGGATCTGGCCCAAGACTTCGGTGATCTCTCTTTCGGTCTCTTGGCGGGACATTACGGACCTCCATCCGGGGTGAAGCGAGGGGGTTGCGTGCGCTACGGCACTCTTTATCCCTACCCCTGGGTCGACACGGGAAACTGTTGGCGTCACCCGGCGGTAATCTCGAGCGCGCGGTCCTCGATGATCGGCTTGGAGAGCGGCTTGCGGCACCGGTCGTCGACCTGGGAGCGGGCGGCCTCTTCAGCGAGATCCGGTGAGGAGGCGTTTGTCCGTGGGAATAGCCCATTTCAGGGAACGCGGACCAACCGGACGACGGAGGCGACGATGGCACGAGTACAGATGTACTCGATGGAATGGTGTCCGTACTGCGCCAAGGCGAAGGCGCTGCTGGGCGCGAAAGGCATCGAGTACGACGAGGTGGACGTCACCGACGACGAAGAGCGCGCGACGGAGATGATCGAGCGCACCGGCCAGCGCGGCGTGCCCCAGTTCTTCCTCGATGGAAAGTGGATCGGCGGCTACGACGATCTCGCCTACCTGAACGCCACGGGGGCGCTCGACAAGGTCTTCGGCATCGAGACGACCGTCGATCTCGAGCGCGTGTGGGACGTCGCGGTCGTCGGCGCGGGCCCCGCGGGCCTCACCGCCGCGCTGTACGCCGCCCGGAAGAACCTCTCCACGATCCTCATCGCACTCGACCTGGGCGGGCAGGTCGGCATCACCCATGTCGTCACCAACTACCCCGGTATGCCGGCCATCGAGGGTCCGGAGCTGGTCCGTCTCATGTTCGAGCAGGCGTACATGTACGGGCTCGAGCGGCTCCTCGGTGAGCGGGTCTCCGGCATCCGCGTCGACGGCCGCGCCAAGGTTCTCGAGCTGGTCTCGGGCAAGGAGGTCAAGGCGCGCACGGTGATCGTCGCCAGCGGCGCCCAGAAGCGTCGTCTGGAGATCCCCGGCGAGGACGAGTTCGGCGGCCGGGGCGTGGTGTACTGCTCGACCTGCGACGGCCCGTTCTACCGCGACAAGACCATCGCCATCGTCGGTGGCGGCAACTCGGCCCTCGAGGCCGCGATCGAGATGAGCGGCATCGCCAAGCGGGTCCACGTGGTGAGTCGCAGCCCCTGGAGCGGCGACGAGATCCTGAAGGACAAGGCGGGGTCGGCGCCGGGCGTCAAGAAGCTCGTGGGGTACGAGCCCGTGGAGATCGCCGGCGACGAGGTGGTCGAGAAGCTCGTGCTGCGCAACCTGAAGAACGGAAAGACGCGGACCCTCAAGGTGGACGGCGTCTTCATCGAAGTCGGCCTCTCGCCCAACTCCGACCTCGTCCTCGACCTCGCGCACACCAACCAGCACGGCGAGGTCGTCGTCGACGCCATGGGCGACACCGGCGTACGCGGCGTGTTCGCCGCGGGCGACGTGACGGCGACCAAGGACAAGCAGATCGTGATCGCCGCCGGAGAGGGCGCCAAGGCGGCGCTGGCCGCCTTCGAGTACCTCATCACGCAGCGCTGAGCCGCGCGGCGCTGCCCCGTGGCGGTCTCTCGCCGCTCCGCCCCGCCGGCTTCAGGCGGTCACGTTCTCGGGTCCCGGCCGCTCAGCCCGGTACGCCGACGTGCTCGAGGATGAAGTCGACCGTGCGCCGGTCGTAGTCGATGCGGTGCTTGAGCCCGCTGATCTCGTGGCCTTCGTCGGGGTAGACGACGTAGTCGCAGATACGGCCGCGCGCCCGCAGGCGCTCGGTGACGTCGGCGATCTGCTTGGGAGGACAACGCGGGTCGAGGGCGCCGCCGAGGAGCAGGAGCGGCGCCTCCACGGCGTCGAGGTGGTTGATCGGCGAGTAGTACTCGAGCTTGCTTCGGTCCTTCTCGACGTCGCCGGTGTTCTCGTGATCCCACCAGCGCAGGTCCTCCCGGATGTCCGGGTCCGTGGCGCTGTCGATGAAGTCGAAGAAGGGGACGCCGGCGACCCCGGCCGCCCAGAGGTCGGGGAACTGCGTGACGGCGGCCATGGTGTGGAATCCGCCCCAGCTGCGGCCTGTGATGGCGATGCGTGCCGGGTCGCAGCCCAATCCCACGAGGAACTCGTGCGCGGCCGCCACGTCCAGCACCTCGCCCTGGCCCATGAGCCAGCGGTTGGCGAGCTGCCAGCGGCGGCCGTAGCCGTCGCTGCCGCGGTAGTTGGGGTGCAGGACGGTGACTCCCGCGGCGACGAAGGCCTGGCGGAGCACGTCCCACTCGTTGGAGTGATGCCATGTGGGGCCGCCGTGGACGATGACGACGGCGGCGCCGTTCGGCTCGTCGGGCTCCACGAGGATGCCGGGTACCTCGGCGAGGTGGTCCCAGCTCGTGAACCGTACGGGGCTGCCCGAGACGAATGGGACCGTCCGGAGCTTGTCCGGCAGGGAGTCGGTGAGCGCGGTCACGTCGCCGTCGGCCAGGCCGATGCGGAAGAGGTCCGGGGGCGCGTCCGGGCTGCTGAGCACGCAGACGAGCGCGCTGCCGTCGGGCGTGAAGCAGGGGGCGTAGTGGTTTCCGGGACCGATGCTGTACTCGGTGACCTCGCCGTCGCGCAGATCGATGTGGAGGAGGCCGGTCTCGCCCTCCACGTCCACGAGGAACGCGAGCGCTGCGCCATCGGGGGCCCAGACGGGATGGTGCGCGTCGACGTGGTGGTCCTCCCACGCCCAGCTGACGGACCCGGTGGCCAGCTCGTAGATGCCGATCGCCGGACGGTCGCCCGGCCCGCCGGCGAACGCGATGCGGCGGCCTTCGGGCGACCACGAGAGCTGGCCGGCCAGGAACTGCTCGGAACCGCCGACCACTCGGGTCTCGCCGGATTCCGCGTCGACGACGACGACCGCCGTGTCCTGACCGTGCGTCCCGCTGGTCACGGCCAGGTAGGCGCCGTCGGGCGACCAGCGGGGCGAGGACTCGGTATACGGATGTTGCGTCAGGTGCCGGATGCCGGCGCCGCCGGGATCCGGCTGCGCCGGCATCACGGCGACGGCGTAGCCGGCGCCGTGCGCTACGGTGAGCGCCAGCCGGGAGCCGTCCGGCGAGAGGTCGGGGTCGGGCAGCGGGGCGAGCTCCGGAGTGTCGGGCAGCAGATTGTCCAGCTGCCCCGTCGAGATCTCGTACCGGTAGACGTCGTAGCACTCGGAGCCGCGGTCGTCGCAGGTGAAGAAGAGATAGCGCCCGTCGGGTGAGAACTGCGGGCTGCCGCAGCGGTCGTTGAGGTCGCCGACCCGGCGCGGCTCGCCGTCCGGCAAGGCTTGAGGAAGATCTGCCAGTCGCCGTCCTGATACCACTCGAACGCGACGGCGTCGCCGGTCGGCGAAAGCGCGAACGGCCGGTACTCCTGCCCCACGGCTGGCGCGGCGGCCAGCTGCTCGATCAGTGATGGTGCCACGGCTGAGCCTCCCCGATTGTTCCTGTGAACGTCTTCGGGGCAGCGCGCGCCTCACACGGGTCGCCCCACGACCGGGACAGTCTACCGCGCGCCGATGGCCCCCGCATTCGGCGCCGCGCCGGCGCCATCTCCACCCTGGGTATGACGACGGCGCTCGTCTGCGGGTCTATGCTGGTCGGGCCACGATCACCTGCCCACCGCGCTCCCGGCGCCGGCGGCGATCAGGGCCGACCTGTACAGGCGGTCCGGATGGTCCGGGGAGGTGATGGCGATGTGCTCCATCGCGGTCGAGAGATGCAGCTCAGCTGCGTGTCTTCGCCAAGGTCTCGAGGAGTCTGGCGTCGCGGTCGAGGCACGCCGCCGCGCTCTCGTCTCCCTCGACGCCGTACGGTGACGCGCACGCGCGATCGCGTATCGGGGATCTCTTCGAGCAGCGCGATGTCCTCATGCTCGGCGTCGGCGGCCGGCGTCCGTATCACGACGCCGCACCGCGGTCGGCAGTGACCGACGAGCGTGCCGAACACGGACTCCGTCCCGTCCTGGTCGGCTTCGCCGATCGGGGCGTCGACGGCGATGGAGCGAGTGATCTCAGCCATGGGGTCCTCCAGTCTGCCTGGCGTGCGTCCGCGCTCGAACCTGCCCGTCCATCCAGTGTCCCGGTCGCGTCGTGGCGATGACCGAAGCCCCCACCCCCGACCTCCCCAGGGGGGCCGGCGGCCCGCCATTCCGGCGGGCCGCCGGCCGGGTCTGTGCGGCCATGGCCCCGCCGGCCGCCACCGCGGCTCCGGACGCGGGCGCCGGACCGCCGGGTGGCCCCACCGAACCGGCGGCCGCCGTTCCTGTGCCCAGGGCGGCAGCCGCCGTACTCGAGCCGGACTCGTTGGCGCGGTTGCTCGCGGTCCCGGCCGCGGCCGCCCTGGGTTTTGCCATCATCGGCGAGGCCGGAGCCGTCGCGCCGAACCGTCGCCCTGCGGTGGTCTTCGTATCGCTCGACCGGGAGGACGACTGCCGCCGCGTCTGCGCAGCGCCACGCGGCGGCACGGCCCCTGACGGTGACCCACCGCTCGTGGTCGGCTACGGCACCGGACCGGCGCCGCTGCTCGCCGCCCATCGGGCTCACCGCTGCGCCGACCTCGTGCTGCGACTCGCGGCCGTCGGCGGCCGGCCGTGCTTCGTCCACCTGCCGCGCGGCCGACGCCGTGACCGCCGCCGGGCTCACGGTACGCGAGTCCGACGTGCTCCTGCTCCTGCTCGGCGGACTCACGACCGGCGCGATCGCCGCGCGGCTCTGCGTCTCGACGAGCACGGCGCGGAGCCACTGCCGCGCCGTGCTGCGCAAGATGGGCGCCGGCGACCGGCGGGCGCTGCGCGCCCGGCTCTTCGCCGCCCCCGTCGATACGCCGTCTGTTGCGCTCGTCACCGCGCTCCCGAGGTTTGCCTAGGCCTCCGCGCCAACTTTGCCGAGGAATCGACCGTAGCGGTGCGAGCGCCGTCTCCCCATACTTGAGAGCGGGTCGCGGGAGAGCGATCGGCCCGCGGCTGTTCGCGACGGTCGTCACGGAGCGTGGGGGGAACGCATGAGCAGCGAAGCAGCCGGGACCGCCTCGACGATGAGTCCGAAGGCCGCGCAGGTCGGTGTCATCGACGCCTTCGTGATGCCGCCTGCGTTGTCCGTGGGGCTTGCCGTCCCCGTCGACGCGATTCTTCGCGGCGCCGAGCTCCCCGACGTCACCGGGTTCAGAGCGCCTGACCTGGACACCGGCCGGTACGGCTTCGCCGGATGCGCCGCGGTGCTGTGCGTGTCGGCGTTTTACTCCGTCCCGCGGGCCATTTATGGTGGGCCGGGCAAACCGTCATGCAAGGCCGGCGACGGAGCCATGGCTCGTTTCGAGCCTCGAGCCGCGGAGGACTCCTGATGCAGACGCAGATCCAGGTCCTCTCGGAGGACGAGAAGGCGCAGGTCCACGAGCGCACGCTCAAGGTGCTGGGCACCGTCGGCTTGCGCTGCGACACCGAGGACGGGCGCCGGATCCTCGCGTCGGCGGGCGCCGCCGTCGACGAGGCGACCCGGATGGTGCGCTTCCCTCCTGATCTGGTCGAGAGCCTCCTGGCGCAGGCCACCCGCCGGTTCACGGTGCAGGGCCGCCGGCCAGACTGGAGCTTCCCCGTGGGCGCCGGCGAGTTCACGCTTCTCGCCGACGGCGGCGCGACCACGGCCTTCGACCCGCAGACCGGCGAGCGGCGCCCGACCGCTGCCGGCGACTGGCACGCCGCGACGCGGCTGCTCGACGCGATCGACGACATCGGCTTCTACTGGTGCCCCATCGACTACAAGACCGACTACGAGCGACCCGGCGGGTTCTTGCGCTACTACACCGACGTCTTCGCGACCTTCGGCAAGCACGTGCAGGACTCGTTCGGCAAGCCCCAGCTCGTGCCCTGGCTCAAGGAGCTCCTCGACATCGTGTTCGGCGGGCCCGATGCGGTGCGCGAGCGCATGCCGATGTCGTTCCTCATCACGCCCACTTCGCCGCTGACCATCGAGCACGACTTCACGCAGACGTGGTTGGAGTTGCGCGACTACGGCCTGCCGGTGGCCGTCATGCCGATGCCGCTGCAGGGCGCCACCGCGCCCGGCAGCCGTCTCGGCACGCTGCTCGCCGCCAACTGCGAGACGATCGGCACGCTGTGCCTCGTGCAGGCGGCGGCCCCGGGCACGCCGGTGTTCTACTCGCCGGTGGTGGCGACCATTGACCCACGCACGGGGCTCTACGCCGCCGGCGCGATCGAGCACGCTGTGCTCTGCGTCGCCGGCACCGAGATGGCCCGCTACTACGGCCTGCCGGCCGAATCCTCGGGCCTCTGCACCCAGACCTACGAGCCGGACATGCAGACCGCCTGGGAGAAGGCGGACAGCGGCTTGCTCGTTGCCCTGGCCGATCCGGACGTCCTCGTCGGACCGGGCCTGCTCGGCGGCGCGACGATCCTCTGCCTCGAGCAGATCGTCATGGACGTCGAGATCATCCGCAACGCTCGTCAGGCCAGGACCGGCGTGCCGGTCAGCGACGACCTCTGGCTCGACGAGGTCCTCGGCAAGGTCGGGCCGTGCGGCTCGTTCCTCGGCGAGCGCTCCACGCGGCTCGGAGCGCGCGCCGGTGAGTGGCGCCTGAGCGACTTCGGCGTCCAGGGCAGCTGGGACGGGTGGCGGGCGGCGGGATCGCCGAGAACCGTCGCGTCCGCTCGCGAGCGCGTCGACCAGATCCTCGCCGAGCAGGTCTCGCTGCCGTTCAGCGACGACCAGGCGGCGGCCCTCGCGGCGCTGCAGCGCCGCGCCGACGCCGCCTCCTGACCTCATCGTCGCGGGCTCGCACCCGCGTCGACGATTCGCCGGCGGCCGGTCCCGGGACTCAGTCGCCCAGAGCGTCGAAGACGAGGCCGGTCAGGAGCTTGGGGTAGAAGTACGTGGACTTCTGCGGCATCACCTCGCCGTGGTCGGCGATGGCGCGCACCTGATCGACGAGGGTGGCGTTGAGAAACGCACCGAGCTCGTAGCCGCCGCCGTCCAGGGCGGCGAGCGCATCCGGCACGCTCTTGGCGTAGTCGACGTGTCGCTCGGCCTCGTCGTGCTGCAGGCCGAGCGCCTCGCTGAGCAGCAGTTCGTGGAGGATCGTCACGGAGAGCCCTGCCGCCTCTGACGAGAAGCCGTCCGCGGCGAGCCGCTCGGAGGCTGCCGGCTCACGGGTCTTGACGATCAGGCAGGCCGCGGCGCGGGGCAGGTACAGGCCGAAGACCCTGGCGGGGTCGGCGTGCTCCGGCAAGGTATCGAGGGCCGCGCGGCGCGCGGCCACGCCGGTGACCGGTTCCCCGACCACATCGAAGAACGGCTGCACGTGCTCGATGAGGTCGTCCAGAGAGATGGGGGCGATCCCACGCACCAGCCGGTGCGTGGGGAAGACGGTGAGCCCGGGGTCGCTCAGGCTGCACAGGTAGACCATGAGGGTGTCTGCGCTCGAATCGCCCGCCGCTCGCCGTTCGTCGCGGTAGGCGAGGGCGGTCTCGTAGCGGTGGTGACCATCGGCGATGTAGAGCGGCCGGCCGCGGAGTCCCTCGGAGACGCGCTCCGCGGCTGCCGCGCCGACGGTCGCGACGCGGTGCGTGTTGCCGTCGCCGTCGTGTGCCTCGCGCCAGGCGGCCGCGGGGATGTCGGCGGCGGCCGCGTCGAGCGCTCCACTCACGATCCCGTCGTCGTCGGGGTAGAGCAGAAAGATCTGGCTGATGTCGGCGTGCGTGGCACGGTAGAGACGCAGTCGGTCTACCTTGGGCCCGGCGTGGGTGCGCTCGTGCGGCAGGACGACGCGCTCCTCGAGGCTCGCGAGGCGCAGCCGCGCGACGAAGCCGCGGCGCGTGCGCTCTCGCCCGTCGGGGCCGGTAGAGGTCTGGTCGATGACGGCGATGCCGGGCAGCTCGTCGCGCACGAGCACCCCCTCGTCGCGCCAGCCCCGGAAGAGCTCCGCGGCGCGTGCGTAGGCGGCGTCGTCTGCCGCCGCGCCCGGCGGGACGGGGAGGTCGATGTGGACGGCGTTGTGGCGGCTCCGTGCCCGAAGGTCGGCCGCCTGCGCCGCCGAGAGCACGTCGTAGGGCGGCGCGACGACATCGTCGAGCGCGGTGCTCTCACGGTAGCGGATCCCTCTGAAGGCGGAGATGTCGGCCATCGTTCTCCCTGGAGTCAAGCACACGGCGACGGGGGCCGCCGCGGGGGCCGTGCGTGCCCCAAGTATAGCCGGGAGCGACGCCCGGCTACGGCCGGATGATGACCGGCATCCCGACGACGACCCTGGGGTACAGGTCCTCGACGTCGTAGATGTGCATGCGGATGCACCCGTGCGACGCGTAGGTGCCGATCGACGAGTCGTCCGGCGTGCCGTGGATGCCGACGGCGGTGGCGCTCGTGCCGATCCAGCGCGTCCCGAGCGGGTTCTCGACGCCCGGCGGTATGGGCTTGGCGTCCTTCGCCCACTCCGAGTTCGGTGGGTACCACGTGGGGTTCATCTGCATCATGGTGATCACGTAGGAGCCGGTCGGCGTGGGGTACGCCGACTGGCCGGTCGCCACCGGGTAGCTCTTCACGAGCTTGTCGCCACGATACAGGTAGAGACGCAGGTCGCCCAGGTCGACGACGATCTGGCCGCTGAGCGCGTTGAGCACGTTGCCGCCGACCAGCCCGTCGACCTCGAGGCCGTACTTGGCCTGCAGCGTGCGGACGGCCTTCTCGGTGTCGGCGTCGTAGACTGCGGTCTTCTTGCCGGAGTAGACGCCGGCCTTGATGAGCTTGGACTGCAGTTCCTTGACGTCCTTGCCGCGCGCGCCGGGCCAGAGGGTGGCAGAGCCGAAGCGCTCGGTGCTGTCGACGACGAAGGTCTGCTTGCTGGTGACGACGTTGCCGCCCTGGTCGACGGCGGTGACGACGATGGTGTGGCGGCCTTGGGCGAGGCCTTTGACCGCGAACTTGGCCTTGGAGGCCGGGCCCGTCAGCTGGCGCTCCTCGCCGTCGAAGACGAACTTGACCGCCGGCACGCCGAGCTGGTCGGTCGCCTTCACACGCACCGTGACTTTGGCGCGCCTGATCCTCTTGTCGAGCTTCGTCGTCTTGAGGATGGGCGGCTGGGCGTCGACGAAGACGGACAGCCTCTTGGCTCTCTTGTTGCCGGCCCGGTCGGTGGTCGTGATCACCACGCTGGAAGCGCCGTCGGGCAGGTCGGCGCTCACGGCGTATGCGCCCGAGGCGTCGGCGGTCCCGCTCGCCTTGATGTCGCCGTCGACGACGGTGACCGTCGCGTACGGTTCCGTCTTGCCGCTGAAGGTGGCCGGGTCGGTGTTGATGCGGCCCTCCCTGGCGGAGCCGTCGAGCTCCAGCGTCGGGATGCTCGTGTCGACGGTGAAGTGCCAGTCCTTGCGCACCTCGCTGCGGAACAGATTGGAACTGCTCGCGCTGAACGCCACGGCGTGCTTGCCGTCGGCAAGGTCGGTCGCGGGCAGCGTAAGGGTGTCGCCGTCGCGGCGGGCGTCGGCGGTCACGTCCTCGCCGTCCAGGGTGACGCTGACGTCCTTGAGTGCAGGCAGGCCCTTGACATTGAGCACCACGGTCGACGAAGCACTGCTGACGAACGCGTCCGGAACCGGAGTCACGGCGGACACCCGAGGTACCCCGTAGAGTTGCCAGCCCACGACGCCGGCGCACACGCAGAACGCCGCGACGACGATGTACGGCCAGCGACGACGATGAGTGGGTTCGCTCCTATAGAGTTGATACTTGGCGTCCGGCACGGGCCCCTTCCTGGACGATTCTGCTCCGCATTATACCCCGGAAGTCGGCAGCATCCTCGCTTTTCCTGAGGATCGGCACGGGACGCACGTCCAGCCGCGCACGCGTGAGCAGCGGTGCTGGGCAGGAATGCGCCTGAAGGCGCATAATCACGCTCCATGGACCACTCCCTCGACGATCTCCTCTCCGACGTCGCCGCCGGAAGGCTGTCCGCGGCCGACGGCGCCGCGCGTCTTCGGCACCTGGGCTACGTCTCGGTGGGGGACTTCGCCCTCTTGGATGTCTCCCGCGCGGCGCGCAAGGGCGTGCCCGAGGTGGTGTACGCGGAGGGCAAGTCGGCGGATCAGGTGGTCGCCATCGCTCGCCGGTTCCTCGAGCACAACGCCGTCGTCCTCTGCAGCCGCGTGTCGGACGAGCAAGCGGCCGCGCTGGCCGGCGCCGTGGACGGCACGGTCGACCATGACCCCCGAAGCAGGGTCGTGGTGGTGCGCCGCTCGGATGCGCCGCCGCCGAAGGCGCTCGGCGCGGTCGGCGTCCTCGCGGCCGGCACCAGCGATGTGGGAGTCGCCGGCGAGGCGGTCGCGATGATCCGGGCGATGGGGGTCGACGCTGTGACCGCCTTCGACGTCGGCGTCGCCGGCTTGCACCGGCTCTCGGCGCCGCTCGAGGAGATGCGCGCGGCGGGCATCGGCGCGATGGTCGTTGCGGCCGGCATGGAAGGGGCGCTGCCCTCGGTGGTCGCCGGCCTGGTCGCCGTTCCCGTGATCGGCCTGCCGACCTCGACCGGCTACGGCTTCGGCGGCCGCGGTGAGGCGGCGCTCATGGGCATGCTGCAGAGTTGCAGCCCCGGTCTCGCCGTCGTGAACATCGACAACGGCGTCGGCGCCGGGGCCACCGCCGCCCTCATCGCTCGCGCGGCCGCCGGATGAGCTCGGTCCCGCTCGTGCTGCGCGACCATCGTGAGGAGCTGTGGCGGCGCTGGGCCGCGAACCTCGACGAGAGCGTTTCGGCCGACTACCGTGAGATCGTGAGCAGCCCGCTGGGCGAGCGCTTCGTGCGCGCCTTCGTCGACGATCTCATCGCCTGCACGGAGGCGGAAGAGTACGAGGTGCCGGCGCTTCTCCGTCAAGCCACGGAGAGGGTCGCCGCGGACGCCGCCTACCGCATCTCCCTCGGCTTCACGACCCTGGATCTCGTGATGGCGCTCCAGTCGCTGCGCAGCACCATCGTCGATGTGCTGCTCGACGCGCTCGTCCTCGGTGAGCTTCCTTCATTCGCCGACACGCTCGACCAGCTCAAGGGCGCCGGCGCGTTCATCGACCGCCTCGTCGGTGCGGTCCTGGGCGCCGCCCGATAGCGCGCGCGGTCGCGCACGGAGGGTTGCGCCGCCCCGCACCCGCCACTAGGCTTCGCGAATGCTGAGGCTCGCACTCATCTTCGGAGGCCGCTCCGCGGAGCACGAGATCTCTCTGGCCTCCGCGCGCTTCGTCTCCTCGATGCTCGACCGTGACAAGTACGACGTCATTCCGGTGGGCATCACGCCGGCCGGCCGTTGGGTCGTGCCGGCGGACTTCGACGCCGCCACCACGGACGGCCTCGACGCCGCCGAGTCGCAAGGCGCCCACCTCGTCTCCGACCCGACGCGTCCGGGCCTGGAGCTTGCCGACGGGTCGTTCCATCCGCTCGACTTCGCCTTCCCCATGATGCACGGGACGTTCGCCGAGGACGGCACCATCCAGGGGCTCCTCGACATGGCCGGACTCGCCTACGCCGGGTCCGGCGTGCTCGCCAGTTCCGTGGGCATGGACAAGGAACTGATGAAGGCCGTGTTCGCCAGCGCCGGTCTGCCGCAGATGGACTACCTCGTGCTGCGCGACGCCGCGGCCGTCGGCGCGGACGCCGTCGCCGCCGTCGAGGCGCGCCTGGCGTATCCGGTGTTCGTCAAACCGGCCAACCTCGGCTCCAGCGTGGGCATGACCAAGGCCCACGACCGGACCGAGCTGGGGCCGGCGCTCCACCTGGCCGCCGTCCACGACCGCAAGACCATCATCGAGGCCGCGTGCGACGGGCGGGAGATGGAGTGCGGCCTGCTCGGCGGCGACGATGCCCGCGCCTCCGTCGTCGGCGAGGTCATCCCGGCCAACGAGTTCTACGACTACGAGGCCAAGTACACCGACGGCAAGATGGCCTTCATCATTCCCGCCGACGTCGAGGAGCGGCACAGCGAGAGAATGCGGGAGCTCGCGGTGACCGCGTTCCGCGCTATCGACGCGAGTGGCTTCTCGCGCTGCGACTTCTTCCTGGAGGAGTCCACCGACAGCGTCATCCTCAACGAGATCAACACGATCCCGGGCATGACGGCGATGAGCGGCTTTCCACGGCTCTGGGCGGCAGCCGGCGTCGACGGCGCCACGCTGATCGAGGAGATCGTGCAGCTGGGACTCGAGCGCCACCAGCGGCTCGCCCGGCTCAAGATGGCGCGCTGAGCGCCTCGCCTTACGGGGCGGTGCCCGTCCCCGTCGGGTGTGTCGACCGCTCTACCCAGTCCTTCAGCGGCGGGATCGCGCCCAGGAACCTGAACGCATAGGTGTCGGCCGACGCCTTCGCCGTGACCGTGAATTCCACGGTGCCCTCGGCGGTCCGCGTCGCGGAGTACTCGACCAGCTCGAGGTCCGACTTCTGGATGTACTGCTCGGCGGCCATCTTGGCGGCCGGTGCGTTCAACGTCTGCGCGTACTCCGTTTGGGCTTCCTCGGCCGCCCTCGTCGTGTCGTCGCTCACCGACTGGTGGGCTCTGAAGATCGCCATGCCATCCAGGATGATGACGGCGATGATGCCGATGATGACCGCCACCCACAGGATCTCGCGGATGAAACCGTCTTGTCCCCGCAGGCGTGGACTGCGCGTCACCGTTCCTCCTTCGTTGCCACCTTCATCCCATCCTGTATCGGCGGGACGCGCGACTAGTTTACTCCAGAGGTCCGGTGAGCCCGATGCAGAGGACGGCGATGTCGTCGGCCGGCGGCCGCGCCGAGAAGCGTTCGCCGGCGCGGACGAGACGCTCCACCACGCCTGCGGCGCGCTCTCCGTTGCGGCCGGCGAGCTCCTGCATCATGAAGTCCTCGAAGAAGCGGCCGTCCCGGTCCCGCAGCTCGGCGATGCCGTCGGTGAAGGCAACGATGAGGTCGCCCTCGGTGATCTGCAGGATCTCCGTGGGGTACGGCCCGAGGGCCGCGTCGAGCTCGACGCCGATGGCCGGTTCGGTCATCAAGAGCGGTCGTTCGACGCGGCCGGCACGTACGAGGAACGGCGTGGGGTGCCCCGCGCTCGCGAGTTGAAGGACCCCGGTCCTCGGGTCGAGTTGGCCGAAGAGGACCGTGACGAAGCGTTCCGTGTCCGGGTCGAAGTCGGGCTGCTCGAGGAGTCCGTTGCGGAGCTCCTGCAGGGCCTCGCCCGGTCGCGTCGGCCAGGAGAGCTGACCGCCGTGCACCGCGGCCCGCAGCATGTACTTGGTGACGAAGGTCGTGGCCATGGCGTCGACGCCCTTGCCGGCGACGTCTCCGACGGCGAAGGCGAGAGCGCTGGAGGGCGGTCGCGTGTAGTAGTCGACGAAGTCGCCCCCGCTGAGCACACCCGTGCTCGCCGACCGGTACTTGAAGGCGATGTCGAGGCCGGGCAGCTCCGGCGGGGTCGCCGGCAGGAGGCGGCGCTGCAGGCGTTCCGCGACATCGGCCAGCGTCGCCAGCCCCTCGTCGGTCGGCCTTCCGGAAAGGGTCATGAGCGCCGCCGCCCCGCCGTGGACCAGAGCAGGAGCGCTTGGACGGCGAGGGCGCCGACGGAGATGATGATGGCGAGGTCGAAGGGCACGCCGAACACACCGACGACGAGGACGAAGGCGGCCGCCCACAGCAGCGCTCCGGGCAGGGCCCGCGCGAGGAAACGCCGCCGGAAGCTGAGGAACAGAAGCCGGCGGCGCATCCTGGTGCCCCGCGCGTTGTCGTCGAGGTAGCTCGAGCCCCGCTGATGCAGCGTGCCGCTCAGGTCGCTGCCGTCGGCGCCGTACACCCGGCACTGCAACGGCAGGCCGGCGCGCCGACGGAGGATCGAGTCCTGCGCCCGCGTGTAGTACTCGAGGAGGGAGAAGAAGCGGTCGTCCGTGGACAGCTTGGCGTTCGCCAGGCGCACGTCGAGATACAGGCGGTCCTCAGCGGGGTCATACTTGATCTCGCTGCGCCAGCCCTGCCGGCTGAAGAAGTTGCCCAGGAACTTGTCCAGTTCGCCCGGGATGTTCTCGACGTCTGGTCGCTCCATCACGCTCATTCTCGGATTCTACCCGTCGCTCCCTGTATCGGCAGCCGGGGTGCCGGAGTGGAGTATGGACCGGCCGCCCGTTCGAAGGGGCCGGGCCGAGTGCGATAGAATCGCGTACTCGAGGGAGCGGCCGCCGGCCGCTCCACCTACTACATACAGGAGTCCCCCGTGAAGATCGCAGTCATCGGCTTGGGCTACGTCGGCCTGCCGCTGGCGATGGTGTTCGCTGAGGCCGGCATCGAGGTCGTCGGCGTCGAGGCCGTGCCCGAGCGGTGCGACGAGATCAACGCCGGTCGCAGCTACATCCAGGACGTCCAGAGCGATGCGCTCAAGGCGGCGGTCGACAAGGGGCTCATCCACGCCACGACCGACTACGCCGCCACCGAGGATTGCGACGCCGACATCATCTGCCTGCCCACGCCACTGAACGCCAATCGCGAGCCGGACCTCACCCTGGTCAAGGACGCGACGGCCAGGCTGGCCGGCCACCTGCGACGCGGCCAGCTGGTGACCCTCGAGAGCACGACCTACCCGGGGACCACGCGCGACGAGCTGGGGCCGATCCTCGAGGCCGGCTCGGGGCTCAAGGCCGGCGTCGACTTCCATCTCGCCTTCTCGCCCGAGCGTGTCGACCCCGGGCGCACCGACTACACGACGAAGTCGACGCCCAAGGTCGTGGGCGGCCTCACGCCGGCGTGTACGGCGCGGGCGCTCGAAGTCTACGGTCCCGCGCTCGACAACGTCGTCCCGGTCAGCACTCCCGAGGTCGCCGAGATGACCAAGCTGCTCGAGAACATCTTCCGCAGCGTCAACATCGCGCTCATGAACGAGCTGGCCATGCTCTGCGACCGCATGAACATCGACGTGTGGGAAGTGATCGACGCGGCCGCGACCAAGCCGTTCGGCTTCATGAAGTTCCAGCCGGGCCCCGGCCTCGGCGGCCACTGCATCCCCATCGACCCCTTCTATCTGAGCTGGAAGGCGCGCGAGTTCGACTTCTGGACCGAGTTCATCGAGCTCGCCGGCAAGGTCAACGAGAACATGCCGTACTTCTGCGTCGAGAAGCTCCACCGTGCGATCAACACGCGCGGCAAGAGCCTGAACGGGGCACGGGTGCTCGTCCTCGGCGTCGCGTACAAGGCCGACATCGACGACCTTCGTGAGTCCCCGGCGCTCAAGGTGATCCGACTGCTGCGCGAACACGGCGCCCACGTCGACTACCACGACCCCTACTGCGCCGCGCTGCCGGAGTTCGAGCTCGAGTCGATCGACCTCGATGAGTATCGGCGCATCGCCGGCTACGACGCCGTCGTCATCGTCACCGCGCACTCCGCGCTCGACTACCGCACCATCGTTCACGAGGCCGACCTGGTGGTCGACTTCCGCAACGCCACGGCCGGCATTCCCAGTGCCGGCAACGTCTGGAAACTGTAAGAGGGGAGACCCACTCGTGAGCGACAAGGTCCGCGTCGGCGTGGTCGGGCTCGGCTATTGGGGCCCGAACCTCGCGCGCAACTTCGACCGCCTAACCGATGCCGAACTCGCGTACTGCTGCGACCTCGACGAGGCCAACCTGGCCAAAGCCCGCAGCCTCTACCCGAACACGGTGGTCACCGACGACTACGCCCAGCTGCTCGCGGACGACGAGCTGGACGCGGTCGTGGTCGCCACCTCCGTACCGACGCACTACGCGCTCGGCAAGAAAGCCCTCGAGGCCGGCAAGCACACCTTCATCGAGAAGCCCATCGCGCTCAAGGCGGTCGACGCCGAGGACCTGCTGGCGACGGCCGAGGACTACGGTGTCAAGCTCATGGTCGGCCACCTGCTCGAGTACCACCCGGCGGTGGCCAAGATGAAGGAGCTGATCGACTCCGGCGAGCTCGGCAAGGTCTACTACGCCTACGCGAACCGCCTCAACCTGGGCAAGGTCCGTACCGACGAGAACGCGCTCTGGAGCTTCGGCCCCCACGACATCTCGGTGCTCAACTACCTCACCGGCGACGAGCCCGAAGAGGTCAGCGCCCGGGGCGAATGCTATCTCCAGGATGAGGTCGAGGACGTGGTCTTCGGCTACATCCGCTACAAGAGCGGTGTGGTCGGCCACCTGCACGTGAGCTGGCTCGACCCGCACAAGAGCCGCAAGATCACCGTGGTCGGCGAGAAGAAGATGGTCGTCTTCGACGACATGGAGTCCGAACGCAAGATCACCGTCTACGACAAGGGCGCCACGACCACGCGCACCAAGTTCGAGACGTACGGCGAGTTCGTCACCCTGCACTTCGGCGACATCCACATCCCCAAGATCGGCAATGAGGAGCCGCTGCGCCTCGAGTGCCAGCACTTCGTCGACTGCATCCTCAACGACGAGCGGCCGCGCAGCGACGGCCACGACGCGCTCAACGTCGTCAAGGTGCTGGACGCCATGGAGATCAGCCTGCGCGAGGGCGGCAGGCCGGTGAAGACGGCGGAGCTTTGACGATGGTCATGTACCCCAGCCCCATGGGCCACAACCTGCTCGTCGGCGAGGGCATCATCATCGTCGGCTCCGAGGTCACGTTCGGTGCCAATGTGGTGGTCCACGCGGACACCGTCATCGGCGCCGGCTGCCACATCCAGGACGGCGCCGTGCTCGGCAAGGTACCGAGCCTCTCGCCGACCAGCACCGCCAAGCGTGACGAGCTCCGGCCGCTCGTGCTCGGCCCCGGCTGCGTCATCAGCACTGGCGCCGTCGTCTATCGCGGCACGGAGCTCGGCGCCGGCTGCATCATCGGCGACTACGCCGGCGTCCGCGAGCGCTGCACCCTCGGTGAGAAGGTCGTCGTCGGCCGCGGCAGTGTGGTCGAGAACGATACGACCATCGGCGACGGCACCAAGATCCAGACCAACGTCTACATCACTGCCTACATGACGATCGAGGACCACTGCTTCATCGCCCCCTGCGTACAGACCACGAACGACAACTTCATGGGGCGCACGGAGAAGCGACACGCGCTCATCAAGGGCGCGACCATCCGCCGCGGCGCCCGTATCGGCGGCGGCGCCGTCCTCTGCCCGGGCATCGAGATCGGCGAAGAGGCGTTCATCGCCGCGGGCGCGGTCGTCACCAAGGATGTGCCGCCCGGCAAGGTGGTCATGGGCGTGCCGGGGCGCGTCGTGCGCGACGTCTACGAGGACGAGCTGCTCGAGAACCAGTAGGCGCTCCGGCGGGCGTGCCGGCAGTCGACCCGCGTGCGGCGGTCGTCGAGCCACCGGCGACCGGCCGCGCGAGAGCACCTTCTGCACGACGACGATTCCCGCCGTCAGGGGATGCGGCCCCTTTCGGCGTCCCGGCTGTGGTCCTGCACGGCCACCATTCGGCGCATCGGTTTCGGACCCAGGGGTCGTGCGCATGTAGTGTCCGCGGACGGTGCGAGTCCGCCCCGCACGGTAGACTGGAGCTCAGCCGCAGCGGGGTGCACTCCGTGACCGGGTGTTCCCGAGGAGTCCGAGAATGACCAAGTACATCTGCATCGTCTGCCACTACTTGTACGATCCGGAGGTCGGCGACCCCGACAACGGCGTCGCGCCGGGCACCGCCTTCGAGGACCTGCCAGACAACTGGGTCTGCCCCAAGTGCGGCGTGGGGAAGGAAGAGTTCGAGGCTGTCGAGTACTGAGGGCCTGCAGCGCACGCGGGAGTCACGGACGTCCTTGGGATGAGACACGTCGCGTTGGAGCTGGGCGGGCGGCGCCTCTTGAACCATCTTCCCGTGGACTTCGGGGAGGGCATGTGCACGACGCGATCGGGCCTGACGCGGATCGAGGTCACCGACAAGCCGGCTCAAAGCTACCGGGCGCAGCGCGGCTTCCCGAGCAACGCCGAGCTGGGCGCGCCGACGTGGGACCGGGGTCCTTTCTCCATTGACCATCATGATCGGCACTAGCTGATCGCGCTCTTCGGCGACGTCGTGGCACGGGCCGAAGGCTGGCCGAAGTGCGAGCCCTGCCTCCTCAGTCTCGGCGAGTGAGGCTGGCCGATCAGCACCGCCGGTGTCATCCACGGCGCGTATGTGGACAACAACCTGGCCGTTTCGAGGCGCAGCGAGGCGTCCCGAACGACAACCCCCTCCTCTCATACTCCGCCGGTGGCGGCCGGAGAGGCTGCCGCTCCACCGTCGTTTCGGGATGGGAACACTCCTGAGTAAACGCAGAGACGTGCGTGAGGAGTGAGGACGACCATGGCGAACGAGGACGGACAGCAGTCCGCGCCGGGCGCGGATGAAGAGCGAGGGACCGTGGGCGCCGCCGCCGGCCAGGATGGTGCGAGTGGCCCAGGCGGCGCGGCGCCGCAGTCCACCGGCGACGCAGCGGGTGCACCATCTGGCGAGACGTCTCCCGGCGCCGGCCGAGACCCTGCGCACGGGAGCGTACGCTACACGCGCCGCCGCGTGCTCATCCTCGCCGGCGCGTTCGCCGCCGGCGCGGCCGCGGTCATCGCCGGCCTCCGCGCTTTCGGCGGGTCGGCCGCCGAAACGGTCGGCGGCGCCATCAGCGACCAGTTCGGCTCCTTCCCCGTGCGCAGCGTCGAGGACGTGCCGGACGTGCCCCCGGACCAGTGGACCGTGAAGGTAGACGGGCTGGTGGACACACCGCTGACCGTCGACCACACGGTCTGGACGGGCCTGCAGCGCGTCACCGAGACGGTCGACTTCCACTGCGTCGAGGGGTGGAGCGTGGACGACGTGCGCTGGGGAGGCGTCGCGCCCGCCGTGCTGCTCGACCAGGCCGGCGTGCGGCCGGAGGCGAAGTACGCCGTCTTCTACGCTCGCGGCGGCACCTACCTGAGCACGGTACCGCTCGACCTGGTGAGGGACTCGGCGACGCTGCTCGCCGACCAGCTGAACGGCGAGCCGCTGCCGCGCCAAACACGGCGGACCGCTCCGGCTTGTCGTCCCGAAGCAACTCGGCTACAAGAGCGTGAAGTGGGTCGAACGCATCGAGCTCTCGGACTCCATCCGCGCCGGCTATTGGGAGGAGCGCGGCTATCCCGAGGACGCGCCGATCCGCGAGGGATGACGCAGCGCGATCCCTCGCGTCAGAAGACCCCCGCGCTCGTTGACCCGGTGTGCGCGAAGGGTGCCCTTTCCTGCCAGAGGTCGGGGGCGAGCGGCTGTGTGTCTCAGCGCGCCCGCCCGACGTCACGGCCCGCCGTCCGGCCTCAACGTGTTTCGCGGTCGCCCGGTCTCGGGCACCATTCCCCGCGGGCGGCTTCAGGCCGCACGGCGCGTTACACTGAGGCCTGCGCATCTGTGCGGCGCGGGCCGCGACCATTCGCACGTTGAGGAGGCCGAGGATGACCAAGTACGTGTGCACCGTCTGTGACTACGTGTACGACCCCGAGGTGGGGGATCCCGACAACGGTATCGCCCCAGGAACCGCGTTCGAGGACCTGCCGGAGGACTGGGTCTGCCCCGACTGCGGCGTCGAGAAGGAGGAGTTCGAGGCCGTCGCCGACTGACGGCTTGCGACACGTGCGGGGGAGAGCCATGGGTGTCCTCGAGCTGAGAGACGTCACGCTCGAACTGGGTGGGCGGCGCATCCTGAACGGCCTCACGGTCGACTTCTGGGAGGGGCACGTGCACGCCTTGATCGGGCCGAACGGCGCCGGCAAGTCGACGCTGGCTGGCGCCATCATGGGCTTGCCCGACTACCGCCACATGCAGGGCGAGATCCTGCTGGACGGCCAGCCCATCCAGGATCTGCCGGTCGACGAGCGTGCGCGCCGGGGCATCACCCTGGCCTGGCAGGAGCCGGCGCGGTTCGAGGGCCTGCGCGTCGACAAGTTCATCCTCGCCGGCGCGAAGGAGCAGAGCGCCGCGACCGTGCGCCGCGTCCTCGAGCGGGTCGGTCTCGATCCGGAGAAGTACGCGGCGCGCGCGGTGGACAAGACGCTCTCCGGGGGCGAGCGCAAGCGCATCGAGCTCGCCAGCATCCTCGCCATGGAGCCGCGCGTCGTGCTCATGGACGAGCCGGACTCGGGCATCGACGTGGAGGCGCTCACGCGCATCTTCGATGCCCTCGCCGACTTCAAGGAGCTCGGCGCCACCGTCATCATGATCACCCACAGCCAGGAAGTGCTGAAGCACGCCGAGCACGCCTTCCTGCTCTGTGACGGGCGCATCATCGACAAGGGCGCCGTCGGCCGCATCGACGACTACTTCGGCGACAAGTGCGTTTGCTGTGACCACACGAACCTGCCCACGGCGGAAGAGATGGCGACGGTGGCCGAGTGAGCGCCCCGACGAAGGACCAGGTCGAGACCGCCCGCGAGCTGCTCGCCAGCCTCGGCGACTTCGGCGGGCACATCAAGGGCGACGACATCGCGCACCTCGAGGTGCACGGCAACGAGGTCGTCGGCGCGCATCTCGTCCCCGGTCTGCAGGTCGACGTCGACCAGCTGGGCGACGGCATCGAGGCCTGGATCCACCTCGACAAGGGCGCCCGCATCGCCAAGCCGGTCCACCTGTGCTTCGGCATGCTGCCCACCGAGGGTGTGCAGAAGATCGTCATGCACGTGGAGGCGGAGGAGGACAGTTTCGCCAGCGTTCAGGCGCACTGCACCTTCCCCAACGCCGTCGACATCACCCACAAGATGGACGCGGACGTCGTCATCGGCCCCGGCGCCACCTACGAGTACTTCGAGCGGCACCTGCACGGCGCCGAGGGCGGTGTGATCGTCGTGCCCAAGACGAAGGTCCGCGTCAAGGAGGGCGGCCGCTTCAAGACGGAGTTCGAGCTCATCAAGGGGATGGCCGGCGTGATCGACTTCGACTACGAGGCCGACTGCGACGCCTTCAGCACCCTCGACATGATCGCCCGCATCATCGGCCGCGGCCACGACAGGATCCGCATCAACGAGACCGGCCATCTGAACGGCGAGGGCGCCAGGGCCGTGCTGCAGTCGCACCTCGCGCTGCGCGACTCGGCGTTCGCCGAGATCTACAACACGCTCACGGCCAGCGCACCGTACGCCCGGGGCCACGTCGACTGCAAGGAGATCGTGCAGGGCGACGCGGTCGCCAAGGCCGTCCCGGTGGTCGAGGTGAGCCACCCGCTCGCGCACGTGACGCACGAGGCCGCGATCGGCAGCGTCGACAGCAAGCAGCTGCAGACGCTCATGAGCCGCGGCCTCGACGAGGACGGAGCCACCGACCTCATCATCGAGGGACTGCTCGGCTGAGGGGAGGCCTCAGGCGCGGCCGGCCCACTCTGAGGCCGGCCTACTTCGCAGCCGGGACCGGCTTCAGCCCCTCCGCGAATGCGATGAGTTCCTGACGGGTGAGGGCGCCGGTGACGAAGACGGCCCGGCGCCGCCCGGCGACGAAGAGTGAGGGCCCGCTCTCCTGGTACCAGGTGGAGGCTGTGGCACCCCCGAAGGCGCCGTACTGCAGCGTCGTCTCCT
>CAVOVA010000004.1:0-87616 GCA_963699725.1 uncultured Thermoleophilia bacterium
AGCCGGTGCGAAGCAGCCCGGGCGAAAGCCGCGCGAGAGTCCGTCTTCGGGCGGACGCCGAAGGGGCAAGGCGCAGGTGGCGCCGAAACTCTCAGGCCAACGGAGCGCGGCCGGACGGGCCCCCGGATGACTTGGCGCCGCCGCCGCGGCGCCGGCCGTCAGACAGGGTGGATACTCCACCCTGTCTTTTTTGTTGCCGGCGCGGGAGCGGCGGCTCCCCGGCCGCGCGTTTCTCAGGCGCGCTACCCGGGCACGTTGGAGAGTCGACAGTGTGTGCGGAAGGCACCGACCGGGAGGCACGATGGCGGACGAGACGTATCCTCAGGAACTGCGGTACTACCGGGAGCACGACTGGGTGCGCATCGAGGGTGAGGACGCGATCTTCGGCATCACCTGGTTCGCGCAGGACGCACTCGGAGAGATCGTCTATGCGGAACTGCCGGCCGTGGGCGACGAGGTCACCGGTGGCAAGCCGTACGGCGAGCTCGAGTCGGTCAAGGCCGTCAGCGACGTGTTCTCGCCGCTCACCGGCGAGGTCGTCGAGGTCAACGAGGCGTTGCAGGACGAGCCGCAGCGCGTCAACGAGGACTGCTACGGCGAGGGCTGGCTCATCCGCATCCGCATGACGGCCCCGGGCGAGTTGGGCGACCTGATGGACGCCGGCGCGTACAAGCGCTTCCTCGACGAGGCCTGAGCGCGGTGACCGCGACCGGGTACGTCCCCCACAGCTCCGGCGACGTCGCCGAGATGCTGGCGGCCGTCAGGGCCTCCAGCGTCGACGATCTCTTCGCCGAGATCCCCGAGGCTGTGCGCCGGCGGGAACTGCTGGCTCTGCCCGCCGGTCTCAGTGAGGCGGAGGTCGTCGCGGAGCTGCGCCGCCTCGCCGGCAGGGACGTCCCGGCGACGCAGCTCGTCAGCTTCCTCGGCGCGGGCGTCTACGACCACTACGTTCCGGCCGTCGTCGACGCCGTCGTCAGTCGCGGTGAGTTCCTGACGGCCTACACGCCGTACCAGCCGGAGCGCAGCCAGGGCGTGCTCCAGACCATCTTCGAGTTCCAGACGGCGATCTGCGAGCTCACCGGGATGGACGTCAGCAACGCCTCCATGTACGACGGCGGCACGGCGCTGGCGGAGGCCTCCATCCTCGCCGGCGTGCAGACGCGCCGCGGCGAGGTCGTTCTCTCCGCGGGCGTGCACCCCGAGTACCGGCAGGTCCTCGAGACGGAGTCGGCCGGATACGGGCCTCGGCCTCGCACCGTGGGTCTGCGGGAGGGCGCGGCGACCGATCTCGACGCGCTCGCCGCCGCCGTCGGCGAGCACACCGCGGCAGTCGTCGTGCAGCAGCCGGGCTTCTTCGGCGCGCTGGAGGATCTGCCCGCCGTCGCCGAGCTGGCGCACGCGGCCGGCGCCCTCCTCGTGGTCGTCGCCGATCCGGTCTCGCTGGGGCTCCTCGAGGCGCCCGGCAGGCTCGGCGCCGACATCGTCGTCGGCGAGGCCCAAGCGCTCGGCAGCGCCATGAACTTCGGCGGTCCCGGCGTCGGCTACATGGCCGTCACCACCAGGCTGATGCGCCGCATCCCCGGCCGGCTCGTCGGTGAGACGGTGGACATCGAGGGACGCCGCGGCTTCGTGCTCACGCTGCAGACACGCGAGCAGCACATCCGCCGCGAGAAGGCCACGAGCAACATCTGCTCCAACCACGCGCTCAATGCGCTGGCGACGCTCGTCTATCTGAGCTGGCTGGGCAAGGAAGGGCTGCCGGAGCTCGGCGTCCACTGCGCGCGCAAGGCCGTCTACCTGCGGGAGCGCCTGTTTGCGCTTCCCGGCGTGACGGCCTTCACCGCCGGCCCTGTCTTCCGCGAGTTCGCGGTGCGCTTGCCGCTCCCGGCGGCCACCGTGGTCGACGCGCTCGTGCCGGAGGGCTTCCTGGCCGGCGTGCCGGCGGGCCGCTTCGCGGCCCAGTACGCCGGCCTGCTCCCGGCTGCCGCTGCGGGCGATGTGTCGGCCGCCGCGACGGCGCTGGACGACGTCCTGCTCGTCGCCGTCACCGAGAAGCGCACGCGCGCCGAGATGGACGCTTTCGCCGCCGCGCTCGGCGACATCCTCGCGAACCGGGAGGTGGGTCGTGGCTGAGCGCGATGCCGTCCCCGTCTGCCGCCCCGCCGCCGTGGACCGCACGACGATCTACGAGAAGTCGAGCCCGGGGCGACGGGCGTTCACGCTCCCCGAGACGGGCGTGCCGGAGGTCCCCGCGGACGAGCTCGTCCCGGCGGCTCTGCGGCGCACGTCCCCGGCGCGCCTCCCCGAGGTGAGCGAGATCGACCTGCTGCGCCATTTCACCGGCCTCTCGACGCTCAACTACGGCGTCGACAGCGGCAGCTATCCGCTGGGCTCCTGCACCATGAAGTACAACCCGCGCGTCAACGAAGCGGCGGCCCGTCTCGACGGGTTCGCGGGCCTCCACCCCTACCAGCCGGAGGCGCTCGTCCAGGGGGCGCTCGAGCTGATGTACGAGCTCGAGGGATGGCTGGCCGAGATCTCCGGGCTCCACGTCACGACACTGCAGCCGGCCGCCGGAGCGCACGGCGAGCTCACGGGCCTGCTCGTGATCCGCGCCGCTCACCTCGCCGAGGGGCGCGACCCCAGGCGGATCATCATCCCGGACACCGCGCACGGCACGAACCCGGCCAGCGTGATCATGGGCGGCTTCGAGCCGGCTGCGGTCCGCAGCGACGCGCGTGGCGGCGTCGACATGGACGCGCTGCGCGACGTCATCGCCGGCGGCGACATCGCCGGACTCATGCTCACCAACCCCAACACGCTCGGCCTCTTCGACGAGAACATCGTCGAGATCGCGCGCCTCGTGCACGAGGCCGGGGGCCTGCTCTACTACGACGGCGCCAACGCCAACGCCGTGCTCGGCGTCAGCAGGCCCGGCGACATGGGCTTCGACATCGTCCACTTCAACACGCACAAGACGTTCAGCACTCCGCACGGCGGCGGCGGCCCCGGCGCCGGGCCCATCGTGGTCCGGGATTCGCTGGCGCCGTTCCTGCCGGTGCCGCTGGTGGCGAAGGGTGAGGACGGTCGCTTCTTCTTCGAGTACGACCGTCCCCAGTCCATCGGCAAGGTGCGCACGTTCTACGGCAACTTCGGCGTGCTCGTCCGTGCCTGGACGTACATCCGCAGTCTCGGGGCCGACGGCCTGCGTGCCGTGAGCGAGGCCGCGGTGCTCAACGCCAACTACGTCATGGAAGGCGTGCGCGACCTGCTCGACCTGCCGTATGGTGAGCGTCGCTGCATGCACGAGTTCGTCGGCTCGGCGAGTCCTCTCCGCGCCTACGACGTGCGTGCCCTGGACGTCGCGAAGCGGCTGCTCGACTACGGCGTGCACCCGCCGACCACGTACTTCCCGCAAATCGTCGACGAGGCGCTCATGGTCGAGCCGACCGAGACGGAGTCCAGGGATGCGCTCGATCGCATGATCGGCGCGTTCCGCACCGTGGTGGCGGAGGCGAAGGAGCAGCCCGTGCTGTTGCACGACGCTCCGGTGACGCTCCCGGTGCGGCGGCTCGACGAAGCGCAGGCCGCTCGTCACCCCGTCCTCAGGCAACGATACCCGGAAGACGTGGAGGCCGGCGCTTGAGGCTGCGCTTCGCGCCGCCCGTGTCCGCCTGACGAACGTGAAGCCCGAGACGCCGTGAGCATCGTCAAGGTCCTGCCCGACTTCCGCTCGGGAGGCGGCGCGCAGATGGCGCTGGACGCCGGCCTGCTCGAGACGGTCGACGAGGTCATGGCGCGGCGCTACACGTGGGCTCCGCCGGCGCTCTCGATCGGCAGGTTCCAGAAGCTCCAGGTGGTGCCGGGTCTGCCGTTCGAGATCGTCCGCAGGCCGAGCGGCGGGCGGGCGGTGCTGCACGGCGAGGCGTTCGAGTGGTCGTTCGCCGTGGTCTTCCCGCGCGGCGTGCCGTCCGTCGGCCCGCGCGCCGCCGTCGACGTCGGCGGGCCGTACGGCATCGTCGCCGCCGCCTTCGCCGGCGCGCTGGCGGAGCTGGGCTTGACGCTCGACGGCAGCGGCGAGACGCCGTACCAGCGCAGCGCGCTCTGCTTCGCCGGAGCGCTGCGCTACGACATCTGCGCTCGCGGCGAGAAGATCGTCGCCATCGCGCAGGCGAAGAAGGAAGGACGGACGCTCGTGCACGGGTCCGTCCTCATGAGCCGGCCGCCCGACGAGCTCGTCCTCGCGGTCGAGGCCCTGCTCGGCGAGCCGTGGCAGGCGGAAGGTCTGGCGGGCGCCGGCACGGCGCTCGCCCCGGAGACGATCTGGAACACGACGCTGCTGCGTCTCGAGGCCGCTTTGCGCCGGACGGCGGCCGGATGAGGAGGTCCGCATGACGAAGATCCTGGTGCTCGGCGGTGGCCCCGCCGGCTACGTGGCCGCCGGCCGTGCCGCCCAGCTCGGAGGGGAGGTCACGCTCGTCGAGGCGCGCGAGATCGGCGGCACCTGCCTGAACCGCGGCTGCATCCCGACCAAGGCGATGGTCGCCGGCGCCGCGCGCCTGCACGAGGCCCGCGGCGCCGACGCGTACGGCGTTCAGGTGGGTGAGGTCGGTCTCGACTTCCCCGCTTTCATGGCGCGCAAGGACGCCGTCACGACGCAGCTCCGTGACGGTGTCGCCCACCTCCTGAAGGCGCGCAAGGTGCAGGTGGTGGCGGGACACGCTTCGCTCGCCGGCCCCGGCCGCCTGAGTCTCGCGCCGGGAACCACGTTGCCGGACGGAACCATCCTCGCCGACGGCGGCGAGCTCGAGGGTGACGCCGTGATCCTGGCCAGCGGCTCCGAGCCGGTGCGCATGGGGCTGTTCGACTGGAGCGATCCCCGGCTGATGACCAGCGACGAACTGCTGCACATCGAGACCGTCCCATCGAGCCTTGCCATCGTGGGCGGCGGCGTCATCGGCTGCGAGTTCGCCAGCGTGTTCACGCGCCTCGGTACCCGGGTGACCGTGATCGAGATGCTCGACCAGCTGCTGCCGGGCGAGGACCAGCGCGTGAGCCGCACGCTGCAGCAAGCGTTCAAGAAGGCCGGGATCGCCGTGCGCGTGAAGACGGCGGTGGAGTCGGCGCAGACCGGCGACGCCGGCGTGACGCTGCGTCTCGCCGGCGGCGCGGAGGTCACCGCCGAGCGCGTGCTCGTCGCCGTGGGACGGCGGCCGCTCAGCGCCGGCCTCGGGTATGCGGAGGCCGGCGTGGAGATCGGCCCCGGCGGCTTCGTCGTCACCGACGAGAGCTGCCGGACGACCGTGGACGGCGTGTTCGCGGCGGGCGACGTGGCTGGCTCGCCGCTCCTCGCACACTGGGCCTATCACCAAGGCGCGATCGCCGCCGAGAACGCGGTGACCGGCTCCAACCGGCACTGCGACCGCACGCTCATCCCCAACTGCGTCTTCAGCTCGCCGGAGGTCGCGAGTTGCGGTGTCACCGAGGACAAGGCGAAGGCTGAGGGCATCGCGCACGAGGTGGCGCACGTGCGCTTCAACGGCAACTCCAAGGCCGTGTGTGACGGCGACGCCGACGGGTTCGTGCGTGTCGTGTGCGAACCCGGCGGCGGACGCGTGCTCGGCGCCAGCCTGATCGGGCCGCACGTCAGCGAGCTCGTTCACGAGCTCGCGCTGGCGGCCCATACCGGCCTGACCCTGGCCGAGATCGCCGACACCATCCATGCCCACCCGACGCTCTCCGAGGCGATCGGGGAAGCCGCGCTCTCCGGCGTCGGGCGCGGCGCGCACAGCCTCTGAGGGCGATGACGACGCCGGTCGACAGCCCGAGCGCTTCGGCCGGTCGCGGCCGCAAGCCGGCGTGGCTCAAGCGCAGGGCGCCGGCGCCGCGACAGTACCGCGCCACCGGTGCGCTGCTCGACGAGCTCGATCTGCACACGGTCTGCCGGGAGGCGCGCTGCCCCAACAAGAGCGAGTGCTACGCCTCGGGGACGGCCACGTTCCTGATCCTCGGCGACGTCTGCACGCGTGCGTGCCGGTTCTGTGCCGTTGAGGGGCAGGGCGGATCGGAAGGCACGTGCGCCCTCGACACGGACGAGCCCCGGCGGGTCGCTGAGGCGGCGAGCCGCCTGGGTCTGCGCCACGTCGTCATCACCAGCGTGACCCGCGACGACCTGCCGGACGGCGGCGCGGCGCTGTTCGCGGCTGCCATCGCCGCTGTGCGCGCCGCCGCTCCGGAGGCGACCGTCGAAGTGCTCATCCCGGACCTGGGCGGCGACGAAGCGGCGCTGCGCGTCGTGCTCGCCGCCCGTCCGGACGTGCTGAACCACAACCTCGAGACCGTCCCGCGCCTGTATCCGGACGTCAGGCCTCAGGCGCGCTACGAGCGCTCGCTCGAGCTGCTTGCGCGCGCCGCCGCGTGGGCGCGCACGCCGGAGACGTCGCCGGCCCCGCCGATCGGAACCATGTCGTCGCCGGACGCTGCGGGCGCGGCCGCTTCAGCGCGCCCACTGGTCAAGACCGGCCTCATGGTCGGCCTCGGCGAGACCGTGGACGAGGTCGGCGAGGCGCTCGCCGACGCAGCCGCGGCCGGCGTGGACGCGGTGACCGTCGGCCAGTATCTCCAGCCGCAAGCCGATTGCCTGCCGGTCGCCCGTTACGTGACTCCGGAGGAGTTCGAGGACTACGAGCGCCGGGGCGCCGCTCTCGGCCTGACGATCGTCGCGGCGCCCTTCGTGCGCTCGTCCTACCGCGCCGGCGAGCTGCTGGAGCGGGGCCGATGACGGCCGGCGCGCTGCCGCTGCCGACGCCGCGCGTCGTGATCTTCGATCTCGACTACACGCTCCTGCGTCCAAGCGACCAGTTCGAGGCGCCGGGCTACGTGCGCACGGGTGCCCGCTTCGGCCTCGAGCTGGATGCCGCACGCTGGCCCCAGGCGGAGCGAGCCGCCTACGTCGCGGCCGCGGCGCGTCGCGAGCACACCGGCCTCATCCACGACGACGGCCTGCTGCCGGTGATCGCGCACACCATCATCGACGGCCTCGGTGGCGGCCCCGCGGAGGCGGTCGATCTGGCCGCCGGCGCGATCATCGAGGCCTGGTCGCGGGCCGAGAGCTTCGGCCTCTACGACGACGTGCTGCCGTGCCTGGAGGCGCTCCGGGCGGCGGGCGTCCGCATGGCGCTGCTCACCAATGCGCTGGGCCACGGCGTTGAGGAGATCGTCGCCCACTTCGCGCTGGACGACTTCATGGATGCGGCGGTATCCAGCGCGGAGACCGGCGCCGTCAAGCCGGCGCCGCGGATGTACTCGACGCTCTTCGCGCTGCTGCGCGTCTCGCCGGCGGAGGCGGTCATGGTGGGCGACAGCGTCGAAGACGACGTCGAGGGCGCCGTCGCCTGCGGGTCCGCCGGGATCCTGCTGGACCGCAGCGGCCGGCGCCGCGACGTGGACGTTCCGCGCATCGAGTCGCTGGCCGAGCTGCCTGCGGCCCTCGGCCTCTGACGGTCCCTGGGCCGGATGGCCGGGCAGGCTCTGCCCGCCGGCCGCCTCGCCCTGCCTACGCCAGCGAAGCCGTGACGCTCAGCTCGACGTTGCCCTTGAGCGCGCCGCTGATGGGGCAGCCGTCCTTGGCCGCCGCCGCGACCTCCTTGAAGGCTGCCTCGTCGATGCCGGGAACCGTGCCCTTCACCGTGATCTCCGAAGAGCCGGTCTTCCAGCCGCCCTCGATCTCCTTGAAGGTCACGGTGACGCTGGTCTCAAGCTTCTGCGGCGGCGTGCCGGCCTCGCTGAGGGCGTGCGACAGCGCCATGGAGTAGCAGGCGGCGTGGGCGGCGGCGACGAGCTCCTCGGGGCTCGTCTTGCCGTTGGACCGCTCGGTGCGCGAGGCCCAGGTGACGGGCAGCGGGCCCGCGGCTTCGCTCGACATGAGTGAGACTTCTCCGGAGCCCTGCGCGAGCGAGCCCGTCCAGACGGCGTCGGCGCGGCGTGGTGCGTCTGCCATTGCGGAACCTCCCTAGATGCGGGATTGCTGGTGACGGACGTCGTGAGGGGGTGCGGCGCCCGCCGTCAGCGGTCACTTGCCCGCAGGGGTGCGCCGCTCAAACGCTCTCGAGGGTCGGCCGGGGCATGGCGCGCAGTCCGGCGCTCAGCCGTCGCCCGTCGGGTCAACGTGGAACGGCTGCCGGGTCTAAGGCATCCGGCTCCGGCTGTCGAAAGAACCGATGTGAGGCGACAGACGCTCAAATCGAAGCGCGCCCTCGGGCGCGCGGCACTGGCTCCGGCGGCCATCTTGCTGGCCGCCGCTGCGCTCACCGCCGGCGTGTACGCCGCGGCCGCGCCCGCCGCGGATCCGGCGGCTCGACCCACGCTCACCACCACCGGTCCGGTGCCGCCGGCAACGGTCAAGGCGCCCACCGGCGCCCGTCGTGCCGTCGCGGCCACCGGAGAGACGCTGATCGCGGGCGTGCCCGCCTACCTCTGGAGGGATGGCTGCTCGCCGACGTCGGTCGGCATGATCGTCGGGTACTACGACGGCCACGGCTTCCCCGATCTGGTGGACGGTGACGCGTCGAGCCAGGGAGCCAACCCGGCGGTCAGCCAGATGATCGCCTCACACGGGAGCGCCGAGGAGCCACGCCACTACGAGGACTACTCGCTGCCCAAGGAGGTCGGCAGCACCGTCCTCGCCGACAAGAGCGCCGCGCCGGCCGGCGACGAGCACGTGAGCGACAGCGTCGCCGACTTCATGCATACCTCGTGGAGCGCGGACGGTCTGGCCTACGGCTGGAGCTTCACCAACATGGCCGGGCCGGCGTTCGTCGCCTACGTCCAGTCCCGCCTGACCGGTGTGACCGCGAGCTACAGCCGTCTCATCTACGGCTTCACGCTGACCTTCTCCACGCTGCAGCAGGAGATCGACGCGGGCCGGCCCCTCGTCCTGTCCGTGGACAGCTCGGGCGATGGGGTCACCGATCACGCCGTCGTCGGCATCGGCTATCGCGAGACCAGCGGGTATCCCGAGTACGCCTGCTGGGACACCTGGTACCAGATGGTCCGCTGGGAGCAGTTCCGTGGTCTCTCGGCCGACTACGCGTGGGGGGTCTTCGAGGCGACCTCGATCTCGCTCACGGCGAACGCCAGCCCATCACCGAGTCCCAGCCCATCACCGAGCCCGAGCCCCTCGCCCAGCCCGTCCGCGAGCCCGAGCCCCTCGCCCAGCCCATCACCGAGCCCCAGCCCGCGCGACCTGACGGCTCCGGTGACCACGGTGAGCGGGAGCGACGCCGGCTGGCATAAGTCCCCGGTCACGCTCACGTTCTCGGCCGTCGACCCGGGGGGAAGTGGCGTCGGTTCGACAGTGGTCGATCTCGACGGGGCCGGCTGGATTCCGCTGTCCGGCGTTCCGGGCACACTCGCCGTCGCCGGCCAGGGCATCCACACCGTGCGCTATCGCTCGGCGGACCTCGAGGGCAATGTCGAAGAGGCGCGCAGCTGCACCGTGAAGATCGACGCCGAGGGACCTGCGACGTCCGCGCGCGCGGCGAGCGTCCGCCGTGGCGCGCGCGCCAGGCTGCGCTACCGCGTTTCCGACCTCACGCCGCGGGCCAAGGTCCGCATCGTCGTGAGGACGCGGGGCGGGGCGCTGCGCAAGGTCCTGCGGCCCGGCTGGCGGGGCACCAACACGCTCCGCGCCGTGACGTGGCGCTGCCGGCTCAGCCGGGGTGTCTATCGCTTCCATGTGTACGCCACCGATCAGGCCGGCAACAGGCAGGAGCGTCTGGGCTCGGCGCGCCTCACCGTGCGCTGACGGCGCCGACCGTGCGCCGGCCCGGCAATGGTACGGGCCTCCTCCCTGCGGGTACCCTCCGGGACACGCGGCCCTTCGAGTCGTCCGCGTCTCACACCTCCGTCAGGAGACGGCATGGCCAGCAACATCGACATCGTCCGCACCAGCTACGAGAGCTTCAGCCGCGGCGACATCCAGACCACCCTTGCGATGTTCTCCGAGGACATCGAGTGGCACGAACCCGAGTGGACCTACGGACCGGCCTCGGGCGACTTCTGCGGGCGCGACGAGGTGCTCCGCAGGATCTTCGCGCCCATCCCCGAGCTGAACGACGCCTTCGCCCTCGAGCCGCGCGAGTTCTACAGCGACGGCGACACCGTTATCGTGACCGGCGTATTCCACGTCACGCCGCGTGGTTCGGGTCACGAGGTGGAGGTCCCCTTCGCGCACGTGTGGACGGTGCACGGCGGCCACATCGACAGTCTTCGCGCCTACAACGACGTGCGCGAGGTCGTCGCGTTGCACGAGGCCAGGGACGCCGCCTGACGCGCCGTGCATGCTGACGCCTGACGCGGCGCGCATCGCACTGCCCGACGCGCCGCGAGGGACGCCCGGCGGAGGGTCCTCCGAGCGGCCGGCGGAGCATCGGCTCCGGCCTGCTGCGGTAAGCTTGTCGCATGACCGAGAAGATCCGACTCACGCAGTTCGCGGCCAAGAGCGGTTGAGCGGCCAAGATGGGTCCGTGCGACCTGCAGGTCATCCTCGACAGCATGCCTGAAGCCACCGGTGAGTTCGCGCGACTCCTGGAGACGCGCGACGATGCCGCGGTGGTGCCGGTCACCGACGACCTCTGCCTCGTGCAGACGGTCGACTTCTTCACGCCCGTCGTCGACTCACCGGTCTGGTTCGGCAGGCTCGCGGCCGCGAACGCGCTCAGCGACGTGTACGCGATGGGCGCACGGCCGCTCACGGCGATGAACCTGGTGGCGTGGCCGGTGGACCTCGACATGGCGCACCTCGGCGAGATCCTCCGCGGCGGCATGGAGAAGGTGCTCGAGTCCGGCGCCGAGCTGGCGGGCGGGCACTCGATCGACGACAAGGAGCCCAAGTACGGCCTGGCCGTGACAGGTGTCGCCAGGCCGGACGAGATCGTGTACAACGGCGGCGCCCGGCCGGGGGACAGGCTGGTGCTCACCAAGCGGCTCGGCATCGGCGTGCTCGCCAGCGCGCTCAAGAACGGCGTCATCGACGAAGCGGACATGATGCCGGCCATCGAAGAGGCCGCCGTCCTCAACGCCGCGGCGGCCTCGGCCATGGCGCAGGTCGGGGTCCACGCCTGTACCGACGTCAGCGGGTTCGGTCTGGCCGGCCACCTCGGCGAGATGCTCGACGCGAGCGGCACGGCCGCGGTCGTGCGCCTCGCGGCGCTGCCGCTGCACGACGGCGTCCTCGACCTCATCGCGCAGCAGGTGTACGCCGGCGGGCTGCGCAACAACAGGGACTTCCTGCTGCCGCGGCTCCGCGAGGTCGGCCCGGCCGGCGCCGCGCAGGTCAGGGCAAAGACCGGCGAGGCCGCCGGCGCACCAGCCGCCGCTCGCTTCGGCGGCCCCATCGCCGGGCAGGAGTCGCTGGTCCTCTCGCTGTTCGACCCGCAGACGTCCGGAGGCCTGCTTCTGGCGGTCGCGCCGGAGAAGCACTCGCTGCTGCTCGACGCCCTCGGGCACGCCGGGGCCGGCGCCTGGACGGTGGGCGAGGTCCTGGACGGCCCTCCGGGCGCGCTCGTGCTCGAGGGCTGACCGTGCCCCCGCTCGACGACCCGCTCAAGCGGCACTCCCTCCTGAAGGACGGCCGCGTCGATCCGGACTCGCTGGCGCCCGACGACGAGGAGCGCGCTGCCGGGCCGGACGGACCCAACGCCGACGTCGTCGTCCGGGCGTTGTCGGTGATCCCCTTCGTCCTCATTGCGGCGCTGGGGCTCATCAGCGTCGTCAGCTGGCTCCTCATCATCGTTCTCGGTGTCGGCTCGGGCGATCCCATCTGGGAAGTGGCGCAGGGTCTCTCCGCCGCGGAGCTGTTGTGGCAGATGCTCCTGGCCGTCTTCATCGGGCTCGTTCCGGCGGGCGTCGCGCTGGTCGCCTCCTGGGCGACCGCGCGGGGCTTTCGTGAAGATGCGGGCCGCACGTTCTGGACGGTCGTGCAGTCACTCTGGGGATTGGCCGCCGTCGGCCTTGTCGTCGTCGACAGGAAGCAGCAGGCCTGGCTCGAGGAGATGGGGTTCTCGGCTCTCGACTGGTGGTTCCTGTTCGGCGTGGTAGCGTTTGCCATGATCCTCGCCGGCGTCCGACTGAGGCGGGCGCCGCGGGCGCGCGGGAGGTAGTGGAGTGAGCGAGACGAAGCGCAAGAAGGGCGATGAGGCCGGCGGTCGCCAGACGCGGCTTCGCTCGCTGGCGGCCGTCGACGAGGTGCTGCGCGAGCCGGCCGTTCAAGGGCTGCTGGGGCGCTACCCGCGCGCGCTCGTCGTCGACGCGATCCGCGCGGTCCTCGACAGGCTGCGCGCCGACATCCTGGCGGCGGGAGAGGCCGGCGAGGCGTCCGCCGCCCAGGCGGCGGACCTCACGCCGGGAGCCCTCGTTCCGTGGGTCGAGCGCCTGCTCGAGGCGGCCGTGACGCCGTCGCTGCGACGGGTGATCAACGCGACCGGCGTCGTGGTGCACACCAACCTCGGTCGGGCGCTGCTCCCGCAGACGGCGGTCGACGCGGTCGTCACCGCCGCCTCCGGCTACACTGATCTCGAGTACAGCCTGGCGCGCGGTGACCGCGCCTCGCGCCAGGATCACGTGCACGACGTCCTGTGCACCGTCACCGGGGCCGAGGACGCGCTCGCCGTCAACAACAACGCCGCGGCGGTGCTGCTCGCGCTGGCCGCCACGGCCCGCGGCGGCGAGGTGCTCGTCGCCCGCGGCCAGCTCGTCGAGATCGGCGACGGCTTCCGCATCCCGGACATCCTCCGCGAGAGCGGCGCCGAGCTGGTCGAGGTGGGCACCACCAATCGTACCTACCTCAGAGATTTCGAGGCGGCCTGGACCGACAGGACCCGGGCGATCCTGCGCGTGCACACGAGCAACTACCGCATCGTCGGGTTCACGGCGGAACCGGCGCTGGACGAGCTGGCCACGCTGGCGCACGACCGCGGCGCCCTGCTGGTCGACGACCTGGGCAGCGGCGCGCTCGCCGGTCTCGAGCTGTTCGCCGAGGAACCGGCGCTTACAGACAGCATCGCGGCCGGCTGCGATATCGTCACCTTCAGCGGCGACAAGCTGCTCGGCGGCCCTCAGGCCGGCCTCGCCGTCGGCCGGGCCGCCGCCATCGACGTGATGCGGCGCCATCCGCTCGCCCGCGCGTTGCGCATCGACAAGCTCGACCTCGCGGCCCTCGACGCCGTGCTTCGGCTCTACCTCGATCCGGAGCGCGCGGTCGCCGAGATCCCCACGCTGGAGGCGCTTGCCGCGCCGCTGGACGAGGTGCGCGGCCGCGCCGGTCGTCTGCGGGAATCGCTGCTCGGCGCCGGCGTGTCCGAGGACAGGCTCGAGCTCGTCGAGACGGTCGCCCGCGCCGGCGCCGGCGCGCTGCCGGTGACGGAGGTCCCGAGCGTCGCGGTCGCGGCCGCGGTGCCCGCGGCCGAGGTCGACGGGCGCGCCGAGCTGCTGCGCCGCGGCGCGCCGGCCGTCGTCTGCCGCGTGCAGGACGGCCGCCTGCTCTTCGACCTGCGCGCCGTGCGCGACGCCGAGGTGGAGGACCTCGCCGGCGCCGCGCTGCTCGCGCTCATCTGAGGGTTCCGTGACGAGCGAGCGACCTCCACTCACCCTCGGTACTGCCGGTCACATCGACCACGGAAAGACCGCGCTCATCACGCGCCTCACGGGCAAGAACACCGACCGGCTGCGCGAGGAGCAGGAGCGCGGCATCTCGATCGAGCTGGGTTACGCCGAGCTCGAGCTGCCGGCCGGCGGCCGGCTGAGCGTCGTCGACGTCCCCGGCCACGAGCGTTTTGTGCGCACCATGGTCGCCGGCGCGACCGGCGTGGACCTCTTCCTTCTGGTGATCGCCGCCGACGACGGCGTGATGCCGCAGACGATGGAGCACCTCGCGATCATCGAACTGCTCGGGGTGCGGGATGGCGTCGTAGCGCTGACCAAGGCCGACATCGTCGACGAGGAACTGCTCGAGCTCGCCGAGGCGGACGTGCGTGAGTTCCTCGCCGGGACGCGGTACGAGGGCTGCGAGCTCGTGACGGTGAGCGCCCGCGACGGTCGCGGCATCGATGAGTTGTTGGCTGCCCTGGAGCGCGTCGCCGAGCGGACGGAGGCCGGGCGCCGCGCCGGACCTGCCCGCCTGCCCGTCGATCGTGTCTTCCCGCTCAAGGGGATCGGTACGGTCGTCACCGGGACGTTGTGGGCGGGCGAGATCAGGTCTGGAGACGCGCTCGCCGTCGAGCCCGGGGGCGCTCGCGCCGCCGTGCGCAGCGTGCAGGTGCACGACCACGAGGTGGACGTGGTGCATGCCGGCAGTCGCGTCGGCGTGAACCTCCGCGGCGTCGCCCGCGGCGAGCTCGCCCGCGGCGAGTGGCTGGTCGCGCCCGAACTCGCGGGACGAGCGGGGCGCCGCTTCGACGCCTGGGTCTCGGTGCTTCCCGGCGCTCGGCCGCTGCGCTCGGGCGACCAGGTGCGGCTGCACCATGGCACGGCGCAGTTCCTCGCCCGGATCGCCCCGCTCGAAGGGCGTGAGATCGCGCCCGGAGCCGGCGAGCCTGCGGTCGTGCGGCTCGACGCCGACGCGCTCGTCCTGCCGCACGACCGCTTCATCGTCCGGTCGCTGTCGCCGGTCGCCACGATCGCCGGCGGGGAAGTGCTGCTGGCCGGCGCGCATCGCTGGCACGCGCGCGAGCGACACGCCGCCTATCTCGACGCGGTGCGCGGCGGCGATCCGCGAGCGGCCGTCGCCGCGCTCGCGGAGGACCGTGGGCAGGCAGGTCTGACGAAGAACGAACTCGCGGCCGCCGGGTTCGGCGCCGGCGAGGCCGGCGCCGCGCTGGCCGCGGCCGTCGCTTCCGGTGATCTCGACGAGCTGCCCGCGGCCGGCGGATCGGCGCCGCGCTGGTTCGGTGCCGGCGTCCTGCCCGCGCTGCGCGCGACCCTGCTCGCCGGCGCCGCCGAGCGCGCCGCCGCGCGACCGGAACGGCCCTTCAGCGGCGCCGGCGAGCTGGCCGCCCTCGTGCCGGCGCTGCCGCCCGCAGAGGCCGGCCTCCTCCTTCAGGGGATGGTCGAAGCCGGCGAGCTCGTCGCGGGCGAAGGCGGCTACGCTCCCGCCGGCGCCGGCGTCCTCGGCGACGATCAGGCGGCGCTGGCCGCCGAGCTTCTGGACCGCCTCGGCGCGGAACCGATGGCGCCGCCGACGCTGGCGACGCTCGCCGACCTGCTGGGTCGCCCGCCGCGCGAGCTCAATCAGGTCCTCGACGTGCTGGCTCGCCGGGGCGACGTCGTCCGCGTCGACAAGGACCTGTGGTTCACGCAGGCTGCCGTCGAAGATGCCCGCCGCGTGCTCGTCGCGCAGCTGGCCGGCGCCGGCGAGGTGAGCCTTGCCGGCTTCCGCGACGCCGCAGGGTGCGGACGCCGCAACGCACAGGCCCTCCTCGAGCTCTTCGATCGCGAGGGCCTGACCCTGCGGCGCGGCGACGTACGGATCGCCCGCCGCCGCCGATCCTGACGCCACCTCCCTGCGCCACCGCCTGCGTGCCCGTGGCGCGTTCGGCTCAGGCGTCGGCGAAGCTGGCGACCTGGTCCCGGCCCCGGCGCTTGGCGAGGTACATCGCCCAGTCCGCCTTGTTCAGGAGGTCCTCGCGGCGGTCGGCGTCATCTGGGTAGCCCGCCACGCCGATGCTCACCGTCAACGGCACACCGCCGGCGCTCAACCCTGCCCCGCGGATGCGCTCGCGGATGCGCTCCGCCACCGCGAGGGCGGCCTCGCGGCCTGTCTCCACGAGGAGGACGACGAACTCCTCGCCGCCGTAGCGGGCGGCGATGTCGATGTTCCGCACGGATTGCTCGATGACGTGGGCGATCTCACGGAGCACCGCATCGCCGGCGCTGTGCCCGTTGGCGTCGTTGTAGCTCTTGAAGTTGTCGAGGTCGCAGAAGAGCACGCTGAGCGGACGTTCGTGCTCGCGCGAACGGTGGAGCTCCTCGCTCAGACGCTCGTGCAGGTAGCGGTGGTTGTAGAGGCCGGTGAGCGCGTCGGTGATGGCGTCGATCTCGGCGCGGCTGAGGCGCACGGCGGCGGTCTGGAGCATCGCCGCGAAGGTCTGGCGTCCGTCGCTGCGCAGCGCTTCGCTTTCCGACGCGGAGAGCGCGGGGAGGTCGGCGGCGGCCACCGCGACGATACGTCCATCCGCTGTGCGGATAGGCGCGAGCCCGGTGACCCAGACACCGAACTCGTCGGCGTACAGCGTGTTCACTTGAGGGCGCTCGCCGGCCAGCACGGTGATGAGCTCGTCGTCGGCGAAGATCTCGTCGCCGACGTGCGACCTCAGCGCTTCGTCCTCCTCCGGGTCCACGCCGAGGAAGAACTTCTTGTCGATCTGCGACCGCGTGGTCAGGTACCGCGTCGGAGGGTTCGCGTCCCGGATCTCGCGGAGGACGTTCTCGATCTCCCGGTAGGCCTCCGACCCCTCGTCGTCCCGGCCGCGCAGCTGCAAGTGGTTCTCGCCGGCGATGCGCGACGCCGCCTGGACGGCGATCTCCTCGGCCCTGGCCCGCCCCCGCGCCACGTCCTCGAGGACGGCGAGGAACGCGTCGACCATCTCCGGATCGAACTGGGTGCCCCGGCAGCGGTCCAGTTCCGCCAGGCACTCCGAATACGTCAGCGCTGGCCTGTACGGGCGCCGGCACGACATGGCGTCGTAGGCGTCCACCACCGTCATCGCCCTGGCGATGATGGGGATCTCGGTCGCGGCGAGCCCGTCCGGGTACCCCTTTCCGTCGTACCTCTCGTGGTGGTGGCGGACGGCCAGCACGAGGTCCCGCGGGAAGAGCGGTCGGATGATGTCGGCGCTCACCGCCGGGTGCTCGCGCATCTGGTCCCACTCCTGCTGGTTGAGACGGCCGGGCTTGAGCAGCACCCGGTCGGAGATGCTGATCTTGCCGATGTCGTGCAGGTACGCTGCCTCCTCGACGGCCGCCAGCAGTTCATCGGTCCACCCCAGCTCCCGGCCGAGCATCGCCACGTACGCAGCCACGCGGGCGGCGTGACCCAGGGTGTAGTAGTCCTTCGCGTTCAGAGCGGAGCTCAGAGCCTTGAGGTTGCCGAGATGCATCCGCTTGATCTCCTCGTACAGCTGCGCGTTCTTGATCGCCAGCGAGAGCTGCGTGCCGACCCGTTCGAGCAGGTGACGGTCGGCGTCCGCGAAGGTGTCCGGGTCCGCGGAACTGAGGCCGAGGACGCCCAGGAGGCCGGTGTCCGAGGAGAGCGCGATCACGATCGTGGAGGCGACCCCTTCGATCGCCGGGGAGCCCGTGAGCGGCGGCACGTCGTCGGGCAGGCGTAGCACGCTCGCTCCCTCCGCGGCCAGGCGCTCGACGACGCCCAGACCCAGGTCTTCCAGCGCGACGCCGAGCAGCATATCGGCCTGAGGCCGCGAGGAGACCACGTGATCGACGGCGTCGCCGTCCAGCAGCAACAGGCAGTAGCCGTCGAACGCGACGAACTGTCCGAGCTCACCGATGGCCGCCCCTACGATCTCGTCGAGGTCGAGGCTGGCGGCCGTTCGCGCGGCGATGTCGTTGAGCAGCTGGGTCTCGCGCGCCGTCTGCTGCTCGCGCTCGAAGAGGCTCGCATTGTCGATCGCGAGGGCGGCCGCGTGGCAGATGGCAGCGGCCGTGTCGAGCTCGGCCTGGGTGAAGGTCCGCTCCACGCCGCTCTCGATCAGCTCGACGGCGCCGATGACACGATCCTTGACGATGAGCGGCAGCGACGCCCAGCTCTTGCATCCCCGTTCTTTGCTGATGGAGAGGACCATCGGCGTGAGGCGCGGGTCGCGCAGCGACCCGACGACCGTCGTCCGCTTGGTCTCGATCACTTCCCGCGTGATCGCGGCGTCGGCGAGCGCAAGGCGCTGTCCTATCCGACTTTCGTCGACCTCATCGCCGCTCACGCGCATGAGCGTGGTCAGCTGGTCGCCCTCGATCACGGTGATCTCGCACTCGCTCACACCAACGGCGGCGCAGAGGCGCCGCGCCGCGGTGAGCAGCGTCGCCTTGAGATCGAGGCTGCTCGTGAGCTCGAGCACCGACTCGCTGACCAGGGCCATGCGCCGCAGGTTGTCGTCGACCTCGCGGTAGAGGGCGGCATTGGCGATCGCCTGGCTCGCCACCTGCGCGAGGCCGACGACCATCTGTTCGCGTGAGAAGCCCCGGACCTCACGGTTCATGAGTGAGATGAAGCCGATGACTGCGCCGTGGGCGATGAGCGGCACATCGAGGCTCGAACGGTAGCCCCGCTGCTCCGCGTCCTCGATCTCCCTCCTCGTCACGCCCCGGCTGGTCAGGATGTCCGTGCTGGTGAGGGGCTGCCGCAGTTCGAGCGCGTCGAGGAGGGTACTGTACTCCGCGAGTGGGAACCGCCGGCCCGCGGGATTCTCGTCCCATTCCTCCCCGATGGCCAGGAGGATCTCCACCTCGTCGCCGTCGAGCCGGCAGACGTCACAGAGGTCGGCCTGGGAGACGTCGAGGATCCGCTCCGCGACCGTGCGAAGGACGGCATCCACGTCGAGCGTCGCTCCGAACTCCATGCCGGACGTCACGAGCAGCCGCAGGTCGCGGTTGCCACCCTCGAGGCGCTCGACCAGCATCGCCTTCTCGAACGATCCGGCGAGCAGGCGGCCGACGTTGCGGATGAGGTCGAGGTGCACCGTGTAGTCGCGTACCTGGGTGTCGAAGATGTCGACGAGCCCGATCGCCCGGCCTTCGACGACCAGCGGCAACGAGACCATGCTGCGGTACCCCCAGCGGCGGTAGGCCTGGATCTCCTGCTCGCTCGTTTCGGCGCGCGCCAGGTCGCCGACGACGATCGGCTCGTCGGCGGCCAGGGCCGCGACCGACGTCTCGTAGAGGGCGAGCTCGCGTTCCGAGCCGACCTCCTCCGCATCCCAGCCGCGGCTGTCGAAGCTGGCGAGGCAGCGGAGTACGCCGCCGTCCACCTGCCAGATGTCGCAGTCCTCCGCGGCGAGGACGGTCCGCAGCCGCTCGGCCACGGCTCTGGCGAGTTCCTGCAGCGTGCCGGCCTCGTTGAGACGGTCGCCGAGCTCCACCAGCTCCCGCAGCGCGGTGTTGGCGCGTCGCAGTTCGGCGAGCAGATCGGCGTTGCGCAGGGCGTCGGCGATCGTACGGCCGGCGCTGGGCAGGAACCAGCGCACGTCGCCGTAGTCACGCTCACGCACGTCGAAGAGGTCGATGAGGCCGACGACGACGTCGTTGCTCACGAGCGGGATCGAGATCATGCTGTTGAAGTCGAACTCGCGGAAATCCTCGCGCTCGTAGTCGGTGAGGCGCGGGTCGTCGAGCGAGGTGACGACGAGGATCTCGCGGTCCTCGAGCGCCTGACGGGTGGACGGGTAGTGATCGAGCTCGAGGATCTTGCCGCGCACCTCCTCGTCGATGCCGTCTCCGTCCACGCTGGCGAGACAGCGGAGGTACCCCTCCTCCAGCCACCAGATGTCGCAGTCGGCGCAGTCCACCGCGTGACGCAGCCGTGCCGCGGCGCGCTCGGCGATGGCCGGCGGCGTATCGGCGCCGGCCAGGTCTGCGCCGAGCGCGATCAGCTCGTCGCGCAGGCGAGCGCCCTGCCTGGCCTCGTCGAGGAGCGCCGTGCTGTCGAACACGCCGGCGACGAGCTGGCAGACGCTGGTGAGGAACTCCAGCTCGGCGTCCCAGTCGCGCTCCGTATCGTCGTAGAGGTCGACCAGTCCCACGAGCTCGCCGCCAACGACGAGCGGCATCGTCACGCAACTCGCGTAGCCCCACCCACGGATGAGCTCGACCTCGTTCGCATCCAGTCGCGCGTCGCCGAGGTCGTTGATCGCCAGCGGCGAGTGATCCAGCAAGGGGAGCTCGAGGGATGGGTACCGCGCGGTGTCCAGGATGGTGTCGCGCAGGCTTGGATCGACGCCCTCCCGCGTGCAGCTGACGAGGAATCTGATCACCCCGCCGCTCACCCGGTAGACGTCGACGCAGTCGGCGTTTTCGGCGGTCAGCAGCCGCTGCGCGAAGCGGTTCGTGAAGCGCTCGAAGTCGTGCGTCTGGGCCACCTCGCGCGAGAGATCGACGAGTTCGCGCACGGTCCTGTCGCGAGCCGCGAGTTCCCCGTAGGTCGTCTGGACGGCGACTGCCTGGGCGCAGATGCGAGCAACGCCGTCGAGCGCGTCCGCGTGGCGCGAGAAGTCGCGGCCGCCGGCGTCGCTGAGCTCCACGGCGCCAACGAGCTCGCCCCGGCGGAGCATGGGCGCCCACGCCAGCGATCGGCAACCGCGGCGCTGCAGCGCCCGTCTGGCGCGGCGCCCGAGATCCCTGTCGGTCGCCTGCATGCACACGACGCCCGCGGTCGTGGGATCGCCTTCCACTGGGACCCACTCGGCCGTGGCCCATTCCGGACCTCGGCGGCTGGTGTCGAGGTCGCCGCCGTCCATGGAGGCGGCGACGCGGAGGTGGCCGCCGTCGGTCACGTAGACGTCGCAGTGCGGCGCTCCCGTGAGCTCGCAGAGCGTGCGCGCGGCCTCACCAGGAACGGCGGCTGGGTCCTCGGCGACTACCGCCATGAGCTCCGACCCGGCCTTGAGGGCGGCGCGCAGGTCCTGGGTCTGCCGGCGCAGCGTCGCGAAGTCCCCGGGCTGAGCGGCGCCTTCCCGTTCGCCCTCTGGGAGCAGCGCCAGGATGTCCTCGGCAAGGTAGCGGCGGTGACCGCCGGGGCTGCGGTACGCTGCGATGCGACCGGCGTCGGTCCAGCGCCGCACCGTGTTCGCGCTGACGCCGAGCGTGGCCGCGACGTCGCCGACGCGCAGCCACCGTGACTCGGGCTCCTCGCTCACCGTCGCCATCGTCTCCTTTGGGTGTGCCTGCCGGGTGTCTTCGTGCATCGGCAGCACTCGGCAGGAGCTTGACCAAAACTCCCACAATCTTGTGCTTGTGCGGGAGGTTCGGGAGGCTCATCACCCGGTGGGCGGGGTGCTCCAGAACCGGGTTGGGGGTCAGCCTTGGCTCCAGTGGGCCGGCGACGTAGCATCTGCCTGTCGATCAGCGCCGGCGGTCACTCGCCGGATCCAGTTCGAGACGGGGAGCGAGGGAGCATGACACGCAAGGGCAGGATGGAGGGCAAGGTCGCGCTCATCACGGGCGTGGCGAAGCAGGACAGCATTGGCTTTGCGACGGCGAAGGTCTTCGCCGAGGAGGGCGCGCTGCTCGCGATCTGCGATATCGCGGACGCAGTACACGATTGCGCCGCACAGCTGCGCGAGATGGGCGCCACCGTGAGCTCGCACACCGCCGACCTTACGCAGATGGGCGAGGTCAGGGCGATGGTGGCTGAGGCGACGGAGTGCCACGGCCGCATCGACGTGCTGGTGAACAACGCCGGCATGGTCGTCTTCGGCCAGGACGAGGACTTCACCGCCTTCCAGGACCTCAGCGAGGACGACTGGGACTTCGGCATCGCCATCAATCTCAAGACGCAGTTCAATGTGACGCGGACCGTCGTCACGGGCATGATCGAGCGCGGCTACGGGCGCATCGTGAACATGAGCTCGGTCACCGGTCCGGTGGTCGCCAACCCGGAGGAGGCCGCGTACTGCGCCGCCAAAGCCGGCGTGCTCGGCCTCACGCGTGGGCTGGCGCTGGACGTGGCCAAGCACGGCATCACCGTGAACGCCGTCGGCCCGGGCTGGATCGCCACGGGCTCCCAGGTCGAGGGCGAGGACGTGGGCGGACTGAACTCGCCGATGGGCCGCTCGGCCTTCCCCGAGGAGGTCGCCAAGCTGGTCTGCTTCCTCGGCAGCGACGACGCCAGCTACATCACCGGGCAGCTTGTCGTGGTCGACGGCGGCAACACGATCCAGGAGTACAAGGGGCCGAGTGACCTCTACTACTGACCCATGGCCAGCCCGCCGGCGGAGCGGTATGCTACGCGGACAGTGAACAGTCATTCAGCGTTTGACGAAGACCCTTCTTCGTCTGCCACAGGGGGAGGCGCATGACATCCGACATCAGCGGCAGGACGGTGGTCGTGACGGGAGCGGCCGGCGGCGTCGGCGCCGCGACCGCGCGCCGGTTCGCCGAGGCCGGAGCGAGGTTGATCCTCGGCGATCTCAACGCGGTCGCCCTCGAGGACCTGTGTGGCCGGCTCGCCGCGCTCGCCGAGGTGCATGGCGTCGCCTGCGACATGACCAGCGTCGCCGACATCGAGAACCTCATGGCCGAGGCCGTGGAGGCGACGGGTCGCATCGACGTGCTCGTCAACGCCGCCGGCCTCTGGGTCGAGGGTCCGACCGAGACCATGACCGAGGCCGACTGGGACCGGGTCGTCGACGTCAACCTCAAGGGCACGTTCTTCGCCTGCAGCCGCGCGATACCCGAGCTCAAGAAGACGGAGGGCTGCATCATCAATCTGAGCTCGGATGCCGGCCTGGTGGGCACGCCCGAGACGGCCGTCTACACGGCGTCCAAAGGTGGCGTGAGCGTGATGACCAAGGCGCTGGCCATCGAGCTGGCGCCGGACCTCGTCCGCGTCAACGCCATCTGCCCGGCCGACATCATGACGCCCATGCTCCAGTATCAGGCGGACAAGTACGGCGGCGGCGACCCCGAGGGCTACTTCAAGCGGCTGCTCACCGGCTACTTCCAGGGTGACAAGGCTCGCTTCATCACGCCGGAGGAGGTCGCGGAGCTCGTCTTCTTCCTCGCCTCGCCGCCGGCGGCGCCGATCACCGGCGCCAACATCTCGATCGATTTCGGCACCTCGGCGGGGTACGGCTACGCCTGAGGCACGCTGAGCCTCCACCGACTACCGTCACCCATCTCGCGCAAGGGAAGGAGCGCCTCACACACCATGGCTGAGAAACCGTTCATCCACCCCTACATCCCGAACTCGGTGCCCGCCGTCAAGCAGGCGATGCTCGACGAGCTCGACCTGGGCAGCGTCGAGGAGATCTACGCCGAGATCCCCGACCGCCTGCGCTTCCGGGGGACGCTGGACATCCCGCCAGCGATCCTCTCAGAACGGGAACTGCGCAAGCACGTGCAGGGACTGCTCGACAAGAACGCGTCGTCGGTCGACTTCCTCAACTTCTGCGGCGCCGGTTGCTGGCAGCACCACGTGCCGTCGGTCGTCGACGAGATCATCAACCGGGCGGAATTCGTGAGCGCCTACTGCGGCGGCGACTACAGCGACCTCGGCAAGTACCTCACGCGCTACGAGTTCAACAGCATGCTCGGCGAACTGCTGGACCTCGATGGCGTCGCCAATCCCATCTACGACTGGGGCGACGTCGCCGGGCGCTCGTTCCGCATGGCCCGGCGCATCACCGGCCGCGACAAGGTGCTCGTGCCGGCGCACATGGGCCCGATGCGGCTCATGGAAGCTCGCACCCTGTGCCAGCCGGAGGCGATGCCGAACAGCACCAAGATCCGCTTCTATGAGTGGGACCGCGAGACCGGCATGGCCGACCTCGAGGACCTCAAGGCAAAGCTGGACGACTCGTACGCCGCGGTGTACTGGGAGAGCCCCGGCTACCTGGGCACGATCGAGGCCAACGGCGCCGAGATCGTGAGGCTCGCGCACGAGGTCGGCGCTCTGGCCATCGCCGGGGTCGACCCGATCACGCTCGGCGTGCTCACGCCGCCCGGCGCGCTCGGCGCCGACATCGCCTGCGGCGACATCCAGCCGCTGGGCATCCACATGCACGCCGGCGGCGGTTGCTCCGGGTTCATCGGGTTCCGCGACGACGACCCCGTGTTCGCTCAGGAGTGCCCGCTCGAGCTCTACACCGTGATGGAGACCGCCACTCCCGGTCAGTACGCAGTGGGAGAGGCCATGGCCGAGCGCACCAGCTACGGCTCCCGCGATCAGGGCAAGGACTGGGTGGGTACGGCGTCGGGGCTGTGGACCATCGCCGCCGCCGTGTATATGGCGCTCATGGGCCCGCAGGGCTTCAGGGAGGTCGGCGAGACCTGCATCGCGCGCTCGCACTACGCGGCCAAGAGGCTCGGCGAGCTTCCGGGCGTCGAGATCAAGCTCTCGCCGAGCTTCTTCAAGGAGTTCATCGTGAACTTCGACGGCACGGGCAAGGGCGTGGGCGAGATCAACAAGGCCCTGCTCGGGCACGAGATCTTCGGCGGCAAGGACGTCTCGGCCGAGTTCCCCGAGCTTGGCCAGAGCGCGCTCTACTGCGTCACCGAGTACTACGACCAGGCCGACATCGACAGGCTAGTCTCGGCCGTCAAGGAGGTGACGGCATGAGTGGCCACGAGACTCCCAAGGAGAAGGTCGCCCGCCTCGCCAGGCTGCGCCGTGACGGCGGCGTGCTGCGCGACTACCGCGCCCCGCGCTGGGACGAGCCGTTCATCATGGAGCAGGGGACGCCCGGCGAGCGCGGCATCTTCGTGCCGCTCGCCGAAGAGGGCGTCACCGCCGAGGTGGGTGCGGCGGCGGACTACATCCCCGAGGGGATGGCCCGCGCCGCCGCTCCCGAACTGCCGGAGATGGCCCAGTACCAGGTCATGCGCCACTACCTGCGGTACGCGCAGATGACGCTGGGTATGGACTTCGGCAGCGACATCAGCGAGGGCACGTGCACGATGAAGTACAGCCCGAAGATGCACGAGGAGCTCATCCGTGGGCACAAGGCCGCCGACGTGCACCCGTGGCAGGACGAGGACACGATGCAGGGACTCCTCGAGATCGTCTACGAGACCGGGCAGTACCTGAAGTCGATCAGCGGCATGGACGCCTTCACGCTGCAGCCCGGCGGCGGCTCGCACGCGGTGTACACCAACGCCTGCGTCATGCGCCGCTACTTCGAAGCCAAGGGCGAGCTCGACCAGCGCACCGAGATGATCACGACGATCTTCTCGCACCCGTGCGACGCGGCCACGCCTATGGTCGCCGGCTTCAAGGTCATCACCGTGATGCCCGACGAGAACGGCTACCCGGACCTCGAGGCGTTCCGCGCCGCCGTCAGCGAGAAGACCGTGGGCTGCATGATCACCAACCCCGAGGACACCGGCATCTACAACCCGCAGATCGACAAGTACGTGGAGATCCTGCACGACGCCGGCGCTCTGGCGTTCACCGACCAGGCCAACGCCAACGGCATCCTCGGCTTCGCGCGGGCGCGCGACGCCGGCTTCGACGCCTGCCACTTCAACCTGCACAAGACCTTCTCCAGCCCGCACGGCTGCGAGGGTCCGGCGAGCGGCGCCTACATGTGCACGGACGAGCTCGCTCCGTACCTGCCCGTGCCGGTCGTGGTGAAGGACGGCGACCGCTACCACCTCGACTACGACCGGCCGGAGAGCATCGGCCGCGTGCGTGGGTTCCTCGGCAACTGGATGGCGGTCATCCGCGCCTACGCCTGGATCCGCAACATGGGTCCCGAGGGCCTCAAGGAGGTCGCCGAGATCTCCGTGCTCAACAACAACTACCTCGACAACCTGCTCATGGCCGTCAAGGGCGTGAGCCGGCCGTACGCCGAGGGCCACCGCCGGCTGGACCAGGTGCGCTACAGTCTGGAGCGGCTCAAGGAGGACACGGGCGTCGGTACCGAGGCGCTGCGCGACCGCATGGTCGACTTCGGTATCCAGAGCTACTGGATGAGCCACCACCCGTGGGTGGTCCCGGAGCCGTTCACGCCGGAGCCATGCGAGACCTACAGCAAGGACGACCTCGACGAGTGGGCGGCGGTCATCAAGAAGGGCAGCGACGAGGCCTATGCCGATGCGCAGTTCGTGCTCGACGCGCCGCACGCCCAGCCGATCGACCAGATGCGGCGCACGGAGGCCATGGAAGACCCGGACCAGTGGGCGTTCACGTGGCGCAAGTACAAGAAGAAGTTCAAGGGCGAGGTGTGAGCGTTTGAGCTGACCCTGCCCTGCGGGCAGCAGGTGGGGCGGACCGGCGTCGTGACGACGCCGGTCCGCCCCACGAATGCTCGGCCAGCGCCGGACCCCGCCGGCGAGTCCGGTCGGGTATCATGGCGCGAGGCCGGCCGCGTCTCGCGGCCGGCCTCGGCGACGACGAAAGGCGGGCGGCGTGCCCCAGCAACCTGCGAGACCCAGCCTCCGCGCGGCCCAGGCGGTCGGGCTCACCGTCTTCTTCGCCACGGCGACCATTCTCTCGGCACTGTTCATCACACGACTCGTCGCCGGTCTCGGCAGCCCGCAGGCAGCCGCGGCGGCGTTCTCGACCGCCTGCGCGGCCGTCGCCGCGTTCGGTATGCTCGCCGATGCGGTGGACCTCTGGGTGCGCGGCCGGCGCATGACGGTGCACAGCGTCAAGATGTTCCGCTCGCTCGTCTTCGTGGCGGTGCTCGCCGCGCTCGCCGCCAGCATCCTGGGCGGCAACGCCCTCGTCGGTCTCCTTCTCTCGCCGGCGCTGTTCACGTACCTCTTCATCTCGAGGCGCTCCCCGGTCCCGCTTGCCGGCTCGCGCCGCGCTTCCGGCCGAAACGCGGGGCGCGGCGCCCAAGGCGGGACCTCAGGCCCTGCTTCCTCTCCCGCCAAGGCCCGCCAGCGGCGTGGCGGCAAGAAGCGGCGCTGACCCGGCCGCTGCGGCCGTGACGGGATGAAGAAGCTCGGGCTGATCGTCAATCCCGTGGCCGGTGTGGGCGGCCGCGTCGGCCTCAAAGGCAGTGACGGCGCCGACGTACTGCGCACCGCGCTCGAGCGCGGTGCCGTGCGTGATGCGCCGCGGCGCGCGCGGCAGGCGCTCGAGCGCTTCGCCCGCGCGCGCGACCACGTCGAGGTCCTCACGTGGCCGGGGGAGATGGGCGAGGACGAGGCGCGCGCCGCCGGGTACGAGCCGCGCGTGCTCGGCTCTCTCGACGACCGCCGCTCGTACGTGCTCTGCGAGCTCGAGCGGGTCGGCGGCGAGCCGGCCGCGATCGCCTGCGACGACTTCGTCCTGACGACGCCGGCCGACACCGAGCAGGCCGCCCGCGACCTGCTCTCCGCCGGCGTCGACCTCATCCTCTTCGCCGGCGGCGACGGCACGGCGCGCAACATCTGCAACGCCGTCGGCGACCGCGTGCCCGTGATCGGCGTACCGGCCGGCGTCAAGATCCATTCCGCCGTGTACGCGACGACGCCGGCGGCCGCCGGCGACGTGGCCGCACTGTACCTCCACGAGCGTCCCGCCGGTGTGCGTCTGCGCGAGGGCGAGGTCATGGACATCGACGAGGAGGCGTTCCGCGAGAACCGCGTCTCCGCGCACCTGTACGGCTTCATGACCGTGCCGTACGCGCGCGGCCTCACGCAGAGCGCCAAGGCCGGCGGGGTCGCCGGTGAGGAGCGCGCCCTGAACGACATCGCCACCGAGGTGATCGCCGGCATGGTCCCCGGGGCGCTGTACGTCCTCGGTCCGGGGACCACCACGCGCACGGTCATGGAGCGGCTCGGGCTGCCCAAGACGCTGCTCGGGGTCGACGCCGTCCGCGACCGCGAGCTCGCCGGCTCGGACCTCACCGAGGGCGACCTCCTCGCGCTCGTCGACGCTTCGCCCGAGGCGTTCATCGTCGTCACCGTCATCGGCGGGCAGGGGCACATCTTCGGGCGAGGCAACCAGCAGATCAGCCCGGCCGTCATCCGGCGCGCCGGCACTGACCACATCATCGTCATCGCCACGCAGACCAAGCTGCTCAGCCTCGAGGGCCGTCCGCTGCTCGTCGACACCGGCGATCCGGCGCTCGACGAGCAGCTGGGGGGGTACGCCAAGGTGATCACCGCACTCGGCGAGCGCACGATGTACAAGGTCGGCGCCTGACCGAAGCTCCGGCAGCGTGTCGCCGACCCGCGACCGCAACCGCGACCGAGCCGGCGTCCGTCCGCAACAAAACCTCGCTGCTTGCTAACTTGACGTGGCCAGGAGCGGCGAAAGATTATACAATCTGCTTCACGCAACGCCCATGGACGGACCGGCTCAAGCTCAGCCTCGGCCCACCTATGGGGGCGCGCTCGCAGTGGCGCGCACGCACAAGCCCCGTCAAGGAGATGGATCAGCATGAAGGCTCTCGTCGTCGGCACCGGTGGTGTTGGTCAGTCGATCGCCGCGATCGCCAAGCGTCGCGACCCCAAAGGTGAGTGGCTCGAGAAGATGGTGATGGCGGACTACGACGGTGAGCGCGCGCGCGATTGCGTCGCCACGCTCGGCGACCCGCGCTTCGTCGCCGAGCAGGTCGACGCGAGCGACGTCGACGCTGTGGCCGCGCTGGCTGAACGGCACGGTGTCGACATCCTCATGAACCTCTGCGCGCCGAACTTCAACCCGCCGCTGCTCCAGGCGGCGCTCAAGGCGAGGGTGCACTACCTCGACACCGCCATGACGCTCAGCGAGCCGCATCCGACGGACCCGATGCACAAGTGCGGCAAGAAGCTCGGCGACGACGAGTACGCGCTCAGCCCCGAGTTCGAGAAGATCGGGAAGCACGCACTCGCCGGCTTCGGCGTCGAGCCCGGCATGGCCGACTTCTTCGCTCGCTACGCGGCCGATCACCTCTTCGACGAGATCGACGAGATCGGCATCCGCGACGGCAGCAACCTCGAGATCCCTGGCGCGAAGGGCATCAGCTTCGGCTTCAGCGTGTGGACGACGATCGAGGAGTGCAACAACCCGGCGATCGTGTTCGAGAACGGTGAGGTCCACACGATCGAGCCGTTCGCCGAGCTCGAGAAGTTCTGGCTGCCCGAGGGCATCGGTGAGGTCGAGGTCGGGCACGTCGAACACGAAGAGGTCATCCAGATCGCGCACAACGCCGACCGCCTCAAGGGCGTCAAGAAGGCGACGTTCAAGTACGCGCTGGGCGACGAGTTCATGCAGGCGATGGAGGTCTTTCGCTCGGTGAACATCGACAAGAAGGACAAGATCAAGGTCGGCGATGTCATGGTCGCCCCGCGCGACGTGGTCGCCGCCGCCGCCCCCGACCCGAACGAGATCGGCAAGAAGTACGTCGGTCAGACCGCGGCGGGTACCTACGTGACCGGCAAGAAGGACGGCATGGAGCGTAGGGTCTACCTGTACCAGGTCGCCGACAACCAGGAGTGCGTCGAGAAGTACGGCACGCAGGTCGTCGTCGCCCAGACCGCCTTCACTCCGGTGATCGCCCTCGAGCTTCTCGCGATCGGCAGTCTCGGCAGCAAGCCCGGCGATCCGAAGTCGGGCGTCCACAACCCGGAGGCGTTCAACGCCGACGACTACGTGGCCCTCATGCCCGCCTACGAGTTCCCCGGCGGTCTGCTCGAGATCGAATCCGAGTACAAGCTCGCCAAGGACCGGCAGGGACTGCTCGACCTGGCGAAGTAACACGCGCGTACAAGAGCGAAACGGCGTACGGCCGGCCGCCTCTTTCGAGGCGGCCGGCCGTACGCTCTTGCGGGGCCTCTTGCACTTCGGGCACGAACGGCCGACTGCGGGTGACCACACGCTCCTGGCGTGACAAGATGCAGCAGAGCGGAGCGGCTCGTGGTCCGGTGACCACCGCGGTCTTCAAAACCGTCTGCGGGGCGATGATCTCGTCCTGGGTGGGTTCGACTCCCATGTCGCTCCGCCAGTGCATGTTGCAGGGGTTTCATCCCCTTGAGTGTCTCATCTGTCCGTGATCATGAGTCTACCGGCGGAGAGACTTGGTGCCGGTTGGTGCCCGTCTCCCTGCGGGTGGGTACGGGCGGTCGGGGTCGTCGAGGTCGGAACGTCTCATACGCAGGGCTATTTGCGGCTGGAAGGGGATGCTGACGGGAGCCCGTGGAGCCAAGCTGCGAACGTGCAGTCTTGTCGGGCCTAGGTCGCCCAGCTTTGCCCGACCGCTGAGAGCAGCCTAGAGGCCGCTCCGGTCAACCTGCAAGGGTGACGATGGGTCTGCGTGGGTGACGATGCCCCGTGCCCACTCGGTGTCCCCCGCCGCCTCCCCAGTGTTCTCTCCGCCACCCATCAAGTGTGCCTCGAGCGCCGCAAGGCGCTGCGACATCTCATCGAGCTTGCGGTGTATCTCGGCGTCGACCGGGGCGTCATCGTTCTCCACGAAGACGGATGCCAGTGCGGCCGTGAGCCAGCCGAAGACGGTGATGCCGACGAGCATGAGGACGACCCCGGCGATGCGGCCCTCAGGCGTCTTCGGCACCACGTCGCCATAGCCGACCGTGGTCACCGTCGCCACCGCCCACCACAGCGCGTCCCCGAGGCTGTTCACCTGGGTGCCGGCGTGGACCTCTTCGAAGCGCCAGGCGAACATGGCGGCGAAGACGACGATCAGCAGAGCGATGGGGACCACCCAGCGCAGGTTGCGCCGCGTGAACACCCGGCGCGCCTCGCCGACGGTGCGGCCGGCCTGGGCACCCACCCTGATGAACCTGATGATCTGCGCGCCGACGCGCGCGAAGCGCGCCAGGCCGAAGGCCGCGCTGCCGAGGACGAGGAGCGCCGGGAAGGAGGCGATCACGACCAGGTCGAGCAGGCAGAGGCCGGTGCGCGCATAGGCGCGACGATTCGGCGCGAGGAAGAAGACCCGCCACACGTAGTCGACGACGAAGACCAGCCAGAAGGCGCCGTCAACGGCCAGCAGCGCCGGACTCACCTCGATGCCGGGCAGCATCTCCGCGAGGACGACCACGAGGTAGAGCAAAGAGACGATGAACAGCGGCAGACCGGAGCGGCGTTCGTAGCTGGCGAGCGCCTCGGCCGACCTGCGCGGCTGACCGCCAGCCGTCACCTCGGCGGCCGGCACACGCTGCACGGCGTGTACCCGCGGGCCTTCGCGGTCGAGAGCGCGATGGCGATCCTGCTCTGCGCGAGGTAGCGGCACGAGCCGCGGTGGTACTTCTCGCCGGTCCTCGTGACGTAGACCGTGGTGCCGGAGCCGCCCCCGCCGCTGCTCACCGTGGCGCCGCCGCTGACCTTGCGCTTGATCGAGATGATCAGGTCGGCGAGCCCGTTGGCGGCGCGGTTCATGCTCCTGGCGGTGCTCGCGACCACGGCGGGGCTCATGCCGTCGGTCGAGTAGCGGCTCACGAGGGTGGTGTACTGCTTGTGGCTGGCGCGCGCGGCGTTCTTGGCGTAGGCGCTGACGTTCCTGGTCGCCGTGTAGCCGTTGAAGCGCACCCAGGCGCGGTTCTCGCCGGGCGCGTCGGTGTAGTCCTGCGCGGCCGACTCGTAGGCGGAGTGGATCGCGCGCTCGGCGTCGCTCTGGTCGGTGTGCATCGGGTTGCAGATGTCGGCGTAGTAGTGCGCCATGAGGCCGACGTACCTGCTGGCCAGCTTCCACTTGCCGGCCTTGCGCGCCCGGAGCGCCTTGCCGTAGTAGAGGGCGACCTTCTTGGGCGCGTTGCCGTACTTGCTGCCCCACACGTCGTAGACGTGGTAGTAGGTGTCGTGGAAGACGGTGTCGGGGTCGTCGGTCCGGGGCAGGGCGACGGAGAGCCGCACCCAGCCGGCGTGCTTCTTGGCGGCGAGGCGGTCGGCCTCCTTGAGCACCCAGTCGTGGGTGCCGAAGCCGTTGGCGCCGTTGGGGCCGTTGCTCCAGGCGAGCGCGCTCGTGGGAAGCGCAAGCAGGACGAACGTGAACAGGCACGCCAGGATGGCGAGACGGAATCGCACGGCCCCTCCTCCGCTGCTGCGAAATCTGTCGTAGGGACTCTACACGAGGTGGACGACGGAGGCCACGGGCGGGCGACGCCGTTGCCGGCAACGCGCCGGGCGCGGCGGCGGCGCGAGTCGTTCGCTACTTGCGGCGCCGGTCCATGACCGCGACGACGATCACGGCGACGACACCGACGGCGGCCGCGAGGACGGCCGCCCACGGGACGAGGTTGGGCATGAGGCAAGCGTACACCCTGTGACCCGATACGTACCGTGCGGTCACGCCACGAGTGGGGGGACCCAGTTGCCGAGCGATCTCGAACTCCTTCTGGCCGAGCTGCAGACTGATGGAGGCGCAAGTGTCGCCCCCAGGATCGACCAAGGCTCTCGAGTTCGCCCAGGACCACCTCATGGACGGCATAGCTGGCGCAGGTAGAAGCGCCGTGGATGGTGCCGCCGAGCAGACTACCGACGCCATCGAGCTTCTGGAGGGCTACAGGGCGCGGCTGGAGGATCTTCGCGTCGCACTGGCGAGCATCGAGGCGGACCTGACCGACATGGAAGCGGGTGGTCGAGCGGCGAACGTCGTGTGGGCTTGGCACGTACCGGCCTTGCTCAGCCGACTTCCCGTCCGCTCCGCCGAGAACGCCTCCGCGTCAATGCGCTGCCGTGCGCGGGAACAACGCAAGTAGGGCTCCCGCTGGGGGGCTCGCCGAGGGGAGGAGGACGCCATGCTGCGCGTAGGCTGCAAGGACATCGGCATCGAGGGCTGCGACTTCGTCGCCGAGGGTGAGAAGGTCCACAAGGTCGAGGACACCATGCTCGAACACCTGCGTGACGAGCACCCTCACCTCATCACGGGGCTCACCGATGCTCAGCACCAGGAACTCGAGACGCGCATCAAGAGCGGCATGCACAGCCTCGAGCCAGGGGCCCCGCCGCATGAGCTCGAGGGGCACGTCATGCTGGGCGTTTCGTGCGCCGACATGGGCATGCCGGGCTGCGCCTTCGTCGCCGAGGACCGCAAGGTGCGCAAGGTCGAGGAGAAGTACTTCGACCATCTGCGCGACCGGCATCCCGAGGTCCTCGCCGGGATCGACCCCGACCGCTACAGGGAGCTCGAACATCGCGTGAAGGACGCCATCCGGCACGAGTGAGGCCGGGGGGCGCATGACTCCAGGTCGGTCGGCCGGTCGCCCGCGGATCTGCCCAGGCGCCGCGCTACAGCGTCACTCCTCTGCCCTCGAGCGCGGGCCGCGCTGCTCGGCCGCTCGCAGGGCTGTCCCGGCGCGTCCGGGTGGCAGGCGGCGGGGGTGAAGACCGGCCGGCGGATCACCGGATAGGATGGTCGCGTGGGCGAGAGACCGACCATCTACGAGTCGCGAAAGCGCCGCCGTCGTCGCCGCGCGCGCGTCGCCGTCCTCGGTGCGCTCGGCGCGGTGGCCGTGCTGGCTGCCGTCGTCGTCACTACCGTCGCGCTGCTGCGCGGCGACGAGCCGGGCGCCGGCACGGTGGAGCCGTCGTCCGCCGTGGCGGCCCCGCCGTCGCCGACCGTCACCTCGGCGCGCGTCACCGGTCTCGCCGACCTCGAGGTGCATCGCGGCGACGAGGTGACCATCCGCTACCGCATCGTCGCCGACGCGGGGACGACCGCCGCGGTGACGCTGGTCGTGACGGACGCGGCCGGGGCGCAGGTCAAGGCGCGCCGGCTCACCGGCGACGCGCCGGCCGGCCGCAAGCTGCAGGCCGCCGTTCCCATCGATCTGCCGGCTGGCCGGTACACGTACGCGCTGCGGCTCGGTGAGGGTGAGGCCGCGCCGTCGCCGGCGCCCTCGTCTGACGGCCAAGCCGCGGCCGGGCTGCGTGTCCTTGCGCCGCTGCCCCCCGGCTTCCCGGGCGCGAAGGCGACCACCGCGGCGGCGCGCTGGCTGGACGGGCGCGACGGCGACGTGCGCCTTCGCCGTCGTCGACACCAACGGCCAGGATGCCGGCGGCTTCCACGAGCACCGCACCTTCCAGGCCGCCAGTCTGGCCAAGGCGATCCTCCTGGTCGCCTCCCTGCGCGACGATCCGACGCCGGACGCCTCCACCGAGGCCGCGCTCACGAAGATGATCGAGGAGTCGGACAACGGCGCCGCGTACGCGATCTTCGGGCGCGTCGGCAGCAAGGGCATGCGCGCCGTCGCCAGGGCCGCTCGCATGCGGGACTACGAACAGGGCTCGGACTGGGTCGATACGCGCGTGTCGGCTGCCGACCAGGCCCGCTTCTTCTACGAGCTCGAGTCGCTCGTGCCGGTCGAGGGGCGCGGTCTCGCGCGGCGACTTCTCTCCGGCGTCGTCCCCATCCAGCGCTGGGGCATCCCCGCGGCTGCCGGCCCCGAGGGCTGGAAGACGTACTTCAAGGGCGGATGGCTGGGCGTGGACAACAAGCTCATGGTCCAGGCCGCCTGGCTGGAGAGGGGAAAACAGAAGTGGGCGCTCGCCGTGATGAGCGACGAGAACCCCACGCGCTCCTACGGGTGGGACACACAGAAGGGCGTCACGGGGCTCCTGCTCGGGCAGGAGCCGACGCCGGGGTATCTTGCGCTCGTGCTCGAGTAGGGCGGCGGCCGCAGGCGCGCCGCTCACTCCTCCGGGTACTCGATCGCCTCGACGGTGAGCTGCAGGTTGCCGGCCGGCCGTCTCCAGAGCACGCTGCTGCCCACGCGGGCTTCGACCAGGGCCTCGGCGAGCGGCGACACGTAGCTGATCTTGCCCTCCTTCAGGTCGGCCTCGTCCTCTCCGACGATGGTGAACGTACGGCGATCGCCGCCGTTCTGGCTCACGGTCACGGCGGCGCCGAACGCCACCTTGCGGCGCGGCTGCCGGCTCATGGCCACGGGGATGGCGCTCTCGAGCCGCGCCGTGTAGTAGCGCAGGTCGCGATCCACATAGACGAGCTGCTCCCGAGCGAGGTCGTCCTCACCGTCGAGCAGCTCGAGTCGCCGCGTCTCGAGATCGCCGACCTTGTCCTTGAGCTGCTTGAGGCCGGTAGGCGTCACGTAGTTGGGGTGGTCGCTGATCTGCCGCTCGGGCAGGCCCTCGACGGGCGCGCCCTCATCAGGCTCCTTGACGAACGCTCTGCTCATGGGGACTCCGATCGGGTTGTCCTGAGTGTTCCCTTCGACGTCCGTGAACGCACTCCCGCGCGATTGGGTAGATAGGTGATGACGCGCGGCGCACCCGCCGCGATCGGTTAACAGCGATGGAGGATTGCCATGCTCGACAAGAGGATGCAGGACGCGATCAACGAGCAGATCAACTGGGAGCTCTACTCGGGCTACCTGTACCTGTCGATGGCGAGCCAGTTCGCCGAGAGCGGCATGCCTGGCGGCCAGAGCTGGATGACGGTGCAGTACCAGGAGGAACTGGCCCACGCGCAGATCATGTTCAACTACGTCCTCACGCGCGGGGGGCGCGTCGTGCTCGAGGCGATCGAGAAGCCGCGCACGGAGTGGCCCGACGGCCTCTCCATGTTCGAGGAGGCGCTCGCCCACGAGGAGAAGGTGACGGGGCGCATCCACGAGCTCGCTTCCCTCGCCCTCGAGATCAAAGACCACGCCAGCTACAACTTCCTGCAGTGGTTCATCGCCGAGCAGGTCGAGGAGGAGGAGACTGCCGGCGACATGGTGCAGAAGTTCCGCATGGCGGGCGAGCACCCGGCCGGCCTCTATCAGCTGGACAAGGAGCTCACGACACGCGTCTTCAACATCCCGTCGCCGCTGGTCGCCGGCGCCTGAGCCGGGCTTGCGTGAAGGGGGCGGGCGCCTGCGGCGCCCGCCCCCTTCTTCGTCTCAGACGGACCGGATCAGCGACAGGCAGGTCGGTCCTCGTGCTGCGTCAGCGGCAAGCGCCATCGGTGAGCCGCCAGGATGTCCCGCGGCCTCCTGTCGTTTCGCTGCAAAATACAGCGAAACCACAGGCATCCGCGGGTGACGGCACGTGTGGGCGGAGCGGCGTGGGTGCGCGCACCCGCTCTGGGCCGTGTTCGCCTGAGTCGCGGCGCGCGGGGTGTCAGAGCGGCTTGACCAGCAGCAGGCAGGGGTTCTCCGGACCCCAGACGGCCGGCAGGACCTCGAGTGGGCGAAAGCCCAGCGCGAGGTAGAACGCGCGCGTCGCCGCGTACCCGGGGTCAGGGTCGCTCGCGGCGAGCGTCTTGACGTGCAGGAGGGCGAAACCCTCGGCGCGGGCGTACGCTGCGGCGCGCTCCTCGAGCGCGCGGCCGACCCCGCGCCGGTGCCACTCTGCAAGGACACCCATGACGTGCAACTCCAAGGCATCCGCGCTCGTCGGCTTGACGGTGAGGAAGCCGATGACGTCACGAGCCGCCCCGCCCGCATCGTCCTCTCCGCCGGGCAAGGCGACGAAGGTCGGCAGCTTCTCGACTGCGGCGGCGTACTCCACGATCGACGACTCGATCCCGAACCAGCCGGGCAGAGCGCGGAGGATGCCTTCTGCCGCGGCGCCGTATCCGCGGAGCGGTCCGTGCACGGAGAAGACGGGGCTGGCGTGCGAGCGGCCCGGTCCGTCAGGGGCGCCGGATGTGTCGCCAGGACTGGCCTTCGGGTCGGCGGCCACCAGCAGCCTCAGGTCACGTCGCGGCGGAGCGAGATGAAGACGGCCGCGACGCTGAAGACGGCGATATACGCGATGGCGACCAGGAACGCCTCAGGCTGAGTCAACGTGGGTAGCCCGCTGCTCTCCTCGGCGCCCAGGGAGCCACCGAACGTGAGCTGCTGGAACGCCGCGAATGGCAGGTAGATTCCCACGCGTGGCTTGATGACGGCGATGATGCTCTCCACCGCCAGAGCCCAGACCACGACTCCGGCGACCGTCGGGATCTGGGCGCGGAAGAGGGCGCCGAGACTGACGCCGAAGGCGGTCATCATGCCGGTCGTCAGCAAGACCAAGGCCAGGTCGCGGAGCGTCTCGAGGTCGGAGATGTTGGACGTCGTGAGCCATGGAAGCGCGATGTCGCGAAGTGCCGCTATCAGATCTATCGCGAGGACGACGACTAGCCCGGTGGCCGCCATGACGACGACGCCCACGACGCTGTAGCAGACGAGCTTGACGATCATCACGATGCTGCGCCGGGGGGTGGCGAGGTACGTGTAGGTGATCGTACCGTGGCGGTACTCGTTGGTCATGCCGAGGATCCCGAAGACCACGGCGAGGATGGGTACCAGCGCGAGGCCGGTGGCGGCGATCGCCGTTCCGCCGTCGGACAGCGCGTCCCGGGGTACGAGACTCATGATGAGCACCGCGGGCAGTAGGCTGAGGACGACGGCCGCGATGAACAGGCCGAGAGCTGTGCGCGTGCTGCTGAGCTTGAGGAACTCGGCGCGCATGAGGGCGGTCACTGGTCCCTCCTGGTGCCGGCGATCTGCAGGAAGAGATCCTCGAGGCTAGCCTGCTCGGTCAGCAACTCGTGGATCGCGAAGCCTTGGGCGTGAGCCACCTCACCGACCTCGGCTGCGGACGGTCCGCGCACCGCGAGGGCGTCGTCGAGGCGGTTGACGGCCGCGCCGGCGGAGAGGAGCGCGGCCTCCAGCTTCTGCGCCTGCGGCGAGCGCACCCGGACCACCGGCTGGGCCGAGGCCGTGAGCCCGTCGATCGGTCCCTGCGCGAGCAGCCTGCCCTTGCTCATGATCAGGACGTCCTTCACCGTCTGCTCCACCTCGGCGAGCACGTGGCTCGAGACGACGACGGTACGCCCCTCGGCCGCCTGTGCGCGCAAGAACCTTCGCAGCCAGAGCATGCCCTCGGGGTCGAGGCCGTTGGCGGGCTCGTCGAGGATGAGTACCTCGGGGTCGCCGAGCAGGGCCGCCGCGAGGGCGAGGCGCTGCTTCATGCCGGAGGAGTAGCCCTTGACGGCTCGCCGCGCGGCGGGGGTGAGCTCCACGAGCTCCAGCGTCTCGTCCACGCGCGCATCGCTCACGCCGGCGCCGAGGGCGATGACCCGCAGTGCGTTGCGGCCGGAGCGGCCGGGATGGAACCCGGAGGCGTCGAGGAGCGCGCCGATCCTGGCGGCGGGCGCGCGCAGATCACGGTAGCGGCTGCCGAGGATGCTCACGGATCCGGACGACGGGCGCACGAGGTCGAGGATCATCCGCAGCGTCGTCGTCTTGCCGGCACCGTTGGGGCCGAGGACGCCGGTGATGGTGCCCGGCTCGATAGAGAAGCTGACATCGTCGACGGCGAGGACCTTCTTGCCGAAGCGCTTGCTGAGGTGCTCGGCCTTGATGACGGGCATGGTCCCTCCGGGTCGCGTGCGGGGCGGAGCGCCCCGCACGAGTCTACACGAGGGGTGCGCTTGTCTTGGGCGCGCCGGCCGTCTGAGACGCGAGCGCGAGCGTGCGGATCACGGCTCGAGTGTCCGGGCGTACAGCTCCCAGTCGCCGCTGCGGCGGTCGGCCCAGAAGACGGTGTCGGCGACGATGACCGGGCTCGCCTGCTCGCCGGCGCTTGCGCTCACCGGGAAGGCCCGGTCGCGCTTGAAGTCGTAGGCCCACACCTGCGGTCCGGTCGCTTCTCGGGTCGTCACCCAGACGGCGAAGCGGCGGCTGATCGCGAGCGAGGATGCCGCCCCGGCGAGGCGGCACAGCACCTCTGCGTTGCTCGAGCGTCGATCCCACGACACGATGGCGGTGGAGCGACGGCCGACGTCGGTCGCCCACACCACGCGGTCACGGTTGATGGCGACGGCGCTGCCGCCGGCGGCGAGCTGACGGCTGTTGGCGCGGCGGTACGAGCCGGCCCAGACCGCGGAATCCTCGCCGCGGCGGGAGATCCACGCCACCCACGAGCCCCGTGCCGCAAGGTCCCGCACGCGCCCGTCGGCGGGGATGCTGTACTCCTCATCGGTGACCTTGTCGACGCCGCGGATAGCGTCATTCGCCGGACCAGCCCCTCGGCGTTCTACCCAGATCAGGGTGTCGCCGGCGATCGTCGGATCGCTCCCCCGTTCGGCGATGGTCCAGCGACGGGAGTTCGTTCTGTCGTAGCCCCGGATGCTCGGCGACCCGACGCCCCGGCGAGTCGGCCAGGCCCGCCAGACGATGATGGCGCCGGAGGCGCTGGGGGAGCCGGCGACCGTGCCCGTCGCACGGTGGCCGAGCAGGCGCTCCGACAGCTGCGTGCGCACGTCGTAGGACCATAGGCCGGCGATCGCCGCGCTGCGGTGGCGCTGCTCCCACAGCACTTGGGTCCCGGCGGCTGCCAGACCGAGCGCCTCTTGTGGCCAGGCGAGGGAAGTGACGCGGAACACGGGGCTCGCGACCCTGGCGGAGTCTGCCGAGGCCTGCGTGGAGCCGGGGAGCACTCCCGCGCGGTGCGCGATGATGCCGCATGCCGCTACCGCTGCAGCGAACACGCCGATGACCACAAGTCTCGACCTCGCGGCTCTTCGCCTCCCGGTGGACCCCCGCCACATGCGTTCCCCAGATCGGCCCCTGCCACGGGCCCGACGCCGGTGTTCCCGGTCTCGCGCGTCGCAGACCTGGGGCGACGTTCGCGCGCCGGGCGCCGTGCCCCGAGGCCTCGGCAGGGGAGACCTCAAGAGGAAGCGTAACAGACGCGATGGCCGGCGGGGGCGTACGGTCCACCCGACCGCCCGCCGCCGCCCAATGCTCCTCAGGCCGCCGGGAGCGGCCCGATCACGATCCGGTCACGACCTGTGAGCGGTCGTCGCGAGCCGCGCGACCGCTTCCGCGACAGCAGGATCGAGCGTGAACGCAGGCTGTGCGGCCAGGATCCCGGCGAGCCGCGCACGTACTCGCTCGAGCAGGGTACGATCGTCGCTCGCGGCCCATCGTTCGTAGCTGTTCTGGTCGATCAGCGACGGCCGCCAGTGGCGCCTGTGGTTGCGTCGCGTCATCTTGGTCCCGAGGTGGTTGCCGCCGGGTCCGACGGCCTCGATCTCCGCCAGCGCGATGGCCTCGTCGTCGACGGGAAGGTCCTCGAGCACGGCGCGCGCGTAGCCGGCGACCTCGTCGCCGAGCACGAGGCCCTCGAGGGCGCTCTGCAGGCCGCTCTCGAGGTAGCCGACGTCGTGGAGCAGAGTGGCCCGCGAGAGCGCGCCCAGGATCGTGGCGATCCCGAGCTCGAGCGCCCACTGCTCGTCCAGGGCTTTGCTGTCCGAATGGCCCGAGTAGTGCCAGCTCGGCAGCCCGTACCAGCGGATCACGTCGAGCTGCGCCTGGTTGCCGACGAAGACGCCCGGCCCGTTGTAGACCTCGACGGCGGTCTGCATGTTCATGACGCCGGTGCCGACGCCCATGACGAACGGCGCGCCGGGCTTGCCGAGCTGGTGGAGGACGAGGCTGGCGAGCACTTCGGCGTTGGCGACCGTCACGCAGGCCGTGATCGACGCCGGACCCTGTGCACCGGCGGACACGGACGGCGCCAGCACCAGCGGGACGTCGAGATCGGCGCAGGCGAGCGTCTTGCTGCAGGCGACGTCGTCGAGCATGAGCGGGGGCGAGCTCATGGTCAGGCAGGCGAAGCTCGCCGCCTCGCCGCAGGCCGCCGCCATCTCGTGCATGGTGTACAGCGTCTCGCCGCCGAACGGGCTCGAGACGACGATGGGCTTGCGCGTGCCGCGTAGCATTGCGGCGAACTGGGCGACGTCGACGACCTCGTTGGCGACGTCGCCCGGCAGGGCCATGCTCATGACGAAGTCGATGTTGGGCAGGACCTCGGCGACGCGTGCGGCGGTCTCGACGTCGGCGAGCAGCGCCCGCCGGCGCTCGCCCGTCACAGGATCGGAGACGTAGAGGGAGTCCGGCCCGCTGCCCACGTAGCCGGCGCCGTCGCGGAGCTCCAGCGGCGCCGTATCACCGCCTCGCGGACGCAGCGTCCAGGAGCGCGGTGCGCTCGCGAGTGCGGCGTCGACGAGCGTCGCGGGGATACGCACGCGACGCCCCTCGACGCCGGCGCCGGCCGCCGCACAGAGCTCGCGGGCGCGTTCGTCCTTCATCTCGATGCCGGTGCGCGCGAGCAGCGTCAGCGAGGCCTGGTGGATGCGGCGGCAGGCGTCGTCGTCCCAGATGGTGAGCGTGGCTCGGTTCACGGTGATCCCTTTCGCGATGGTCTTCCGGCGGTTGAACGGAGGTTCGCCGCCGGCCGGGCGCATCTGCGCGCTCCCCGGCGGCCCGGCCTGCGACTCGAGGTCAGCAGGGCCCGCGTTCGCTGAAGACCTTGAACCACAGGCCGCCGAAGTAGCGGCCGGTGTGGGCGCGGGAGAAAAGCGTATAGGCGGCGACCAGTCGCGCGCGGCGCAGCCCGCCTGCGGCGTGACGGCGTACGCTTTCCGCCACGAACGTCTGCCTCATCTGCGCTCCCTCCGGCAGTTCCGCACGATTGTGCGTCGCTCATTAGACGCTTCGAGGGGGCAGGCAGTCAAGGCGCTGTCCCGGACGGGTCCAGGACGGGGTTGCGTCGTCGCGGCGCGGGCATCTGGTCGGGAACGCCGCTCGCAGGGCGTCAGGCGCTGTGGAGTACGGCAGGGAGGCTCGGTTGCGGTGCGGCGAAGTCGGCCTTCCTCGATTGCGCCGGCTCGGGACGCGCCGCGAGCATCCCTAGCCAGAGGCCAGCCGCTTCTCGAAGAAGTAGGTGGCGCCGCGCGACGCCGCGAAGCCCGCGGTCTCGTAGAGATGCCGCGCCCCGGTCGGGTTGGCTTCGTCGACGCCGAGATACGCCCGCGGCAGGCCGCGGCGCCGCAGCTCGGCGCACTCGTACAGGAGGAGCGCTCGCCCGAGGCCCCGGCCGCGCCACGGTCGGCGTACGAAGAGCTCGTCCACGTAGCCCCCGGCCGGGGTCACGACGGCGAGGACGGCGCCGGCGACGTCATCGCCGTCCCAGGCGACGAACCACAGGCCGGGATCGAAGTCGTCCCGGGCGAAACGGTACGCGAGCCACTCGTCGAGATCCATCCGGGACGGCCGGAAGTGGTCGAGAAAGGCCTCCTCGCCGGCGGCGTGGACGGCCGCCTCGTCGCGGTCCGTGCGGAACGGCAGGACCGCGATGCCGTCCGGCCATGCCGGCGCCTCGACCGGCGTCGCGAGGTCACGGTCGAGGCGCAGGAAGGTGCGCACCTGCCGGTAGCCGTGCCCGGCGAACAGCTCGATCCGGCGCGTGTCGCTCTCGTGAGACCACACGCCGAGTTCGCCCTCGGAGTCCGGCGCGCCGGCGCGGAGCTGCTCCGCGGCCCGAGCTTCGCCCAGTCTCAGGAGGAACTCGCTCAGGCCGTTCCCGCGATGCTCCGGCGCGACGGTCTGTTCGGCGACGATCTCGCCCGGCGGCGACTCGACCCAGCAAAGCCCATAGCCGACCACGGTCTGCCCCCCGTGTTCGATGAGCCACACGTCGTCGTCCATGCTGAGTCGGGGCAGGGCCCACTCCTCACGCACTTCGTCGACGGTGACGTCGGAGTCGCCGTGGCGCGCGACGTCTACGGCGCGCTTGAGCGCGGCGACGGCCTCGGCGTCGTCCGCGGAGGGAGCACGGAGGCTGTAGCCGGGGGGCAGGGAGGCATGTCGGGACTGGGTGCTCATGGCCGGGTGCGGTGATCGCCCTCGGATTCTACCGCCGCGTGTGAACGCCGTGCGCCGCTCGCGCGTTTCCGGGGCAGACGACGCGGGGCGCCCGCGGCGCCGAGCGGGAGGTGCGCTCATGAGACACACGGGTCGAGCGCTGGCGGTCTTGGCCGTGCCCGCCGTGCTGTGGGTCCTGGTCGTCGCCGGCTGCGGAGGGCCGGCGGGGGGAGGGACGGCGTTCACGCCGTCCCCGACTCCGCCGGCCGACGGCCGGGCCGACATCATCGGCGTCGTTCGCGAGCTCGCTCGCCCCGGTGCGCAGGACGGCGGCTGGCCGGTCCTCCTCGTCGTTGCCGATCCCGGGTCGGACAGCTCCGTCGACCGGGCCTCGGTGCGCGTGACGGCCAGGACCGTCGTGTGGGCACGGGCTGGAGAGGGGCGCGACGAGATCAGCGCAGCCGACCTCGCCGTGGGTCAACGCGTGGCTGTGAGCTTCACCGGGCCGGTCGCCGAGTCGTATCCCGTCCAGGCGACCGCCGGCGACGTCGAGATCCTCACGCCCTTCTGAGGGCACGGTGTGGGCGCGAGAGAGAGGCGCCGACCTTCGGCGAGCGACGTGCAGGTGCAGGGCCCGCGCGCGTGAAGCAGGCGCTCAGCCGGTGTGCATGAAGTTGATCACGTCGCCGTCCTGGACGACGTACTCCTTACCTTCCGTGCGCAGCAGCGCCTTCTCGCGGGCGGCATGGAAAGAGCCCAGCTCGATGAGGTCGCCGATGCTCACGACCTGGGCGCGCACGAACCCGTGCTCGATGTCGCTGTGGATGCGGCCTGCCGCCTGCTTGGCGGTCCAGCCGCGCGGCAGCTGCCAGGCGCGTGACTCGCTGCTGCGGAAGTCGCCGGTGAAGAAGGTGATGTAGCCGAGCACCTCGTAGGCGGCGCGCAGCACGACGTCGAGCGTGCCGGCGTCGCCGGCGCCGAGCTCGGCGCGGAACTCGGCCGCCTCTTCGGGCTCGAGGTCGGCGAGCTCAGCTTCGAGGCGCGCGGCGACGGCGACCACCTGATCGCCCCGGCCGCGCGCCCACGCCACGAAGTCAGCGTGCTGCTCGAGCGCAGCCGCGGCGCTCTGGTCGTCGTCGGTGTTGAGGACGAACAGCACCGGGCGGTCACTCACGAGCGCGAGCTCGCGGAACAGCGGCGCGTCGTCGGGGGAGCGCTCGACGCTGCGCGCAAGCGCGCCGTCCATCAACGTCGCGTGCAGCGCCTCCAGTATCTCGAGCTCGTGCTTCGCAGCCTTGTCTCCGCTGCGCGCCGCCTTGCGCGTCTTTTCGAGGCGGCGCTCGACGAGCTCGGCGTCGCTGAGCAGGAGCTCGGTCTCGACGAGGTCCACGTCCGCGTGCGGAGCGAGCCTGTCGCCCACGTGCGCGACCTCGGGGTTGGCGAAGACGCGGATCACGTGCGCCACCGCGTCTACACCGCGGATGTCGGCGAGAAAGCGGTTGCCCAGCCCCTCGCCGCGGCTGGCGCCTTCGGCCAGGCCGGCGATGTCGACGACGTCGATGGTCGCGTTGACCTTCTTGGGCGTCTCGAGGACCTCGTCCAGTCTGTCGAGGCGAGGATCCGGTACGGCGACCACCCCCAGGTTGGACTCTGCAGACGTGAACGCATACGCGGTCGCGGCCGCCTGGGCGTGCGTGAGCGCGTTGAACAGGGTGGTCTTGCCGACGTTGGGCAGGCCGACGATGCCGAGCTTCACGGGCGCCTCTTCAGTTTGCTGGTGAGCAGGATCTCGAGGACTTCGGAAAGGTCGGCCAGCTGCGCCTTGACCCTACCAGGGTACTTCTTGTTGACGTACGCGACGGTGTCGCGCGGAGTATGCCAGATGGGCGGCCCATCGGCGTTCTCGGCCACGTGCCGCCCGTTGCTCTTCTCCCACGACAGGGCGCTGAACACGGCGGTGGCGATGTCCTCCTTCGCGAATTGCTCGTCATCAGCCGGCGCCAGCGTCACGCCGGCCGGCCGGCCCGGACCCTCCGGACTGGTGGTGAGCGGGACTCCGAGCGAGCTGGCGGCGCTCAGGGCATCGTCGCGCAACCAGGTAGGGCCGCCGAAGCGGCTGGCGACGGAGAGCTCTTCGCCGCCGGCCGCCACATCGAGATCGATCATTCCTATGATGGTCCGCAGCTCGTCGTCGCTCATGCGGCGGAGGTAGTCCTTGGCGCCGAGCGAGCCGTCCTCCTCGGCGCCGAATGCGACGAACTCGATGGAGTAGGGCGTCGGCACGTTCTTGATGCGGGCGGCGACCTCGAGCAGGAGGCCGACGCCGGTGGCGTTGTCGAGGTAGCCCTCGCCCACGTCGACGGAATCATAGTGAGCGCCGACGACCAGGCGCCTGGCCGACTCCCCCTCCTTGAGCGCGACGACGTTGGCCGAGTGGACGCGTCGCGCCCCGGTACCGGCGATGAACTCGTCCGTGCGCGGGAAGTAGCCGTACTGCTGAAAGGCGCCGGTGATGAACTCGCGCGTGTGGATCTCTCCCCACGTGTCGGCGGGGCGTGCGCCGATGGTCCGCGCGAGCACTTTCGCGGTCGCGTAGGCGACGCCGCCGTAGGGGGAGGAGGAGACGGCGGCCGACGGCCGGCCCGTCTCGGCCGTCGTCCCGCGGCAGCCGTCGAAGGCACCGCCGGCCGCGAGGCCGATGATGACGACGAGGACGGCCGCCGTCACCACGGCGATCTGCCCGCCGCGGGTGCTCAGGGCGTGCACGTCACACCGGGGCCGGGACGAAGAGGACCCAGGCGGAACCCCACAAGAGCCCATACACGAGTCCGCCGAGGACGTCGCCGAGGTAGTGGACGCCGAGGTACACGCGGCTGAAGCAGAGCACGAGGGCGAGGACGACGAGCGCGGGGATCGCCGCCGGGTACAGCGCGCCGAGCGTGAACGTCCCGACCACTGCCATGCTGGCGTGTGACGAAGGGAAGGACTTGCTCAGCGGCAGCGGGATCTGCCGCGGCTGGCTCGGGTCGGCGACCGGTGGACGGGGTCGGGCGACGAAGTGCTTGACGACGAAGCCGGTCATCTCCACCAGCGTGACCGGAACGGCGACGTAGAGCGCCTTGGCCAGCGGCCGCGGTTCTTCGAGGAGCCACGGGAGCAGGCAGAGCACGTACCAGAGGATGCCGTAGTTCGCCGTCAGCGACAGCGCGCCCAGCGGCAGCGTGAACCAGCGCGGATGAGGCCAGCCGATCGCGGCCCGGCGCGAGAAGTCGCGGTCCAGGCGCTCGAGGCGGCCGAGGGGGGGAGGCGGCGCGGCGTCTGTGGAGCCGTGGGCGGAGGGCATGGGAATCGGCGTCTAGTATACTATTCGCCTGTTCCCGCCCACCTTCTCCCCACGGACGTCCCCGATGCGCACAACGGTCATCGTCACTGCTCTCGGTCCAGACAGCCATGGGTTGCTCGCCCAGGTCGCGACCACCATCGCCGAGCAGAACGCCAACGTCGACGACGTGAGCCAGACCGTCGCCAACGGCATGTTCACGATGATCATGTTCGTGTCCTTCGACCAGGGTGAGACGACCATCGCGGCGCTCAAGGACGCGCTGGAGGCGACCGGAGCCCGCATCGGACTGCAGATCAGCGTGCAGCACGAGAACATCTTCAAGTTCATGCATCGCGTCTAGCGAGCGGCGGCCATGGTCTTCATCACCGCCCAGGAGATCCTCGAGACCGTGAGCATGATCCGGTCGGAGAATCTCGACGTGCGCGCCGTGACCATGGGCATCTCGCTCGACGACTGCTCCGATCGCGAGCCCGGTCGCACGGCCGAGCGCATCCACGCCAAGATCGTGCGCCGTGCCGGCCGCCTCGTCGAGGTCGCCGCGGAGCTGCAAGAGAAGTACGGCGTGCCCATCGTGAATCGGCGCGTCTCGGTCACGCCGATCGCCGACGTCGTCGGCAGCGACGACCCCACCGCCTACGTCGAGGTGGCGCACGCGCTCGACGCGGCCGCCGGTGAGGTCGGGATCGACTTCCTCGGCGGCTTCAGCGCGCTGGTCCAGAAGGGCTTCACCCGCAGTGACACCGCCCTCATCGAGGCGATCCCGGACGCCATCGGCGCCACCCAGCGCGTGTGCTCCTCGGTCAACGTCGCCTCGACTCGCGCCGGCATCAACATGGACGCGGTCTTGCGCATGGCGGACGTACTCCTCGCGGTGAGCAAGCGCACGGCCGAGCACGACTCCATCGGCTGCGCCAAGATCGTGATCTTCTGCAATGCGCCGGAGGACAATCCCTTCATGGCCGGCGCGATGCACGGCAGCGGCGAGGCCGAGGCCAGCATCAACGTGGCCATCTCCGGGCCCGGTGTGGTACGCAACGTCGTGGCCGCCAACCCGGACGCCTCGTTCATCGAGCTCGCCGACCTGATCAAGCGGACGACGTTCAAGATCACCAGAGTCGGAGAGCTCATCGCCCAGGAGGCGTCGCAGATGCTCGGCGCCGAGCTCGGCATCATCGACCTCTCGCTGGCCCCCACGCCGGCGGTCGGAGACTCGATCGCCGAGATCCTCGAGTGCATGGGTCTGGAGGCGGTCGGCGCTCCCGGCACGACCGCCGCGCTCGCCATGCTCAACGACGCCGTCAAGAAGGGCGGTACCATGGCGACGTCGTCCACCGGCGGCCTCTCCGGGGCCTTCATCCCGGTGAGCGAGGACGGAGCGATGGCGAGGGCTGCGGCCGAGGGTCACCTCTCGATCGAGAAGCTCGAGGCGATGACCGCTGTCTGCTCGCTCGGCCTCGACATGATCGTCGTGCCCGGCGACATCCCGCGCGACGCGCTCGCCGGGACCATCGCCGACGTCATGGCGATCGGCATGATCAACTCCAAGACCACCGGCGCCCGCCTCATCCCGGCGGCCGGCAAGCAGGTAGGGGAGTGGGCCACGCTCGGTGGGTTGTTCGGCGAGGGGCCGGTCATGAAGGTGAGCACGGCGGGCAACAGCGCCTTCGTGCGGAGGGGCGGGCGGATTCCCGCGCCTCTCCAGAGTCTTACGAACTAGGCGCGGCTCAACAGGACTGCTTCGCCCCCTCTACTCGCCGCGGATCTCCTGCATCATCTCGCGGATCCGCTGCGCCGACTCCTTCATCCCGAGCGCCCGGGAGACCTTCTCCGCCTCCGTGAGCTGGAGCACCGCGTCGATCGACTGGCCCTGGCGACGGAACTCCGCCGCCTGATCGATCTCGAAGGTGACGAGTTCGGTGAGCATGCGTCGCACCTCGGGATCCTGCAGGTCGACCATCTTGTTGCTCGTCGTGACGATGATGTCCGAGAGCGGCACGAGGGAATCACCCAGGCCGGACTCCGGAGCCGCTGCATCGCCGGCGCCGGGCTCGCCCTCGGCGGGTCGCGCGGGCTGCGTGCCGACCACCCGGTCACCCTCCCCCTCGGGGGCTGGGGGCAGCGACCCGGTCGCGTGTGGCCCGGCCTGGGCCGCGGCCAGTTCGCCGGTGATCTCCGCTTCGTCGTCCGCCGGAGTCGGCGGGGCGACGCGGTCCTCGGTCGCCGGTTCCCCGCGCCGCCCGGTCGTCCTCACGCTGAGGTCCGGATCCCAGTCGAGACCGAGGGCGCCCGGCTGAGGATGTCGTTCGCTCTCGGCCGGCGCGGCCGCGGCAGCGGCAGCTCGCTCGACCACAGGATCCAGGGTCACGTCCTCGACCGACTGCTCGGTCTTGCCGAGACCGGCGAGTGTGTCCTGGGGGGCTTCGTCGAGAAACGAGCCGTGATCCGGCTGTGCGTCGGATACCTCCGGCTCGTCGTGCCGGCGCCGAGTGACGATCAGGGCGATGACCAGCAGCAGTACGGCGAGGGATGCCACAGCGATCCCGATGATCTGCACGGTCGTCATGTTCTCGGGTCCCGGTCGTTCGTGTCTGGCGGGTAGGTGTTCGCCCTCGACCTCACCATTCCCTGCCCGGCGTAGAATGGGCGGGTGATCGATCCTGATGTCATCGCGGCCACGCTGACCGAGCTGGGTGAGCCCCCGTACCGCGCGCGCCAGGTCTACGAGGCGCTCACGCGAGGGCTGGTCACCGACTTCACCGCCGTCACGACGCTCCCGCTTCCGCTGCGAGAAGCGTTGTCGGAGCGGCTGACCCCGGTGTCGCTGGCGGAGGCGGAGACGCGCGCCGCGCCGCGAGGCACGGCGCGCAAGACGCTCTTCACGACCGCCGACGGCCACCCGGTCGAGGCCGTCCTCATGCTGGTGGCGGGCCGCGCCACTGTCTGCGTGTCGACGCAGGTGGGCTGTGCCGTCGGCTGCAGCTTCTGCGCCTCCGGCAGGCTCGGGCTGCGTCGGGACCTCACGGCCGAGGAGATCGTCGATCAGGTCTTTCACTTCGCCCGCATCCTGCGCGCGGAGGGCGAGCGCCGGGTCACCAACGTCGTCTTCATGGGCATGGGCGAGCCGTTCCACAACTACGACGAGACACTTCGTGCCTGTCGCCTGCTCAACGACCCCACCGGGTTCGGGCTGGCGGCGCGCGCCATCTCGGTGTCGACGGCGGGGGTCGTGCCGGGCATCGACCGGTTCGCCGCCGAGCCGCTGCAGCTCAACCTGGCGGTCAGCCTGCACGCGGCCACCGACGACCTGCGCGACCGGCTCGTGCCCCTCAACCGGACGTACCCGCTCGCCGACGTCTTCGCCGCATGCGGTCGGTATGTCGAGCGCACGCGGCGCAAGCTGCTCTTCGAGTACGTGGTGCTGCGAGGCGTCAACGACACGCCGGCGCAGGCGGTGGCGCTGGCACAGCGCCTGCGCCGCCCGCTCTACCATCTCAACCTCATCGCGTACAACGAGACCGGCGGCGACTTCTCGCGTCCGCTCCCCGGGGAGATCGAGGCGTTTCAGACCAGGCTGGAGCGGGACGGCGTGAGCGTCACTGTGCGGCGCTCGCCGGGCGGTGACATCGACGCCGCCTGCGGGCAGCTCGCGTTGCGGCGCGCCGAGGGCTGACCGCGGCGCAATGGCGCCTGCTCTTGGGGGAGGCGGAGTGAGGGTCCGCGGCGCCGGATCCGGGACGATGCCGCAGCCGGCGTGTCTGCGTCAGGCCGGCGGCAGCACCGCACGGTACTCCGTCGCCGCGGCCACCGGATCCTTGGTCACGACGGCGATGTCGCTGCCGAGTTCGAAGCCGGCGATGGTCGCGGTCCGCGGGGCCAGCTCCAGGTGCCAGTGGAACGGGCCACGCAGATCCATCGGCGCGGTGTGCAGCCAGAGATTGAGCGGCTCGCCGGCGATCGCGGTCTTGACCGCGACGAGCACACGCCGCAGCGCCGGGGCAAGTGCGTCGATGTCGGCGCTGCGGAAGTCGGCCTCATGCGCTGCGGGAGCCAACCACAACTCCCCGTTGAAGCGGCTGGCCTTGGGCACCCAGGCGGCCACATCGCCGGCCAGCACGAGCCGCTCGCCCGCCGTCTCCAGCTGCTCGCAGAGGACGCAGCTCCCGTAGCGGTTGCGGTATCGCTCGAACTCGAGGAGCTCGTCGAGCAGCAGCGACGGCACCACCGGCGTCGCGAACAGCTGCTCGTGCGGATGCTCCAGGGAGGCGCCGGAGCCGGCTCCGAGGTTGCCGATGAGCGTCACGGCCGCCGCTCCACCGTCCAGCTGGGCGGCGATCCTCCGCTGCCACATGCGGAGCACATCGGCGAGGCCGCGGTCGCCGAGGTGCTCGAGCTCGGCCTCGTGCGCGGACGCATGCACGATCACCTCGTGACGCCCGTCGAGGGCCGGGTACTTGTTGGGCACGACGCGCACTCGCCAGCCGGGGCCGTCAGCTACGCCGCCGTCGGGGCGCAGCGCGTCCACCTCCGGCGGCGTCAACGCCTCGTTGCCGGCGCAGAAGGGGCAGAGCGGGACGGTCGTTTCGTCACGCTCCGACGCGTCGGCCGGCCTTGTCGCCCGAGCGGGTGCCACGATCACGAGCTTGCCGGAGATCGGGTTGCGGCGGAGCTCGCCTCCGTCCGGCGCATTCATCGCCAGGCTCCGGCGGACGCGACCGCGAAGCCGGCGGGCCCCTCGTTCCCAGCTGCGCACATCGCGTCGAGGAGGCGCCTGAAGATGCCGTCTCTGCCTTGCTGCTCGGCCACGGCCAGTCAGTACCCCGAGGGGGCCGGCGCTACTCCGAGTCCAGAGAGGCATCCAGCGTCATGCCGGCGTCCTCTTCGCGCGAGCGATAGAGCTGGCGTGCGTCTCGCAGCCGTTCGGTGCCCTCGTCGAGGACCGCCGCCATCTCGCGCCACAGGCAGACGTCCTTCTTGAGGTATTTGCTCCTGATCACGGCGCTGCAGTCGTCGCCGAGCGGGCAGGCGTAGCAGACCTCGTTGTCGACGACGTAGGCGGTCTTACGCGCCTGCTCGCCCTCGTCGATGCGGCGGAGCGCGTCCAGGAGCAGGAAATGCACGTCGCTCTCGATGGTCACCTGAAAGCGCGGCATCTGCTCGGGCTCGTCGTAGAGAAAGACCCCGTTGGTCCAGTGGGCGAGCTCGAACACCTGGTCCAGCGTCTGCTTCTCCATGATCTGCCGGATCTGCTCGCGGGTCGTATAGCCCTTCTCGATGAGCCGCTGGCCGAGCGGCTTGAACTTCTTCTGGTCGTGCGAGAGGCCCGCGTCCTCCATCAGCGCCTCGGCCAGTTGCTGCTCCGTGAGACAGCCCGCCTTCACCAGACGAGTGCCGAGCTTCTCGTCGGTGATCGGCAGCGAGATGGCCTCGACTCGCCCGCTCATGAGGTAGATGAAGCCGTACTCCTCGAAGTCGCGGACCTCGAGCACGCCGGTGGCGGCGTTCTGCGCGAGGAATTGCAGAACGCCCGCCAGATTGAACCTGTGGATCGATCCTTCGAGCTGCATGATCTCGCTCTTGTCGACGTCGTTCCAGTAGGCCGTATCGGCAACGCTGCGCGAATCGTGAGCGTGGAGGAGGCCCGCTCCGGACCCTCCCGGCCAAATTGACCGGGCGTCTGCCGCGCCGCTATACTGCACGTTCTGAGTATCGGCAATCATGCGAGGAAGCTGTGAAGAGGACCTACCAGCCAAACACCCGCAAGCGCAGCAAGACCCACGGCTTTCGCAAGCGTATGAGCACGCGCGCGGGTCGGTCGGTGATCAAGAGCCGCCGGCAGAAGGGGCGCAAGCGCCTCAGCGCCTAGCCGCAGGCCCGATGGCCACGAAGCGCTCCCGTCTCTCGCGCTCCTCCGACTTCCAGCGTATCTATCGGCAGGGGAGCTCCACGGCCTCCCGCTTCCTGGTGCTCTACTGGTTCAGGCGCCCGGCGGAGCCGGGCGACGAGGGGCCGAGGCTGGGCCTCTCCGTGTCAAAGAAGCTGGGCGGCGCCGTCGTCCGTAACCGCATCAAGCGGCTGCTGCGTGAGGCATTCCAGGCCAGCGCGGGACAGCTCGCCGAGGAGTACGATCTGGTCGTGATCGCGCGCCCGCAACTCATCGAGCTCGTCACTCGCGAGGGCGAGGGCGAGAAGGGTCTTGTGGGCGCCGCCGTGCAGGAACTCCTGGGCCGGGCCGGACTTGTCACACCGGAGCAGGGATGAACAAGGTCCTCATCTTCTTCATCAGAGTGTACCAGTACACGCTGTCGCCCATGCTGGGCCAGCGATGCAAGTACTACCCGTCGTGCTCCAACTACGCGATCGCCGCCCTGCGTGAACACGGTGCGCTCCGCGGCTTCGGCCTGGCCAGCTGGCGCCTTCTGCGCTGCAACCCCTTCAGCAACGGTGGCTACGACCCCGTGCCGCCGCGGCACCGCCCCTGTGATTGCGAGCACGCCGGCACCGATGTGAGCGCGCATGTATAACCTCCCCATCCTCAGCCAGCTGGTCCTGCTGCTCCACTGGATCCTCGTCACGATCAATGACTTCCTGGCCTCGCTGGGACTGGGACCGAACTGGACCTGGGGCCTCGCCATCATCGGCCTCACGATCATCGTGCGCCTCGTGCTCTTCCCGCTCACCTGGAAGCAGTTCAAGTCGGCGCAGCAGATGCAGATCATCCAGCCGCAGATCAAGGAGCTGCAGAAGAAGTACAAGAACGACCGCGGCAAGCTCCAGCAGGAGACGATGAAGCTCTACCAGGAGCACCGGGTCAACCCGTTCGCGTCCTGTCTGCCGCTCTTGCTTCAGCTGCCGGTCTTCATCAGCCTCTACGCGGCGATCAAGGGCCTGGGCCCCCTCAGCGCGGCGATCTACCAGCCATCCGTCGAAGCACTGAACAGGGCAAGCTTCCTGTGGATCCCTCACCTCGGCTTCCCGGATCCGTACTACATCCTTCTCGTGCTGTACGTGGTCTCGCAGATGATCTCGACCGAGCTGATGCTGGCCACCCAGTCCGACAAGACGCAGAAGATGATCATGCGGGCGATGCCGATCATCTTCGTGATCTTCCTGTACCGCTTTCCGGCCGGTCTGTTCGTCTACTGGGTCACCACGAACATCTGGACCATCGGCCAGCAGCTGATCATCCGGCGCACCATGCCCAAGCCCGAGGTCATGGCTGCGCGCGCCAAGGCCAAGCCCCAGAAGCGCAGCCGCTTCATGGAGGCCATCATGGCGTCGCAGGGCGAGGCCGTGAAGCAGCGCGAGGAGAAGATGGCCAAGAAGGGCGGCTCGGGTGCGAGCGCGGCGAAGCAGGGCGGCGGCGCAACCGGCGCCAAGAAGGCCGCGCCCGGCACCAAGAAGCCGCCACCCGGCAAGGGCAAGCGCAAGCCGGGCCAGCCCCAGGGCGGTAAACCGGGCCAGACCAAGGGCGGCAAGACGGGCCAGGCTCCCGGCGCCAAGCCCAAGGGCAAGCCTGGCGGCCAGCAGGGCAAGGGCAAGCCCGGCGGCCAGTCGACCGGCGGCGGCTCACCGAAGCCCGCCGGCGACGACGGAGCCAACACGAGCGCGGACGGTCCGACGGCGGACGACTGACGCCGCACGGTCCGTCTCGCCCTTCTCACCCCGACGAGGGAGCAGGAGCGATGGAAGAGCCGGACGACTTCCAGCCGATCGACGAAGAGGAAGAGGAGACCGAGTTCGCCACCATCGCCAGCGCGGCCACCATCGAGGAGGCCAAGCGCACGGCGCTGGACCGGCTGGGCAAGATCGTGCCCTATGTGAACCCGGCGGACGTCGAGTATGTCGTCCTCGAAGAGGGCAGCAAAGGCGGCCTCTTCGGCCGCGGCAAGAGCGAGGCTCAGGTCGAGGCTCGCCTGCGCCCGCAGGGCGAACGCGCCGAGGCGGATCTGCCGCCGGGCGCCGACAAGCTGCAGGACTTCATCCAGACGGTCGTCGACCTCATGGGTATCGAAGCTCACGTCGGCGCCAGCGAGACGCCGGAGTCGGTCCGCGCCGAGATCAGCGGTGACGACCTCGGCCTCCTCATCGGCCGCCACGGCGCCACCATCGACGCCCTGCAGTACATCGGCTCGATCGTCGTGAACGGCGACCGGCGCGAGCGCCGCCAGGTGGTCGTCGACGCCGAAGGCTATCGCGACCGTCGCGCTGCGGCGCTCTCGGCCCTCGCCGATCGCACCGCGCAGAAGGTCGGCAGGGAGTCGGTGAGCATCGCGCTCAAGCCGATGTCGGCCGCGGAACGCAAGGTGATCCACCTGCACCTGAAGGACCACCCACGCGTGGAGACGGCCTCAGAGGGCAACGAGCCGTTCCGCGCCGTCGTGATCTCACCGAAGCGTCAGTCAGACTGACGCCGGCGCGCCGCCTGTAAAGGTGCGGCCGCCTTCGACCGAGAACAAGCAGGGTGCGCGGCCACGGTACGCGCAGGGTCCACGCAGTCCAAGGGGAGGGAGATCCGATGCATCGCAGGTTCCCGACAAGGCGGGCGGCGCTGCTGCTGGTGCTCGCGCTGTTGGTCGTGGCAGTCGCCGGCTGCGGGAGCGACTCGTCATCCGACGTGAGCTCTGCGGCTCCAACTGCAGCCACCGGCATGTCCGCCGATCAGATCGTCAAGGAGAGTGAGGCCAAGATGGCCGCGGTGACGAGCGCATCCTTCACCGCCGACTTTGGGCTCGAGGTCCAGGGCGATGCGGAGAAGATGACGGACCCCACGGCCAAGGCACTTCTCTCCCAGGGCGTCACGCTTCACGCCGAGGGGAAGAGCGCGAACGATCCGACCGCCGTCGACATGAAGATGAGCCTCGGCATCGCCGGCCAGAACCTCGAGTTCGGCATGATGAGCAAGGGCTCCAAGTCCTGGATCGAGTATCAGGGCACGTGGTACGCACTCGACAGCGAGAACGCCAAGTCGCTCGACAAGCAGGCTGCCACGGGCGCCGCCCCGACGGAACAGCTCAAGAGCATGGGCATCGATCCTTCGACCTGGGGCACGGAGTACCAGCTCGCCGGAACCCAGGACCTGAACGGCGTGGAGGTCTACCACGTCACGGCGGTCGCAGACGCGCAGAAGCTTGCCGACTCGCTGGCCAAAGCCGCCGAGGACCCGAGCCTGCAGGACAAGCTCGGCGGCTCCGGCAACCAGCTCGGCGAGCTCAGCCAAGGTCTGACCCAGAACAAGCAGCAGACCGAGGAGCTGAGCAAGAGCCTCAAGGAGGCCACGGTCGACTACTGGATCGGCGTCGAGGATCAACTCATGTACAAGGCGCAGTTCGGCGCCTCCATGGACATGACGAACCAGAAGGACATGGAGGGCGTCGACGGCATGTCGATGAAGGGTACCGTCACCATGTCGGGCTTCGACGAGCCGGTCGAGGTGGCGGCCCCGCAGGACGCGCAGTCCTTCGAGAAGTTCATGACCCAGCTGTTCGGCGGGATGATGGGTGGAAGCGAGCTGACCTTCTGAGGTGACGCCTCCGGCGGCCTGCGCGGCGGCCGGGCTCTGGAGACCAGAAGAGCCGGGGCCGCACTGATGCGGTCCCGGCTCTTCTGCGCCGAACGGGCTTGCGGCCGCTGGGCCGCGGCGTCGTCAGGGCCTCAGCGGTCCCAATCGAAGTCGCGGGCCTTGGTCTTCTCCCACGACGCGCTCTCGTCGTCGCTGCGCTGACCGAGCAGAGACTTGCTGAGGAACTCCGGCGGCTTCTGGGCAGCCTCGCGAGGTGTCTCGGGTTCGGCCGGGGGGCCCGCCGGCGGCGCCGTCCGCGTCGCGGGCTGAGACGCCTCCTCGGGGACGCTCTCGGGCGGGGCTTGCGGCGAGGCCTGCGCACGCTGGGCCGCGGCGCGGCTGATCTGTGCCGGCGCGAGCTGCACCGTGCCGTCCGCGCGCACGCCGGCGTTGGGCTGGAGGTCCGTGAGCTCCTCGTAGCCGCGGTCGTCCATGGTGACATCGCCGCTGTCCAGATCGACGTGGAAGCGGTACCAGCCCATCGTCCACATGAACGTGGCGGCCACGATCTGGCCGTCGAAGCCGACGTGGACGTGCGGGAGGCCGAGCTGCTCGTTGGTCTCGCTGATCTTGCGCGGCACCCGGCTCACGTTGAGCAGGTCGACGCCGCGCTGCAGAAGCGTGAGTGACGCTGCGACCGCCTCGGCCTCTGCGGCCGACTGGGCCGGTGGTTCGTCCGCGACGGGCTCGCCGACGGGCGCGCCGCCGTCGGCGTCGGCCGCCGCGACCTCGGCCGCGGCAGCCGCGACCTCGGCCGCGGGAATCTCGCCGGTGCTCGCGTCGTCTTCCTCGGCGTCTTGCCCGGCGGGCAGCTCCGCGGAGACGGCGGGGATGGGCTGCGTGTCCTCGAAGGCGGTCGCAGGGACCACGGCCTCTTCGGCCGGCGGGGTCGATGGTGCGGCGGCCGTCGCGGCCGCGGCCTCGGCCGCGGGAATCTCGCCGGTGCCCGCGTCGACGCGGTCCTCGGCGACGGCGGCGGATTCGGCGACGAGGCCGGCGAGGATGGCCGCGTCGGCGACCGGAGTTGCTTCAGGCGGCGGCTCGTCCGGCTTCGCATCACCGAAGACTGCCGAGGGCTCGGAGACCGCGGCGGCCTCCGACTCGCGCAGCGCCGCCATCTCGGCGGCGAACTCCGCAGGCGTCTCGCCCCACGTGCGCTCGCCCGGCTCGGACGAGTCGCCGGTAGTGGAGCCGGGCTCGTCGTCCGCCTCCGCGGCGGCGCCGCCGAGGCGGGCGAAACGGCCGGCGAGCTCCTGGCGCTCGGCTTCAGCGCGGGCCAGCTCCGCCTTGAGGTTCTCGATCTGCGCGTCCTTGTCCTTGAGCGCCAGCCAGAAGGCGTTGCTCTCGGCGTGCGGGTCGTGGGCCGGCGACTCGTCGACCAGCGCAGGCCGCTCCTCGACGTGGGTCTCGCTGCGCGTCTCGCGGACGCGTCCGTTGTTGGCCGGCGCAGGCGCCGCGGAGACGGGCGCGCTCACGCCCGCGTATGCCTGCCCGCAGAGCGAGCAGATGAGCCGCTCCTCGCCTTGCTCGTCGACGACTGTCTGAGTCCATTCGCCGGCGAGAAGGGTGCGACCGCAGTCGGCGCAGACGGCCTGATCCTGGTCGTCCTTGCCGCGTCCGAAGATGCGTCCGAACATCGTCACTCCCGTTTCAGGAACGCCCCGAAGGGCCGTGAAAACGCTGCAAGAAGGCACATGATAGCAGACCCCACCCGCGGCGACGCCGGGTCATTCGTCGTCGTCTCCGTCGTCGGGCATGGTGTCGTACTGGGCGAGGACATCGCGGGCGCGGGACAGATCGCCTTCGTTCACGAGGATGTGGAAGGGGTGCACCGACGGCATCGGGTACACGTCTGGGGCGCCGGGGCCGCCGACAACGGCCTCTACTCCGGCCTGTTCGAGCACTCCTACGACGACGTTGGCAAGACCGGCATCGCTCACGGTGGTCACGGTCACGAGTTCCATGAAGTCACCTCGCAGTCCGGGTCCTCGCGCCCTGCACACGGCGCAGTACGAGTATACCCGCGGTCTCACGGCTCCTGTCGGGCGGCGTCGTCACAAGGCGCAGCGTCGCGCTCGCTCGGCCCGGTCAGCCTGCGGTCGTCACGCCCGCGAGAGCGCGCAGCCGCGCGAGGTTCTCGCGGTCTGGACCCTCACCGTCGAAGCCCGGCACTTCGAGGATGCCGGGCAGATCCGCGAACGCCGGCTCGTTCACGATCGTGCGGAAGCCCTCCAGGCCGAGGTCTCCCTCGCCCACGTTCTCGTGCCGGTCGCGGTTGGACCCGAGTGGCGTCTTGGAATCGTTGAGGTGGAGCGCGACGAGCCGTTCGCGGCCACAGCCGGCGTCGACGTGCTCGAGCGTCTCGGCCATCCCCTCGGGAGTACGGATGTCGACACCGGATTCGAAGATGTGGGCCGTATCCAGGCACACACCCAGGCGAGGGTCGGCGCCGGTGGCGTCGATGATCATGCCGAGCTCCCGGAAATCCACGCCCATCGTGCCGCCGGCGCCGGCCGTGTTCTCGAGCAGGAGGCGCACGGAGGAGCCCTCGCTCTCGGCGAGCGCATGTCGCAGCCCCGCCTGCACGCGCTCGAGGCCGGCCTCGAAGCCGGCGCCCTGATGCGAGCCGATGTGCGTGACGATGGCGTCGGCGCCCAGCTGCTCCGCCGCGGCCAGGGCGCCGCAGAGCGATGTCACCGACTTCTCGTAGAAGTCCTCCTTCTCGCTTGCCAGGTTGATCAGGTAGATCGTGTGGATGAGGACGAAGCGGATCGGCGACGTCGCTCGCAGCTCGCGGAACTTCTCCGCGTCCTTCTCCTTGTAGACCGTCGGCGCCCACGTGCGCGGCGAACCGGCGAAGAACTGCACCGCCTCGCAGCCGAGCTCGACACCGTTCTCGATCGCGTGCCAGACGCCGCCCGACGACTTCACGTGCGCGCCGAAGTACATCCTGCCGTCCTCCTTCTCAGACGAAGTCCCGCGGCGCCTCGTGGCGCCAGGTCTGCGTGAACACCTCGCGCTCGTCGTCCGGCTCGCCCTCACGGACGGAGACACTGTCGACGACGAAGAAGGTGTGCGCGTCGCACGTCATCTCCCCGTGGGTGACGATGTGAAACCGGCCCTGCGCACCGCGCACGAGCACCGACTCCGCGTCCACCTCGACCTTTGCCGAGAGCGGGGCGCCCTCGGCGACGCCGTAGCTCACCCGGTTCCACTCCTCGCTCTCCCAGCCGTTGGGGAGGACGACGTTGCCGCCGTCGACGTAGCGGAAGGTCCAGGCGATGCCGTCCTCGACGAGGTCGCGGGTGTAGGAGCGCCCGCCGCGCTCGCCGCCGACCGTCGTCTCGCCGAGGCCGGCGGGCACCATCGGCCGGTCGAACGGCCGCAGCGCGGCGTCCTCCGGACGCTGCGGCCGGACCGGTAGCTGGAGTTCACTCGCGTCCGCGACCACCCGCAGGGTGACCGGCTCTGGAGAAGGCCACGCCCACGGCCAGTACGTCGGTGAGAGGGCGAGGCGAAGGCGGTTGCCGGCGGGGAAGGAGTGGGCGATAGCGTCGAGCGCGATGGTCGCCGTGTACTCCCGCCCGGGCTCGAGAGCCGAAGGGGTCTCGTGGCTCTCGAGGTGCGTCAGGTTGAAGACCTGCTGCGTGACGAGCTGCGAAGCGCCGCCCGGCGACACGTCGTCGAGCCGTGCGGCGACCAGCGCCAGCGGCCGGTCGCTCGCGAAGCGGAGCACGAGCAGCGGGTGGCCGAGGATCTCGGTGATCTCGGCGAGGGGCGCCGAGGTGAAACAGAGCGACTGACCCTCGGCCGCCCGCTGGTCGGGGGGAAAGTCGCTCGGCTGGCTCTCGGCGCACCAGGCGCCGGCGTCGGCCCCGCAGAGCTGGGAGCCGAGGATACGCAGGCGGCCGCCGTCCGCGCCGTGCGCGGCCGCCGCTTCCGCGTCCGGGGGCGTGCCGGGGGTCTCGCGCAGCACCCCGTCGGCGTCGAGCCGCAGGCGACGTGCCTCGACGCGCGGCGACGGCCACGCGTCCTCGGCGACCCAGCGGCCGGGGATCTCGTCCATCCATGTGACCGGCGGCGTCGCGTCCTGCATCCACGCGCGCAGCATCGGTTCGTCCATCACGCCGGTTTCGATGCCCTTGAGCCAGAAGTCCCACCAGCGCAGCGCCTCCTGCAGAAAGCCGATGGCCGGGCCCGGCGTCGCGTAGTGGGGAAAGGCGTGCGGCCACGGGCCGATCAGACCCTTGCGCGGCCCCGGAAGTCCCTCGAGCAGGCGCATGACGCTGTTGGTGTAGCCGTCGGTCCAGCCGCCCACGGCGTAGACGGGGATCTCGATGGCGCCGTAGTCCTCGCAGACCGAACCGTGTTTCCAGTAGGGGTCGCGACGCTGGTGCGCGAGCCAGGTATGGATCCACGGCCGGTTGGCGGCGAGGCGCTGCTCCCACAGCTCGCGCCAGCGCGCGCCGACCGCGGTCTCGTGCGGCGGCTGGCACTGCCAGTGCAACATGCACGTGCTCCAGTGGAGCAGGTCGGTGGCGAGCACGCAGCCGCCCTTGTAGTGGACGTCGTCGATGTAGCGGTCGTCGGTGCTCATCAGGGTGATGATCGCCTTGAGCGCCGGCGGGCGTCGGGCGGCCAGCTGGAGGCTGTTGAAGCCACCCCACGAGATGCCGGTCATGCCGACGCCTCCCACACACCACGGCTGGGCGGCGATCCAGGCGATGACCTCGAGGAGGTCCTCCTGCTCCTGGGGGTGGTACTCGTCCTCGAGGATCCCGTCTGACTCGCCACTGCCGCGGAGGTCGACGCGCACGCACGCGTAGCCGCGCGCCGCCCAGTACGGGTGGATGACGGCATCGCGGGGGGCCATGCCGTCGCTCAGCCGGTACGGCACCGCCTCCAGGATGGCCGGTACCGGGTCGGCCTCGGCGTCGGCCGGCAGCCAGATGCGGGCGGCGAGGCGCGCGCCGTCGCGCAGCGGGATCCACACGTAGTCCAACTGGCGGACCTCGCGAAGGACTTCGTCGCGCTCGGCCATCGTCGACCTCCACGTCGGCTGCGGGGAAGGGCTCGAGTGTACCGGGCAGCTCCCGTGGACGGCAACGGCGCGGCTCCCCGGCCGCCGCCGCAGGGCCGGGGCAGGAGCGCCGGCGCCCGGCGTGGAATAGGAGGCCGGTCCCGGCGTGCAAGCTGGAGTCGGGCGCGCCGTTCCCACTGAGGGCACAGGAGGAGACATGGACCAGGAGAGCATGCAGCGCTGCAGCACCTGTCCGGCGTTCTGCAGGCTCGCGACCGGCGGCGACGCAGGCACGTGCCGGGCCGCGCCGCCGGTGGCGCTTCAGGGCGAGCACTACTTCCGCGGCTCCACCCGCGAACTCCCCTTCGGGAGCTTCCCCGTGGTCGGCGCGTTCCCGCTGGTCTCGGAGGACGACTACTGCATGTCGCATCCGGCGAACCGGGTCAAGCTGATGTGACGCACCGCGGGCGGGACGCTCCCGAGGGACCCGGGCATCTCCGCCGGGCGCCCCCGGACCGCCGGCCTGCCTGTGGTAGGGTTGACCCGCGCGGCGGCCGGAAGATCCGCCGCCCGGTCAACGGTCCCGAATCCCAGGAGAGCCCCCGTCCATGTGCGGCATCTTCGGCCTTGCCGGCGCGCCCGACCGGCAGCTTCTCGGGCGGATGGCCGCGGCCATCGTGCACCGCGGCCCGGACGACGCCGGCGCCTTCGAGACTCCCATCGTCAGCCTCGGTCACCGCCGTCTGAGCATCATCGACCGTGAGGGCGGGCACCAGCCGATCGCCAACGAGGACGAGACGGTGTGGCTCGTCTACAACGGCGAGGTCTACAACTACCGCGAGCTGCGTGCCGAGCTCGAGACCGCCGGCCACAGCTTCCGCACCCACTCCGACAGCGAGGTCATCGTCCACGCCTACGAGGAGTGGGGTCCCGGCTGCGCCGCGCGCTTCAACGGCATGTGGGCGTTCGCCGTGGCCGACCTGCGCGGCGCCGGCGAGGATGGGAGCGGCGGGAAGCTCGTCCTGAACCGCGACCACTTCGGCATCAAGCCGCTCTACTACGCGAGGTCGCCGCTGAGCGGCCGCCTGCTGTTCGCCAGCGAGATCAAGGCGCTGCTCCAGGACCCCGAACTCGTCGCCGAGCCGGATGAGCAGATGATCTTCGAGTACCTGCAGCACGGCTTTCACGACCACCGCGCCGAGACGTTCTTCCGCGGCGTCTACCACGTGCCGGCGGCGACGTGGATCGAGGTGCCGCTGGGCGAGACCGCCGGAACGCGTGACGGCGCGGCTGGTCTGCTCGAGGCGCCGCTTCCCGGCACGCCGTACTGGACCCCCAAGCTGACCACGGACGGCGGCGACGACCCGGCCGACTTCCGGCGCCGCTTCCGCGAGAGCGTCGAGCGGCGCCTCGTCTCTGAGGTCCCCGTCGGCTCCTGCCTCTCCGGGGGCCTCGACTCCACCACGATCATCAGCTTCATGAGCGAGTTGCTGCAGGAGGACGTGCCCGACGCGGCGTCGCTGCGCGGCCAGCTCAAGACGTTCAGCGCAGTGTTCGACGGCGACCCCATCGACGAGCGCGAGTACATCGAGGTCGCCGTCGAGAGCACCGGCGCCGACACGACCTACACCAATCCGACGTCGCACGAGTTCATCGGCGAGCTGCGGGACTTCGTCTGGCACCAGGAAGAGCCGATCGTCAGCACCGGCCCCTACGCGCAGTGGTGCGTCATGCGCTCGGCGCGCGAGCAGGTGACGGTGCTGCTCGACGGCCAGGGCGGCGACGAGCTGATCGCCGGGTACGTGCCGTACCAGCTCGTCTACCTGCGCCAGTTGCACAAGGAGGGCAAGTACGCGGAGCTGCGCAAGGAGGCGGCGGCCTCCAGGGACGTGCTCTGGCCGCTGGCCAAGCGCAGGATCAAGCAGCGGCGCAAACAGCTGCCGACGCGCAAGCTGCTTCGGGAGTCGTTCCTCGCCCGGACCACCGATCCCGGGTACGGGCGCTCCCAGTCGGACCTCAAGGAGCGCCTGCTCCAGGACACGCTCACCTACAGCCTGCCGTGCCTGCTGCGCTACGAGGACCGCAACTCCATGGCGTTCAGCATCGAGAGCCGCGTGCCGTACCTCGACCAGGAGTTCGTGGACCACATCCTCAGCCTGCCGGAGGACGCCATCGTTCGGCACGGCTGGAGCCGCTGGATCCTGCGCGCAGCGCTCAAGGGTACGCTGCCTGAGAAGATCCGCCTGCGCCGCTGGAAGGTGGGGTTCACGACGCCGGAGATGCGCTGGATCAAGGCGCGCCGGGCGGCGTTCACGAGCCTCTACCAGTCGCCGGCGTTCCAGGCGCGGCCCGTACTGGGACGGCGACGCCGTGGTGGCCGCGTTCCGCGCCTGCTGCCGCGGCGAGGTGGAGGAGAGCATGTTCTTCTGGCGCGCCGCCAACGTCGAACTGTGGCTGCGCGAGTTCGTCGACGCGAGCGTCGTTCTCGAGCACGTGGACGTGGAGGCGGCGCTGGGCGCGCCCGTGCCCATCGGCCCGGTGCACCGCGGCGGCATCGCCGAGGCGGGCGACGCGCGCGTGCCGGCGCTGCTTGCGGCGGCCGCGGGCCCGGAGGGCCCCGCCGCGGCCGCCGAGGCCGAGCGCCTCCTGGCCGGGCACGCGCCGAACGAGGAGAAGCACCTGTTCGGCGTCGCCGGCCGCACCATCTTCGCGCGCCTGCCCCTGCGCACCGACCTCGTCGGCAGGGGCGACGACCTGGATGAGCTGTTCCGCCGCCAGATCGTCGAACACGTGAGACCGGGCGACCTCGTCGTCATGGCGGAGAAGCCGATCGCCGCCAGCCAGGGCCGCAGCTACGCGCTGGACGAGATCCATCCGACGAAGCTGGCCAAGGTCCTGAGCAAGGCCGTGACCAGGACGCCGCACGGCATCGGCCTCGGGATCCCCGAGACGATGCAGCTCGCCATCGACGAGGCCGGCGCGCCGCGCATCGTCGCCGCCGCGGCCGTGTCGGCGGCCGGCAAGGTGGTCGGCAAGCGCGGCCTCTTCTACAAGGTCGCAGGCGCCAACGTCGAAGCGATCGACGGCCCCACCTGGAACACGCTGCCGCCGCACAACACCCACGCCAAGCTCGGTCCGGCCGACCCGGACGGAGTCGCCGGCCACCTCGCCGAGCTCCTGAGCGAGGCCGTCGGCGGGCGCGTGGAGTTCGTCGTCATCGACGCCAACGACCTTACGGCGACGGTCCTGGGCGCCTCGCCGGGCGCCGACCGCGCGCTCGCCAAGCGGCTCATGCGCGACAACCCGCTCGGGCAGGGACACGAGCAGACGCCAGTCTGCGTCCTGCGCCCGCTCGGGCCGCTGCCCTCGCAGAGCTGAGTCTCCCGCGCGCGCCGCGCCCCGACTGAGCCGCACTCCAACCCGTTCCAGAGTCCTGCCGCTCGCCGTCGGCGACGACGTACCCCCGCGCCGAGGCCGAGGTCGACGATCTCGTGCTCGGCGGAGCGTGCCCGCCGCCGTTTCGGGGTGTATAACGGGGAGGTGTCCGCGGGAGTCCCGCGCGGGGAGGGCCGGCCGGTGAGCATCGTCGAGGTCAAGGAACTGCGCAAGCAGTACGACCCGCCCAAGGGTGTCCTCGCCGTCGACGGCGTGAGCTTCGACATACGCGAGGGCGAGATCTTCAGCCTCCTCGGCCCCAACGGCGCCGGCAAGAGCACCACCATCTCCATGCTCAGTTGCCTGCTGCACCCCAGCGGCGGCGACGCGACCGTGGCGGGGCACTCGGTCGTCGACGACCCGCACGCGGTCAAGGAGACGATCGGCGTCGTCCCTCAGGACATCGCCCTCTACCCCGACATGAGCGCCCGCGAGAACCTCGTGTTCTGGGGGCGCATGTACGGGCTCTCCGGTGACATGCTCAAGCAGCGGGTCGACGAGATCCTCGAGCTGATCACACTGGTCGACCGCCAGAAGGACCGCCTCGAGAAGTTCAGCGGCGGCATGAAGCGGCGCGTCAACATCGGCGTCGCGCTGTTGCACAGGCCGAAGGTGCTGTACCTGGACGAGCCCACGGTGGGAATCGACCCGCAGAGCCGACGGTCGATCCTCGACGGCATTTTGGCGCTCCGCGACGAGGGAATGACGATCCTCTACACGACGCACTATATGGCCGAGGCGCAGGAGCTCAGCGACCGCATCGGCATCGTCGACCACGGCAAGATGATCGCTCTGGGCACCCATGACGAGCTGGTGAAGATCGTCGGCGAAGAGGCTCGCGTGACCGCCCGGGTGGACCACGAGCTGCAGCGGATGGCCGAGAGCTGGCGCGAGGTGCAGGGCGTGAAGAAGGTCGACATCGAGGAGGACGAGGCCGTCCTGCTCACGGATGATGCCAACGAGGTGCTGCCGCGGCTGTTCGAGGCGGCGGCCGCGGCCGGTTCGCGGATCACGGAGATCAACGTGAGCGAGCCGAATCTCGAGATGGTGTTCCTTCACCTGACCGGCCGGGCCCTGCGGGAATGATGGATGCAGCCGAATCACCGTGCGGCGCTCCGCAGGGGCACCCGACGAGGGACAGCCCGGCCCGATGACGCCACCCGTCGTGCGATGATCAAGATCCTCGCCATCGCCTGGAAGGACCTGCGCAGCATCGCGCGCAACCGGTCGGCGCTCGTGATGATGCTCCTGGCGCCGCTCGGTCTCGCCGCCCTGCTCGGCTTCGCCTTCGGGGGCGGCGACGGCGGTTTCGACATCGCCGCGACGAAGGTCGTCGTGGCGAACCTGGACGAGGGGGCCGCCGGCGGCGGCGGCGCAGCCTCCGGTAACGAGGGCGCCGTGATCGCCGGCGTCCTCGGCAGCCCCGAGCTCGCGGACGTCCTCGACGTCAGCAGGAAGGAAGGGGCCGAAGCGGCGCGCTCGGAGGTCGACGACGGCAAGGTGGCCGTCGCGGTCATCATCCCGAAGGACTTCAGCGCGACCATCTACAGCAGCGACCCTGCGGCCGCGACGCAGGTCGAGCTGTACGAGAACCCGACCTACGAGATCGGGGGGGCGATCGTCGAAGGCGTGGTGGGGCAGGCGCTGCTCGAGTTCAACGGCGCGCGCGCGGCGGCCGCCGCGGCCGTCGCCCTGCGCTCGCAGGGGGACCCGCCGCCGGACCAGCTCGCCGCGACGGCCGCGCAGGGCTACGCTCGATCCGGAGGCGTCCCGGCCGCCCTCGAGGTGGCGCAGCGCTCGCCGCAGGTTCCCGGCCAGCAGGACACCGCAGGCGTGGCGGTGACCGGGCTGATCCTCGCCGGGATGATGGTGTTCTTCATGTTCTTCGGCGCCGCCAACGCCGCGCGCACGATCCTCGACGAGGATCAGGCGGGCACGCTTCCGCGGCTCTTCACGACGCCGACGTCGCACGCCATCGTTCTCGGCGGCAAGTTCGCGTCGGTCTTCGCCACGGTCGCGCTGCAGGCGGTCGTCCTTCTGGTCGCCGGAAGGCTGCTCTTCTCGATCGACTGGGGCCGCCTCGATGCAGTCGTGCTGCTCACCCTCGTCGGCGCGGGCGTGGCGAGCGGCCTCGCGCTGCTGGTCATCGCCCTGGTGAGGACGCCGGCGCAGGCGGGCGCCATCGGCGCCGGCGTGTTTCTGATCCTGGCGCTCGCCGGCGGCAACTTCACCGGCACGGCTCAGAGCGGCACCACGTACGCGTTCATCCAGAAGTTCACGCCGAACGGCTGGCTCTTGAACGGCTGGGATACGACGATGCGCGGCGGTGGCGTGGGCGATGTCCGCTGGCAGCTCCTGGTCCCGCTGGCCTTCGCGCTGGCCTTCTTCGTCGTCGCCGTGCTGCGGATCCGGCGGCGGTTCGCGTGAGGCGGTCATGAAGCTCGCCTGGATCCTCGCGCGCAAGGACCTGCAGGAGACGGCCCGGGACAGACTGGCCTTCATCTTCCTTCTCGCCATGCCGCTGCTGTTCACGATGTTCTTCGGACTGCTCTTCGGGGGCGGCAGCGACAGGCTGCCGCTGGCGCTGCACGACGCCGACGGCGGCGAGGCCGCGAAGCAGCTGGTCGCGGCCCTCGAGAAGTCGGCCGTCCTCAAGCTGTCGGCGGAGAGCGCGGCGGACGCCGAGAAGGCCGTCGACGACGAGGAGGCCGCGGCCGCATTGCTGATCCCCGAGGGCTACAGCGCCGCCGTGGCGGAGGGCCAGAAGGCGGCGCTGACGATCGTCGCGACGCAAGGCACGAGCGGTGCCGCGACAGTCGCCAGCGTGATCCGCTCGGTCGCGGGCCGGCAGGTCGCGGTGGGCCTCGCCTCACGGGCGGCGGCTGAGAGCGTCTGGCAGGGCCGAAGCATCCCGCCGGGCTCCGCCGAGGCCGTGCTCGGCGAGGCCGTCGCGCAGGCCCGTCCCGTGGCCGATCAGGTACTCGCCGACCCCGCCGCGACCTCGCGAGTCGTCAAGGCGGGCGCGGCCGCGGGCCAGGTGCCCAGCGGGTTCGTCCTCAGCTCGCCCGGCATGCTCGTCAACTTCATCATGTTCAGCCTGACGACCGCGGGCGTCGCGCTCATCCTCGAGCGGCGTCACGGCACGCTACAGCGGCTGATGACCACGCGCGTGCGCCGCTGGGAGCTCATCGCCGGCAAGTCGATCGGCATGTTCCTGCTCACGTTCGCGCAGCAGGTCGTCCTTCTCGGCGCGGCGCAACTGTTCTTCGGCGTCGACTACCTGCGCGACCCGGTCGCACTGCTGGTCATGATGATCGCGCTCTCGCTCGTCGCCAGCACCCTCGGGCTCCTCCTCGCGGCCGTCCTCAAGAGCGAGCAGGCGCTCATCGCGACCAGCGTGATCGTCTCGATGAGCGTCTCGGCTCTCTCCGGCGCCTGGTTCCCACTCGAGATCACCGGTCCGGCGTTCCAGTTCGTCGGCCACCTCCTGCCGACGGCATGGATCCTCGACGGGCTGCGCGGTATCGTGGTGCGAGGGTTCGATGTCGCCGACGTGCTGCCCGCGTTCTGGGTCTCGGTCGCATGGGCGGCGGGGTTCTTCGCGCTTGCCGTGTGGCGCTTCCGGCTCACCGATTGATCAGCGCAGCCGGGTCAGCGTGGGGGATCCGGGAGGCGCACGCGCCACTGATTGCCGCAGGCGGACAGGCGTGCAGGGCCACGGCAGGCACCCCGCACACCGACCGGCGAGAGGCTCAGTCCTTCGCCGGCTTGATGCTGGCGTCCTTGGGCAGCGCGAGGCCCGCCTCGATCTCGATCGCCTTGATGATCCCGCTCGGGACCGGGCAGGCCGGGTGCACCAGGTGCTCGGCGGCGAGCCTCAGAGTGACCGGGCCGTTGCCGCGATAGCTGATCTCCGTGAACGGATCGACCTCGGTGAGCACCTCGGCGAGCTTCTCGACGTAGCCGCAACTCGTCTCGAACTCGACCCGGACGCTGCGCCCCTCCCCCGCGGTCGTCTTCACCGTTGTGCAGAACCCGCAGATGCCACTCTCGATCTCGGCTGAAGCCATCTTTCCTCCAGAATCCGTTGCTCGCTGTCGTTGGGTGATAATACCCCCGGGGGTATGACCGGAACCACCCGTCCCGATCGGCGGGGCGCCGGCGCCTACGGCCAGGGAAGCGTCGAGACGGCGTGCTCGACGAGCCGCAGCAGCGGCGCCGGGTACACGCCGAAGACGAGCATGAAACCGGTGAGGGCGGCGAGGACTGCGACGGCTGCGGCTGCGCCGGTCGCCGCGCCGGACGCTTCCGCCTCCGGTCGCCACACGTACACCGCCACGATCAGGCGCGTGTAGTAGTAGAGGCCGATCGTGCTGGTGAGCACGAGGACGATGACCAGCGCCCAGAGCGCCGCACCGGCTCCGGCGGCGACGATCGTGAACTTGCCGATGAACCCCACCGTGAGCGGCATGCCGGCCAGCGAGAACAGCGACACGGCGAAGATGGCGGCCAGCCCGGGCCGGCGGGAGCCGAGCCCGCGATAGTCGGCGATCGTGTCGGCGTCGCGGTCCGCCGGCGAGAGCACGGTGACGACGCCGAAGGCCGTCAAGGTGGTCGCGAAGTAGGCGACCAGGTAGAAGGCGGCGGCGATGCCGGCGCGCTCCCCCGTCGCGAGGAACGCGACCAGCAGGTAGCCGAGGTGGGCGATCGAGGAGTACGCCAGGAGCCGCTTCACGTTGTCCTGGCGGAGCGCCAGCAGGTTGCCGGCGAGCATCGAGGCGACGGCGACCGCGGCGAGCGCGAGGAACAAGGTCGTCGCCTGGTCGAGGCCCACCGGCAGCAGGTAGCGCAGCAGCAGGGCGAAGACGGCGCCCTTGGAGACCGTCGCCACGTAGGCGACGACGGGTGCGGGGGCGCCCTGGTAGACGTCCGGCGTCCACATGTGGAAGGGCACGACGGCCAGCTTGAAGCCTATGCCGACGAGCAGCATCACCAGGCCGACGGTGAGGACGATCCTGTCGCCGCCGAGGCCGGCGAGGACGAGGTCGGCGACGCCGGCCGCGGTCATCGTCCCTGACTCGGCGTAGATGAGGGCCATGCCGAAGACGAGGAAGGCCGAGGTGGCGCCGGCGAGCACGAGGTACTTGACCGCCGCCTCGACAGCGTCTGGGCGGTGGATCGGGTAGACGATGAGCGCATACAACGACACGCTGAGGATCTCGATCCCGAGGAACAACGACGCGAACTGTGTGCTGGCGACGAGCACCGCGCCGCCGAGTGTCGCCGTGAGCAGCAGCACGTAGTACTCCTCGGGATGCACGCGCAGCCGCGGCAGGTAACCCCACGAGAGTACCGCGACGACCGCGGTCGCCACGGTGAGAAGACCGATGAAGAAGAGCGCGTAGGCGTCCATCTCGATGAGCGGCGTGACGACGCGGCCGGCCCGTCCGGCGGCGACGAAGAGCAGGCCGAAGGTCGCCGCCAGGCCACCGAGCGTCAGCCCGAACGCCAGCGTGTGCGAACGCCGGAAGGCGGCCGCGAGCATGACGACCACGGACGCCAGCGTGAGCGCGATCAGCGGCGAGATGGTGAGGAGGTCGCCGGCCTTCACGGCGCGCCTCCGCCGTCGGCGATCCCGCCGCCGGCCCCGGGGACGGGATCCTCGGCCGCAGCCGCGTCCTGCGGTTGCGCGAGGCTGCTCGTCGCCGTCATCTCCTGCAGCCCCGCGACCGTCTGCCGCGCGGTGGTGATCAGCGGCTGCGGCCAGAAGCCGATGACGACGAGCGCGGCGATCATCGCGCCGAACATGCCGACTTCGCGCCTGCTGAGATCGGCGAACGACCAGCCGTGCGTCTCCTCTCCCTGGAAGGCGCGCTGCATCATCCACAGGGCGTAGACGGTGGCGAACACGAGGCCGACGGCGCCGAGTACGGCCGCCCAGGGGCTGACCTGCCAGACGCCGACGAGGATGAGGAACTCGGCCACGAAGTTGCCCAGCCCCGGCAGGCCGAGCGAGGCCATGGCGAAGAACATGGCGGTGCCGCCCATCCGGGGCGCCACCTGCCAGAGGCCGCCCATCCTGCCCATGTCGCGGGTGTGGATGCGGTCCTGCAGACCGCCGACCATGATGAAGAGGGCGCCGGTGGACAGGGCGTGACACACGAGTTGCAGGATCACGCCTTGCAGCGCCAGCGTGTTCCAGGCGAAGACGCCGAGGAGGACGAAGCCCATGTGGCTGACGCTGGTGTACGCGACCAGCCGCTTCATGTCGCTCTGGCCGTAGGCCATGAGCGCGCCGTAGATGATGCCGATCGCCGCGAGGATCAGCGCCGGCGTGCGGAAGTCGCGCACGGCGTCGGGGAAGAGCGGCACCATGAAGCGCAGCATGCCGTAGGCGCCGATCTTGATGAGCACGCCGGCCAGCAACACCGAACCTGCGGTGGGAGCCTCAGTGTGCGCGTCGGGCAGCCACGTGTGCAGCGGCCAGGCCGGGAGCTTGACGGCGAAGGCGGCGAAGAAGCCGAGCATGAGCACGAACGCCGTGCCGGAGGCCATCTTCGTACCGAGGAGCTGCGTGAAGTCGAAGGTGTAGTCACCGGTCGCGCGGCCGTGGATGAACACCAGCGCGACGATCGCGACCAGCATCAGGAGGCCGCTGACCTGGGTGAAGATGAAGAACTTGATGGCCGCGTACACGCGTTTCTCGTGACCCCACACGGCGATCAGGAAGTACATCGGGATCAGCATCATCTCGAAGAAGAAGTAGAACAGGAACAGATCCAGCGAGAGGAAGACCCCGGCCAGCCCCGCGACGGTCCAGAGGACCATGAAGTGGAAGATGCCGACGTGCTCGGTGATCCCCCGCCACGAAGCCAGCACGGCGAGCAGCCCGAGCGCGAAGGTGAGCAGCAGCATGATGAGCGTGAGGCCGTCGGCGGCGAGGAAGAAGCTGATGCCGAGGGACTCGATCCAAGGCACCTTGAGGTGGGCGATCCAGGAGCCCTCGAGGATGCCTGCCTGGCCGGGACCCTTGGCGGCGAAGGCGGCCTGCAGGCCGCTCGCGTTGGCCGCCCACTGCCCGGCCAGAAGTGCCAGCGGCGCCGCGGTGCCGGCGATCGCGGTCCAGCGGGCGAGCGCTGGACGTGAGCGTCCGAGCAGCCAGGCGATCGGGGCCGCCGCCGTCGGGATGGCGATGTACCAGAGCAGGATCACGGCGTCACCTCAGCACCACGACGGCGAGGACGAGGGCGACGCCGAAGCCGGCGACCGTCAGGTATGCGCGAAGGCGTCCGGTCTGCCCGGCGCTCAGCGTGCGCCATCCCCAGACATTGAGCCAGGCGATGCCGCTCACGGCCGGCTCGACGAGGTCGTCGCGAGCGACGCGAGCGAACCACTTGACCGGCCTCACGAAGACACGCTCGTAGACCCAGTCGAAGCCCCAGCCGCCCAGCCAGAAGGCGGCGACCGGGCGGATCTCGGGTGACGCGGCGAAGCGGGAGGTCCCGGCGCGCCACGGCATCCAGAACCCGTAGGCGAGGGCGATGCCGGCGAGGACGACGGCGATGGTGACGAGAGCTCCGCCGGCGCTCTCCGCGAAGTGGGCGGCGCTGCCGGTGAGCTCCATCGGTGGCAGCGCGTCGTTCAGGAAGGTCTCCAGCGGGTGGAACCCGCCGAGCCAGCCGGGCATCCAGACGAAACCGCCGGTGACGGAGAGCGCGGCGAGCACCCAGAGTGGCAGCAGCTGGCGCCAGCGCGGCCGGCGGATGACGGCGGTGTGGCGCTCGCCGAAGAAGACGAGGAAGACGAGGCGGAAGGAGTACAGCGCCGTCAGGAAGGCGCCGACCAGCGAGCCGACGTAGAACCAGACGTTCCCGTCGACGGAGCCGAGGCTCGTCGAGATGATCAGATCCTTGCTGTAGAAGCCGTCGGTCACGAACGGGAGGGCGGCAAGCGCGGCGGCGCCGATGGTGAAGGTCCAGAAGACGGCGGGCAGCTCGCGCCGGAGCCCGCCCATCTTGAAGATGTCGTGCTCGTCGGCGAGCGCCTCGATGATCACGCCGGCGCCGAGAAAGAGCAGGGCCTTGAAGAAGGCGTGCGTCATGAAGTGGAAGACGCCCGCCTCCCAGCCGGAGACGCCGAGCGCCAGGAACATGTAGCCGATCTGGCTGATGGTCGAATAGGCGAGCGCTCGCTTGAGGTCGTGCTGCACGAGCGCGCTGAAGCCGGCGATCAGCAGCGTCACCGTGCCGACGATCGCCACGGTGAGGCGGGCGTCCGGCGCGAGCGTGAACAGGACGTTGGTGCGCGCGATGAGGTACACGCCGGCGGTCACCATGGTCGCGGCGTGAATGAGCGCGCTGACCGGCGATGGGCCGGCCATCGCGTCTGGGAGCCACGTCTGCAGCGGGACCTGGGCGGACTTGCCGACGGCGCCGCCGAGCATGAGCAGGGCGGCGGCCACGGCGACGCCGGAGCCCGTCGCCCACTCCTTCTCGGCGGCCGCCAGCAGCGGCTGGATCTGCAGCGTGTGCAGCTGCGTGAACAGCAGGAAGAGGCCGGCGATCATCGCCGTGTCGCCCACGCGTGTGACGATGAAGGCTTTGCGGCCGCAGTACACGTTCTGCGGGTCCTTCTGCCAGAAGGCGATGAGCAGGTAGCTGCAGAGTCCGACGCCCTCCCAGCCCAGGTAGAGGAGCAGCAGGTTGTCGGCCAGGACCAGGATCAGCATCGAAGCGACGAACAGGTTCAGGTACATGAAGAACCGCGTGAAGCCTTCGTCGTGCTCCATGTGCTCGGTGGAGTACAGGTGGATGAGGAAGCCGACGCCGGTGATCACGAGCACCCAGAGCACGCTCACGGCGTCGAGGTAGAGGCCGATCGTCGGGGCGAAGCCGGCGACGTCGAACCAGGTCCAGAGGACCTGGTGGTAGGCATCGCCGGCCGGCGGCGAAAGCATGAAGCTGCCGCTGACGAGGAGCGCGACGAGCGCCGAGAGACCGACGCACCCGGCGCCGATCCACGCCGCGGAGCGGCGGCTGAGGCGCCGGTCGAGCAGCACCAGCGCGAGGAAGCCGGCGGCCGGCAGCGCGGGGATGAGCCAGAGCAGCCCGAGCATCGTCAGCCCTTCATCTCGTCGGCCTCGTCCACGTCGAGGCTCTTCAGCGTCTCGCGGAAGCGGATGGCGATGGCGAGGCCGACGGCGACCTCGGCGGCGGCCATCGCCAGCACGAACAGGAACATGACCTGGCCGTCGGCCTGGCCCCATCGGGCGCCGGCCACGACGAAGGCGAGGCCGGCGGCGTTCAGCATGATCTCGATGCAGGCCAGCGCGACGATGAGGTTGCGGCGCGTCATCAGGCCGGCGAAGCCGATGACGAAGAGGATCGCCGCCAGGATGAGCCCGTGGTCGAGGGAGACGGCGGCCATCAGGCGTCGCCTCCTTCGGTCTCGCGGTCGCCGTCCCTCGCCGCCACGTGCCGCGCGCCGATCAGCGCCGCCAGCAGCAGCATCGACGCGAGCTCCACCCCGAGCACGTACGGTCCGTACAGCGCCACGCTCACCGCTTCCGGCCCGATCTCCTTGCCGGAGAGCCTCGGGTTCGTGAGGACGAGGCCGTAGACCACCTCGGCCAGCAGCACCGCGGCGAGGATCGCCGGCCCGAGCCACGCTCGCAGCGGCACGCGCAGCGGCTCGTCGGCGCTTGCGTTGAGCAGCATCACGGCGAAGAGGAACAGCATCATGATGGCGCCGGCATAGACGATCACCTCGAGCGCGGCGACGAACGGCGCCCCGAGCGTGTAGAAGACGACCGCCACGGCGAACAGCGAGACCACCAGGTAGAGGAGCGCGTGCACGAGGTTGGTGCGCGTCACGACCATGAGCGTCGCGAGCACGGCGACCACCGCGGCGATGTAGAACAGCGCGGTCATGTCGGCGTCCCCACGCTCACGGCAGCAGGCCTCTGACGTCCACGGGAGGCGCCTCGTTCTCGGCCTCGCCCTTGCCCTTGCCGCCGATGGCGAGGCCGGCCACCCGGTAGAAGTCGTGGTCGTGATACTTGCCGGGACCTGCGATCAGGAGGTCGTCCTTCTCATACACCAGGCTGGGGCGCTCGTACTCGCACATCTCCACGTCGGGGGTGAGCTGGATCGCGTAGGTCGGGCAGGCGTCCTCGCAGAAGCCGCAGAAGATGCAGCGCGAGAAGTTGATGCGGAACCACGCCGGATAGCGGCGCCCGGTCTCGTCGGTGGTCGCCTGCAGGGCGATACAGTCAACCGGGCAGGCGACCGAGCAGAGATAGCAGGCCACGCAGCGCTCCTCCCCGGCCGGATCGCGGGAGAGGATGATGCGCCCGCGATACCGCGGCGGCAGGTACACCATCTCTTCCGGATACTGGATCGTGTCGCGACTGCGCCAGGCGTGACTGATGACGATGCCGATCCCGACGAGGGTCGACCAGACGGTGCGGCCGATACGCGGCACCAGGTGCTGACCGCGCCGCGCGAGGCCGCCGGTCACGACGACGTCCGTGGTCAGCGGCGGGTGCGTCGCCGCCGGTTGCGCCGGGTGCTGCCTCTCTGCCGGGCTCGGAGCCCCCGCTGGCCGGTCCACCGTCACCTCCTCAGCCTCCCCTCGCCACGACGATGGCGCCGGTCACGAGCAGGTTGGCGAGGCTGAGCGGCAGCATCGCCTTCCAGCCGAGCGCCATGAGCTGGTCGTAGCGCAGGCGCGGGAAGGTGCCGCGCACGATGATGAAGAGCGTGATGAAGAGGCCTGTCTTGATGAGGAACCAGACGATGCCCGGCAGCCATGGTCCGAGCCAGCCGCCGAAGAAGAGCGTGACGATGAGCGCCGAGATCATGGTGACCGCGACGTACTCGCCGACCATGAACAGGCCGAACTTCATACCCGAGTACTCGGTGTGATAGCCGGCGACGAGCTCGCTCTCGGCCTCCACAAGGTCGAACGGGATACGCCGCGTCTCGGCGAAGCCGGCCACGAGGAAGACGACGAAGCCGACGAACTGAGGTACGACGTACCAGAGGCCCTTCTGAGCCTCGACGATGTCGCTGAGGTCGAACGATCCGGCCATCGTCACGACGCCGATCAGCGACAGCCCCATGAATACCTCGTAGCTCACCATCTGGGCCGCGGCGCGCAGGCCGCCGACCAGTGAGTACTTGCTGCGCGACGACCAGCCCGCCAGCACGACGCTGTAGACGGCCACAGAGGACATGGCGAGGACGAAGAGGAGACCCACGTCGATGTCGGCGACGACGATGCCCTGGGCGACGGGCACGACCATGAAGGAGAGCAACGCCGTCACCAGCACCAGGGGCGGCGCGACCACGAACACCCGCTTGTCGGAGAACGGCGGCACCCAGTCTTCCTTGAACAGGATCTTGAAGGTGTCCGCCAGCACCTGGAGCAGGCCGGCAGGGCCGACCCGGTTGGGGCCGTAGCGGTCCTGCACGAGGCTGAGCAGCCGTCGCTCGTACCAGATCAGACCGGCGGCGACGGTGAGCACGGCGATCAGCACGAGCAGGACCGTGAGCAGCTGCCAATACCAGCTCATGCCGGCCCCTCCACGCGCGTCAGCCGGGCGCGCGCCGGCAGCGAGATGTACGGCAGGCCGGGAAGGCCGACGGGCACGCCGGCCGTGCCCGTCACGAGGGACGGCACCAGCGCGCAGGGCGCGCGCGTGTCCATCCAGGGCAGCCACAGCTCCAGCCAGTCGCCCTCGCGTGCAGCGAGCCGCTCGGCGTCCTCCGGGTTGAGGGCGATGTACGCGCCGGGAGCACGCTGCGCGATGCCGGGCGCGTACAGGCTGAGGTCCTCGGAGCCGAAGATGTGGTGCAGGGCGACGAGCGTGAACTCGCCGTCGCCGACAGCCGTCGCCGGCGGTGGCGCCACCGGCGGCAGCTCGCGGCCGCGCGCCGGCTGGTCGAGAACGCGGGTGCCGAGCGAGGCGGCCGGTCGCACGGCCTCGAGCTCCTGATCGAACTTGTGCAGGCCGCTCACGGAGTTCCAGCCCGGCGACCAGACCCGGGCGCGCAGCGCGGCGGGCGACTCCTCCGGCTGCAGGCCCTCGAGTGAGTAGGCCAGCGGCGAGTCCGGATCGGGCGTCGGCGCCGGCTCGTGGACGGTGCGGGCGGCGTCGAGCGCCGTCCGCCCGCTGGAGCGCTGCGGCTGGCGGGCGACTTTGCGGCCGTCCTCGCGCCAGCCGGCGGGCGGCGCGGCCGCGGTCACGCCGCGGAACGCCGGCAGCTCCATCTCGAGGTCGGCGAGCACGTCGTCCTGGGTGCGCCACCCGTGCGTCTCCTTGCGCCCGAGCCGTTCCATGAGGTCGCGCGCCCAGCGCCACGCCGGGCGCGCCTCGCCGGCGGGCGGGAGGACGGAGAAGAAGCGCTGGGCACGGCCCTCGTGGCTCACGAAGGTGCCGGTGGCTTCGGCGACGGTGGCGGCAGGCAGGACCACGTCCGCCTGCGCCGTCAGCCGGTCTTCGAGCGTGGCGATGGCGATCGCCGGCGTCCGCCGGCGCAGGAAGTCGTCGGCAAGCAAGGCCGGAGCGCGGCGGTCGAGGTCGTTGTCGAGCACCACCACGGCGTCCGCCTCCCCGCGGGCCACCGCGGCGAGGCCCTGGACGAGCGTGCCGCCGCCGAGCAGGCGCAGGCCGACGCTGTTCGGCTCAGGCACAGTGAGGACCAGCGGCGTCGGATCGTCGGCGCGGTCGCGCAGCGCAAGTGTCAGCTGCGCGGCTGCGCGGATGAGCTCCGGCGAGCCGCTCGAGCAGCCCGCGACGACGAGCGGCGCATCCGCGGCGGCGAAGACCGCCGCCCACCTCCGCGCCAGCTCGAGCTCGGCATCGCTCAGGTGCGGCACGGCGGGGGCGTCCCGGTCGGACTCCTGCGCGATGGCGAGCGCCAGGCGCACGAGGTCGTCCGGGGTCGCCCGGTGGGTCTCGGCGGCGACCTCGTCCAGCTTGGTGGCGTGCGTGGTCGCGATCCAGAGCGCGCTCGGCTCGCGCCGCTTGATGCGGGTGATCCCGGCGTCGTTCCAGCGGCGGATGTGGTTGCGCTCCTCCACCTCCGACGGGCGCAGGTGCAGCCACGTGCGGATGGTCAGATCGAGCATCGGCGCCGTGTCGGTGAGGTCCTCGCCGAGGACGAGGACCGCGTCGGCGGAGGAGACGTCGGCGAGCGAGCCGAGACGCAGCCGCGGGTCGGCGGCCACGTCCAGGACGGCGCCGGCCAGCCGGTCGTCGGCGTCCGACATGCCGCGGTAGAAGCGCCCGGGTCCGACCAGGGCGCGCAGCGCGTAGTTGTCCTCCAGCGAAGCCCGCGGCGAGCCGATGCCGATGGCGCGGCCGCTGCGCAGCAGTACGGCCGCGGCGTCGAGCGCGCGGTCCACGCCGGAAGTCGCCCCCTCAGGATCGCCGGGCGTCGTCGTGGCGGTGACGCCCGGTGCGTCCGCGCCGGGCCCGCGCGGCGCGTCGACGGCGGTCTCCGCCGCCACCCGCGCCGACCGTACCCGCTCCGGCGCATTGACGTACTCGTAGCCGTAGCGCCCGCGGTCGCAGAGGAACATCTTGTTGACGTCACGGTTGAAGCGGCCCTGCACGCGGCGCAGCTCGCCGCCTCGCGCCGACGGCGTGGTGCTGCAGCCCAGTCCACAGTGCGGGCACACGGACGGCGCCGTCTGCAGGTCCCACTTGCGCGCGTACCGCGCGGCGAACGGCTTGTCGTCGAACACGCCGGTCGGGCAGACCTCGATGAGGTTGCCGCTGAACTCGCTCTCGAGCGTACCGCTCTCGGCGCGCCCGAAGTAGACCCGGTTGCGCAACCCGAAGACGCCGAAGTCGCGGCCTCCGGCGTAGTCGTTGTAGAAGCGGGCGCAGCGGTAGCAGGTGATGCAGCGGTTGAGCTCGTGGGTCACGAAGGGGCCGAGGTCCTGATTCTCGAAGGTGCGCTTGAGGCCCCGGTACCGGCGGTAGCTGTGGCCGGTCATCACCGTCATGTCCTGCAGGTGGCACTCGCCGCCCTCGTCGCAGATCGGACAGTCGTGCGGGTGACTGAGCATCATCAGCTCGATCATCTCGGCGCGGAAGCGGATCGCCTCCTCGTCCTCGATGTCGATCCGCGTGCCCTCTTTCGCCTCGGTCATGCAGGCCATCGCGATCTCGCTCTTCTCGTTGCCCCCGCGATCCGTCCAGTAGCTGCGCACGGCGCACTGGCGGCAGGCGCCGATGGACCCCATGATCGGGTGCCAGCAGAAGAACGGGAGATCGAAGCCCAACGAGAGGGCGACGTCGAGCATGTTGCGGCCTTCCTCAGCCGGGAAGTCCTGACCGTCGATCGTGACCGTGACGATCCGTGGCGCGGCTGCTTCGCGGCCGCCGCTCATCGGACCGTCCCCTTCACGGCCGGCACGTCGGAGTCGTGCCGCCGGTAGTGACAGACGCCCTCCGCGATGTGCCGCTCGAAGTCGCCGGGGAACAATCGCAACGCGGCCTCGAGCGGCTGCGTCGCGCCCGGCGCGAGGTCGCAGAAGCACTTGTCCGAGGCCATGAACCAGACCTGCTCGGTGAGGACGTCCAGGTCGCCGGGACGGCCGCGGCCGTACTCGATGTCCTCGAGCAGCGACGCGGCCCACTGCAGTCCCTCGCGGCAGGGCGTGCACCAGCCGCACGATTCCTGGGCGAAGAACTGCAGCATGTTCAGCGTCATGCCCACGGGACAGGTCTTGTCGTCGAGCACGACCATCGTGCCTGTCCCGAGGCGGCTGTCGACAGCTCCCATGGTGCTGAAGCCGAGGGGCACGTCGAGGTCGGCCGCGGCGACGAAGGCGGTGGAGGCGCCGCCCGGGCTCACGGCGCGGAGCGCGTACCCGGGCAGCATGCCGCCGGCGTGCACTTCGATGAGCTGCCGCATCGGGACCCCCATCGGCAGCTCGTAGCAGCCGGGCCGGGCCACGCGGCCGGCGACGCCGAAGATCTTGGTGCCGCCCTCGTCGGTCACGGAGAGGTTCTTCCACCAGTCCGGGCCGTGCCGGACGATGGCGGGCACGGCCATGTAGGTCTCGACGTTGTTGACGACGGTGGGCCGCGAGAAGAGACCGGCGCCCGTCATGTGCGGCGGCCGCGCACGGGGGTTGGGGCGCTGGCTCTCGAGGGCGTTCAGCATCGCCGACGCCTCGCCGCAGATGTAGCGCCCGATGCTCTCGTGCGTCTCGATGTCGAAGGAGAAGCCGGAGCCGAGCACGTTCGCGCCCAGGTAGCCGCGCTCGCGGGCTTCGCCGATCGCCCGCCCGAGCGCTGCCAGCGACGCGTCGTACTGGGCGCGCACGAAGATGTAGCCCGCGTCCGCCTCGGTGGCGAAGCCGGCCAGCAACATGCCCTCGAGGAGCAGGTGCGGATTCTTCTCCATGAGGAAGCGGTCCTTGAAGCTGCCCGGCTCCATCTCGTCGGCGTTGCAGACGATGTACTTCGGGTGCGGGGCGTCCTGGCCGAGCGGCATGGTGCTCCACTTGCGGCCGGTCGAGTAGCCGGCGCCGCCGCGTCCTCGCAGCCCCGACTCAGTGACCATCGTGGTGACCTCGGGGGCCTTCAGGTCGCCGAGCGCGCGGCGAAGGCCCTCGTAGCCGCCGGCGGCCACGTAGTCGTCAAGCGTCGCCGGTCGGCCGTCGGCGCGCATCGCGCGCGTGAACGGCCGGTCCACCGCGCCGCGGTAGGTCGTGCCGCCGGGGGTGTCGGTGCGGCCGCTCACGCGTATCCTCCGAGGATCTCAGCGACCTGCGAGGGCTCCACGGGCCCGTGCAGCTGGTCGTCGACCATCATCGCCGGACCGCGGTCGCAGGCGCCGAGACAGACGATAGGGAGCAGCGTGAAGCGACCGTCCACGGTCGTCTGCCCCATGCCGACGCCGAGCTCCGCCTCGACGGCGACGCGCAGCTCGGCGTACCCGAGGCTCCAGCAGGCGAAGCTGTCGCAGAGCAGCACGACATGTCGTCCCACGGGCCGCCGGAAGATCATGTTGCCGAAGGTCGCGATGCCGTCGAGCTCCGCGACCGTCACCCCAAGGTACTCGCCGAGATCGACGAGGGCCTCGTCCGAGAGCCAGCGCCGCCGCGCCTGCACGATGCGCATGGCGGTCGCGGCGGCCGCTCGCCGATCCGGGTAGTGCCCGAGGATGCCGTCCAGCTGGCGGATCTCGTCGTCGCTCAGGCTCATGACGTCCACTCTTCCGGCGTACACGAGCGGGACGCTGCAGGCATACCGCTCATCGGTCCACGTCCGCCATCACGAAGTCGAGGCTCCCGAGGATGGTCACGAGGTCGGCGATCTCGTAGCCGGTGCAGAGCAGAGGCAGCACCTGCAGGTGCGGGTACGACGCCGTGCGGATCTTGACCCGGTAGGCGCCGTTGGCGCCGTCGCTGATCGCGTAGTAGCTGTACTGGCCCTTGGCGCCCTCCGTGTAGATGCTGGCCTCTCCGGGCGGCACGACCGGTCCCCAGCTCACGCCGAGGAAGTGCGTGATGAGCGACTCGATGTCGTGCATCGTGTGCGGTTCCTTCATCGGCGGCGTCGCCAGGGGGTGGAAGGCCTTGTACGGGCCGTCCGGCATCAGTTCGACGCACTGGCGGATGATGCGCAGGCTCTGGCGCATCTCCTCGACGTGCACGGCGGCGCGGTCGTAGCAGTCACCGGTCGTGCCGATGGGCACGTCGAAGTCGAACCAGTCGTAGTGGCTGTACGGGCGCTGCTTGCGCCAGTCCCAGGGGAGTCCGGCCGCCCGCAGGTTGGGTCCGGTCACGCCCCAGGCCACGGCGTCGTTCACCGAGATCGGCCCGACGCCGACGGTCCGCGCCTTCAAGATCCGGTTGTCCATCACCAGCTTGTCGTACTCATCGAGACGCGGGGGCAGGTAGTCGAGGTAGTCGAGCACGGGCTGTTCCCAGCCTTGAGGCAGGTCCTGCGCGAGACCCCCGATGCGGAACCAGTTGGGGTGCATGCGCCCACCGCAGACGGGCTCGATCACGTCGTCGAAGAGCCGCTCCCTGTCCTCGAACATGTAGAAGACCGGGGAGAGGGCGCCGATGTCCTGGGCGAAGGTGCCGTAGAAGACGAGGTGGCTGGCGATGCGGTAGAACTCGCACATCATCACCCGGGCGATCTGCGCCCTGTCCGGAACCTCGATGCCGCAGAGCTTCTCGACGCTGAGGACCCACGGCAGGTTGTTGGTGACCCCGCCGAGATAGTCGACGCGGTCGGTGTACGGGATGAAGGTGTGCCAGCTCTGGCGCTCGGCCATCTTCTCGGCCCCGCGGTGGTGGTAGCCGATGTCGGGGATGCAGTGGACGATCTCCTCGTCGCGCAGGCCGACGATGACCCGGAAGGGCCCGTGGGTGGCGCCGTGCTGCGGGCCGATGTTGAGGTACATCAGCGTCGGGTCGTCGTCGTTGGACGGCAGGCCCCACTCCTCGGGCCTGAAGCGGAGTTGCTCCTGCATCTCGTCGACGACCTCGTCCGGCAGGTCGAAGGGGCCGTACTCGGTGCCGCGGGACGGGTGCTCCTTGCGCAGCGGGTGACCCTCCCACCACGGCGGCATGAGCAGGCGCTTGAGATCGGGATGGCCGGCGACGTCGATGCCGAGCATGTCCCAGACCTCGCGCTCGTACCAGTCGGCGGCGGGCCACACGCGGGCGACGGAGTCGACCCGCGGCTCGCCCGCCGCCCAGCGCGACCTTGACGCGCACGTCGGCGTTCCGCTCGTAGGAGACGAGGTGGTAGAAGACGCTGAAGCCGGCGTCGGGCAGGCCCTCGCGGTGCTCCCGCGAGCGCTCGTCCACGCCGCCGAGGTCGTAGAGCATGGCGAACGGCTTGGGCGCCGCCGCGCCGAGATAGGCGAGCACCTCGGCGGCGCGCTCCGCCGGCACCCACGCGGTCGGAATGCCGTCGGCGGTCGTCTGCGGCGTCAGGGGCACGTCCGGGAACCGCCCGCGGATCTCCTCGAGCACGGCCGGCGGCGGGACTTCGCCATCGCCGGCATCCCGCGCGGGCCACTGGCACGGCTGCTGCGGCTTCTCGTCCACGTCACATCCCGTCGGGTGGGTCGAGCTTGTCGATCTCGGCGAGCCGCGGGTGGCGCAGATCGCGCATCGAGATGCCGCGGGGCTTGACCACGCCCTGGTCGCCGACCACCCAGCTGAGCGGCCGGCGCTCGATCGAGACCTGGGCCTGCAGGAGCAGGAGGCCCTCCATCAGGGTCGTGGGCGCCGGCGGGCAGCCCTGGACGTAGACGTCGACCGGCAGGAACGAGTCCACGCCCTGCACGACGCTGTACACGTCGTACATGCCGCCCGAGTTGGCGCACGAGCCCATCGAGATCACCCAGCGCGGCTCCATCATCTGCTGGTGCAGCTGCACGACGATCGGCGCCATCTTCTTGAACACGGTCCCGGCGACGATCATCACGTCCGCCTCCCGCGGCGAGATGCGCAGCACCTCGGCGCCGTAGCGGGCCATGTCGTAGCGGGCCGTGAGGCTGGTCGCCATCTCGACGAAGCAGCAGCTGAGGCCGAAGCCGAACGGCCACAGCGAGTTCTTGCGTCCCCAGGCGACCAGCCGCTCGAGGCTCGAGGTGACGACCGGGACGTCGGCGCCGGCCAGGGGCGCGCCCTCGGTGTCGAGCAGTCGCCCGAGCGCCTCGGCCGTGCGCGAGGGGTCGGGTCCGCGGCGCGGCTTCACCGTGCGCCCCCGGACGGACGCGCCGCCGCCCGCGCCGCCCTGCGGCGCCGCCCCGCGGCTCCCCAGTCCAGTCCCCCGACGCGCCAGAGGTACACGAGGCCCGCGAAGAGGAGAAGGACGAACACGAGGAGCTCGAGGTAGCCGGGCCATCCGAGCCGTCGCGCGGCGACCGCCCAGGAGAAGATGAACACCGCCTCCAGGTCGAAGATCACGAAGAAGAGGGCGACCTGGTAGAACTCCACGGAGAGCCGGCGCGGCAGCGGCCCCGCCGGCTTGATGCCCGACTCGTACTGCTCCGCGTCGGGATCGTGGCGCTGCCGTTCTCCGAGCAGGTGGGACAGCACGAGGATGAGCGCCGCGAGCAGCAGGACCAGGGCGGCGTACAGGGCTGCCGGCCACACCGCAGTCGCTAGCAGAGACCCGCCCATTCCGCCCCTGTCGTTCGCCGTCTCCGGCCGGAGGTCCCGCGCCGGCAGGCACCTCCCGCCGCCGCCGCGGTCGCCGGCCGCTATCCTTTACGCCGGAACGCATGCATGGTAGAGAACTATCAGTATCAAGCCAGACGGCTCGTGTCTACGCGTGCAGTGCAGTTCGTCGCCCCGGGAGCGAAGGCGACGTGGGCGACGGAGGTCGACGACGGGGGTCCGAGAGTGAGCCGAGCGTGCGTGCAGTCCGCGGGAGGGTGCGGTCGCCAGAGCGGGTCGCGGGTCCGCCGCGTCGCCTGCGCCCTCGCACTGGCCGTGCTGACCGGCCTCGCGGCGGCTGCGCTGCCGGCGACCGCCGCCGGCGTGGCCGCCCCGGAGGGCTCCGGATCGTTCACGCCGGCGCCGACTCCGGCCCCGCCGGCGCCGGCGTCGACCTACGCGCCCGGCTCCGGCGGCCGGGTGTACGCGGAGAACTGCTCCGGGTGCCACGGGCCGAGGGGTGAGGGTCTCGTCGGCCCGCCGCTCGCGGCGGCAGGCTTTGCCAGCCTGGTCGGCCCCATGGTCACGCAAGGCGGCATCAGCATGCCGCCGTTCGCCGGCGTGCTGAGCGACGCCGACGTGAACGCGGTCGCCGACTTCGTGGCCCAGGAGCTGGCCGATCCGGCCGCCCGGGAGGCCGAGGTCAGCCCTGGGGGCGACCTCTACCGGCTCTACTGCGCCGGCTGCCACAGCGCCACGGGACGCGGGGGCGCTCACCAGGGGGAACAACGCCCCGAACATCGCCCAATACCCCGCGGCCGAGGCGCTCGCGGCCATGATCCTCGGACGTGGCAACATGCCCTCCTTCGCCGGCAACACGTTGGACGTGAAGCAACAGGCGGCCGTCGCGCTCTACGTCGACGAGGTCGTCGTCCACCCGGCGTCGCCGGGTGGACGCGGGCTGGGCTACCTCGGCCCCGTGCCCGAGGGCGCCGTCGGGGCGGTCGCCCTGCTCCTCCTCATCCTGCTCGCCGTCTGGCTGGCGTGGCCATCGCGAAAGGCGGCCCCGTGACGGCGCCCTCGGGGAGGCCACCGCGCCGGCCCGTCGGGCCGCCCACCTGGCCGGTGACCATCGGCCTCGTCGCGACCATGGCCGGGGCGATCGGCTTCGCCGTGGCCTTCTGGCAGGATGCCGGCAACGGCTGGCTCGGCGGCTGCCTCGCGCTGGCGCTGCTGGGCCTCGGGCTGGCTCTCGCCTTCTGGGGCCGGGACCTGGCCGGTGACGAGGTCATCTCCGGACCCTATCCGGTGCCCCCCGACGACACCGACGGTCAGGCTGCTTTGGCCACACAGCTCGACGACCACGCATCCGTGGTCACCCGCAGAGGCTTCCTGACCAAGCTTCTCGTGTTCGCCGTGGCCGTCTTCGGGCTGAGCCAGGTCGTCCTCCTCGGCGCGCTCGGCCCGTGGCCGGGCGACAGCCTGTTCACCACCGGCTGGCGAAAGGGACGCCGCCTGGTCACCGCCGATGGGGAGCCGGTGACGCGTGACGTGCTCGCCACCGGCGGCTTCCTCGTCGCCTTCCCCGAGGGTGGGGAGGACGAGGCCAACTCCCAGGTCGTCCTCCTGCACTTCGTGAACGGGGACTTCAAGCCGCAGGCCGGGCGCGAGACCTGGAGCCCCGACGATTTCGTCGCCTACTCCCGGGTCTGCACTCACGCCGGCTGCGCGGTGGCCCAGTACGAGGACGTCGCCCAGGTGCTGGTGTGCCCGTGTCACCAGTCGACCTTCGACGTCCTGAACGGTGCTGCGCCGGTGGCTGGCCCCGCCGGCCGGCCGCTGCCCCAGCTCCCGCTCGCGATCGACGCCGACGGTGTCCTCGTCGCCCAGAGCGACTTCACCGTGTCTGTCGGCCCCGGCTTCTGGGACGCGACATGAATAGCGACCGCAGGCGACCTATCGAGCGGGGCGCCGAAGGGGCACCGCTCAGTAGCGACCGCAGGCGACCTATCGAGCGGGGCGCCGAAGGGGCACCGCTCAGTAGCGACCGCAGGCGACCTATCGAGCGGGGCGCCGAAGGGGCACCGCTCAGTAGCGACCGCAGGCGACCTATCGAGCGGGGCGCCGAAGGGGCCCGCAGTAGCGACCGCAGGCGACCCATCGAGCCGGGCGCCGAAGGGGCACCCCCCCGCGATCACGACCTCAAGAGGGGGCTGGGGAGGGCGTTCGGCGTGCGGCGCTCGCCGGCGCGGCCCGCGGCGCGGTGGCTCGACACGAACCTGGGCGGCAGCGGGTTGCTGCGCGCGGAGCTGCGTCACATCTTCCCGGACAGCTGGGCGTTCTTCCTCGGCGAGATCGCCCTCTACTGCTTCATCGTCCTCGTCGCGAGCGGCGTCTTCCTTGCGCTGTTCTTCGAGCCTTCCGAGGCGCCGGTCGTCTACCAGGGTTCCTACGCTCCGCTGGCGGGCGCGGAGATGTCGGCAGCCTACGACTCGCCGCGCTCGGCCTCAGCCTCGACGTGCGCGCCGGGCTGCTCGTTCGCCAGGTGCATCATTGGGCCGCGCTCGTCTTCGTCGCCGCGCTGATCATCCACCTGCTGCGCATGTTCCTCACGGCCGCTTATCGGCGGCCGCGACGCATCAACTGGCTGATCGGTCTCGGCTTGCTGTTCCTCGTCGGCTTCAACGGCTTGATGGGCTATTCGCTGCCGGACGACCTGCTGTCCGGCACCGGCCTGCGCATCTCCGTACGCGTCACCGAGCCTTCATCCTGTTCTCGTCGGGCTCCTTAGCATGGCCTCGCTGCTGTTTTCGGGGGCGAGTTCCCGAGCGGCGGCATCATCGCGCGAATCTATCCGGTGCACATCTTCCTGCTTCCGGCGGCGATCGCCGGCCTGCTCGGCCTGCACCTCGGCCTTCTGTGGCTGCAGCGCCACACGCAGTTCCCGGGTCCGGGACGGAGCGACCGCACCATGGTCGGCACGCCGATGGTGCCCGCCTACGCCCTCCGCACCGGCGGCTACTTCCTCCTCTGCGCCGGCGTCATCACCGCCTTCGGCGCGTTTCTGCAGATCAACCCATTGTGGCTCTATGGGCCTGACAGGGCGTGGACGCGACCACGGCCGCCCAGCCGGACTGGTACATGGGATGGCTCGAGGGCGCGGTGCGCCTGTTCCCCGGCTGGGACATCCAGATAGGGGGGCTTCCTGCTGCCGGCCGTGTTCTGGCCGGCGGTGATCCTGCCGGGACTCATCTTCACGCCGCTGTTCCTGGTGCCGTGGATGGACTGGGTGATCACGCAGGACGGCGCCTTCCACAACGTGCTCCAGCTCCCCGGCCAGCATCCGATTCGCACGGCCCTGGCCGCCGGCTTCGTGACCTTCCTCACGGTGCTCCTGGTGGCCGGGGCCAACGACGTCTTCGCCGTGCTGTACGACTGGTCGCAGCCGACGTTTCTCCTGGTGCTGCAGGTCCTCATCGGTGCTGCCGCCGATGGTCGCGCTGCTGACCTACGTGCTCGTGCGAGGGAGGGCTCGCCGGTGGGCGTCGACGGTACGGTAGCCGGTGCGGCGGCCGGGCACGGCCCGAGGACCGGCCGGCGCCGCCGCTCAGAAGAGCGCGTCGGCGACAGCGGCGGCCAGCACGAGCGCGAGGCACGGACCCGTGAATTCTTGAACAGCGCCCAGGCGGCCGCCGTCGACGGGCGCCGCAGGAGCCGCACGGTGAACGTCCACAGCAGCACGGCCGCGAGGCTGACGCCGGCCGCGTAGACGGGGCCGAAGAGGCCGGCGCCGAGCGGCGCGGCAAGCACGACCGTGAGGCCGAGGACGAAGGCTGCGATGAGGCGGCGGGTCGCGGCGTCTCCGTACCGCGCCGGCGGTGTGGGGATGCCCGAGGCGCGGTAGTCGTCGCCGAGCGCGAGGGTGAGCGCCCACGAGTGGGGCGGCGACCACACCGGGATGAGTACGCACAGGAAAAGGATGAAGCCGGACCACGGCGCGCCGGTCGCCGCCCAGCCGATGAGGGCGGGGAAGACGCCGGCGACCCCGCCCGGCACGGCGCTCAGGGCGGTGCGCGGTTTGAGCAGCAGCGTGTAGACGAACACGTAGTAGGCTGCGCCCAACAGCGCGAAGAGCGCGGCGAGGCCGCCGGCGACGGCCCAGCAGGCCGCGGCCCAGCGGCCACGGCGAGGGTGCCGGCCTGAGCCGTCGCCCGCGCCGGCGAGATGCGGCCTGTGGCCGTGGCGCGCCGGCGCGTGCGCGCCATGACCCTGGTCCACGTCGCGCTCGATGACGTTGTTGAGCAGCGCCGCGCCGCCGACGGTGAACGCGGTCGCGGCGAGCACGACGAGGACGCGCCACGCCGCCGGGCTGCCGCAGAGCAGCATGGCTGCGAGCACGGTGACGAGAAACAAGGCGACGATGCGCGGCTGGGCGGCCCTGACGTAGTCCATCCCGGCCATTCTGCCGCATCGCCGCCGATTCGTGTGATGATCGCGTGCCGGCGCGCATCGCCGCCGGCGCCGGACGAGGGGGAGGCATGGCCGGGACGTCGCACAAGCGTTCTCTCCGGCCGTGGCCGCGGAGAGCGGCCGCGGCGGTCGCCGCGGCCGTGCTGGTCGCGGCCGCGCTCGTGCTCGCCGGCTGCGAAGTCGCCGAGCATCCTCCGCTCGGAAGGACTTGCTGGGAATGTATTCGTCACGCTGGCGACATGAATCTTCGGCATCCTGGCGATCGTGCTCATTACCGTTTGGGGGCTTCTCGTCTTCGTCATCGTCCGGGGTCGCAGGCGCCCCGAGTCCGAGGCCTCTCAGACCAAGGGCAACCTCAAGATCGAAGATCGTGTGGACGGCCATCCCCGCGGTCATCGTCACCGTC
>CAVOVA010000005.1:0-463580 GCA_963699725.1 uncultured Thermoleophilia bacterium
CACGGCCGCACCCGGCGATCACGACATGCATTGCGCTCTCCTCAGTTCTTCACGCCCGGGCCGACCGACCGCCGCCGCCGCTGGCGGCGGAGGCGTCGGCCCCCTCTGCTCGAGCATCTCGGTCACGCTTAACCCTGCGTAGGATAGTCCTAGGGACCGGGTTGGGAGGACTTCAGGGAGCATGGTCGAGGCGTCCGGAGACGGTCGTCCTCCCAAAGATCAGGTTGCCGATGCGGCGCTTGCGCGTGGTCCAGGATGATGACCTCACGCTGGCCCGCGTCGCCGCCTCCTCGCAGATCGCTCTCCCCGCCTGCCGCGCCGCGCCCACGTGCGGTGTTGAAGTTGACCTTGAACTGCGAGGCGATGATCGCGGCGGCGGCGAGCACCTTGTCCGCCTTGGCGCGCTCGTTGACGAGGCTCGCGTCCAGGGGCAGGTTCAGCGGCACCTCGATCACGTACAGGCCGTCGATCGCGGACTTCTTCTTCCGTCGCGAGCTGGCAGGCGAGCACCATCATCTCGTCGCTGATGCGCGAGCCGGTGATCGGCGCCGAGGATCTGGTGGTAGTCGATATCGGCCTGCATGCTGACGGGCACGACGACCTTGGCGACCGACCTGGTCAGCAGACCCTTGGCCTTGCGGTAGGCGACGTACATGAGCAGGCCGACGCCCATCCAGATGAAGCCGATGAGCCGGCCCATCGGGTGCGTGGCGACGACCACGCACCACACCGTGAACGTACCGAGACCGCCGACGACCGCCAGCACCGGCAGCGACATCTTGCCGATCGTGATGTTGAGCGGCGTGCGGAAGGGCCGCCACGTGTCGGGCTCCTTGTGACGCAGCCAGATCACCGACACGTGCGCGACCGTGAACGAGATCATGGCGCCGAAGGCGTACAGGTCGGCGAGCAGCTTGATCGTGTCGCCCGGCGGCATAGACGACGCAGGCGACCGCCCCGAAGCCGATGATGGCGACGTACAGCGTCATGCGCTTCGGGTGCACGCGGCCGAGGATCGGCGGCACCTGCCGGTGCTGCCCGAGTGAATAGGCGAGCCTGGACACGCCGATCAGACCGGCATTGGTGGCGATCAACAGGATGGTGACCGCCAGGATTTACCACCCAGGGCATGAGGATCGCCTTGAGCCAGTCGACGTTGGTCGGCAGGTAGCGCACGATGCCGACGACCGGGTCTTCCTTGTAGACGCTGCCGAGCAGCGAACCGTAGACCTTCGTGTAGCGCTGCCCGTCGCGCACGAACACCTCGGAGCCGGGCTTCTCCGGCGCCATCACCCAGCCCCCGTCTTCCTTCTGCACGGCCAGGACATACACGTGCAGGCCCTGGTGTCCGGGCGGCGGTGCGCCCTTGAAGAGGAACGGTCCGTTCGGCTCCTCCTTGCTCTTGACGACGACGGCGACCCGCGCGGTCTTTTCCGTCGAGGCGTCGATGGGCAGGACGTTCGCCTTCACCGGCATGGCGGAGAGCGCCGTCATCGAGATGCCGAGGTACACGACCAGCACGGCGACCAGGACGTAGTTGATCGCGCAGGACCTCGTGCAGATGAGGTGGACGCCTTCCTCGGCCATGTTGGAGACGGTCTCGATGCCCGTGTAGGCGATGGTGCCGATCGAGACGCCGTAGATGAGCTGCGTCCACGTCGGCGCGACTCCGAGATGGATCTGATCGATCAGCAACCGGGGCGCGAGCAGCAGGACGACGCCGACGACCATCAGCAGGACCTGGGTGGCGAGGTCCCAGCGGGCGAGGATGATGTTGAGGCGCGCCGCCTCCTTGATGCCGACCACGTTGATCACCACCAGGAAGACGATCGTGACGATGCCCCCGATGGAGTTGTACGGCTGCGTCTTGAGACCGGCCAGAACACGGCGAGGTAGTTGGGCACGAAGTAGGCGCTGATCGCGACGGTGACGATGTCGTCGAGCATCAGCGCCCAGCCGGCGGCGAAGCTCGCGGCTCATGAAGGCCCAGCAGGCGAAGCTGGAAGAGCCGCCGGCCTCCGGCACCATCGCCGTGGCCTCCGCGTACAGCAGACGGTCGTGCAGAACAGCAGGCCCGTGATCAGGAAGACAGCGGCATGACCCCCAGCGCGTACAGCGCGACGACGCCGAGTGCGTCATAGATGGAGGAGCCCACGTTGCCGTAGGCGGTGCTGAAGAGCGCGGGAACGCGAGGACCTTCTGCAGGCCCTGCCCCTCACGATGCTTCCTACGCGCCATCGTCCAGCCCTCCGGCGTCACCTTCAGCGTCCACCAGCGCAGCGCGGCGAACACGATCAGGAGTATGCCGGCGAAGAGCTGGATGGAAGGCGGCCACACGCCGCCCCACGCGCCCCGCACGATGAGCAGGACGCCGCAGGAGCACCCCGGTGATGATCACGATGATCTGTCGTGTCCTCAGCATATTCAGAATGAGGCCGGCCCGCCGTTGGCGAGCCGGCCTCTGGACGTGGAATGCTCCACCACCACGAAGCTGCACAAACGGCGCCGAACAGTTCCACCAGGGGGCGGGAACGGGCAGGACGGCGAAGGCGCGGCGGGCGGCCGAAAGGCCGCCGGCCGCGCCTCGAACGCTCCGGATCTTCCCGGAGTGTCTGGTCCGTTCAGGCCTACTGGATGAGGAACGGGATGATCAGCAGGGCCACGATGTTGACGACCTTGATCATCGGGTTGATGGCCGGGCCGGCGGTATCCTTGTAGGGATCGCCGACGGTGTCGCCGGTGACGGCGGCCGCGTGGGCGTCGGAGCCCTTGCCGCCGTAATCGCCGTCCTCGATGAGCTTCTTGGCGTTGTCCCAGGCGCCGCCGCCGGAGGTCATGGAGATGGCCATGAAGATACCGGTGACGATGCTGCCGATCAGCACGCCGCCGAGCACCACGTAGCCGTGCTGCGGAAACCAGCGCGACGATGACCGGCGAGCTCAGCGGAAGCAGCGCCGGCAGGATCATCTTGCGCAGCGCCGCCTTGGTCACGATGTCGACGCACTGGCCGTAGTCGGGCCTTGCCGGTGCCGTCCATGATGCCCCGATCTCCGGAACTGGCGGCGGACTTCCTCCACGACCGCGCCGCCCGCAACGCCCACGGCGTCCATGCAGAGTGACGCGAAGAGGTAGGGCAGCAGGCCGCCGATGAAGAGGCCGGCCAGGACCCACGGGTCGTCGACGGCGAACGACAGCGTGCCGGTGAAGATCGGACTTCCGAGGAAGTGCTGCTGGAGGTCGAGCGTGTAGGAGACGAAGAGGATCCAGGGCGGCGAGCCGGCGGAGCCGATGGCGTAGCCCTTGGTGACGGCCTTGGTGGTGTTGCCGACGGCGTCGAGCGTCGGTGGTCTACGGACGGCTTCGGGCAGTCCGCCATCTCGGCGATGCCGCCGGCGTTGTCGGTGATCGGTCCGTAGGCGTCGATGGCGACGATGATGCCGGTCATGGAGAGCATCGACATGACGGCGACGGCGATACCGTAGAGGCCGGCGAGCTGGTAGGTCACCAGGATGCCGGCGGCGATGACGAGCACCGGCAGAGCCGTGGACTGCATGGAGATCGCCGAGACCCTGGATGATGTTGGTGGCGTGCCCGGTGATGCTCGCCTTGGCGATGCTCTTGACCGGGTTGTAGCGGGTGGCGGTGTAGTACTCGGTGATGACCACGATGAGGGCGGTGACGACGATGCCGGTGACCGCCGCGAAGAACAGCCGCGGCACGCTGGGCACACCGAAGAGCTTGGCGGTGGCGCCGCCCATCATCCACGCCGTGACCGGGTAGAACAGCACGATCGCGATGCCTGCGGCAACGGCAAGGCCCTTGTAGAGGGCGTTCATGATGTTGTCGGTCTTGCCGAGGCGCACGAAGAAGGTGCCGATGATGCTCGCGATGATCGAGACGCCGCCGAGGACCAGTGGATAGAGGATCGCCGGCTCGTAGACCCACTCGCCCTTGAAGATCGATCACGGCGCTCTCGCTGATGCCGGCGGCCCCCGCCTTCACGGTGAACGTCAGGAAGGCGAGCAGCATCGCCGCCACGGCGGTGACCGCGTAGGTCTCGAAGAGGTCGGCCGCCATGCCGGCGCAGTCGCCGACGTTGTCGCCCACGTTGTCGGCGATCACGGCCGGGTTGCGCGGGTCGTCCTCGGGGATGCCCGCCTCGACCTTGCCGACGAGGTCGGCGCCGACGTCGGCGGCCTTGGTGAAGATGCCGCCGCCGACGCGCGCGAAGACGCTGATGAGACTGCCGCCGAAGCCGAGGCCGACGAGGGCGGCGACATCGCCGGTGGCCCAGTAGTAGCCGGACACGCCGAGCAGCGCCAGGCCGACCACGAACAGCCCGGTGACGGCGCCGCCACGGAAGGCGACGGTGAGTGCCGGGCCGAGGCCCTTGCGCGCCGCCTCGGCGGTGCGCACGTTGACGCGCACGCTGACCATCATGCCGATGTAGCCGGCCGCGGCCGAGAGCACGGCGCCGACGACGAAGCCGGCGGCGGCGTGCCAGCCGTAGGTCCAGTCGCGGCCGAGGCCGAGGCCCACGAGCAGCACGACGAAGACCACGGCGCCCACCACGGCGATGGTGCGGTACTGGCGATTGAGGTAGGCCCTGGCGCCCTCCTGCACGGCGCCGGCGACCTCCTGCATCTTCTCGTTGCCGGCCGGCAGCTTGAGCAGCCAGCGGATGAGCAGCACGCCGTAGATCACGGCGATCAGCCCACAGATGACCGCCACAAAGATGGCGTTGTTGGATACGAACGAAGACACTTCGTTGCTCCTTTCTATGCCCCTCCCGGGCGGGTGTGAGGAGACGCACCCGCCGTCTTGCCCTACTTCAGGTACTTACCGATGAGCAGATCGAGCTTCTGCCTGGTCGCAGCCGGAATGAGCTCTGCCGGCGTGTTGATGGCGAACTCGACCGCGTGCCGGCAGCTGCAGTCGCGCCCGTGGTCGAGAGCGCCGACCGCGCGCCGGACGATCGCCTGCGCGGTCGCGACGTTGCGCCGGACGTTGCTCAGGACCTGTTCCAGCGTCACGTCTTCTTCGCCTTCGTACCACACGTCGTAGTCGGTGACCATCGCCATGGTGGCGTAACAGAGCTCGGCCTCACGCGCCAGTTTGGCCTCCTGCAGGTTCGTCATCCCGATGATGTCGAAGCCCAACTGCCGGTAGACGTTGCTCTCCGCGCGCGTGCTGAACTGGGGACCCTCGATGCAGACGTAGGTGCCGCCCTCGTGCACGGTGGCGCCGACCTGACGCCCCGCCTCCACGATCAGCTCGCTCGTGTACGGGCAGAACGGGTCGGCAAAACCCATGTGCACGACGACGCCGTCGCCGAAGAAGGTGCTCGGCCGCGCCTTGGTGCGGTCGAAGAGCTGATCGGGGACCACCACGTCGAGCGGCTCGAGCTCTTCACGGAGGCTGCCGACGGCGCTGGCGGAGAGCACGTAGTGCACCCCCAGCGCCTTCATGCCCCAGATGTTGGCGCGGTAGTTGACCTCGCCCGGCAGGATCCTGTGGCCGCGCGCGTGGCGCGGCAGGAAGGCGACGCTGACGCCGTCGATCTCGCCGAGGAAGTAGGAGTCCGACGGAGCTCCGAACGGCGTGTCGAGGACGACCTCCCGAGCGTTCTCGAGCAGCTCGTAGAACCCGGAACCGCCGATGACGCCTACGCTTGCAGACTCGCTGACTGCGGCCAAGACCGTCTCCCTTCCGAGGTTTCGCCGCGCGAAGTATACAGGGATGATACACGCGGACAAGCTGCGAGCCTAGGTGCCCGCGATGCGGATGACGTGACCGTATGGCGAAACGGACCGCACGCTGCGCCGGCTTGGCCGCCATGTACACCCGCCCTCCGCGAGCGGCGCCGTCCGAGGTGATAATCTTCCCCTCACACGCATGTGCCCAGCCGACTCGCGGCGCTCCGCGCGACCGCGGAGGGGCCGGCTTCTGCCGCGCAAAGGAGCGAACGGTGCCCAGGAACAAGGTCGTGCCCATCGAAGAGGCGATGTCCCACGTGGAGAGCGGCATGAGCATCGCCGTCGGCGGGTTCATCGGACAGGGTGACCCCCTGACCCTCATCGACTACCTCAAGACCATGGACGTCACCGAGCTCACGATCTACGAGAACGATGGCGGCTACCACGATCGCGGCACCGTCGAGCTGGCGCTCCAGGGCAAGATCAAGAAGATCGTCGCCAGTCACGTGGGCACGACGCCCGACTACGCCCGGCTCATGCACGAGGGCAAGATCGAGATCGAGCCCACGCCGCAAGGTACGCTCGCCGAGATGCTCCGCTGCGGCGGCGCCGGCCTCGGCGGCTTTCTCACGCCCACCGGCGTCGGCACCGTAGCGGAGAAGGGCAAGCAGGTCATCGAACTGGGCGGCCGCAAGTACATCCTGGTGCCGGCGGTCAAGTGCGACATCGCCATCATCCGCGCGCACGCGGGAGACACGTGGGGCAACCTCATCTACCGCGGCACGTCGCGCAACTTCAACGTGCCCGCCGCCACGTGCGCCGACTACGTGATCGCCGAGGTCGAGAACCTCTACACGCTCGGCGAGCTCGACCCCAACGCCATCCACACCTCGGGGATCTTCGTCGACGCCGTGGTCCGCGCCAACATCGACTACTGCGTCCTGCGCGAGGAGAAGTTCAATGGCCAGTGATGCCAAGAAGACCATCGCCGCCCGTGCCGCCAGGGATCTCAGGGACGGGCAGATCATCAACCTCGGCATCGGCCTGCCGACGCTGATCGCCAACTACGTGCCCGATGGCGTCGACGTCATCATCCAGACCGAGAACGGCGCCATCGGCGTCGGTCCGGCGCCGGACCCCGGTTGCGAAGACCGGGACCGGGCCAACGCCGGCAACCAGCCGATCACGCTCATCCCCGGCGGCAGCTACTTCGACTCGGCGACCTCGTTCGGCATGATCCGCGGCGGGCACCTGGACGCCACCTTCCTCGGCACGCTGCAGGTGGACGAGAAAGGCAACATCGCCAACTGGATCGTGCCCGGAAAGATGCTCGCCGGCATGGGCGGGGCCATGGACCTCGTCACCGGCGCCAAGACCGTCTACATCGTGACCGAGCACTGCTCCAAGGACGGCGCCTCCAAGCTCATGAAGGAGTGCACCTTCCCGCTCACGGGCGCGGAGGAGTGCGACGTGATCATCACCGAGCGCGGCCTCTTCCGCCGCGACCCCGACAAGGGCTTCGTGCTCGAAGAGGTGGCCTGCGGCTACACGCTGGACGACATCGCCGCGTGCACGGACATGGCGTACACCGTCGCCGACGACGTCACGCTGGACGCGTTCGGAGAGGCCTGACGCCGCGGGCGATCAGGCCTCTCCGTCTCGCCCGGCCGGCTGCTCACGACGCGCGCCGGACGCCGCTACGACTCCCTCAGCCCGGGCGCCAGCGTCTCGTAGAAGTCCAGGCAGTCCGGATTGGCCAGGGCGTCCCTGTTGGTCACCGCGCGCCCGTGGAGCAGATTGGTGACCGAGGTCTCGACCTTCTTCATGTTCAGCGTGTACGGGATGTCGGGCACCGCGACGACCTTTGCCGGCACGTGCCGCGGCGAGGCGTTCTCGCGGAGCGTCCGCGCGATCTTCGCGACGAGCTCGTCGGTCAGTTCCTGACCTTCGGCGAGCTTCACGAAGAGGAGGATGCGCTGGTCACCCTGCCACTCCTGACCGATGGCCAGGCTGTCGGCGATCTCGGGGAGCTTCTCCACCTGGTTGTAGATCTCAGCCGTGCCGATGCGGACCCCTGAGGGTTTCAGCACGGCGTCCGAGCGGCCGTAGAAGGTGATGCCGCCGGTCGAGCTGTCGAACTGGACGTAGTCTCCATGGCGCCACACGCCCGGGTAGACGTCGAAGTAGGCGGCGTGGTAGCGCTCGTTCCCGGGGTCGTCCCAGAAGTAGAGCGGCATCGACGGGGCCGGAGCCTCACACACCAGTTCGCCCACCTGATCGCGCACCGGCTTGGCATCCTCGTCGTAGCACGCGATCTTCATCCCCAGGCCGGGAGCCTGCAGCTGACCGGCGTACACGGGCAGCGTGGGACTGCCGATCGCGAAACACCCGTTGATGTCCGTGCCTCCGGAGAGCGAGTTGAAGTGCAGATCGCGCTTGATGGCCTTGTAGACGTAGGCGAAGCCCTCCGGCGAGAGCACCGAGCCGGTCTGGCAGATCTCGCGCAGGGACGAGAGATCGTGATCCTCCTTCGGCGACTCGCCCAAGGCCTTCAGGAGGTTCAGGTAGCTCGCGCTGGTGCCGAAGATGGTCACCTCGAGATCCTCGATCAGGCGCCAGAGCGCGCCCAGGTCGGGGTAGGCCGGGTTGCCGTCGAAGAGGACGACGGTGGCCCCCGCCCCCAGCGCCGCCACCAGCCAGTTCCACATCATCCAGCTGGCCGTCGTGACGTAGAAGATGGTGTCGCGGCGCGTGACGTCGGCGTGCAGCACCAGTTCCTTCAGCTGGTTGATGAGGATCCCGCCCCCGCTCTGCACGAGGCACTTGGGCTTGCCCGTGGTGCCCGAGGAGAACATGACCACGCCCGGGTGGTCGAAGGGGACCTGCTCGAACGCAAGATCTTCGCCGGACTGGCCGGCGACGAACTCGTCCCAGCGGAGAGCGCCGCGGATGGCCGACAGGTCGGCGTCCGCGTCGCCGGCGTAGTGGGCGACCACGACGCGCTCGATGGTCGCAATGCTCCGGGTGACCGCGGCAGCGTTCGGGATGCAGTCGAACACCCGGTCCTTGTAGCGATAGCCGTCGACGACGAACAGCACCTTCGGCTCGATCTGGCCCAGTCGGTCCACGGCCGCCTCCGGACCGACGTCGGTGGCGCAGCTGGACCAGATGGCGCCGATCGACGAGGTGGCGAGCATCGCCACCACCGTCTCCACGAGGTTGGGAAGATAGCCCGCCACGCGGTCGCCCGGCACGACACCCGCCGCCCTGAGAGCGCCGGCAAGCCGGGCCACGGAGCGGTAGAGCTCCGCGTACGTCATCCGCACCGGCGCAGCGGTCTCGCCCACGAAGATCAAGGCGACCGCGTCGTCACGGTGACGCAGAAGGTTCTCCGCCATGTTCAGCCGCGCATCGGGGAACCAGGCTGCACCGGGGAACCGGGACAGGTCGTCGACGACCGCTGTGTACGGCACAGAAGCCCGGATGCCGAGGAAGTCCCACGCCGCCGCCCAGAAGGCGGGAACATCGTCGACCGACCAGCGGTAGAGCTCCGCGTACGACGCGAACGTCCGGCCGCACCGCTCGCCGGCGAACGTGGCGAAACGCGTCATGTTGGCGCCCGCCACTCGCTGTGCCGAAGGTTCCCACAAGAGTGTAGCCACAGCACTCTCCTCCTCGTTCCAGCGGACGACCGCCCGGCGCGGCCGCTTGCCGGTGGTACGCTGACTACACCAAATCGTCACGCTCCGCAAGGCGTCGCCGACCGTCCGCGTTTTCTCCATCCTCTCCCGCGGTATGTGTGCAGCACGACGCACCGCGAAGGGAGCTCCCTGTGACCAAGCTGAAGAAAGAGTTCGGGCGCAAGCAGTGGAAGGATTGCTGCGGCAAGGGCTGCAAGAAGTGCGCGATCGCCCAGACGTACATCGCCGAGTACGGGCGCAAGGAAGGCCTGGACAAGCTGAACGCAGACCGCAAGGCCGTGAAGAAGGGCGGCAAGGCGAAGAAGAAGAAGAAGCAGAAGGTGAAGGCCTGAGCCGGCCGGCGCCGGCTGCGCCCGTGACCAGCCTGCCCGCCTCCGGCGCGCCCATCGCCGCCGAGACGGCCGCCTACATCGACATCGGCACCAACTCGGCGCGGCTGATGGTCGTGCGCTTCGCGCCCGACCACTCGTGGACGGTACTCAGCATGCAGAAGGAGACCGTCCGGCTGGGTGAGGGTGAGTTCGGCGAGGTGCGGCTCCTGCAGCCGGCGGCGATGGAGCGGGCGGCCACCGTGTGCGCACGCTTCGCCGACCTGGCGCGCGCGCACGGCGCGACCCGCTTCGTGACGGTCGCGACAGCGGCCACGCGCGAGGCGCGCAACGCGCACGAGTTCGTGCGCCTCCTCCGCGAGACGGCCGGATTGGAGGTCCATGTGGTTTCCGGCCGCGAGGAGGCGCGGCTCATCTATCTCGGCCTCCTCAGCCGGGTGCACGTCGACGACCGCGCGCTCGTCATCGACATCGGCGGCGGGAGCACCGAGGTCGCCGTCGGTGACGGCAGCGGCGCCGACCTCGTCGAGTCCATCTCGCTGGGCGCGATCCGCCTGGCGACCGAGGGTCCGCAGCCCGACGGCCAGGGCCGCTACGACGCCGACGCCTACGAGGCCCTGAGGCACTACGTGCGCCTGACGTCGCAGCACACGCTGCGCGACGTCGGGAGGCCCGAGGCCGCCGCCTACGGCACCTCGGGTACGATCGTGAACCTCGCGGCCGTCGCGGCGCGAACGCTCCACGAGCGCTCGCCGGCGCGCGACGAACCGCTCACGCGCAAGGACCTGCGCGCGGTGGCGAAGCGCCTCCGCGTGATGACGGCCGACGAACGGCGTTCCGTCCCCGGCCTTTCGCCGGCGAGGGCCGACATCATCGTCGCCGGCGCCGCGATCCTGGACGCGCTCACGGAGGACCTCGGGATCGACGTGATCATCGCGCTGGACGAGTGCGGCCTGCGCGAGGGTCTTCTGCTCGACGACCTCGCGCGCGCCGGCCAGCACGAGCTCAAGCACGGCGCGGGTGTGCGCGAGCGGAGCGTGCTGCAGCTCGCGCGCTCCACCTCGTTCGACGAGGCGCACGCCCGGCAGGTCACCCGGCTCGCTCTCGAGCTGTTCGACTCCGCCCGGGCGTCCGGAGTGCACCGCCTCGGCCCCGAAGAGCGGGAGCTGCTGGAGTACGCGGCTCTCCTCCACGACATCGGCACGTTCCTGAGCTACACGCGCCACCACCAGCACACCTACTACCTCATTCGCCACGCCGACCTCATCGGGTTCGACCAGAAGGAGGTGGCGATCATGGCGGCTACGGCGTACTTCCACCGCAAGGCCCTCCCAGCGCCCCGGTTCGAAGCCTTCTCGGGGCTCGACCGCCGCTCCCGCAAGGTCGTCCGGCGGCTCGGAGCGTTCCTGCGACTCGCCGAGTACCTCGACCGTGGCCACACCGGGGCGATCGTGCACGCGCGCCTGCGCCGCGAGGCGAGCAGTCTCCTGCTCGAGATCGAGCCCGTGGGCGACTGGAGCCTCGAGGAGTGGGCGGTCGAGCGCCGCCGCGACAGCCTCGAGAAGGCGCTCGGCTACCCGCTCGGCGTGATCGCCTTGTCGGTCCCGCACTAGGTGCAGGCGGCTCGCGGCGGAGGTCGCCTTCCTCGTAAGGGCCCTCTCCGTGCCTTCCGCTCCTCGCCTCCGCTCCCCGCGAACGATGCCGCATGCCACCGCCGGCCGCTACGCACGCAAGGACGCGCCGCGGCGCCCGGGACGGGGAGACGTCCCTCTGCGCGCCGCCGGCTGAGCTTCAGATCTCCGCGATCACCGACGCCAGGTCGCGGCTGAAGTCGGTGCCGGCCACCTTCGGCCAGGCCTCGGGGAAGGTGAGCACGAGATGCTCCATCTCTTCCTGCCGTGAGGCGAGGTAGCGGGCCGCGCCCGGCGCCACGATGATCTCGATGGGCCCGGGAAGGTCGTGGCCCTCGTGGCGCCACGTGCCCCACGTGATGTAGTCGCGCAGGATGCCGCTGGTCACGACCGCATCCTGCAGGTCGCCGAGGTGGTCCTGCAGCCCCTTGACCCGCTTGATCAGCGGCCGGGCCCCGGGGCCGAGGACGCCCTCGAAGAACTCCAGCGTGTAGCGCAGCCCCTTGCACGCCTTGCGCAGCGCGTGGAAGCGCGGCAGCGGCGTCTCCGGTCCGCCGATCTGGCCCTCGAAGGCCCAGACCACGGCCATGTCCTTGTAGAGGACGCCGGGCAGCACCTGGGCCACGCGCTGCGGCCGCGGCGCGACGGCGGTCTGCGGCGCGAGCGCCTCGACCGGCCCCTCCAGCAACTCCGTCGTCGTCTCGACGAAGCGGCGATAGCGCTTGCCGTCCAGATAGTCGACGAGGCGCTCGCGCTGCTTGTCGCGCTCCGCCTTCCACGCGTCCAGCAGGCCGTCGAGGTCGCCGGCGCGCTCGTCGGGCAGCCCGTCGAGGTAGGTCTGCGTCTTCTCGTTGAACACGTCGAGGTCGCGCACGGCGCCGAGCGTGCGGCCGGTGCGGCGCAGTCCCCTGAGGACCGGCCGCATCACGTCCGGGTCGAGGTAGTCGGCGAACACCCGGAGAGCCATGCGCATGCGCCGCGTGGAGACGCGCATGTCGTGCAGTTCCTCGGGATCCTCGCCCAGCCGCGTCCCCTCCTCGTGCTCGAGCATCTTGGCGAGGTGGAAGCGAAGGGTCGCGGCGGCCGCCTCGGTCATCGTGTCGGTGCGCGAGATGTCCGGCCGCTTCTTGCGCTGCGTCCCGGCGGCCGGTTCCCTGGCGCCGGGGTCGACCGCCTCCTGGTCGTAGATGCCGGTGCCCTCGACGCGGTAGCGCGCCAGCCAGTAGCGCACGCGCCGGTCGGAGAGGCCGGCGACGCGGCCGGCCTCGACCTGCGAGAGGCCGCGGTCGAGCGCCAGGAGCGCCTGGGCACGGCGTGCGAGGGCGCCCTCACCCGATGCGTGCGCCTCATGCACGGCGCGCTCGGCCAGGGAGATGAGCAGACCGTCGTCGCCGTCGCCCGCCAGTTCGAGAGCGCGCGTGAACTTGGCGCGGCCCTCAGGCACGAGGCCCCACTCGTCGCGGAGCACGGCCGCGAGCGCGACGACGTCGACGTCGCCGCCGTCGCCGCGCGCCTCGACCTCGGCCTCGAGCCAGCCGCGCTCGCCGTCGGGAGCGCTCGCGGTCACGCGATCCAGGCTCAGCTCCGCGACCTCGAGGCGACCTCGGCGGACGACCCGGGCGACCCGCGTCTGGGCGAGAGTGAGCAACGGCTCGAGCGCTTCCCCCCCGGACAGCTGTTCGACGCGCTCGCGCAGGGGGCCGGCCGGCCACTCCGCGACAGGCACGTCCGCGGCCACCAGCGCCTCGATCTCCTCGCGGCGCAGCATGCCCTCCGAGGGAGCGACGAGCTCTTTGAGCGTGAGCCGCACGCCGTCGCTCGTCTCGCGCCGGCGGAAGTAGAAGCCGCCGGCGAGGAGGCGCCGGTCTGGAGTGTCGAGAAAGGTGTCGACGTCGTGGCGCGCCTCACCCGGCTCGACGTCACATCCGGCCAGGGAAGCGACCTCGATGAGGCGCGCGAGCGTCTCCTCGTCCGGCACCAGGAACTTGGCTTCGACCTCCATCGTCATCTGCTCCCCAGGAGAGGCGGCGTCAGCAGCCACACCAGCTGACCGCCGCCGGCTACGGGCGCGGTCACGTCGACTCTCGCGAGCCCGCCCTTCTTGAACACGATGTCGCCGCCGCCGATGAGCTCGGCCACGGTGGCGCTGAAGTCGGGCTCGTGCCCGACGACCATGATCGTCTCGGCCTCTGGGTGCGCCGCTGCCAATCGCTCGAGGCGGCGCACGTCGAAGCCGCCGCCGAGGCGGCCGTCGTCGACGAGGCGCCCGCGCAGGCCGAGCTCTTCGGCGACGATCTCGGCCGTGCGCCTCGCACGCACGAGCGGGCTGGTGACGATGACGTCGAGCGCGAGGTCCATGGCGCGGATCGCCTTCGCCTCGCGCCGCATCGCCTCCTCGCCCTCGGCCGTCAGCGGCCGCGAGGCGTCGTCGCCGCGCCACTCGGCCCGGTTCTCCGCCTTGCCGTGCCGCAGGAAGAAGATCCGCATCAGGTGCGCTCGCTCTCGTCGATGGCCATCTCGCGCGCCTGCGCGACGAAGCGCTCCTGCGCGTTCAGGGCCTCTTCCCCATCCTCGGGCCAGATGTGCGCCCAGGCGCCGTCGGCCGCCAGCACCCTCGTCTTCATGTTGTCGGCGAGATACGTGGGCAGGATCTCGTCGCGGATGCGGCGTTTGATCCCCGCGTCCTGCACCGGGAACAGGATCTCGACCCGGCGGTTCAGGTTGCGCGGCATGAGGTCCGCACTGCCGAGGATGACCTCCTCATCGCCGCCGTTGCGGAACCAGTACACACGGCTGTGCTCGAGGAAGCGGCCGACCACGCTCTGCTCGGTGATGTTCTCGCTCACGCCGGGGACGCCGGGGCGCAGGCAGCACATGCCGCGCACGTTCAACTGGATCTTGACCCCCGCCTGCGACGCCCGGTAGAGCTTGCGGATCATCGGCTTGTCGACCAGCGAGTTCATCTTCAGGATCAGATGGGCCTCACGCCCCGCCTGTGCGTGCTCGATCTCCCGCTCGATGCGCGCCGCGATGCCCTGGCGCAGGTTGACCGGCGCCACCAGCAGCTTGCGATACTCGGTGGCCTGCCCTCCGCCGGTGAGGTGGTTGAAGACGAGGTTGGCGTCGGCGCCGATGTCGTCGTCGGCGGTGAGATAGCCAAGGTCGGTGTACTGCTTCGTGGTCACGCTGTTGTAGTTGCCGGTGCCGAGGTGCGTGTACCGGCGGATGCGGTCGCCTTCGCGGCGCACGACCTGGAGAGCCTTGCAGTGCGTCTTGAGCCCGATGAGGCCGTAGACCACGTGGGCGCCCTCGCGCTCCAGAGCCTTGGCCCAGCCGATGTTGCTCTCCTCGTCGAAGCGCGCCTTCAGCTCGACGAGTACCGCGACGTCCTTGCCGTTGGCCGCGGCCTCCATCAGCTGCTCGACGGCCGGCGCGTTGCGGCCGACGCGATACAGCGTCTGCTTGATGGCCAGCACGTCGGGGTCGTTGGCGGCGGCGCGAAGGAACTCCACCACCGGATCGAACGAGTCGTACGGGTGGTGGAGCAGCACGTCCCGGTGGCGGATGGCGGCGAACAGCTCGCCGCCCTCGAGCTCGGCCAGCGATGGGGGCACCGACTGCACCAGCGGCGCGTACTTGAGCTCGGGCCGGTCGATCGAGCCGGCGCCCCAGAGACTGCTCAGCCCGAGCGGCGAGCGCACGGCGTAGAGGTCCGAGTCGCCGAGCTCGAGGTTCTCCGTGAGGATGTCGCGCACGCGCCCGGGCATGGTCTCGTCGACGGTGACGCGGATGACCGAGCCGAAACGCCGGCGGCGCACGAACTGCTCGATCGTCTCGAGAAGGTCGTCGGCCTCCAGTTCCTGGATCGCGAGCTCGGCGTCGCGTGTGACGCGGAACGCGTGTGACTCCAGCACGTCCATGCCGGGGAACAGCGTGCTGAGGTTGGTGGCGATGATCTGCTCCAGCCAGGTGAACCACTGGTGCTCCACGCCGTCCTCGCGGGCGTCGGCGCCGGCGGGCGGCCGCACCGGCACGAGGCGCGGCAGGCTGTCAGGGACCTTGACGCGCGCGAAGTGGTCGTCGCCGTTGGCGTCGCGAGTGAGGACGCCGAGGTTGTGGCTCATGTTCGAGATGTGCGGAAACGGCCGGCCGGGGTCGAACGCCAGCGGCGTGAGGACCGGAAACACCTGCTTGTCGTAGTACTCGTCGAGGGCCTCGCGCTGGCCGGCGTCGAGGTCGGCGTAGTCGACGATGTGGACGCCGGCCGCGTCCAGTTCGGGCCTGAGGTCGCTGAAGCACTGGCGCGCAGCCTTCATGATCTCCCAGGCACGCTCCTGCGCGAGGGGCAGCAGCTGCTGCGGCGTGTGGCCGTCGGCCGCGGCCTCGGTGACGCCCGCCTCCACCTGCTGCCGCAGGCCGGCGATGCGCACCATGAAGAACTCCCCGAGGATCGAGCCGACGATGCCGACGAACTTGACTCGCTCGAGCAGGGGATTCTCCGCGTCACGAGCCTCGTCGAGCACGCGCTCGAAGAAGTCGAGCATGCTGAGCTCGCGGTTGATGTAGAGCGCCGGGTCACGCAGGTCGGCATCGGTCGGCTCGGCAATCGGTGCCGCGTCCGCGGTGAACTCCTCCTGGGACGCCCTGGTGGTCTGCTTGACGGCCTCCCGGCCGTGATACTCGTCGGCTCGGGTCCGGTCCTGTGGCCCCCTCACGGCGTACCTCCTCACCTCCGGGGGTGCGATGTGCCACGCCCCGGCGCTTCTCCTGCGGAGTGACAGTATATGCCCAGATTTCGAGCTTGCGTGCAGGCGGACTCGTCTGGGGCAGAACGACGGCGGCCGCCGCCGTTACCCGGGGGTAACGACGGCGGCCGCCGTCACTGCTCTTCGCTCGGGCTCGTCAGCCCACGTTCTCGATGCGCTCGACGCCGGGCACCACGTTCTTGAGGTGGCGCTCCACGCCGTTGGTAAGCGTCAGCTGGGACATCGGGCACCCTGCGCAGGCGCCCTGGAGGCGCACCTGGACGACGCCGTCGTCGAGCACGTCGATCAGCTCGATGTCACCGCCGTCTGCCTGCAGAGCCGGGCGGATGTCGCCCAGGGCCTTCTCGACCTGCTCCTTGATCTCTGCCATATGAATTGTCACCTCCCCGTTGACTGCGAGCGGACGCCTGAGCCTGATGCACGTCTCCGTGGATCGGCCAGGGCCGCGAACGTCACTGTCTGGAGCTCCCCCGTGAGGAGCGTCTCGACACCGTGCCAGAACTCGTGGGTGTCGCACACGTCGTCGCCGCAGGGTTCTACCCGCTGACGACACCGGCATAGCATGATCGGACCCTCCACCGCTTCGTACACGTCGCGGACGGTGATCTGGGCAGGGGGCCGCGCCAGCATGACGCCGCCCTGCTGCCCGCGCTGCGTGCGCACCAGGCCGGCGCGCGCCAGATCGTGGATCACCTTGGCCAGCCGCGGCACCGGGATGCGCTGGGCGGCGGCGATGTCGCCCGTGTGCAGGACGGTCCCGGACTCGTGAAGCGCCAGCTCGTACACGGCGCGCACGGCGTAGTCGGCTTGGGTGGAGAGCTTCATGGACCCTTTCTACCCTAATCGGAAGAAAATGTCCACTTTGTCGTGCCCGAAGGTCTGAACGGGCGCTACACCGGGACTTCGTCCCAGGCCCAGAGCAGGTTCTCGCGGTGGGCGGCGGCGTAGACGTCGTCCACGACGACGCCGTCCGCCAGGAAGCCGGCGGCCGGCAGGTCGAGCTCGCCGCGATGCACCCCCGCAGCCTTCGCGGTCGCGACCGCCTCGAAGACGCCGGAGATGTAGCGCTCGTTGGCGTCGATGATCTCCTTGTCCATGGCCGGGCCGTGGCTCGGCACGATCACGTCGGCCGGCAGCTGCTTGAGGTGCCGGAGCGTGCGGATCCACTCCTCGGCGCCATCGCGCTGGCAGAAGTTGGGCAGCGGCCATTCGACGGTGTCGCCGCCGAACAGGATACGAGCCTTCACGAGGAAGACCACGAGCGAGTCCTCGCTGTGGCCCGGCGTGTGGATGAGGTGCACCGACTCATCCTCGTCCGTGTACGTGAGCCGGTCGCCGAAGGTCACCGTCGGCATGGGCACGCCCTCGGAGGGCGGCAGGCGCAGCGACTCGCCACCGCCCTGCAGGTCGGCCTGTATGAGGCGCGGGCAGGCGCGCTGCGCGACGATGTCCTGGCCGGCGAAGGCGGCGTTGCCGAAGACGTGGTCCCAGTGGTGGTGCGTGTTGACCACGAGCAGGCGGCGCTCGCCGGCGTCAGCGGCGAGGAAGTCGACCACCGGCGCCATCTCCCGCGGGCCGGTCAGCGTGTCGACGACGATGGCTCGGTGAGGCGTCATGATCACCGCCGACAGCGTCGGGAACCCCCCGGCGTCGATGTGGTGCGTCCACACGTACGGCGCCAGCTGTTTCATGGTGTCTCCCCCTTGGCGGACTCCGGACCTCGCACGCTCACTCTTCCCCGCCTCCTGCGGTTCAGGCGATGACACCGATCGTCTCGGGGGCCAGGGTGAGTCGCTCGACTCCGTCCCCCGTCACCACCCACGTGTTCTCGACGCCGATGGCGCCCACGCCGGGCAGGACGAACTTGGGCTCCAGCGCGAAGACCATGCCCGGCTCGAGCTCGAGGCCGCTGCCGGTGAGCACCGGCAGCTCGTCGAGCTCGATGCCGATGCCGTGGCCCACGTAGGGTACCCGGCCGGCGCCGTGCCCCATGAAGTTGGCGGCCAGCCCGGCGTCCTCTGCGGCCGCTCGTGCGGCCTCCCACACGGCGCGACACGACGCGCCGGGCCGGGCCACGGCCGTGGCCGCTTCTTCCACGCGCAGCGCGGCGTCGTAGGCCTGCAGGAGCCCGTCGCTCAGCGGCCCGATGGAGTACATGCGCGTGAAGTCGGCCATGTAGCCGTCGCGCACGGGCACGAAGTCGAAGACGACGGGCTCGCCACGGCCGATGCGCCGGAAGCTCGCGCCCTGCGCGACGGACGGGCTGAGCCCCGTGCCGGCCAGCGGTGTGTCCAGATAGCTCGGCACGCAGCCGCTGATGCCGATGAGCAGCTGCCCGTAGAACATCTCCTGGTTGAAGCCGCGCATGCGGATGAAGCCCTCGTGACCGAGTCGCCGCGCCTCCGCCTCCACCTTGCCGGCGAACTCGACCTCCGTGAGCCCCTCCTCGAGGATCCCGGGGATGAGGCGGCTGACTTCATCGGCCACGCGTGCCGCGGCGCGGATGCGCTCGACCTCCCACGGTGACTTCACCGCCCGCTGCCGCACGATGTCGCGGCCGACGTCCTCGAAGGAGGTGCCCGCCAGGAGCTTCTCCAGGCGCCGGAAGTGAGTGACGGGCAGCACATCGAGCTCGAGGCCGAGCCGCGGTGCCAGGGCGCCGTAGCGCTCGGCGATGAGCCGCGGCAGCTCCTTCGGTGAGGGCAGATCGACGATCGCGCCGAGCGCCGACTCGAGGCGGGCGCGCTCGGCGACCTTGCGCACGAAGAGCGTCGGCTCGCCCTCTGCCGGGACGTACAGGAACGACTGCTGGACCGTCCCCGCGAAGTAGAAGAGGTCGGCGTTCTGCTGGAGGAGGGCGGCGCCGAGGCCGCGGGCGGCGAGGCGGGCTTGCAGGCCGGCGATCCGGCCCGCCAGTTCCTCCGCCGGCGCGAGCGCCGCGCCCGGCTGGACCAGCTGCGCCTGTTGAACGGTCGTCACGTCGGTCCCGTCAAAGCGTGAAGCTCACCACGCTCCACCAGGTGAGAGCGAGGAGGATGAGGACGATCCCGAGCACGGCGAGCCCGTCGGGCATCTCGAAGGGGCGGCGCGGGTCCTTGCGCCCGCCGAGCATCATCGCCAGCATCGTGGCCGCGCCGGCGAGCAGTCCGCCGATGTGCGCCTGCCACGAGATGCCGCCCCTGAACGAGAAGACCAGGTTGATCACCAGCAGGAACAGGACGTTGCCGAGCAGCGCCCGTGACTGGAAGTCGCGGCCCCGGTTGAGGAAGGCATGCACCGCAAGCGCGCCGAACAGGCCGAAGATCGCCCCCGAGGCGCCCACCACCGTGACGTTGAAGGGCGCCGCCAGCAGGACGAGCACCGAGCCGGCGAACCCCGAGATGAAGTAGAGGATGACGAACTTGAGCCGGCCGACCGCCGCCTCGATGAACCCGCCGATGAGCCACAAGGCCCACATGTTGAAGGCCAGATGGATGATGCCGGCGTGCAGGAACATGCTCGTGAACATGCGCCAGTAGTCGTGGCCGACGAACACCTGGATCGGCGCGAGCCCGCCCAGGTCGACCGCGCCACGCCCCCCGCCCAGCAGGCCCGAGTAGCCCGTGATCAGCTCGATCACGAACATGATCACGTTGAGCGCCATGAGCACCTTGGTGGCCGACCAGCCCGCGGGCGCGCCCAGCGTGCCGCCGCTCCATCGCGAGCGCACCTCCCCGCGCGTGACGACCTTGGCCCGCGACCCGCCGGCGTTCTGCTCCTTGACGCACTCCGGGCAGCGGAAGCCCACAGGGGCCGGGATCATGCACTCGTAGCAGATCGGGCGCCCGCAGTTGGTGCAGGAGACACCGGTCTCGCGGTCGTGATGCCGGTAGCAGTGCTTGACATCGATGTCGTCCGGCATCTGCGTCTCGAAGTCCGGCGGCAGGTCGCCGCCGGGAAAGGGGTACACGTTGCTCATGCCCTGTCCTGTTCCGTGTCTGGAACGCGGCCGAACAGGTCGCGCAGCCAGTCTGGCATCGCCATGGAGCGGCCCGTCTCGCGGTCGCAGACGGCGAGGCGGGTCGAGCCGGTGACGAGCAGGAGCCCGTCCTCGCGCGTGATCTCGTAGTCGAACGAGAACGACGCCGGGCCGACCGCGTCGGCGACGATGGCGATCGTGAGCAGGTCGTCGAGGCGCGCGGGACGGAGGTACTTGAGGCGCGACTCGACCACCGGCAGGATGACGCCACGCGCCTCGACCGCTGAGATGGGATACCCGAGGGAGCGCAGCAGCTCGACGCGCGCGACCTCGAAGTACACGAGGTAGTTGGCGTAGTAGACGACGCCGGCGGCGTCGGTCTCGGCGTAACGCACGCGCACGCGCGTCTCGAAGCGGGTCTGTGACGACGGCGGCGTGCTCACGCAGGCGAGTCTAGCACGGCGCCGGGGCCCGTACGTCCCGGCGACGCCCGAGCCCGTACGCCGCGAGGGCGGGGCGAACGAGCGCCCCGCCCTCGCGGACGACCGGATGCGATGCGCCGATCAGCCGAAGACGACCTTGGCAGCCTCTTCGAAGACGCCGATGGCGAAGTCCATGTCGGCGTCGCTGATGTTGAGCGGCGGCAGGAAGCGGACGCCGTTGCCCTGGGAACAGGCTCCCATGAGGATGATCTTGTGCTTCTGGCATTCCGCGATGAACGCCTTGGCCGCGGCAGCGTTGGGCTCCTTGGTGCCCGGCTGCACGCATTCGATGGCGAGCATGAGGCCTATGCCGCGCGCCTCGCCGATGGCGGGGTACAGCGCCTGCTGGCCCTTCCAGAAGTCGAGCAGCTTCTCGCCCTGCTTCGCGGCGTTGGCGAGCATCCCCTCTTCCTGCATGGCGTCCATGGTCGCGACGCCGGCGGCGCAGGCCACGGCGTTGCCGCCGTAGGTGCCGCCCATGGAACCGGGCAGGCACTTGTCCCAGAGCGCCTTGGGGGCGACGATGGCGCCGAGCGGGTACCCGGAGGCGATGCCCTTGGCGACGGTGACGATGTCGGCCTTCACGCCGTAGTGCTCCTGGCAGAGCCAGGTCCCGGTGCGGCCGAAGCCGGCCTGGATCTCGTCGATGATCAGGCAGGCGCCGATCTCGTCGGCGATGACACGCAGCTCCTGCATGAACTCCGCGGTCGGGACGATGAAACCGCCCTCGCCCTGGATGGGCTCGACGATGATGGCGGCCACGTCGTCGCCGTAGATCTCGGCGCGCAGCACGCGGCGCACGTCCTCGATGGCGTAGGCGGTCGGATCCTCGCTGGCCGGCGTGCGGAACGGGTAGCAGTAGCGCGCGTGGTAGATGCCGCCAACGAGCGGCTCGTGGTGCCCGCGATAGTGCACGGCGGAGTCGGTGAGGGCCATCGTGAGGTGGGTGCGGCCATGGAAGGCGCCCTGGAAGGCGATGATGCCCGGGCGACGGGTGGCCTGTTTGGCCAACTTGACCGCGTTCTCGACGGCCTCGGCGCCGGAGTTCATGAACATGACCTCGTCCAGGCCCTCGGGCATGATGCCGGTGAGCTTTTCGGCGAGCTCGAGCATGGGGCCGTGGCGGTAGATGTTCATCTGCGCGTGCGCGACCTTGGCGGCCTGTTCCTGGACGGCCTTGACGACCTTCGGGTGCGCGTGCCCGGTGTTGACCACGGCGATGCCGACCACGAAGTCGAGCCACTTGCCGCCGTCGGTATCGTAGACCCAGCTGCCCTCGGCGTGGTCGATGGTGATGGGCGCCACCGGCCCGAGGAAGTGGGGCATGTGCTTCATGTACGTGGGCTTGTCCGCCATGTAGTGACCTCCAGCTCCGAGCGTGCTCCTGAGTGACGTGTCCGGCCCGGCGACGAACGCCGGCCAGGAGCGAGGGGCAGTCACCGCGGCAAGCGGCTTCTGGATACCCCATGACTCCTTGGCGCCACTGTACCAGAGCCAAATCGTCGCGCACGCTCCAGGTCAACGTACGTGCGAGACGAAGCACCGACTTCGTTTGGCCAACTTGGACAATGCGCAAGTATGTTCTCTTCTGCGCGACACTGTTGACAGCAGATCCCCGAAGGCAGAGAATCGTGACATGATTCACAGCGTTCGTTCTGTAACGAACTCGGTGATCAGGACCACGACCCACCGCCCGGGAGCCAACAGTGGTATCGAGGAAGACCGTGTCGCGCATGAGCCGCTACCGCCGGCTCCTGCAGTCGCTCCGTGACGACGGGGTCGAGAACATCTACTCCCACCAGCTCGCACGGCATGCCGTGGTCAGCGCCGCCCAGGTACGCCGCGACCTCATGGCGATCGGCTACTCCGGCAGCCCCAACAAGGGCTACGACGTCGCCGCCTGCATCGCCAGCATCTCGAGCTTCCTCGACGGCGGGACCAGACAGGAAGTGGCCCTGGTCGGAGCCGGCAACCTTGGGCATGCGGTCCTCTCCCACTTCGCCGACAAGAGCCCGGCGGTCGCGATCGTGGTCGCGTTCGACGTCGATCCCGCGCTCTCCGATACGCTGATCCACCACGTGCGCTGCCTCGACGTCTCGCTCATGGAGGAGCTCATCCCGGACCTCGGGATCCAGATCGCCGTGCTCACCGTGCCCGGCGAGGCCGCCCAGGCGACGGCCGACGCGCTCGTGCGCGCGGGCGTCAAGAGCATCATCAGCTTCTCCCCTACTCCCCTGCGCCTGCCCAGCGAGATCTTCGTCGAGTACATGGACATCACGGCGGCGCTCGAGTCCGCCGCCTACTTCGCCCGTCGCAGCGGCCCGGAGGAACCACCGGCGCAGAGCGGCGGCGACGTCGCACCGATCGTCAGGCAACTGGAATCCCTGCTCGCGAGGTCGCACATGAAGCTCGAGGATCTGGCCACCAACATCGGCGCCCGCGTCGTGACGCCCGGCAAGCCGGGCGGCACTACCGTCGCCAAGATCTACGCCGGCGACCGCGTCAGCGATCTGCTCAACGAGGCCTCCGACAAGACCCTGCTGGTCAGCAATCTGGCCAGCGTGCAAATGCTGCGCGTCGCCGAGCTCATGGACGTGCCCGGCATCTGCTTCGTCAACGGCATCGAGCCCGACGCCGAGATGATCCGGCTCGCGCAAGACAACCAGACCCTGCTCATGGTCTCACCGCAGGGCGTGTTCGAGACCTGCGGCCTCATCTTCCAGGCCCTGGACGGCGAGCGGTCCTGAGCCATGGAGCACCTGGCCTACGACATCCGCTGCAGGGACTTCTCGAGCGCCGGCGCGGCGTCGCGCGACCTCAAGCAGCACCTCAAGCGGATCGGCGCCGAGAGCGACTCCGTTCGCCGGGCCATGATCGCCGCCTACGAGGCCGAGATGAACGTCGTCATCCACGCCGATGCCGACGGCCGCCTCGAAGCTGCGGTGAGCGACGGCCAGCTGGACGTCGACGTCGTCGACCGCGGGCCCGGCATCGCCGACGTCGATTCCGCGATGAGGGAAGGCTGGTCGACGGCTTCGGCCGAGGCCAGGGCCCTGGGGTTCGGCGCCGGCATGGGGCTCCCGAACATCCTGCGCAGCAGCGACAGGCTCAGCGTCACGTCCACCGCCGGCGAGGGCACACGCGTGAGCTTCTCGGTGGCGCTGAGGCCGGCGGCGACCGACCAGGGGGCGCGGCCCTCCTCCCTCGGCGTCGTCGCCGAGCTCTGCAAGGATTGCCGCCACTGCCTGGTCGCCTGCCCGACGGCGGCGATCCGCGTGCGCGATGCACGTCCGCACGTGCTCGACCACCTGTGCATCGACTGCACCGCCTGCGTCGGCGCCTGCGCCCCCCGAGCGCTCACCATGCTCGACGCCCCCGGCGCGCTCGGCGGCGGCGACGTGCTCGTCGTCCCGCCGGCGCTCCTCGCCGGGTTCGGCGAGCACCCGGTGAGCGCGGTCGTCGAGGAGCTGCGCGGCCTGGGCTACGATCAGGTCGTCTCCGTGCACGGTCACGAGGACGACCTTCGCCGCGCCGTCATCGAGCTCTCCGCCTCCGGCGACGCCCCGGCGCCGGTCATCTCACCGGTCTGCCCCGCCGTCGTGAACCTCGTCGAGGTCAAGTTCCCATCGCTGCTCGACCACCTGGCCCCGCTCGCGTCGCCCTGGGAGGCCGCGCAGCGCGATCTCACCGGCCGCGACGCGACCTTCGCCGTCTCGTGTCCGAGCCAGCGCAGCGTCCTGCTCGCCCAGCAGCCGACGGCGCAGCGCGACGCGGTCACCGCGGCGGCGGTGCGCAACGCCGTCCTGCCTCGCCTCTCGGCGAGGGCTCCGCGCGTCGCCGGCGCGCCGGCGACGTCGCCGCAGGCCGGCGGCGCCGACGACCTGCTCGTGGCGACCGGCGTCTCCCACGTGCTCGCGGTGCTCGAAGCGGTGGAGGACGACCGTCTGCCCGGCGTGGCGGCCATCGAGCCCTACATCTGCGACGGCGGTTGCTTCGGCTCGCCGTTGCTCGGCGAGGATGCCTGCGTCGCCTCCTGGCGCTGGGCCGCCGCCGGCGACGACGCCCCCAGAGGAGGCGGCAGCCTCGAGCGTGCTCGGCCGTTCCGTGCGCGCCCCGGGATACGCCTCGACGCGGACATGGCGGTCGCGATCCGCAAACTCGCGCGACTCGACACCGAGACCCGGGCCTTGCCCGGCAAGGATTGCGGCGTGTGCGGCGCACCGACCTGCGCGGCGCTCGCCGAGGACATCGTGATGGGGCGCGCCGAGCGCACGTTCTGCCCGTACGTCGCCCCTGGGGAGGAGAGCCGGACATGAAGCTCGAGGACATCGCCAACGAGCTCGGATTCACGGAGCTCACGCCGGACGTCTCCGGCGGACGCGAGGCCGAGATCGACCGCGGCTACGCGTCGGACCTGCTCAGCGACGTATTGGCGCACGCGCCCGAAGGCGGGCTGCTGGTCACCCTCCAGGTGCACCTCAACGTGATCGCCGTGGCCAGCCACGCCGAGCTCGCCGCCGTGGTCTTCGCCGGGAACCGCACGCCCGAGGACGACGTGCTCGCCAAGGCCGCCGCCGAGGGTCTCTCCCTCTACTCGTCGCCGGCGGACACCTTCGACATCGTCGGACGGCTGTACGCCCTCGGTGTGAAGGGGAGCCGTGCATGAACGTCTGCTTTGCAGACCTGCACGTCCACACGGCGCTGTCGCCCTGCGCGGACGCCGAGATGACACCACCGGCGATCGTCGACGCCGCGCTCGCCGCGGGCCTCGCGATGATCGCCGTCTGCGACCACAACACGGCGCGCAACGCCGCCGCCGTCGCGGCGGCCGCCGGCGAGCGCCTCGCCGTGGTCGCCGGGATCGAGATCACCACGGTCGAGGAGTGCCACGTCGTCGGCCTCTTCCCCGGCGCCCCCGCCGCCGAAGCGGCGGCCGCGGAGGTCGGGGCGACCCTGCCGCGAGCGGGCGACGGGTACGAGACCTTCTTCGGCGAGCAGTCCGTCTGCGACGCCGGCGGCGCGGAGACCGGCCGCGAGACGCTCGCACTGGCCACGGCGACGTCGCTGGACATCGACGCCGTCGTCGAGCTCATCCACCGCCACGGCGGCCTCGCCGTGGCCGCACACATCGACCGCCCGAGCTTCGGCGTCATCGGCCAGCTGGGCTTCTTCCCGGCCGACGCCGAGTTCGACGCCGTCGAGCTCTCACGCCATGTGCCGCCCGGATCCGAGCGGGAGGCCGAGTTCGCCGCGTACGGCCTGCCCATCCTGCATTCGTCGGACGCCCACTACCGCCGCGACGTCGGCGCCGTACGCACCGCCGTCCGCTGCACGCGGCCGAGCTTCCGCGAGCTGGTCCTGGCCATCCACGGCCTCGACGGGCGAGGCATCGGCCATGCATGACCTCTCGCTCTACCTGCTCGACATCCTCGAGAACTCGGTGCGCGCCGGGTCCACCGTGATCGCCACGGCGATCGACGCCGACCGCCGGCGCGATGAGCTCTCGATCCGGGTCGAGGACGATGGGCCGGGCCTGCCCGTGGAACCGGAGCAGGCCCTCGACCCGTTCTTCACGACCAAAGCGAACAAGAAGACCGGCCTCGGGCTGAGCCTCTTCCGCCAGGCTGCCGAAGCCGCCGGCGGCGGGCTCAGCGTGGGCCGGTCCGACGAGCTCGGCGGCGTCGCCGTGCACGCGTGGATGCGCCTCGGCGACGTCGATCGCCCGCCGTTGGGCGACGTCGCCGCCTCCGTCGCCACCATGGCGGTGACCAACCCGGAGATCGAGTTCCGGGTGGACCTGGCGGATGGCGGGACGAGCGTCTCGCTCCGCGGCCCGGAACTGCCCCGGCGGCTGGCCGACGTGGTGGCGTTCCAGGAGGACCTGCCGTGACCCAACGATTTCATCTGCGAAGCGATCGCAGCGGACTCGAGCGAAGGAGAGGGGAATGAGTGAAACCGTGCAGGCGTGCGTCTCCTGCGCCGAGGAGCCGACCGAGGAGGAACTCCTCGAGCGCCTCGACGCCGTCATCGCCGAGTACAAGGGCAGGCCGGGCGCCCTGATCCCCGTGCTTCAGCTCGCGCAGGGCATCTTCGGCTACCTGCCGGAGGTCGCCCTCAAGCACATCGCGCGTGAGCTGCGCAAGCCTTACAGCGAGGTCGCCGGCGTGGTCGGCTTCTACTCGTTCTTCACCACGGTCCCGCGCGGCAAGCACCTCGTCCGCATCTGCCTCGGGACGGCCTGCTACGTGCGCGGCGGCGTGGCCGTGATGGACGCGTTCAAGAAGGAACTCGGGATCGAGCTGGGCGGCACCACCGAGGACCGCCAGTTCTCGCTCGAGATCGGCCGCTGCTTCGGCGCCTGCGGCCTCGCGCCCGTGATCATGGTCGACGACGACGTGCACCACCGCGTCAAACCCAAACGCGTCGGCGAGATCCTCGCCCAGTACGCGGAGGAGCCCGTCCTGGCCGAAACGAGCGGTCGTAGCGAACGGCGTTCCGCGGACCGGCTTGCGGAGCCGGTCGCGGGCCGCGAAAGGAGCGCCTGACATGGCCGGCAAGATCACCAGTCCCGACCAGCTCAAGGACCTGGCCGCCAAGGCGAAGGCCGACATCGACCTGCGCGAGGGCCGCAAGGAGACGCAGGTGACGGTGCACATGGGCACCTGCGGCATCGCCGCCGGCGCGCGCGAGATCGTCGCCGCCTTCATGGCCGAGCTGTCCGCCAGCGGCGTGACCTCGGCCAGCCTCCATCAGTCCGGCTGCGCCGGCCTCTGCGAAGAGGAGCCGATGGCGACCCTCACGATGCCCGACGGCACGCTGTACCGCTACGGCCTGCTCGACAAGGCCAGGGTGCACACGATCGTCATCAATCACCTCGTGGGCGGCACACCCGTCGAGGCCTACCTCATCAAGACCTGAGAGCGGGTGAACCGACTATGGCTGACGTGAGAAGTCACTTCCTGATCTGCACCGGCGGCGGCTGCATCGCCTCCGGCGCCCTCGAGGTGAGCGAGGCGGTGCGCGCCGAGCTGAAGACGCGCGAGCTCGCCGGCGAGATCGAGGTCGTCGAGACCGGCTGCCTCGGCCCCTGCGTGCAGGGTCCCGTGGCGCTCGTCTACCCCGACGGCGTCTTCTACCAGAACATCAAGGTCGACGACGTGCCGGAGATCGTCGAGGAGCACCTGCTCAAGGGGCGCGTGGTCGAGCGCCTCGTGAGCCACGCGCCCGGCACCGAGCGCACCCAGGCGGAGATGGACGACATCCCGTTCTTCAATCGCCAGGTCAAGATCGTCCTGCGCAACTCCGGCATCATCGACCCCCTCAACATCGACGAGTACATCGCGCGCGACGGCTACCAGGCGCTCGCCAAGGTGCTCACCGAGATGACACCGGGGCAGGTCGTCGACGAGGTCCTCGCCAGCGGCCTGCGCGGCCGAGGCGGCGCCGGCTTCCCCACCGGGATGAAGTGGCGCTTCGCCCAGCAGCAGGACAACGACACCAAGTACATCCTGTGCAACGCCGACGAGGGCGACCCCGGCGCGTTCATGGACCGCTCGGTCCTCGAAGGCGACCCGCACTCGCTCATCGAGGGCATGGTCATCGGCGCCTTCGCCATCGGCGCGCACCAGGGCTACGTGTACGTGCGCGCCGAGTATCCGCTCGCCGTCGAGCGCCTCGAGCACGCCCTCGCGCAGGCGCGCGAGTACGGCCTGCTCGGCGAAGACATCATGGGCAGCGGCTATGACTTCGACCTCGAGATCCGCATGGGCTCCGGGGCCTTCGTCTGCGGCGAGGAGACCGCGCTCATGACCTCCATCGAGGGTCACCGCGGCGAGCCGCGTCCGCGTCCGCCGTTCCCCGCGGTCTCTGGCCTCTGGGGCAAGCCCAGCGTGCTCAACAACGTGGAGACCTTCGCCAACATCGCGCCGATCATCCTCAAGGGCGCGGAGTGGTACGCGAGCACCGGTACCGAGACCAGCAAGGGCACCAAGGTGTTCGCGCTCGGCGGCAACGTGCAGCACACCGGCCTCGTCGAGGTCCCGATCGGCATGCAGCTCGGTGAGCTCATCTACGAGGTCGGCGGCGGCATCCCGAACGGCAAGTCCTACAAGGCCGCCCAGCTCGGCGGCCCCTCGGGCGGCTGCATCCCCAAGCAGCACCTCAACGTCCCCGTCGACTACGCCACCCTGCAGGAGCTCGGCGCGATCATGGGTTCCGGCGGCGTCATCGTCATGGACGAGGACACCTGCATGGTCGACATCGCCCGCTTCTTCCTCGAGTTCACGCAGGAGGAGAGCTGCGGCAAGTGCCCGCCGTGCCGCGTCGGCACCAAGCGGATGCTCGAGATCGTCGAGCGCATCTGCAGCGGCGAGGGCGAAGAGGGCGACATCGAGCGCCTCGTCGCCCTCGGCGAGACCATCAGCCAGACCGCCCTCTGCGGCCTCGGTCAGACGGCGGCGAACCCGGTGCTCAGCACCATCCGCCACTTCCGCCACGAGTACGAGGCCCACATCAAGGACGCGTACTGCGAAGCCGGCGTCTGCTCGACCATGTTCAAGGCGCGCTGCTCCAACGCGTGCCCGGCCAGCGTCAACATCCCCGGCTTCGTGAGCCTGGTGAGCGAGCAGCGCTACGACGAGGCGCTCAAGCTGCACCGCGAGCGCAACCCGCTCGCCAGCGTCTGCGCCCGCGTCTGCTTCCACCCCTGCGAGAGCAAGTGCATGCGCTCCAGCCTCGACGGCTCCCTGGCGATCCGCCACGTCAAGCGCTTCATGGTCGAGCAGGAGAAGGAGATCCAGCTTCCGGAGATCCTGCAGAACGCCGAGAACGCGGCCCGCAAGGTCGCCGTGGTCGGCTCCGGCCCGGCCGGCCTCTCCGCCGCCTACTTCCTCTGCCGGCTGGGCTACGAGCCGGTCGTGTTCGAGGCCGAACCCAAGGCCGGCGGCATGCTCGTCCAGGCCATCCCGGCCTACCGCCTCCCGCGGCCCGAGCTCGAGCGCGAAGTCCGGATGGTCGCGGACATGGGCGCCCACTTCGACTACGGCAAGGCGCTCGGCCGGGACTTCACGCTGCAGAGCCTCAAGGACGAGGGCTACGAGGCCGTGTTCGTGGCCGTCGGCGCCCCGCAGGGCACCGCTATCGGCGTCCCGGGTGAAGACGGCCCGGGCGTGTACGACGGCCTCTCCTTCCTCAAGGAGTACAACCTCAGCGGCAAGGGCGAGGTGGGCAGGCACGTCGCCGTCATCGGCGGCGGCAACGCGGCCATCGACGCCGCCCGTACCGCCCTGCGCCTCGGCGCCGAGAGCGTCAAGATCCTCTACCGCCGCACGCGCGCGCAGATGCCGGCGTGGGGCGAGGAGATCGACGCCGCCGACCTCGAGGGCATCGACATCATGACCCTCGTCGCCCCGGAGGAGATCCTCCGCGACGAGACCGGCAAGGTGACCGGCGTACGCTGCAAGGAGATGGCGCTGGGCGACTACGACCGCAGCGGCCGTCGTCGCCCGGTGGCCGGCCACAACCCCGACTTCGTGGTCGAGGCCGACACCGTCATCGCCGCCATCGGGCAGAAGCTCGACGCGCCGGCCGTCATCGACGGCACCCCCGTCGAGCTCAACCGGCGAGGCTACCTCGCCGCCGACCCGGACACCGGCCAGACCTCGATCGACTGGGTGTTCACGGGCGGCGACGCCGCCACGGGGCCGTCGTCGGTGGTGGAGGCCATCGGCGCCGGCGAGAAGGCCGCGGCGGCGATGGACGAGTTCCTGACCGGCGCCAACCACGCCTTCTGGCGCCGTGACATCGAGCCGCCGACGTTCTTCGACCCCGACCTCGACCCCGAATCGGTCGAGCGCCACAGGGTCGAGGAGCTGGCGGTCGCCGGACGCGTCACCAACTTCGACGAGGTCGAGCTGGGCTGGGCCGCGGAGGTCGCGATCGCCGAGGCGAAACGCTGCCTGCGCTGCGACTACGGCAAGTACAGCTCGTGAGCAAGGAGAGCGCGAAGATGCCTACCCTGACCATAGATGGGATCACCGTCGAGGTCCCCGAGGGCACGACGGTGCTGCAGGCCGCCAAACAGGCCGGTGTGAAGATCCCGACCCTCTGCTACCTCGAAGACGTCCAGTCCATCGGCGCGTGTCGCGTGTGCCTCGTCGAGGTCGAGGGCGCACGCACGCTGGTCGCCTCGTGCAGCCAGCCGGCGACCGACGGCATGGTCGTCAAGACCAACACGGGCAAGGTCCGCAACGGCCGCCAGATGGTCGTCGAGCTGCTCCTGTCGGAGCACGACGGCGACTGCAAGGTCTGCGCCCGGTCCGCGGATTGCGAGCTCCGCACCCTCGCCGACGAGCTCGGTATCGGCGACCTGCGCTACGAGGGGGAGAAGACCGTCAGGATGATCGACGACAGCACCCCGGCGCTCGTCCGTGACACCGGCAAGTGCATCTCCTGCCGCCGCTGCGTGACCGTGTGCAACGAGGTCCAGGGAGTCGGCGGCCTGTTCGCCCAGGGCCGCGGCTTCGCCACCCTCATCGGCCCCGCCTTCTCGCAGAACCTGAGCGACGTCGTCTGCGTGCAGTGCGGCCAGTGCGCCGCCGTGTGCCCGGTGGGCGCCATCAGCGAGCGCAACCAGATCGACGAGGTGTGGGCGGCGCTCGAGGATCCCGCCAAGACGGTCATCGTGCAGACGGCGCCGGCGATCCGCGCCGCGCTCGGCGAGTGCTTCGACTACCCGGCCGGCACCCTGGTGACCGGCAAGATGGTCTCGGCCCTGCGCCGTCTCGGCTTCGACGCCGTGTTCGACACCGATTTCACCGCCGACCTCACCATCATGGAGGAAGGCACGGAGCTGCTCGTGCGTCTCAAGCAGGCGCTCGTCGACGGCGAGTCGGTGGCCCTGCCGCAGTTCTCCAGCTGCTCCCCCGGCTGGATCAACTACATGGAGCATTTCAACCCCGACATGCTCGCCAACCTGAGCACGTGCAAGAGCCCGCAGCAGATGTTCGGAGCGATCGCCAAGACGTACTACGCCGAGAAGATCGGCGTGAAGCCGGAGGACATGGTCGTCGTCTCGGTCATGCCGTGCACCGCCAAGAAGTACGAGGCGGCGCGCCCGGAGATGAGCGACAGCGGCGTGCAAGACGTCGACATCGTGCTCACCACGCGGGAGCTGGGCGCGTTCATCAAGCAGGCCGGCATCGACTTCCGCAGCCTGCCCGACGAGCAGATGGACGCGCCGCTCGGTATCAGCACCGGCGCCGCCGACATCTTCGCCAACACCGGCGGCGTCATGGAGGCGGCCCTGCGCACGGTGTGGGAGATCGTCACCGACACGCCGTTCCCCTTCCCCAACCTGCACGTCGAGCCCATCGAGGGTCTCGACGGCGTGAAGGTCGCGACCGTCAAGGTCGAGGGCGCACAGGGCGATTGGGCGTTCCTCGAAGGCGCCGACCTCAAGGTCGCCGTGGCCCACGGCCTCGGCAACGCCCAGAAGATCATCGACCAGGTCAAGAGCGGCGAGGCCGAGTACCACTTCGTCGAGGTCATGACCTGCCCCGGCGGCTGCATCGGCGGCGGCGGGCAGCCGCGCCTCACGACCAACGAGGTGCGCAAGAAGCGGATCGAGGCCATCTACCGCGAAGACGAGGGCCGCGAGCTGCGCAAGTCGCACGAGAACCCGGCCGTCTGCGCCCTGTACGAGGAGTACCTCGGGGCGCCGTGCGACGAGATCTCTCACCACCTCCTGCACACCCACTACTTCGAGTACGACCGCGTCTGAGACACGGCGCGAGCAAGACGACGGCCGGGCGCGTGGGCGGCGCGCCCGCGAGGCGGCCCCGGGAGGCCGGGGCCGCCTCCGGGGCCGTCGCGGAAGCCCGGCGAACAGGCCGGTATACTGAAGGCGGATCATGAGCGCGGATCAGGCACTGATACTCATCGTCGACGATGACTTCGACTTCCTCGAGATCAACCGCATCATCCTCGAGGGGGCCGGCTACCGCGTGGTGACCGCCACCAACCCTACCGAGGCGCTCGCGCGCATCGACGCCGAGACGCCGGACCTGGTCATCACCGACCTGATGATGACGAGCATCGACGCCGGCTTCGCCTTCTCCGCCCGGATCAAGGAAGACCCGCGCACGGCCGGCGTGCCGATCATCATCAGCACGTCGGTGAGCAGCGCCCTCGGGTTGAACTTCCAGCCCGACTCCGCCGACGACCTCGCCAAGATGAACGTGGACGCCTACTTCGACAAGCCCCTCGACGCGCAGCTGCTTCTGGCAAAGGTCGCCGAGCTCCTCAGCGCCGCGTGATCGCCGCCCGGACGACCACCCGATGAACGAAGACAGCGTCCCGAACCTGCAGCTCGTCACCACGATCCGCGAGAAGTGCCGGCGGTGCTACACGTGCGTCCGTGAATGCCCCGCCAAGGCCATCCAGATCCTCGACGGGCAGGCCAGCGTCATCCAGACGCGCTGCATCGGGTGCGGCAATTGCGTCACCGTCTGCAGCCAGAACGCCAAGCAGGTGCTCAGCGGCATCGAGGCCACCGAGGACCTGCTCGCCGACGGCGCGCCGGTCGCGGCGATCGTGGCGCCGAGCTATCCGGCCGAGTTCACGGAGTGCGACACGGCCGGACTGGTCGGCGCCCTCCGCGAGCTCGGGTTCGCGAGCGTGCACGAGGTCAGCTTCGGCGCCGACCTCGTGGCCGCCGAGTACGCCCGCCTGCTCGAACAGGACGACGGGCGCTACATCGCCACCAGCTGCCCGGCGGTGGTCAGCTACGTGCGCAAGTACCACCCGGACATCCTCGACAACCTGGCGCCCATCGTCTCGCCGATGCTGGCGATCGCGCGCGTGCTGCATCACAAGTACGGCCCCGAGCGCAAGATCGTCTTCATCGGGCCGTGCATCGCCAAGAAGGGGGAGGCGCGCTACGAGCAGTTCGCGGACGAGGTGCACGCCGCGCTCACCTATGTGGAGCTCCGCACCCTCCTGGCCGGCCGCGGCGTGAGCCTCAGCACGCACGACGGCACGGGTGATGACTTCGACCCGCCGCGCGGCAGCCTCGGGGCCCTCTTCCCCATCAGCCGTGGCCTCCTCCAGGCCGCCGAACTGGACGAGGACCTCCTCAGCGGCGACATCGTGAGCGCCGACGGACGCGCCAACCTCGTGGAGGCGATCACCGACTTCGAGCACGGCGATACCGAGGCGCGGCTGCTCGATATCCTCTGCTGCGAAGGCTGCATCATGGGCGCCGGCTTCAGCTGTGAGGAACCGGTCTTCAAGCGCCGCGCGGACGTCAGCGCCGAGACCCGCGCCCGCCAGGCCGACTTCGACCAGGCGGCCTGGGAGACGGCGGTCGCGGACGCCCGCGACGTCGATCTGTCAAGGACCTTCGCTCGCTTCGACCAGCGCTTCGACGACATGCCGACGCCGGAGCAGATCCAGGAGATCCTGGCGCGGATGAACAAGTACGCCGCCGAGGACGAGCTCGACTGCGGCGCCTGCGGCTACGACTCCTGCCGCTACCACGCGGTCGCGATCTGGCAGGGCCTGGCCGAGGTGGAGATGTGTCTGCCCTACTCGGTGGACGAGCTGCACAAGACCGTCGTCGAGCTCCAGGAGTCGCACCGGTCGCTGGAGACGACCAAGGAGGCGCTGGTCAAGAGCGAGAAGCTCGCCAGCATGGGCCAGCTCGCCGCCGGCATCGCCCACGAGGTCAACAACCCGCTCGGCATCCTCCTGCTGCACGCCAACCTGCTGCTCGAGGATTGCGAGAGCGACCCCGCGGTCTCCGCCGACGTCAAACTCATCGTCGACCAGGCCAACCGCTGCAAGAAGATCATCTCCGGCCTGCTCAACTTCGCCCGCCAGAGCCGCGTGGTGCGTCAGCCGACCGACCTCACCGACCTGGTGGCCGAGGTCATGCGCACGATCCCGATCGCCGAGGGCATCGCCGTCGAGGTCGTCGACCACCTCAAAGACCCGGTCGCCGAGCTCGACGGCGATCAGATCGTCCAGGTGCTCACCAACCTGATCACCAACGCCCAGCACGCGATGCCCGACGGCGGCGCGATCACGGTCTCCCTGGACGGGACCGAGGAGACCATCGTGATCGCAGTACAGGACGAGGGCACCGGCATCCCCAAAGAGAACCTGGACAAGCTGTTCAGCCCGTTCTTCACGACCAAGCAGGTCGGCAAGGGAACGGGTCTCGGCCTTGCGGTCACGCACGGCATCGTCAAGATGCACCGCGGCCAGATCACCGTGGAGTCGAACGCCGACCCCGAGGCCGGCCCCACGGGAACGACCTTCACCATCTCCCTGCCGCGACTCGAGTCCGTCACAGACGTTGCGGCGAGCCTGCAGGCGATCACCGGGAGCTGAGCGATGAACGGCGAACCGACAGTCCGCGAGAGCCTCATGGACCCACAGCAGGCCACGCTGCAGGTCGTCATGGTCGACGACGAGGAGGCGCTCTGCCTCGGTGTGCGCCGCATCATCCAGAAGTACCGCGTGCACGTGCCCGACGTACTCGTCGACGCCGACTACGCGTTCCGCTACTTCACGACCGGAGAGGACTTCCTCGATTACCTCGGCGAGGGCGGGTCGGTCGATCTGCTGCTGCTCGACCTGAAGCTGCCGGGCGTCGGCGGCATGGACGTCCTCGACGCTTTGAGCTCCCAGGGACGCGAGGTGCTGACGATCATGATCACCGCCTATGCGACCTTCGAGACGGCGGTCAAGGCGACCAAGCTCGGGGCCTACGACTTCCTCGCCAAGCCGTTCACGCCCGAGGAGCTCCGCTACGCGCTGCGCAAGGCGACCAGCCAGCTGATCCTCAGCAAACAGGCGCGCAAGCTCGCGGAGGAGAAGCGCGAGATCCGCTTCAACTTCATCTCGGTGCTGGCGCACGAGCTCAAGGCGCCGCTCAACGCCGTCGAGGGCTACCTCAACATCCTGCGCTCGACCGAGGCTGACCAGAACCTGCAGATGGTCGAGCGCAGCATCGTGCGCGTGGACGGCATGAAGAAGCTGATCATGGATCTGCTCGACCTGACACGCATCGAGTCCGGGCAGCGCGAGCGCGTCATCAGGCGCCTCGACCTGCACGAGCTGGCCAAGGCGTCGATGGAACTCTTCGCCGTCGACGCCGAGCGCCGCGACATCAGCGTGACGCTCGAGGACGGCGGCGACGTCGAGCTCCTGGCCGATGCCGGCGAGGCCGAGATCGTCCTCAACAACCTCATCTCGAACGCCGTGAAGTACAACCGCGACGGCGGCTCCGTTACCGTACGGCTGAGCCGCAAGGGAGACGCCGTCACCATCGCCGTCACCGACACCGGCATCGGCCTCACGCCCGAGGAGGCCGGCAAGCTCTTCAACGAGTTCCAACGGATCAAGAATGAACAGACGGTGAAGATCCTCGGCAGTGGACTCGGCCTCAGCACCGTGCGCAAGATCGCCAACATGTACGACGGCGAGGCGCAGGTGCGGAGCGAACCCGGCGTCGGCAGCACGTTCACGGTGACCCTCCACGACGCGCCGCCGGCCGGATCCACGCCTGAGTCCGGGCCCGCCGTCGACGCCGCGAGCCCGGCGGCGCCTCAGCTCTGAGACGTGCTCCAGACGGCCTTCGACGCCGCCGCACCGGGCTCCATGGGGGGGATTTCACATGTGTGCGAAGATGTGCGATACTAACACTCAACGCTCGTGACCTCTTGCACAAGCGGCCGCGATGCGATAGAACAGTAGTGCAGCCGAGGCCAAGCGTAACGTGAATCCTGTGGAGTGAGCGGCCAGCACCGATCATCGTCTCTTTCGCCCGTCCTTGCCGCGCCCACGCCTGTCGTGAGCCCGTGCTTCGCGGACGAGGAACGACGTGGTGGGCCGCGATGGCGCACCACCCGGTGACGCCGAGGGGAACGGAAACGAGCGAAGGAGTGTGTGGTGCCCAAGATTCTCATCGTTGACGACGACCCGGACATCGTCGATGCCGGCCGCCTGGTCCTCGAACGTGAGGGCTACGAAGTCGAGGGCGCGCCCAATCGCGCCGACGGGATGCAGAAGCTCGAGGAGCTCAAGCCCGACCTCCTCATCCTCGACGTCATGATGGAGGAGCCGGACGACGGCCTCCGCATGGCGCGTGAGATCCGCAAGAAGGGCAACACCCTGCCGATCATCATGCTCACCAGCGTCAATGCCGCGATGGGCCTCAACATCGACAAGGACGGCGAGATCGTTCCTGTCGATGAGTTCCAGCCCAAGCCTGTCGAGCCACAGACGCTGGTGGCCAAGGTCAAGAAGCTCCTCGAGCAGTGAGAGAGGACTCCTGATGCCAGTCACCCAACAAGATCAGCTCCGCGCCGACCTCACCGCCCTGGTCGAGAAGCTCGGCCCGGGCAGAAGCTCTCTGATCCCCATCCTCGCGGATGTCAAGCGGCGCTTCCACGAGGTCGATTCCGAGTCCATGCAGACCATCGCCGACGCGCTCGACATCCACCCGGTGGAGGTCTACAGCGTCGCCTCCTTCTACGCCTTCCTGCACGGCGCCCCCGAGGGTCGATTCGTGATCCGGCTCTGCGGCACGCTCTCGTGCGACTTCGCCGGCAAGAATGCCATCGCCGAGGCCCTCACCGAGGAGCTCGGCGTCGGCTTCGACGAGACCACAAGCGACGGGCTCTTCACCCTCGAGTGGGCGAGCTGCGTCGGTATGTGCGATCAGGGTCCCGCCCTGCTCGTGAACGATGAGGTGCACACGCGGATCACCCCGGAGACGGCGCGCGAGATCGTCGCCGCCTGCCGGTCCGCCGCTGCGACCCAGGAGGCCTGAGCGATGCCCGCGATGATCGAGACCCAGGGCAACGCCCTCACCTACGAGACCATCCCGGCCGAAGCCGGCCTCGAGGCCGCGCTGGCGATGAGCCGCGCCGACCTCGTCGACTTCGTGCGCGACAGCGACATCAGAGGCCGCGGCGGCGCCGGCTTCCCCACGGGCATGAAGTGGGGCTTCTGCGCGGCGGAGAAGGCCGACCAGAAGTACATCATCTGCAACGCCGACGAGGGCGAGCCCGGTACCTTCAAGGACCGCGTCATCCTCACCAGGTTCGCCGACCTCGTCATCGAGGGCATGACCATCGGCGCACGCGCGGTCGGCGCGACGCTCGGCATCATCTACCTGCGCGCCGAGTACACGTACCTGCGCTCGCACCTCAACGAGGTCATCCAGAAGCGGCGCGGCGAGGGTCTGCTCGGTCGCAACGTCATGGGCGTCGAGGGCTTCGAATTCGACGTCATCACCGCCATGGGCGCCGGCGCGTACGTGTGCGGCGAGGAGACGGCCCTCATCGAGAGCCTCGAGGGCTTCCGCGGCGAGCCGCGCAACCGCCCGCCGTTCCCGGTGGTCGCCGGCCTCCTGAACAACCCGACCGTCGTCAACAACGTCGAGACGCTCGCCTCCGTGGCGGCGATCTTCGCCAAGGGCGCCGACTGGTTCAGGGAGTTCGGCACCGACAAGTCGACCGGCTACAAGCTCTTCAGCATCAGCGGTGACTGCGAGAAGCCCGGCGTGTACGAGTTCCCGTGGGGCATCACCGTCGCCGAGCTGCTCGAGGAGGTCGGCGGCGAGGGCGCCAAGGCCGTCCAGATCGGCGGCGCCAGCGGCATCTGCGTGCCGGCCAGGGACTTCAGCCGTGCGCTGGCCTTCGAAGACATCCCCACCGGCGGTTCCGTGATGGTCATCGGCCCCGAGCGCGACATCCTCGACGTGGCCGAGAACTTCCTCGAGTTCTTCGTCGAAGAGAGCTGCGGCCAGTGCACGCCCTGCCGCCTCGGCAACCCGCAGATGCTGCAGGCCGTCCAGCTTCTCAAGAAGGGTGAATGCCCGCCCCAGTTCCTTGCCGACGTCAAGGCTCTGGGCCAGACCATGATGGTCGCCTCCAAGTGCGGCCTGGGGCAGACCAGCCCCAGTGCATTCCTCTCCATCCTCAAGGGCTTCGAGGACGAGATCATCAACCGCGCACCGAGCGCCTGACGAGAGCGAGGGAGTGAGCATGAGCAATCCCACCACCCCGATCCATCGCGCGCCGCTCTCGCAGCAGCACCGGCGCGTCATCACCACCACCAGCCCGGACGCCATCGGCGCCCAGGTAAGCATCGAGATCGACGGCATCGAGGCCAAGGTCCCCTTCGGGACGACCATCCTCGAGGCCGCCAAGACCGCCGGGATCAAGATCCCGACGCTGTGCGACCACCCCGACCTCGACGTGGCCGGCGTGTGCCGCATGTGCGTGGTCGAGGTCGAGGGCCAGCGGACGCTGCAGCCCGCCTGCACGTTCCCGGTCGTCAACCAGCAGAAGATCAACACGCACAGCCGCAAGGTCCGCATGGCCCGCAGGCACGTGCTCCAACTGCTGCTCAGCGAGCACTGCGGCGAGTGCTACAGCTGCGTGCGCAACGGCAACTGCGAGCTGCAGTCGCTGGCCGAGGAATACGGCATCACCGAGTTCGCCTTCGGGCACCCGGACGAGCCGCTGTTCGAGGCCGACACCTCGAGCTACTCCGTGATGCGCGACATGAACAAGTGCATCCGCTGCCGCCGCTGCGTCCGCACCTGCATCGACATCCAGGAAGTCGGCGTGCTCGAGGCCGTGGGCCGCAGCAACAAGGTCACCATCGAGACCTTCGAGGACATGCCGCTGGGCTCAGCGGTCTGCATCAACTGCGGCCAGTGCGTCAACCGCTGCCCGGTCGGCGCCCTGTACGCCAAGGACGAGACCGACGCCGTGTGGGCCGCCATCGACGATCCCGACAAGCACGTCGTCATCCAGACCGCTCCAGCGCCGCGTTCGGCGATGGGCGAGCTGTTCGAGCTCGAGCCCGGCACGCCGGTCACCTTCGAGATGAACACGGCGCTCCGCCGCGCGGGCTTCGACAGGGTGTTCGACACCAACTTCACCGCCGACCTCACCATCATCGAGGAAGGCACCGAGCTCATCCTGCGTCTCTACAAGGCGCTGGTGCAGGGCGACAAGGACGTCGCGCTGCCGCAGTTCACCAGCTGCTCGCCCGGCTGGGTCAAGTACCTCGAGCACTTCTACCCCGAGTACCTGCCCAACGCCTCGAGCGCCAAGAGCCCGCAGCAGATGTTCGGCGCCCTCATCAAGACCTACTACGCCGAGAAGATGGACGTCGACCCCGCGAAGATCGTGAGCGTCGCGCTCATGCCCTGCTCGGCCAAGAAGTTCGAGTGCAACCGGCCGGAGATGCACGATTCAGGCTTCCAGGATGTCGACTACGGGCTCACCACGCGCGAGCTCGGCAAGATGTTCAAGGAGGCGGGCCTGCACGTGCCGAGCCTGCCGAAGAGCGACTTCGACGACCCGTTCGGCACGGCCACCGGCTCCGGCGTCATCTTCGGCGCCACCGGCGGCGTGATGGAGAGCGCCCTGCGCACCGTCATCGAGCTGGTCACCGGGGAGAAGGTCGAGAGCATCTACGACCACGGCGACATCATCCCGGTGCGCGGCTTCGAAGGCGTCAAGTACGCGGAGATCACGGTCCCGAAGGTGGGGCCCGTCCCCGAGATCCTCGCGCACCTCGTGCCCGACTGGAACTGGCTCGACGGCGCGACGCTCAAGATCGCCGTGGCGCACGGCACCGCCAACGCCAAGAAGGTCATGGACGACATCAAGGCCGGCGGGCACTTCAGCGAGTGCCACTTCATCGAGTTCATGGCCTGCCCGGGCGGCTGCCTGGGCGGCGGCGGCCAGCCGATCCCCACCAGCGCCGAGATCCGCTCCGCCCGCGCCAAGGCCATCTACAGCGAGGATCACGCCTACGGAGTCCGCAAGTCGTACGAGAACCCGGCGGTGCTGCAGACGTATGCCGAGTTCCTCACCGAGGGCCCCTGCGGCCACAAGAGCCACAAGCTCCTGCATACGGACTACACGGCTCGCGGCAAGCACATCCCTCAGGAGTGACCACCGTCGCGGACCAGGTGGACCGCACACTGAGCGTCAGATAGGCGGGCGGCCGGGCTGGCCGGGTACATGCCAGCCCGGCCGCCCGCATCGAGTAGACTTGAGACGGGCACCACGCCGGCCGCGCAGGCCGCGGCCGGCCGGACGACACACACGCCGTGAGGCGCCGGCCAAGCGAGGCCCATGGGCAAGGAACAGCAGACACCACAACCCGCGGTCACGTACGTCGACCCGTTCCGCGATACGGGCGCTCTCAAGCCCATCAGCCCCGAGGCGCGAACGTTGCTGCGCACGGTCAACCAGAAGATCGCGGCTCGTCCCTCACTCCGCGCCATCGTCGACTACCTGTTCGAAAGAACGCAGGAGCTGATCCCCTGCGATCGTATGGGCCTCGCCTTCATCGACGAACAATCCGTGTACGTCACCAGCTACTACAACCGCGCCTCCTACGAGCGGCTGCGCATCGACCAGGGCTACCGCGAGGGGCTGCGGGGCAGCACGCTGACGGACGTGATGCACAGCGGGCTGCCACGCATCATCAACGATCTCGAGGCGTACGTGCGCGATCACCCGCGCAGCCGCTCCTCCAAGTTGTTGATCGAGGAGGGCGTCCGCTCCAGCCTCACGTGCCCACTCATCGTGGAAGGTCGCGTCGTCGGCTTCATCTTCCGCAGCTCGCGTTCGCCGTACACGTACGGGCCCAACCACATCGAGCTGCAGATGGCGATCTCCGAGCGCCTCAGCCAGGCCGTCGAGAAGGCCTGGCGCATCGAGCAGCTCGAGGAGGCCAACTACGCCTACACGCAGATGCTCGGGTTCGTGAGCCACGAGCTGCAGAGCCCGGTCGCCTCGATGGTCACCGACGCCCAGATCCTCTCGCAGGGCTACCTCGGCGATCTCACGCCGGAACAGCGCGCCAAGGTCATGAGCATGGAGCGCAAGGGGCAGTACCTGCTCACTCTCGTACGTGAGTACCTCGACCTCGCGCGGGTGGAAGGCGGCGAGCTCAGGCTCACACCCCGCTCCCGCGTGGACGTGATGGAGGAGGTGGTGGCGGAGGCGGTGGACCTCGTCCACCCGCAGGCAGACGCCCACGGCATCCACCTCATGACCTGCGTGCCCTCGCCGGCCCTTCCGCCCGTATGCTGCGACCCGACGCTGCTGCGCATCGTCACCGTCAACCTGCTCGACAACGCGATCAAGTACGGCAACGAGGGCGGCGACATCCGCGTGAAGGCGGAGGTCACCATGGACGAGAAGGGCGGCGAGCGTCTTCGCATCAGCGTGTGGAACTCGGGGCCGGGATTCAGCCATGGGGAGCAGAACAAGCTCTTCCGCAGGTTCTCGCGCCTGGACGACCCGGCCCTCAAGAGCCGCCGCGGCACGGGTGTCGGCCTCTACAACTCGTGGCGCATCGTCCAGCTGCACAAGGGCCGCATCACGGCGGACTCAGAGCAAGGTCAGTGGGCGGAGTTCAGCTTTGAGATCCCGGCAGCGGCGGATTGCCCCGCGCCGGGAGCCGTCGACCAGGGGAGCAGTGCATGACCGCCGTGGCAGAGACAGGAGCGTTCATCGACGACGCCGCGATCGACGAGGCGATGCACTCGGCGTCCACCAAGGACGCCGCGCGGGTGCGCGAGATCCTCGCCAAGGCGAGCGAGCTCAACGGTCTCGAGATGGACGAGGTCGCGGTCCTCACCTCGGTGAGCGACCCCGAACTGCTGGCGGAGCTCTTCGAGACCGCGCGCGAGGCCAAGGAGGCCATCTACGGCGCGCGTCTCGTGCTGTTCGCCCCGCTCTACATCAGCAACCTCTGCAACAACGACTGTCTCTACTGCGCCTTCCGCGTGCGCAACAAGGAGCTCAAGCGTCGCGCGCTCACGCAGGACGAGATCCGCCGCGAGGTGGAGGCGCTGGTCGACCAGGGGCACAAGCGCATCCTTCTCGTGGCCGGCGAGTCGTATCCCAAGGGCGGCGGCTTCCAGTACGTGCTCGACAGCATCGCGACCATCTACGACGTCAAGCGCGGCAACGGCGAGATCCGCCGCGTCAACGTCAATGTCGCTCCTTTGAGCGTCCCCGACTTCCGCGCCCTCAAGGCGAGCGGCATCGGCACCTTCCAGCTCTTCCAGGAGACGTACCACCGCGAGACCTACAGGGCCGTACACGCGGGCGGCAAGAAGCGGGACTTCGACTGGCGCGTCACCGGCATGCACCGCGCCATGGAGGCCGGCATCGACGACGTCGGCATCGGCGTCCTCTTCGGCCTCGCCGACTGGCGCTTCGAGATCCTCGCCATGCTGCAGCACATCCACGAGCTCGAGCACGCCTACGGAGTCGGTCCGCATACCATCAGCATGCCGCGTCTCGAGCCCGCCAGCGGCTCGGACATGGCGAGCCACCCCCCGCGGCCGGTGAGTGACGTCGACTTCCGCAAGATCGTCGCCATCCTGCGCCTCGCCGTGCCCTACACGGGCATGATCATGAGCACGCGCGAGACGGCCAACCTCCGCCGCGAGACGTTCGCCCTGGGCGTCAGCCAGATCTCCGCCGGCAGCCGCACCAACCCCGGCGGCTACGAGGAGGACGAGGAGTTCGACGCGGCGCAGTTCCAGCTCGGCGACCACCGCTCGCTCGACGAGGTCATCCGCGACGTCGCGGAACTCGGCTACGTGCCCAGCTTCTGCACCGCCTGCTACCGCCTGGGGCGCACCGGCATGGACTTCATGGACCTCGCCAAGCCCGGCGACATCAAGCATCACTGCGACCCCAACGCGCTCAGCACGTTCGAGGAGTACCTGCTGGACTACGGCAGCGCGGGGACCCGCGAGATCGGCGAGTCGCTCATCGAGCGCACGGTCGCGGAGATGGACCCGGTACGCCGCGAGCACACGGAGAAGATGCTCGCACGCGTGCGCGCCGGTCAGCGCGACGTCCTCTGCTGACCCCACCGGCCGCCAGGCCGCCGCGCCCGGCGCCCCACACCACGATCGAGAGGAGCAGCCGTGAACGACAATCACATCATCCTCGGCATCCACATCACCGACAGGCTGAAAGAAGCGCGTGACGTGCAGGCGGTGTTCACGGAGTACGGCTGCAACATCAAGACCCGCGTAGGACTCCACGACGTGGACGCGTCCTTCTGCTCCCCCAGCGGCGTCGTCCTGATCGAGTTCTTCGGGAGCGAGAGCGAAGCGCAGGCCATGGCCGACAAGCTCGACGCGATCGGCGGCGTCCACGTCCAGCAGATGGTGTTCGGCCATTCCTGACCTGGGTGGCATGCGGGTCGAGCGCGACCTGCTCGGCGAGGTCGCCGTGCCGGCGGGCAGCCTGCACGGCGCGCACACCGAGCGGGCGCTCGAGAACTTCCCGCTCGCCGGCCGCCCTGTCCACGAGGAGCTCGCGCGGGCGTACGGCGTGGTCAAGCTCGCCTGCGCGCGCACCAACCGGGCGCTCGGCGTGTGGGAGGGCGACGACGCCAAGGCCGACGCGATCGAGCGCGCCTGCCGCGAGCTGGCGGACGGCCTTCTCGACGAGCACATCGTCGTCGACCGGCTGCAGGGCGGCGCCGGGACGAGCACCAACATGAACGTGAACGAGGTGCTCGCCAACCGTGCCCTGCAGCTCCTGGGCGCCGAGCCGGGCGACCACGCCCGCGTCTCGCCGCTCGACGACCTGAACCTCCATCAGAGCACCAACGACACCTACCCGACGGCGCTGCGGCTCGCGGCGATCGAGCTGCTCCATCGCCTCGAGGAGCAGGTGGTCTCGCTCCAGGAGGCCTTCCAGGCCAAGGAGCAAGAGTTCGCGCACGTCGTCAAGGTGGGCCGCACGCAGTACCAGGATGCCGTCCTGACGACGCTCGGCCGCGAGATGGGCGCCTACGCCGAGGCGCTCAACCGCGACCGCTGGCGCATCTACAAGTGTGAGGAGCGTCTGCGCGTCGTGAACCTCGGCGGCACCGCCATCGGCACGGGGTTCGCCGCCCCGCGGCAGTACATCTTCCGTGTCGTCGACGCGCTCCGCGAGCTCACCAGCATCGGGTTCGCGCGCGCCGAGAACCTCACCGAGGCGACACAGAACACGGACGTCTTCGTCGAGGTCTCCGGGATCCTCAAGGCTCACGCCGCGACGCTGCTCAAGATCTGCGGCGACCTGCGCCTGCTGAGCTCCGGCCCAGAGGCGGGACTGGGCGAGATCCGGCTGCCGCAGCGGCAGGCCGGCTCCAGCATCATGCCCGGCAAGGTCAACCCCGTGATCCCCGAGGCCGTGAGCCAGGCGGCGCTGCTCGTGTTCGGTTACGACACGACCATCGCCACCGCCGCCGGCCTCGGCAGCCTCGAGCTCAACGCCTTCCTCCCGCTGGTCGCCGCCAGCCTGTTGCAGAGCCTGCGGCTGCTCGCAAGCGGCGACGAGATCCTGCGTCGCTACTGCGTCGAGGGCATCGAGGCCGACGAGGAGCGCTGCGCCGCGCACGTGCGCGCTTCCAGCGCGGCCGCCACGGCGCTCGTGCCCGAGATCGGGTACGACGCCGCCTGCGAGGTCGTGCGCGGCGCCCTGGAACGCGGGGCGACGATCCGCGACGTGGTCGTCGCCGACGGCCTGCTCACGGCCGAGCGGTACGACGAGCTGCTGACCGCCGAGGCGGTCTGCCGTCTGGGCACGCCCCAGTCGCGCGGCCGCGGCGTGGAAGACTGATGCACGGAAGAGCTGGTGAGCGGCACGCCGCCCGTAGGGCCACGGGCGCGACGGACTAGGACCGGAGGCACTCCACATGGGACTCATGGACGCACCGAAGGGCATGCGCCTCCACATCGGCATCTTCGGCCGCCGCAACGTCGGCAAGTCGAGCCTCCTCAACGCGATCACGCGCCAGGAGGTGAGCATCGTCAGCGACTTCGCCGGGACGACCACCGACCCCGTCGAGAAGCCGATGGAACTGCTGCCGCTCGGCCCCGTGCTCTTCATCGACACCGCCGGCATCGACGACGTCGGCGTGCTCGGCGAGCTGCGCGCGAAGAAGACGACGCAGGTCTTCGACCGCACCGACCTCGGGGTGCTGGTCACGGAGGCCGGCAGCTGGGGCGAGTACGAGGACGGCATCCTCGACGTGTTCCTCGAGCGCAAGACCCCCGTCGTGGTCGTCTTCAACAAGAACGACCTGGTGAGCAGGCCCGCGCCGGTCGAGCGCCTGCAGGACCTCAAGATCACACCGGTGATGACCGCCGCCAGCGAAGGCCGCGGCGTGCTCGACTTCCGCCAGGCGCTGCTCGACGCCGCGCCGCCGGACTTCATCGACAATCCGTCCATCCTCGGGGACCTCGTGAACAGCGGCGATCTCGCCGTGCTCGTGGTCCCGATCGACAAGGAGGCGCCGCGCGGGCGCCTGATCCTGCCCCAGGTGCAGAGCATCCGCGACCTGATGGACAGCGACGCGATGGCGCTCGTGGTGAAGGAGCGGGAGCTCCGCAACGCCATCGAGCGCCTCAACCGGCCGCCGAAGCTCGTGGTCACCGACTCCCAGGCGTTCCTCAAGGTCGCCGCCGACACGCCGCCCGAGGTGCCGATGACCAGCTTCAGCATCCTCTTCAGCCGCTTCAAGGGCGACCTCGTCAGCCAGGTCGAGGGCACTCTGGCGGTCGACGACCTCCGCAGCGGCGCCCGGATCCTCATCGCCGAGGCCTGCAGTCACCACCCCATCGCCGAGGACATCGGCCGGATCAAGATCCCGCGCTGGCTCACGCAGTACGTGGGAGGCAAGCTCCAGATCGAACACCTGCAGGGCCACGACTTCCCCGACGATCTCTCGGGCTGGGACCTCGTCATCCACTGCGGCGCCTGCACGTTCAACCGGCGGGCCATGCTGGGTCGCATCCTGCGCTGCAGGCAGCAAGGCGTGCCCATCACCAACTACGGTCTCGTGATCGCCTTCAGCCTCGGCATCTTCGAACGCGCGCTGCAGCCGTTCCCGGCCGCCCTCGAAGCCATGCGGGCGGCGCAGGCGCGGCGGGCCGGGCACGCACCGGTGCAGCCGGTGACCGCCGGCCTCCCCGAAGACGCCGCCGTCGACGAGCTGTGCTAGCCGCCCGACGCCTTCCCGCCGTGCGACGCGCCCCTTCCCCGCCTGCGCCGATCCTGGTCCCGCCGCGATGACCGCGGCGCCCTCTCCCCCGCCCCTCGGCGTCGCCGACGCGCTCACGCACCAGGCGATCGAGCACTGGCTGCGCGAGACCGATGAGGCCCGGCTCGAGGCCTTGTGGGCGGCGGCGGACGAAGCCCGCCGCCGCTACGTCGGCGACGCGGTGCACCTGCGCGGCCTCGTCGAGGTGAGCAACTACTGCGTGCGCGGCTGCACCTACTGCGGCATCCGTGCCGCCAACCGCGGCATCGAGCGCTACCGCGTGTCCGCCGACGTCGTCCTCGACTGCGCGCGCAGGGCCGTCGCCTTCGGCTACGGGACCCTCGTCATGCAGTCGGGTGAGGACTACGGCGTCACCGCGGAGTGGATGGCCGACGTGCTGCGCCGCATCCGCTCCGAGACGTCGCTCTCGGCCATCACGCTCAGCCTCGGCGAACGGCCCGACGAGGACCTCTCCGCGTGGCGTGAGGCCGGCGCCGACCGTTACCTGCTGCGCTTCGAGACCTCCGACGAGGACCTGTACCGGCGCATCCACCCCGACCTCCCCGGCAAGGTGAGCGACCGGATGGCGATCCTGCGAAGGCTCCAGGAGCTCGGCTACGAGGCGGGGACCGGGATCATGGTCGGCATCCCCGGCCAGACGCACGCGAGCATCGCCGCCGACATCGAGCTCTTCCGCGGCATGGACATGGACATGATCGGCGTCGGGCCGTACCTGCCCCACCCGGCCACACCTCTCGGGCAGGAGTTCGAGCGGCGGCAGGCCGAGGACGACTGGCCGCGGGACCAGGCGCCGAACAGCGAACTCATGACCTGCAAGGTGCTCGCGCTCACGCGCCTGGCGCGCCCGGACGCCAATCTCCCGGCCACCACCGCGCTCTCGCTGGTGAACAAGGCCGGCGGCCGCGCCCACGGTCTGGAGCGCGGCGGCAACGTGGTGATGCCCAACCTCACGCCGCCGGAAGAGCGCGAGCGCTACGAGATCTACCCCGAGAAGGCCGCCGTGCACGAGACGGCCGAGGCCATCAACGAGAGCATCATGCGGCTGCTCTCGTCGCTCGGCCGCACCGTCGGCACGGGCGCCGGCCGGCGCGGCGCCTGAGGCGCGCGGGCGCGGCACGGGCGGCGGCTCGACCCTGACACGAAGCGGGCGGCAAGCGGCTTCGCCCGGCCGCCCCCCGGATCCAGACGCAAGAGCGGCCGGGGCGCGCCCCCCGCGCCCCGGCCGCTCGCGTGCTCAGGTTGACCGAAGACTCAGAGCGGCAGACCGATCGCCCGTCCGTCCATCTTCTGCATCTGGCGCATGCCCATCGCCTTGAGGATCGTGGGCATGATGTCGACGAGCCGCATCGGCGTGCCGCGCACCTGATGGTGCATGCCCTTGGCGTAGATCGCCATCGGGATGCGCTGCACGTCCTTCTGGGCGCCGCCGTGGTCGCCGTAGGCGGCGTAGACGGTGCGGTCCGCGAGCAGGCCGACGACGTCGGCGGCTCCGGAGAACGCCATGGTGTTGACGAGCTTCTGGCCCTTCGCCTGCCACCACGTCCTCTCGGCCCGGGTCATCTTCGACCAGGCCGCCGAGGCCAGGACGTAGCGATCTCCCGACCGTACGTAGGTCGCGATGACGCCCGGCAGTGTCTTCATGACCCGCGCCACGGCGAGCCTGTCGCCCCACCTGCGAGAGTCCGTCTTCAGCCATGACTCGATGGCCGTGGACTGGTAGCTGAACTCCACCTTGCCGGTGTCCATGAGCGGCTGCAGGGCATCAGGGCCCGCGCTCACGTTGGGTACATACTGGCTGTCCCAGCCGGGGAGCCACGTGCCCGCGTACCAGCTGCCGTTGCCGCCGTCGTACTCGTCCTTGCCGTACCAGCCCTTGCCGCCGTAGGTCTCACCGTGGTCGGCCGTGAGGACGATCAGGGTGTCCTTGAACTGGTTCAGCTGCTTCAGCTTGGCGATGAGCTTGCCCAGCTGCTCGTCGGCGTTCTTGGCGGTCCACGGCATGTGGATCGTGTCGGTCAGGTCCGCCGGCGTCCACGTGTAGTTCTTCAGGTTGTCGACCGGGCCGCCACCCCACATGTGCCCGATCTTGTCGATGTTGCTGAAGGTCACGAAGAGCCCGGACCAGTTCTCGTTCTCCATGATGGCCGTGGCGGCATCCGCGACCCAGGCGTCGCCGCTCTCGTGGCCCTCATACGGGCCGGGCGCGTAGCGGCCGTCTTCCGGATACGCCCACGCGGGCGACGTGTCCCTCGTGCCGTAGTCGTCGGGACCGACGGCCGGCGACGAGACGTTGCCGGAGCTGATGTAGAAGCGCGGGTCATTGGCGATGTAGTCCGGAAGGTTGCCCTTCGGCCCACGGTACTTGCCCGTCCACGGGACGACGGTCGGGTCAGCGAGATCGACGGTGTTGTACTTGCTGCCCATCCGTACCCAGATGTCGGAGCTCGAAGCGGCCATCGACTCGACCTGATAGCCCTTCTGGCCGACGTTGGCGACGATCCTGTTGGGATACTTGTGGTGCAGGTAGTCACCGAGCTTGGGGTAGTCCCCGGCGTTGATCAGCGTCTCGTAGTCCGCCTTGCCCAGGGCACCGACCTCGAGGATCGCGTTCTCACCGTAGCCGAGCGAACCGTCGACGTCGCGGATCGCCTCGTCCGACCAGCCCATGTGCTTGGGGAACAGGCCGCTGACCATGGTGTTGTGGCTGACCACGGTCTCCGAGGCCATCTGGCCGACCCAGGCCTTCGGGAAGTTCACGCCGCGGTTCTGCAGCCACAGGACGTTCTTCATGTTGTACTGCTTGGCGTACTCGGGCCTCATCTGGTCCATGACCACGATGAGGACGCGCGACGGCCGCTGCGCCAGTGCAGACCCCGCCGCGACCAGTAAGACGAGAAGTACCGCGATGGCGAGAAGGAGCCCTCTTCGAGCGAGTGTCATGTGTTCCCCCTTGCAGCGACAGTTCGCCCCCGGAGACCATGGCCCGACTCTCCGGACGCCTCAACCGCCTCGCACCCTAACGACGGTCGAGGTTGACTGTCAATGAAAGAGTTTGTGCGTTTGACAGCACAGCGAACAGCGCCGGCCGCCGGTAGCGCCACCGGCGGCGTTCCGGTAGAATCCGTCACCGCGTCGGGGTGTGGCTCAGCTTGGTAGAGCGCTCGGTTCGGGACCGAGAGGTCGGCGGTTCAAATCCGCCCACCCCGACCAGTTTCAGCCCGCTTCCTCACCCTCGGCCGCCCCCGCTACTCCATCCCTCGGCAGCCCGAGCAGGCGCGCGTACGCGTCGGGGTTGTAGCCGACGATGAACTCGCCGTCGCCGAACTTGGCGAAGGGGAACGCGGAGGCTCCGCAGGCCAGCATCTCCTCCTGGATCTGTGTCTGCATGCCCCGGTCGGCGAGATCGTAGTCCACGTAGTCGAACGCGACGTGCTTGTCGTGCAGCCACGCCTTGGCATTCCTGCTCCAGGGGCAGGTGCTCAACGTGTACAACTCGACTCTGAGGGTCTGATGGGCCACTCTCGTCTCTCCTCGCTCCGCTCGTCAGGTGGACTGTCAGGCCTTGCCCAACAGCCTGTCGTAGGTGGCCGGGTCGTAGCCCTTGACCACCCGGCCGCCGATGCGCACGAACGGGAACCCGTCGGCGCCCTCCTTGCGCATCTCGGCGGAGATCTTCTGCTGCAGCTCGGATCCCGCCTTGTCGTATTCGATGACGAACGCCTTGATGCCTCGTCGCTTGAAGTGCTCCTTCGCCTTGCGGCTCCAGCCGCAGGTGGTGAGAGAGTAGATTGTCACCGGTGGTGTCCTGCTCATCGCCGTCCTCCGCGCGCGGACCGGCCGCGCGGTCGCTCGGGGTATCTTCTTCCGCCAGAGACTTATACCCGCGGCGACACGCCAAGTGGTCCGGCAAGGCCCTCGACGAGACCCCAGAGGCGCTCCTGCGACTGCACGTCGAGCGCCGCCTCCAGCGGCGAGACCGGCGCGCCGTCCTCGAAGTACGCGCCGGAGACGCCCTCGGCGTCCGGCGCCGAGGCCAGGTACACGCTGGTCACGGCGCCGCTCTCGACCGGGATGCCCGTGAGGCCCGGCCACCCGCTCGCCAGCATCGTCGTGGCCACATCTCCGGGGTCGAGGCAGACGGCCGTCGCGCCGGTCCCCTCGAGGCGCCGGGCGAGAGCGAGCGTCAGCATGAGCACGGCCAGCTTGGACTGGTCGTAGGCGCGGATGCCGTCGTAGGCGCCGGGCGCGGCGAACTGGAGATCGTCCCAGTGGATCGCGCCGGTCCAGTGCGACGCGGAGCTCAGGACGACGATGCGCGGGCGGTGCGCGGCTCGCAACGACGGCAGGAGGGCACTGGCGAGCACGATCGGCGCGACGACGTTGACCGCGAAGGTGAGCTCCAGGCCGTCGCCGGTCTCGCGCCGCTCGGGCGAGAAGACCCCCGCGTTGGCGACGAGGACGTCCAGGCGTCGGCGGGCGCCGCCGACGTCCGCGGCGAGGCCGCGCATGCCGGCGAGCGAGCTCAGCTCCGCCCTGAAGAACGCCGGTGCGGCGTCGGCGGCGGACGCGGCCCGAACGGCGGCGAGAGCGGCCGCTCCGCGGCCGGGGTCGCGGCCGTGCACCAGCACGTCCGCCCCCAGCTCGGCCAATCGGACGGCCGTCTCCAGGCCGATCCCCCGCGTCGCGCCGGTGACGAGCACGGTCCGGCCTTCCATCCTCCCCCAGCGGGAGCGCAGCCGTTCGAGCGCGCGCCGGTGCTCAGGGGTCACGTGACTCTCATCGGCCGATCCGCCCACGGCGCCTCCTGGCCCGGGATGTCGCCGCCGGCGTCGCGGTTGAGGCCGGCGACCCTCGGTCATATTCCATCATGACGCGGCGCGGCCGTGCACGAGGTGTGGCGGCGTGTGAGCCGCCGCCGGGCGGAGCGCCTGTCACCGCCGGAGTACCCGAGGAGCCGTGACGAACGACATGCCGACGACTGGCGCGACAGCTGGCGCGCCGCCGACGATCCTGTGGCTGCGCCGCGATCTGCGGCTCGGCGACAATCCCGCGCTGCTCGCGGCGGCAGATGCAGCCCGCGAACGCGGAGGCGACCTCCTGCCGGTCTACGTGTGGGAGCCTCGCGATCGCCGCGCCTGGGCGCCGGGCGGCGCCGCGCGGTGGTGGTTGTGGCGCTCGCTCCAGGCGCTCGACGCCGACCTGCGACGTCTGGGCTCCCGCCTCGTCATCGAGCGCGGCGACCCCGTGGCCGTCGTCGCCGCGCTGGCCATCCGAGAGGCGGCCGCCGCAGTCGTGTGGGCGAGCGGCCTGGAACCTGCCGAGCTCGCCGATGACGCGGCGCTCGAGACGGACCTGCGGACGCGGGGCATCGACGCGCTGGTCGTCCCCCAGGCCAACCTGCTCGCCGGGCCGCTGGCGACGCGGACCCGCGACGGACGCCCGTACACCGTGTTCACACCGTTCTGGCGCGCCCGCCTCGCGGGGCCGGAGCCGCAGGCGCCGCTGGCGGCGCCGGAGGCGCTCCCCCCGGCGCCGCCGTCACCACCCGGTGTGGCGCTCGCGGAGCTCGAGCCGGAGGCCCTCCAGCCTTGGTCGGCCGGGTTCGGTGAGGTCTGGCGGCCGGGCGAGCGCGGCGCGCACGAGCGCCTCGCCGCGTTCCTCGACGGGCCGCTCGGTACGTATGCCGCCGACCGCGACCGGCCCGACCTCGAGGGCAGCTCGCGCCTCTCGCCGCACCTGCGCTGGGGCGAGGTGACCGCGCGACAGGTGTGGCACGCCGTCGACGGCGCGCTCGCGGAGGCGGGCCTCGACCTCGACGCGGCCGTCGGACCGCCCAGCTGGGACGAAGAGCAGGCGCCGGGCCTGCGGCGCTCCGCCGGCGCCTTCCTCCGCCAGCTGGGCTGGCGGGAGTTCGGCCACCAGCTGCTCGCGGCGTTCCCGGACACCGTAGACCATCCGCTGCACGACCGCTTCGCCGTCTTCCCGTGGCGCGACGACCCGGCCGCGCTCAAGGCCTGGAAGCGCGGCCGCACGGGGTACCCGATCGTCGACGCGGCGCTGCGCGAGCTCTGGGCGACCGGGTGGATGCACGGTCGCACGCGCATGCTGGCCGGCTCGCTCCTCGTCAAGGACCTGCTGCTCCCCTGGCAGGCCGGCGCCGCGTGGTTCTGGGACACGCTCGTGGACGCCGATCTCGCGAACAACACGCTGGGCTGGCAGTGGGTGGCGGGCTGCGGAGCGGACGCGGCGCCGTACTTCCGCGTGTTCAACCCGGTCACGCAGGGGCGGCGCTACGACCCGGATGGGGCCTACGTGCGCCGGTGGGCGCCGGAGATCGGAGGCCTGCCGCCGGAGTACGTACAGGCCCCGTGGTCGGCCCCGGCGAGCGCCCTCGACGCCGCCGGCGTGGTGCTCGGAGACACCTGGCCGGCGCCGATCGTGGATCACGGCGAGGCCCGCCGGCGCGCGCTCGCCGCCTACGAGATGGTGCGGGCGCGCTGAGCCGCGGCGTCCACCGTCGCGCGGCCGGTCTCAGTCCAGCGGCACGATCTGCGGCGCCGCGCGCCCGTCCGCGCCGAGCGTGACCAGCGCGCACGTGCGCGGCAACCCGAACCGGGCCTTGCCGGCCGCGCCCGGATTGAGGAACAGCGTGTCGCCGCGCCACTCCACGGCGGCCTTGTGGCTGTGGCCGCTGACCACGAGGTGGAACCCCTCCGCGACCGGATCGTGCCGCCCCATGAGGCTCTTGCCGATGTGGCAGACGAGGATGCGCAGCCCAAGGGCCTCGACCTCCGCCTCCCAGGGGAGTTCGTCCTCCGAGAATGACAGATCGGTGTTGCCGAGCACGGCCGTGACGGGCGCCAGCGCGCGCAGGCGCGAGAGGACGTGGAGCGCGCCGATGTCGCCGGCGTGGACGATGCGCTCCGCACCGGCGAGCAGGTCGTCGAGCCGGTGGTCGTAGTAGCCGTGCGTGTCGCTGACGACGCCGATGAAGGGCGTGCGGTCCGCTGCGGTCCCCATGTGGTTAGGATACAGGCAGTGACTGACGGCTGAGGAGGCGCGCGATGAAGGGTCTGGCCGGCAAGCGTGTGGTCATCACGGGCGGCACCAGCGGGATCGGGGCCGCCGCCGCGCGGCGGTTCCGCGACGAGGGCTGCGAGGTGGTCATCCTCGCGCGCAGCCCCGGCCCGGACGTCATCCCCTGTGATGTCGGCGACCAGGAGCAAGTCGATCGCGCCTTCGAACAGATCGGCTCGCTGGACGTGCTCGTCAACAACGCCGGCGTCAGCATGCGCAGCCCGGCGGTCGACATCGGCGCCGACCAGTGGGAACAGGTCGTCGCCACCAACCTGACGGGCGCCTTCTGGGTGGCGCAGGCCGCAGCCCGGAGAATGCTGCTCGGCGGCGGCGGGGTCATCCTCTTCACGGCCTCGACCAACGCGCTGGTGGGCTACCGTTACTACGCCGACTACAACGCCACCAAGGCCGGGCTGGTCGCGCTTGCCAAGTCACTGGCGCTCGAGTGGGCGCCCACGATCCGCGTCAACGCGGTCTGCCCCGGCTACGTGCTCACGCCGATGCAGGAGGCGGAGTACACGCCGGAGATGCTGGCCGACGTGAACCGGCGCATCCCGCTCGGGCGTCATGCGACGCCCGAGGAGCTCGCCGGACTCTTCGCCTACCTCGCCTCGGACGAGGCCGCCTACTTCACCGGCTCAGTGCTCGTCATGGACGGCGGCGAGACCGCCGGCAGTGTCGTCAGCGGACCGGGCGGGCCCGGCGCCTGAGGCGCTCCGCCCGGCCCTTTCGCAGCCTCAGCGCCCCGGGGCTGTCGCCGCAGGCCGCCCGAGGCGTTGCCGCGACTGACAACGCTGATTCGGCCGGGCAGGCGGTCTGCCCGGCCCGCAGTTGCCCTCGCTGCCCGCCGGGTGTATTCGTGACCTCGGTACCGCGGTCTCACGACTGCCGAAGTGAAACGAAGGGGGTCTGAATGTCTTCGAAGCTACTGCGATTCATCCTTCCCACGGTCCTGCTACTGCTGCTGGCCGCGCCGGTCGTATGGGCCGCCGCCGCCGTCAGCTCCCACGGCGCAGCCGACGCCCAGGGTAGGCACACCAGGAAGGACGATCGCCACAGCCCGCTCGCGGACAAGCAGGCGGCGCTGAAGCAGGTCGCCCTGGAGAAGAAGCTCAACGGCAAGCTCAACGGCAAGAACAAGAACGACGTCGTCGAGGTCGCCGAGGGCCAGTTCGTCAGACATGACGCTCGAGGGCGAGGATCCCGTCTGGACGATGCTCGGCGAGTTCGACGACTTCCCGCACAACAACATCGCCGAGCCGAACCGCACCTACGACAACAGCACGATCTGGGTGAAGGATTTCAGCAGGGACTACTTCAACGAGCTGTTGTACGACGGCTCGCCCAACGCGAACTCCATGCGGAACTACTTCCTCGAGCAGTCCAGTGGCCGCTACACCGTGAAGGGTGACGCGACCGACTGGGTCACGGTGCCCGAGGGTTATCAGTACTACGACGACAGCGTCGGTGGCGAAGACACATCGACGAACGTCTGGAAGCTGCTCCAGGACATGGCGGACGGCTGGTATGACATGCAGATCGCGGCCGGAAAGACGCCCGAGCAGATTGATGCGTATCTGGCACAGTTCGACATCCTTGACCGGTACGACTACGACGCAGACGGGGAGTTCAACGAACCTGACGGCTACATCGACCACTTCCAAGCGCTCCATGCCGGTGAGGGCGAAGAGGCCGGGGGCGGTGCGCTCGGTGCCGATGCCATCTGGAGCCACAGTTGGTACGCCAACTACGCCGATATCGACAAGATCGGTCCGTCGCCGGACTACCTGCTCGGCGGCTTGAGGATCGGCGACACCAACTTCTGGATCGGCGACTACACGATCCAGCCCGAGAACGGCGGCGTGGGCGTCTTCACGCACGAGTTCTCGCACGACCTCGGCGTTCCAGACCTCTACGACTACAACTACCGCGAGAACAGCACGGGCTTCTGGACGCTCATGTCCTCCGGCTCGTGGCTGAGCGACGGCGCGTACGACATCGGCTCGATGCCGGGCCATCTTGGCGCGTGGGAGAAGTTCCTGCTCGGGTGGCTGGACTACGACGTGGTCAACAGAAGCGGCTACGACAAGGACGGGGCTGTGCCCCTGGAGACGGGTACGTACAAGCTCGGCCCGTCGGAGTTCAACACCGATGCAGCGCAGGCGCTCTTCGTCGTCCTCCCCGAGTACGATGTCACTGAGTTCATCGGCGCGCCCTATGCCGGTTCGATGTTCTACTTCAGCGGCGCCGCCGACAACCTGCGCAACAACATGACGAAGGCCTTCACGCTCGGCGCGGGCGCCACGCTCTCGGCGAAGGTCAGCTACGGTATCGAAGAGGGCTACGACTACGCCAGCCTCATCGCCTCGACGGATGGCGGGGATACGTGGGACACCGTGCCCACGAACCTGTCGAACTCGAGCGTCGAGGCCAACAGCATCGACGGCTTCTCCGGCGGCTGGGTCGACCTCACCGCCGATCTCTCCGCCTATGAGGGCGAGGTCATGCTCGGCTTCCAGTACGTGACCGATGGCGGCGTGTCCGAGGCCGGGTTGATGGTCGACGACCTCGTCATCAGCGGGTACGAACTCGACGGCGCCGAGACCGACACCGGCTGGGCCTACGACGGGTTCCGCGCGACGAGCGGCACCGAGGAGAACACCTACGGCCACTACTACATCGCCGAGAACAAGGTGTACTGGGGCTACGACTACACGCTAAGAGTCGGTCCCTACAACTTCGGCTTCCTCAACGACCCCAAGCTGCAGAACTACGTAGAGCGCTTCCCGTATCAGGACGGCATGCTCGTGAGCTATTGGAACACGCGGTACACCAACAACGACACCGACCCGAGCCGTCCGGGCACCGGTATGCTGCTCTACGTCGACGCGCATCCGCAGGCGCTGAAGCGGGCCGACGGGAAGGTGTGGCGCAACCGCGTCCAGACCTTCGACTCGACCTTCTCGCTCGCGCCGACCGACGCCATCACGCTGCACTACAACAGCAAGGTCTCCAAGCACAAGAGCCTGCCCGGCGTGCGGACGTTCAACGACCTGACGACGTACTACGACATGAAGAACCCCTACGGCAGCGTCCTCCTGCCGAAGACGGGGATGAAGATCAGGATCGATGGGGTGAGCTCGAGTACCTACTACATGCAGGTCACGGTGAGCCCCTCCAAGAGCCCGGCCAAGTAGTCGTCGCGACCGCGACGGCTCCGAGTGAAGCGAGGAAGGGCGCCCCAAGGGGCGCCCTTCCTCTTCCCCTGGGGCTTGCCAACCGCACGCGGAGGGAGCCGTTGCTTTCGCCGTCCTGCCCCGTCCGCGCCCCGCCTGTGCCCAGCCGAAGCCGGGCGCGACTGGACCGCCCGCAGACTCGGCTGCGGCATACCCAGAACAGCCTGCTCGGGTTCCGTCACGCAAGCGACGCTGGCGTCAACAGCGACGGGTTCATGATCGACGCCATCCAGATCGACGGCCAGGCGCCCCACGGGGCCGAGACGCATCTCCAGCATCAGCGCCAAGGACAGCTTCATGCAGATCCAGGTGAGCCCGGTGAAGTGACCGGTGCCTCCGGGCCGCGAGACGCAGCGTCCGGCGGCCACGGCAAACGAAGAGAGGGGCCGCCGCCCTTGCGGGCGGCGGCCCCTCTGTCTGCCCTCCGTCGGTCGACGGACGAGCGAGGTCAGGCCGCGTCGCTACGTGTCAAGGCGTCGGCTGCCAGCACGCCGAATACGCCGTTCTTACGGGACCACCTTGGTGCCGACTCCGTTGAAGGGGATGAACTGCGCGGTAATGGTGCCGGACGCGCTGAAGGCCCCCGAGCTGCTGTTCTCGACCCGCACCGAGAAGTTGCGTGATCCGGCCGCGACTGGGAACACCGCCGTGTTGGAGATCGTCCAGTCTCCACCGGTGGGGCTCGCATAGTGGACGTAGGGGGAGTGCGTCGCGGCGGCGTCATCCCAGACCCTCACACCCCACCTCCCGTTGGCCGCCGATCCCCAGATCCAACCGTTGACGAGGACGAAGCCCTTCGTCGGCGCCTTGAGCGTTACGACAGCGATCCTGGCGGAAGCTACCTGATTGGCCACCATCTGGCTGCGAAACGCGACGGCAACCCTGCCCAGCTTGGACAGACTGGATGTCTTGATGTCCGACGTGGTCAGCGAGCCGTTCTTCACTTTGGCGCCGGTGACGGCGTTCTTCTTGATCTGCTTGGTGCCGACGCTGTTGGCCGGCAGGACGATCGCCGCATAGCTCGTGCCGCCGAGCGACAGCACCAGTGCGATGATCGCCACGATCATCGCCGGCGAAGGACGATAGCGCTTGATGCGATCCATAGGTCCCCTCCCTGACTCTCTTGACAGACTGGCGGTCTGACTCCAAGCGTCGACCTGCCTGCGATAGTACGCTCGAACCCGCAGCGATCTAAGCGTTTGGCGCACGACCCGTTGCCAGGAGTGGAAACGCCTGCGGAGGACGCCGACTGATCACTTGCTCATCCCGGGCATGTACGGGGAGGAGGTCCTTTGCGCAGGCAGTCGTCAGCGACGAAGTCCGGCCGGGCGACGTGGCCGGCCAACCGCCCCGGTCACGTCCGATGGGCCTCGCCTCTGGAGCCGGCGGACGCCGGCGCGATCGACGGCCGGTCGAACCCGGAGAACCCGGATGGATCTCTTCCGGTCCGGGAACATGAGCAGGACGCTCACACTGAGATACGACCCGAGAACCACCCTCGACGCAGGGCCGCACCCGGATCGGGCCGCGATCGAAGCGTGCTTGCGCGCGCAGGATCAAGAGCACGAAGGCGATCAAAGAGGCGGACGCATGCCACTGTTCACGAAGAAGCGGTTGAAGAAGGACCTGGGGCGTATGAGCGCCCGGGCGGCTCTGAGCTCCGTCAGGAACGAGCAGGAGTACGTGCAGTCCGACATCGTCGCGACGGGCCTCGTGTGGGTCATGTACAGAGGTTTCATGACCGGGAGGTTCCGCGTGCTGAAGGGCGTGGGGCCTCCCTTCATGCTTCTGCCTTTCGTCGGCGAGGTGGGTCCCGAGGATGTCCCCGGCGGCCTCAGATGGCGCCTGTACGGAAGAGCTTGATCAGACGAGATCCCGCGGGCGTCGCGACGGCCCGCGAGGGACTCCAGAGGAGAACGGGACCGGCAGCGGCGGGACGACCCGAACCCCCGACACGCGGACCGTGGTGGTCTTCCCAGGCTCGACGCGGGCCCGACCGCTGCCGACCCAGCCTCAGCCGTGCCGGCCGCCGTCACTGGCGGATCGACCGTCGTCGGCCTCCGCACCCCATCGGTTGTATGCTTCGGCCATGGCCGCAGATCGTTGCAGAGCAGGGGTCGCTCCGCGGGTGTCGCGTCTCGCCGGACGCCCATGACTGACCGCCCCGACGTGACGCCTGTGCCGGAAGGCAAGGGGTGCCGGTCGTGCCGCTACGCGTACGAGGTGCACGTCGGCGCGGGCCTCGGTCTCGCCCAGTGCCGCCGCCACCCGCCACAAGGCAGGGTCGTGGAGGGAGTCTTCGTCGGGGGCTGGCCGTGGATACCGACCTCCCCGGACACGGGTGAGCAGTGGTGCGGCGAGTGGAAGAAGCGCACGGTAGCCAACACCCCGCCGAAGACCTGAGTCGGTACCTTCGGCGGCACCGCCGCCACGCTGATCGCCCACCCCATCGCGGTCATCGGCTGGGGCTGGAGTTCTTCCGCACTCTGTCATCCCCCGCGCCGCCTTGAGTCTGTCGCCGACTCCGGCTGGACCGATACGCCGGCGGCGCCGGGCCGTCCATCTGATGATTCTGACGGCCCGCAACCCGGTGTACGATGGCAGCGTCGACAGAGAGGGGACCTGTGAAGTTGACCATCGAGATCTCGGACACGGCAGCGTTGGGGTACGGCTTTGTGCTCGTGGGCAAGGCGGGAATCGGCCAGCCGGTAGACGTCCTGCCCGGCGTCACGGCAATGCGCGCTCGCTCGGTGGAGTCCGCAGAGGCCGATGTGGCGACCATCGTCCTGACGGTGGCGGCAGACGTTCCGGCCGAACGCCTCGCCGACTGGCTGCATGGCAGGCTCTCGAGCTACCGTGGTCAACCCATCGCGCCGAAGGCGATCACGATCGAGCGGCAGACTATCGAGTTCGCGACGGGCGAGATGACGCGGGTGATCCAAGAGGCCATCGCCGCGCAGTCGGGTGGTCGCTAGCCTGGCTCGCCGTGCCCGTGGGGCCCGCCAGGCAAGATACCCATGCACCGGCTCGCTGCAGCGCGAGGTCCACCTGGGCGCCGCGGCCGAGATCGAGGCAGGAGAGAGCGGAGAGCGGTTCAACTGCGCGTGGCGGATGGCCCATGGCGAACCCCTTCGTCCCTCGGCCCCAGGACCCCCGATGCCCGCGTCCCCCGGGAACGCAGAAGACGGTCTCGGGGGCCGGTCTCACCAGCGGCTCCCCGCCGGACCGCGGTGGCCGCAGTGGTACGTCCGGCGGATCACGGTCTCCTGTCTTGAGCGTTGCTCCTGTCAGGAGTCTCGTATCCTGCTGCGCTTCCCAGCTGGTCCCGAGTCACACCGTTCTCGTGCTACGAGGGTGCGCAGGCGCAGTTGAGTAGCGTTCAGCTGGTGCTAGCCTTGACGCAGACGATCAGCTCCGGAGACACTCCTCATACCGTCAACCCCCGTCGCAATCGACCAAGGAGGAGCCATGGGTCGAGTCACTGAGGGCAGGCACAGTCGGGCACGACCCCTGCTGGTCGCGCTGCCGGTGCTCGCGCTGCTCGCGCTGGCACTCATGCTGAGCGCCTCGTCGGCGTTCGCCTACACCGACTTCATGCACTCAGGAACCTCGTGTGACTCCTGCCACCTCGACGGCATCAGCCAGCCGGGCACCAACGCAGCCTGCATCACCTGCCACGGCGGCAAGGTGTCGCCTTCGGGTTTCGACTGCTGGACCTGCCACAAGCCGGGGGTAGCCCCGGGCAGCGATCAGGCCGCCTGCACCGGCGTCTGCCATACCTACTCGGGCGGTGGCCAGTACACCGCCGACATCACGCCGCACGCGGACCCACACCTGGGGTCCGACCTGGAGCCGTGCCAGACGTGCCACACCATCACCGGGTCGTTCCCCCATCACGACGCCCAGTCGTTGACGTCTCCCGGATGCACTACGTGTCACGACGGCGTGACGGCGAGCGCACAGACGAGCCACGACGGGGTCGACTGCACCTCGTGCCACACGGGCATGAACATCCCGCCCGTGCCGTCGACGTGCAACAGGTGCCACAGAGCGGCCACCTTCGGCACAGCCGACTGTCTCTCATGCCATGCCGGCGCCGTCCACGATCCGACGCCAACGGTGGGCACTTGCACCAGCTGTCATCCTGGCGCCCAGAGGCACGCCGATGGGTACGGCTGCACCACCTGCCACAAGGACACCGTCAGGATGCACCACAGCACGGCGGCCGCGGCGGGCATGGCCGCGCTCGGTGGGACACACACCGGCAGAGTGGTGGGCCTCCCGACGACCGGCTACCCGCCCGGCGGCGGCACACCGTGGGTGCTCGTCTGCGTCTGCCTCACGGCCGGCGTCGCGCTGCTCTTCCTCGCCTGGAGACTCCGCGCGGTATCGCAGCGACACAGCTAGGGAAGCGACTGCGCGCAGCGAAGAGTGCCACGCCGCAGTTGACCTGGCTTCGTCAGTCGGACGAAGCTGCGCTCGACCAACCCGCTGCAGCGCGTGACCCGCGAGATCGGGCGGCGCTCGGACGTGGTCGGCATCTACCCCAACGTCGCCGCCCTGGTGCGCCTCGCCGAGGTGCTGCCGATCGAGCAGAACGATGAATGGCTGGTGGGCCGGCGCTACCTCTCTGAGGAGACGCTGCCGGCCGTGCTGGCCAGGGCTGCGGACGGCGATCGGGTCTTGGAGGTGAGCGCGTTGCCGGCTGCCTGAGGCGACGGCCATCCCGACGAGCGGCTTACACCACGCATCGGAACTTGACCGCAGGCGCTGAGTCAACGTGCCTGTCGGCGCCATACCTGACCGGACACTCTGTGCTTGTGGGCGAACTCCCCGAAGCCGTGGCCAGTCGTCTTGGAGGGCGGCGGCGGGTCGACTCGTGCCCCGTGCGTGACGGGAGGGCCGAATAGTCACCGGCTAGCCCGACACCGGTCTCCCGCAGGCCACGTTCGAAGTAGCAGCCGCCATGGCAGGTGGAGGCCCGCCCCCTGGGTGGGCTTGATCCCCCGGCTCGCCCTTCAGGCGTCCGCGGCCCAGCTCGTGCTGGCCGGGCGCCTCTTTCGCATGCCCTCTCGGTTGTATACAACCCCGTGAACGCTTCTCGGCACCCTGCCCTCAACTCCCCGTCTGTCGTGCCGACCCCTTCAAGTGTCACAGGTCCCGGCCGGGGCCTGATCTCAGGAATCGATCCCGACGTGAGTCGCGCCGACGCGACCGTGGCACTGCCGTGCGCCGGCCAGCCCTCTCTCGTCTTGGGATCGAGAGGAGGCATCAGTGTTCAGGTTGAAGACATCCCCCGCGGTCATCACCGGCATCCTCGTCATCAGTCTGTTCGTCCCCATTTCCGCAGCCGCCGCGTCGGAGACCGCGTCGCCGCTGCGGTTCGAGCAGAGCGCGGCCAACCTCCACAAGAAGGTCAACAGGCTGGCGCGCGCGTCCGGCAAGGCGAAGGCTTCGTCCCGCCTGCGCCACAAGGTCCTCAAGACGAACGCCCTCGTGAAGCGCATGAACCGCAGTCTCGTCCGGCTCAACGAGACCCTGCTGGCGGCGACGGTCGTCGACGACGCGTTCGTGGCCGAGGTGCTCGCCTGCAACGCCTCCGCGGCCCACCTGGACAAGCACGCGATCCGCCTCTCCCGACGCACGCTCAAGCAGAGCCGAGGCCGGCAGGTCAAAGCCCTCTCGCGGCTCCGCTCGGATCTCCTCACGGTCTCGGCCCGGCTGCGGAAGCCCAAGAAGCCGACGACGCCCACGCCGGCGCCGACTGCGACCCCGAGCCCAACCCCAACCGCGAGCGTGAAGCCGGCCCCCACCCCGAGCGCACCGGCCCCGAGCACGGGCAACCCCATCGCGGCCATCAACGGCGCGCGCAGCGGCCAGACGGTGGTCTGCCCGGCGGGCACGTTCACCGGCGACGTGCGCGTGCCCAGCGGCGTGACCGTGATCGGGCAGGGCATGGACGAGACGCGCCTCGTCGGCTCGCTCAGCTGGGGCTCGGACACCAGCGTCCGCGACCTCGCCGTGGGCGGGCCCGGCCGCGCGCACGCGCCCGCCAGCTACGCCACCGCCAACACCCTGTTCGAGCGCGTGCGCTTCTACGGCGGCGGCTCCGGCGGCGGCGTCATCGGCTGGAACAACCGCGCCGTCACCGGGCTCACCTTCCGCGGCTGCGAGTTCGCGCGCAACTTCGGCAGCTGGTCCGCGAACGGCGGCGCCGGCCTGCTCTGGTTCGCGGTCGACACCGGACAGGGCACCGTGATCCGCGACGTGAACATCCTCGACTGCCACTTCGGCGTCTCCAACGGCAGCGCCACCGGCTCGCCGACCTACGGCATCGTCTTCTGGCAGAGCGACGAGGCCGGCGAGGGCTACTGGGGCGACGTGCTCATCGAGGGCAACACCTTCGAGGTCACCGCCGAGTTCACGCTCGACTTCGACGGGCTGGAAGACGCGCTCCTACCACAACGACGTGGTCATCCGCGACAACCTGATCAAGGGCTGCGGCCTGCCGCACGAGGGCGGCAACGCCGCCTGGCCGTACTCCATCTGCGTCGAGCCCTCGCGCTCCGGCACCGTGATCGAGGACAACGTCATCGGCAAGGGCCGGGTCAGCGGCGTCAAGCTGACCAAGGGCGCGAGCGACACCGTGGTGCGCAACAACACCTTCGACTACCGCACCAACAACGGCGTCACCCTCTACTACGCGGACTTCTTCCGCACCATCTCCATCTTCGCCGGCTGCAGCCGCAACACGGTGACCGGCAACACCGTGCTGCTGCCCTCCTCCCCGACCCCGGACGCGCGGGTCATCGCCAACGAGGGCGGCGCCAGCAACACCGTCAGCGGCAACTCGATCCTGCGGTAGGGGGGCCAAGACCCCGGCCTGACGCGCCGCGTGTACGGCCACCTTCTCCCCGCCGGTAGGCCACGGCGGCGCAGAAGGTGGCCGAACTCGTGGCAGGCTCGACCGTGCGGGATTGGCCGGACCGCTGGCAAAGAGAAGCCGCGAACGGGTCCGATAGAGGAGAGAGTGCTGGTAGCGGCGGGAGGACTCGAACCTCCGACACGCGGATTATGATTCCGCTGCTCTGACCAGCTGAGCTACGCCGCCACGGCGGATGTTACGGTACCACACGCTCGGAGGGCGCTCAATCCGCGCCGGGAGGCGGCAGATCGGGCCGCTCGGGCACTCCCCAGGCGGCCGAAGAGGCATCGTCGGCTCGGAGCGCTCACCGCTCTTCTTGCCTGCATCAGCTGGACAAACCGTATAGGCACAGCCCGGCAGATTCATCTGCTCAGGAGTTGCCTGGGACCGTATTTCGAGTAGAATGAGCATGTCATCACAAGCAATCCGCTCCGGGATCCCCCTCCCGCCGCAGAACGTGACGATGGCAGCGAGTCCCATGTGCCCGTCCGCTTCCCCTGGCAGGGCGGCACAGGTTTATCGGCCGGGGTCGTCATCCCCCTGACGATCCCGGCCGCGTCTCTTCCGGCGTCAATCGTCGGCGCCCGCCTTCCAGCCTCGATCCCGGTTGAAAGCGCCTGTGCTATGGGCTACGATGCCACGGCTCCCGGGGGAGTGCCCGAGTGGTTAAAGGGGGCGGACTGTAAATCCGTTGGCGCAGCCTACCCAGGTTCAAATCCTGGCTCCCCCACCAAGCCCGGTTAGCTCAGCAGGCAGAGCACCTCCATGGTAAGGAGGGGGTCCGCGGTTCGAATCCGCGACCGGGCTCCAGTTCTTCCCCACCTCCCGCGGCTACCCCGTCCCCTTTCTCACCGGGTCCTCGTGAGCCGCACCAGCCGTCGTCGCGCGAAGCAGCCGCGGTCAGCGACTCCCCACGTGAGATGCGGCCTCCGCCGCGGCCCGGCCGGCGGCGGCGCCCCCGGCAATGGCCGCCGCCGCCGACTGCGCGCCATCCGCAGCGCCGGCCGGGAAGAGCGCCGCCCCGCCCGGCGCGGCGACGGCCTCGGGCGCGTCCGGCGATACAGCTGCGAACCCCGGCGGCGACTCGTGTCCGGCGCAGAGCGAGTAGCGACCGGAGGCGAGCACCTGTCTCGCGAGTTCATCGGCCGGCCTCGTACCCAGACACACGCACACGAGGTCGCCGGCCAGTTTCACGGATCGTTCGGCCGTGTCACCTCGCGTTCGCACCCGCAGCGTGACGGCACGCACCTCGCGCAGACCGTGCGCCTTCACTCCCCGCACGCCCTCGACGACGCGGGTCCCACGGAGCTCACCGGCACCACGAAGGGCGTCCGGCACTCGGCCGTCGTCTCTCAGGTCTGCGATGCACGCCACCCTCACGCCCGCGGCGGCGAGCTGGGAGGCCACGAAGTAGCCGCGCGCGTCGTTCACGAGAACGGTGGCGACGCGCCCGGGTCGGACGCGGTCCACCTCGAGCAGCCGCTGGACCGCCCCGCCGGTCATGACGCCCGGCAGATCGCCACCGACGAACGGCGGTACTGTTTCGTGGCCACCGCTGGCGAGCACCACCGCTCGAGGCTCGCAGAGGAGCAGGTCTGGGTCGTGCACGAGCGCCAGCACGCCCTCTTCGTACCAGCCGACGACCTCGGCGCCCGGAACGAGTCGCAGCCCGGCCTCGGCGCGTGCCTGGGCGACAAGCGCTCCCACGACCTCGCGGCCGCCGTCCGCCGACGTCCCGACCAGGGCGGCCGCCTCCGGACACGGCGCCGCAGCGGCGGCAAGGCCTCCCCCGACGGCCTGGTGGCGCTCCACCAGCAGTGTACGGGCGCCGGCGCGCGCCGCGGCCACTCCGGCGCTCAGGCCGGCGACGCCGCCGCCCACGACGAGGACGTCCACGTCCCGCAGGCTCCGACAGCGCGCGTCCGAGAAGCGGCCGGCGGCGGTCAGATCCGGCAACGCGCCTTGACCGGCCGCGGCGGCGAGCCCGCGCTCCGCGAGGCGCCACAGGCGCGGTGAACGACGGAACCAGCGGTAGTAGGAGCCCGCACGCAGCGCCGGTCCGGCGAGCTCGGCGACCCGCAACAGGTCGTGGTCTGCCGACGGCCAGGCGTGCTCACGCTCCACCCGCATGCCGTCACGCACCGGCGTCACGCACGTGCGCACGCCCGGCAGACCGTCCACGCGCATGGCACAGGACGAGCAGGTGCCGTTCGCGCAACGGACTCCCCGCGGGCGGTGGAACTTGGCGCTGCGCCCGAACACGCGGACGCCGTGCGCCACCAGGGCGGCGGCGATCGTCTGTCCCGCAGCGGCCTCGAGTCGACGCCCCTCGAACTCGAACGCGGGCACGTTCACGCCTCCGCGCCGGTCGACACGACCAGCGACTCTTCGCGGATCAAGGCTCCGCTGCGCAGACGCTCGAGCCCGAACGGCGCGAGCAGCTCCGGCACCGTCTCTCCGGCGATCGAGTCGGCGAGCAGGGCGCCGGCCGCGGGAGCGCCCATGAACCCGTAGACCCAGCCACAGTCGAGGACGAACCCATCCAGTTCGGGCACGCGGCCGAGCACCGGGGCCGCATCTTCGGATTGGGTCACCAGACCGGCCCAGTGGCGCATCACCCTCACGCCGGCGAGCGCCGGGAACAGCCGTACGAACGTGCGTGCCATGTCACGGGCGCCGGCGCCCGTGGCTTTGAGGCTCTCGCCGGCCCGCGGCACGTCGGACTCGGCGCCGCCGACGAACTCCCCGCGCGTCGTCTGATGGCCGTAGGCGAGCAGCGCCGGGCAACTCAGACCGGGGCCCAGGAACGGCCGCAGCGGCTCCGTGACCAGCGCCTCCAGGGCGTACGTGGTGAGAGGCAGCTCGACCCCTGCCATGCGCGCCACCTCGACGGCCATGCCGCCCGCCGCGTCGACCAGGACGCCTGTGGCGATGCGACCACGCGACGTGAGCAGGCCCGTCACCGCACCGCCGGCGACGTCGACGGAGAGGACTTCGGTGTACGGGTGGATCTCGACTCCGAGGCGCGCCGCGGATCGGGCGTAGGCCCACACGACGGCATCGTGATGGGCGAAGCCGGCATCCGGCTGGTACATGGCCCCGAGGACCAGCTCCGGGGAGAGCGCGGGGACGAGGTCGAGCGCCGCCTCGGCCTGCAGCAGCTCCGTCTCCAGACCGAGGCGGCGCTGAAGGGCCACGTGTCGCGCGCACGCTTCCAGCTCGGCCGGCGTGGCGGCGAGGACCAGGTAGCCCGCCGGCGTGAACAGCACGTTGAAGTCGAGCTCCGCGGACAGCCGGTGCCACCGCTTCAGGCTCTCGTGGAAGAACATCGTCCACTCCACGGAGGCGAACGCGGAGCGGATGAGCTCGCCGTTGCGCCCGCTGGCGCCGGCGCCGGGGTATGCCGCCTCCACCACCGCGACGCGACCGAGGCCTCGCCGCCCGAGCTCGTAGGCGAGGGAAAGACCCTGCACGCCGGCGCCCACGATGACGATGTCGTAGGTCGCCCGCAGCCCGCGCGAGGTCGCTCCGGGCACGACGCGCCACGAAGCGCTCGCCGGCGCCGGCGCGATCACTCGTCGTCCTCGTCGGACGCCGCCAGCGTGCCCATGCGCAGCGGTGCGACCGGCGGACGGGAGACGGGCCACGGGACGTCGTCAGGATTCCCGCCCATCAGCTGCGCCACCAGCCGCCGGATGGCGTCGGCGCACGTCTGGCCCTGGCACGGCCCGGTGAGTGCACCGGTGAACCGCTTGACGGTCTCCAGGTCTGTGTAGCCGGCGGCCACGGCTCGCTCCACATCGCCGACCGTGACGTCACGGCAGAGGCACAGGATGATCTTGCCGCTCAGCATGGGGCGAGCATACCTCGCGGACCCCTCGCGACGAGCTCGTTGACAGCGTCATCCGCCTCTGGCTGCACAAGACGGAGCAGGAGAAGGCCGAGGACACCGACCCGCTGCGGGCGGCCAGCTGGCGGGCGCGCCGGGACGGCGACGCCGCTCCCGGCGCGGGCGACGACACGGCCGCGGACGCCGCTAGCAGATCCGCGGCAGCAGCTCCCCGACCGGCATGTCCAGGACGCGGCGCGTGCCGAAGGGCGTGCGGAGGGCGACGCGGCCCGGGTGCGCGGCGGTGACGCAGCCGATCCGCCGCGCCTCGCGCCCGTAGTTCGTGGCCCGGACGGCGGCCACGACGGCGTCCGCCGCCTCCGCCGCCGTCACCAGCACCATCTTGCCCTCGTTGGCGAGCGTCAGCGGGTCGTAGCCGAGCAGGTCGCATACGGAGCGCACCGCCGGTGAGACCAGGATGGCGTCCTCCTCCACCTCGATCCCCAGACGAGACTCCTCCGCGAGCTCCGCGAGCACGGTGGTGAGACCGCCGCGCGTGGGGTCGCGGAGAAAGCGGAGCGCCTCCTCCCCGCCGCTCCCGCGTGCCGCCGCCACGGCGGCCTCGACAAGACCCCAGAGCGGCGCGCAGTCGCTGCGCACGTCGGCACGGAAGTCGAACTCGCCGCGGGCCGCCAGGATGGCGACCGCGTGATCGCCGATGCCGCCGCTCAGAATGACGGCGTCGCCATCACGCACGGCTGCGGCCCCGAGCTCGTGCGCGACGACGGTCTCACCCACCCCCGTCGTCGTGATGAAGAGCCCGTCGGCGGCGCCTCGCTCGACCACTTTGGTGTCGCCGGTGACGATCGGCACTCCGGCCTCACGCGCCGTGGCTGCCATGCTGGCGCAGACGGCGCGCAGCTCGTCAACGGTGAAGCCCTCCTCGATGACGAAGGCGGCGGCGAGCGCCAGCGGCCGCGCCGCCGCCGTCGCCAGATCGTTCACCGTGCCGGCGACCGAGAGGCGGCCGATGTCTCCGCCCGGAAAGGTCAGCGGCCGTACCACGTGCGCGTCCGTGGTGAAGGCGATGCGGCCCGCCGGCGTCAGCACGGCAGCGTCGTCCAGCCGGTCGAGCAGCGGATTGGCGAACGCGCGCACGAAGACGTCCTTCACCAGGTCGCGATACAGCTTGCCGCCGCTTCCGTGACCCAGGAGGATGCGGCCGCCCTCAGTCATCAAGCCCCCTGTAGCGGTAGCGGGCGGCGCAGGCGCCCTCGCTGCTGACCATGCAGGCGCCGACGGGATCCTCGGGGGTGCAGCGCGCCCGGAACAGTGCGCAGTCGGCCGGGTCGGTGACGCCGCGCAGCACCTCGCCGCAGCGGCACCCGGGCGGCTCCAGCGAGGGACCGGGGTCGATGGCGAACCGGCGCGCGGCGTCGGCGCCTTCGAACTCCTCGCGCAGCGCGAGACCCGACCCCGGGATGACGCCGAGGCCGCGCCAGTCGGCGTCGCCCGGCTCGAACACCTGCTCCAGAAGACGCTGCGCGACCACGTTGCCCTCCGGACGTACGGCCCGGGTGTACTGGATGGCGATCGCCGGCTCGGGCTGACGCACCAGCATGAGCAGCGCTTCGAGGACGTCGCGCGCCTCGAATCCTGCCACTACTCCGGCGATGCCGTACTCTCGTGCGAGGAAGTCGTAGCAGACGGTGCCGGTGATCACGCTGACGTGGCCGGGGAGCAGGAATCCGTTGATCGGGGTCTCCCCCAGGTCGAGCAGCGCGCGCAACGGCAGCGGCATGGTCTTGTGCAAGCTCAGCAGGCTGAAGTTGGTGAGGCCCAGATCGCGCGCCTCGATGAGGGCCGCGGCCGTGGTCGGCGCCGTGGTCTCGAAACCGATGCCGGCGAACACGACCTCGCGGCTGGGCTCGGCGGCGGCGATGCGCACCGCGTCTCGTGGCGAGTACGCCACGCGCACGTCGGCCCCGTCGGCGCGAGCCGAGGCGAGCGTGCCGCACGAGGCGGGCACGCGGATGAGATCGCCGAAGGTCACGAGGGTCACCTCGGGAAGGCGAGCGAGGGTGATCACGCGGTCCAGGTCGGTCATCGCCGTGACGCACACCGGGCAGCCCGGCCCGCTGACCAGTCGCAGACCCTCGGGCAGCAGCTGGCGCAGGCCGTAGCGGGCGATCGCCATGGTGTGCGTCCCGCAGACCTCCATGAAGGTCAGGCCGGGGGGCGCCTCCGAGCACAGCTCGGCGGCGAGCCGGCCGAGGTCGTCAGCGGCCGTCATCGCCGCCCGGACGGCCGGCTCCGCCGGCCGCCTCGTGGCCGGGGTCGCCCTCGTCGAACGCGCCGATCTCGCGCAGGAGGTCGTAGGTCTCCTGCGCCTCGGCCTCGTCGAGCACGCTGATGGCGAAGCCGGCGTGCACCAGTACGTGATCGCCCACGCCCGCGCCGGGTACGAGCACGATGCTGCACTCCTGCTCGAGGCCCTCGGCGGCGATCGTCGCGCGGATGCCGTCGACGGCGGTGATGCGCATGGGAAGGGCGATGCACATGTGGAGGTCCTGTGTCGGTCTCGCTTGCCTGAGTGACGGGTCCCCGAACGCCTGCCGCCGCGATCAGCCGAGCTCCCCGCGACGCTGGAGCACAGTATAGCCCGCGACCGCCGCCTGCCCCAGTGAGACGCCGCCGTCGTTGACCGGTACGAGGCCGGCGCCCAGCACCTCGAACCCGTCGGCGGCCAGCCGGTCCGAGCACAAGTCGGCGAGCAGCCGGTTCTGGAAGACGCCGCCCGAGAGAGCCACGGCCGAGAGTCCCGCCGCGGCGCGGACGCGGCGGCACAGGTCGAGCGCCATCGCGGCGACGGTCACGTGGAGCCGCGCCCCGACGACGCCGGGCGCGGCGCCCCCCTCCAGGTCGGCGAGCACGCCGCGCACGAGCGGCGCGAGGCGCACTACGGCCGGCGCGGGATCGAGGGCGGCGGCCGGCATCACGTAGAGACCGCCGGCCGCGCCGCGGGCCGTGGCACGTCGGGCCGCGACCCAACCCGCCGCGCCCGTTCGGGGCGCGAGGGCGGCGGCCCCGGGGGCGCCGTCGAGCGACCACGCGTACGGCGCCGCGTCCTCCACACGCATCGCGGTTCCGGACGCCATCATCTCCAGCTCGATCGCCGCCTGGCCCTCGTAGGTGATCGTGTGCCGCACGCCGGCCAGGGCGGCGACCGCGTCGAAGAGCCGCCCGCAGCTCGTCGTGAGCGGCGCGTTGACGCCGGCTTCGATCTGCCGCACGACCACCGCTCGTTCCTCGTCGGCCGGCCCGGCCGGCCCCCGCCCGAGCAGCCGGGCCGCGCGCTCGAGGCCCTCTTCACCGAGGAGCGCGTAGCTCCACCCCAGGGCCGTCCGCCAGGGATGCGTGATCGCCGCGGCGCCCCCCGGCAGCGGCAGCTCCTCGAGGTGCGCAACGCGGCGGTAGCCGGTGAGGTCGCATACGAGCACTTCGCCGCCCCACAGGAGTCCGTCGTCGCCGTAGCCCAGGCCGTCCATGCTGACGCCGATGACCGCCTCCTCGCGGCCGTGCTCCACGAGCCGCGCCGCGATGTGCGCGTGGTGGTGCTGCACCGCGACTTTCTCCGGCTGCGGCAGGGCGAGCGCGTACTTCGTCGCCAGGTACTCGGGGTGCAGGTCGTAGGCGATGACCTCGGGGTCGCAGCGAAACAACCGCCGGTAGACCTCGATGCTGGCCTCGTAGTGCTCCATCGTCTCCAGGTTCTCGAGGTCGCCGATGTGCTGGCTGAGGAAGGCGTTGGCGTCGCGCGTGAGGCAGAAGGTGTTCTTGAGCTCCGCGCCGGCGGCGAGCGTCTGGGGAAGCGGTCGCGGCAGCGCCACCGGGAAGGGGGCGTAGCCCCTGGACCGGCGGATCAGCCGCGGCCGCCCGGCACGCACCTGCGCGACCGAGTCGTCGTAGCGCACGGCGATCTCACGATCGTGGACCAGGTACGCGTCCGCGACCGGCGTCAGCCGGTCGATCTCCTCCCAGCCTTTGACGATGGGCTCCTCGGCGAGGTTGCCGCTCGTCATCACCAGCGGCCGGCCGGCTGCCTGCAGCAGCAGGATGTGCAGCGGCGTATACGGCAGCATCGCGCCGAGGTACCGCTGGCGTACGGCGACCTCGGCGTCGACCGGGGCCGCCTCCGCCGCGGGCACACCGGCGGGATCGCCAGGCTCCTCCTCCGACCAGCCGCCGACGCCGAGCTCGGGGCCCGGCTCGCCGTCCGAGCCGATCTCGCGCCACTCGAGCAACACGATCGGATGCTCCGGTGAGGCCAGCAGGGTCTCCTCCGCCGCGCTCACGCGGCAGTGCCGGCGGAGCTCATCGAGGCCGGCGAACATCACCGCCAGCGGCTTGTCGGGGCGCCGCTTGCGCAGCTTCAGGCGGCGCACCGCGTCACCGTCGGTGGCGTCGCAGGCGAGGTGGAAGCCCCCGAGCCCCTTGACGGCGAGGATCTCGCCGGCGCGCAGCAGCTCCGCCGCCGCGCGGATGGGGGCCGCCGGGTCGCCTTCGGCGCCGGCGGCCAGCTCCATCGCATCGCCGGCGCCTCCGTGAGCCGGCTGACGGAGCCGCAACAACCGCACGCGCGGCCCGCACGCCGGGCATGCGTTTGGCTCGGCGTGGAAGCGCCGGTCAGCTGGATCTTCGTACTCGCGCCGGCACGCCGGACACAGCGGGAACTGCCGCATCGTCGTGCGCTCGCGATCGTACGGCAGCCCCTCGATGATGGTGAACCGAGGGCCGCAGTTGGTGCAGTTGGTGAACGGGTAGTCGTGACGCCGGTCCTCCGGGTCGAGCAGCTCGCGCCGGCAGTCGGCGCAGGTGGCGATGTCCGGCGATACCAGCTGGTACGCGTCGGGGTCCGCGGCGCTCTCGAGGATCACGAAGGACTCACCGGCCGCCGGGCCGTCGACGGCGGCGCCCGGCGGGACGTCCGTGACCTCGTACCCGGAGATGTGGCTGCGCGGCGGCGCCTCGGCCGGCAGAGCATCGGCGAACGCCGCGATCTCCGCCGGCGTGCCCTCCGCCAGCACCTCCACGCCGGCGGAAGTGTTACGCACCCAGCCGCGCACGCCGCAGCGTGCGGCGAGCGCGTACACGAAGGGGCGAAAGCCGACGCCTTGCACCACGCCGCGGACGCTGAGCCGGACGGCGGCTCTCTTCGAGGGGTCGCCCGCGCCGGCGCGGGCTTCTCGCCCGGAGCCGTGCGGTCGGCTGGGACTCACGCGGTCGCTCCCATCAACGAGGCGCGCGCCTGCGGCGCCCCCCTCCTTGAACCCGCTACGTAGTTCATTGAGCGGTGCGCCTGCGGCGCCCCCCTCCTTGAACCCGCTACGTAGTTCAATCGGGGCAGCGGAACTGGTAGTCGTCCGTATAGTGGAGCTCGCCGCATTGCGGGCAGCGTAACTCGAACCAGTAGCCGATGGCGACGTGATGCCGCTCGCACGAGCGTATGCGCCCGGCCAACACCTCGAGCTCCGAGGCGCCACAGGCCATGCAGGTGAGCAACACGTCGTCGCCGAGATCGTAGGTCTGCTCCAGACGCTGCATGGCGCCGGTGGCGCCCTCGTGCGGCGGCAGTTCCGCCTCGTGGACATAGGTGTCGAAGCCTTGCGGCATCTCGACGAGATCGAGCGCCGAGACCATTCCCGGCAGGAAGGCGAGGCGGCGGCCCTCGTCACGCAGGAATTCCTGAAAGCGGCAGCCGTCAGGCTGCTCGCCCATGAGCTCGCACGCGTGGCGCTGGACCAGGTCGCGCGCGACCACGAAGCAGCGCATGTCCAGGTGGTCGACCTCGATCGGCTCGATGTGGACGGTCCGTGGCCGGCCACGGCCGCGCTGATAGTCGCTCGGCGGGACGAGAGAGAGGCACCCCAGCGACTCGTCCGCCTCCAGGTGAGCGATGGCGCTCTCCATCCATCCGGGCTGGAATGCGAGCGTGTCGTCGACGCGCGCCAGATAGTCGCCCCGGACCAGGCGATACGCCTGATCAAGGCCGCAGTGCCCCCCGTGGCGATCGCCGCGATCGAACTCGAGGGCCTGCAGGCGTCCGCGCAGATATTGGCGCATGAGATAGGTGGCGTCCTGTTCATGCGGATCGGCGGCGATGACGGCGAACGCCGCATCCTGCGGAATCGTCTCGCGGAGGCCGCGCAGCGCGGTTCGCAGCTCGGGCAGGCCGTGGGTGATGAACACGACGACTCCGGCGGTGCTCATGCGCCGCTCGCCTCCTCGCGGCCCAGCTCGGGCACCCGCTCCACGGCCGCGGCGGCCACACCCCGAGGGTGCTCATACATGCGACTCGTCCGCTCCTCCATGTGAAAAGTGTAGCAAATCGGGCTCATACTCTCCACGACAATGTCGCGGGCGCCGCGACTCGCGCGGTGGCAAGGCGGACGATGGACACGCCGCCAGAGCGGGAGCGCTCCCGGCGGACGGCTCAGTCGAGACCTACCAGACCCTCACGGATCGCGTATTTCACGAGGTCCGTGACCTTGTGCAGGCCCAGCTTCTCCATGATGTTGCTGCGGTGGGTCTCGACCGTCTTGCGGCTCAGGCAGAGCAACTCGGCGACGTCCTGATTGGTGTTGCCCTCGGCGATCAGCTTCAGCACCTCGCGCTCGCGCGGCGTGAGCTCGGTGGCATAGCGCCGCCCCGCAGGCTCGTGCACCCGCTGCAGGTAGTCCGCGAGTACTGCCTCCAGGGCCTTGGGCTGCAATACGCGGCCGCCGGCGACGACCGCGCGCACGGCGGCCAGCAGATCGGCACTGTCGACGGTCTTGAGTAGATAGCCCCCGGCGCCGGCCTGGACCAGGCGGAGAACGCAGTCCTCGCGGTCGTTGCGCGTGAGCACGAGCACCCTGAGGTCGGGGTAGCGACGCAGCAACTGCCCGGTGAGCTCGAGACCGTTCATGCGCGGCATGATCGTCTCGGTGATGACGACATCCGGATGGCAGGCGCCGATGAGCCGAAGCGCCTCGAGGCCGTTGCCGGCTTCGGCGACGACGCGGACGTCCGGTTGCGCGTCGAGCAGGGACCGAATGCCTTGACGCTCGATGGCGTGGTCGTCGACGATCAACACGCGGATCTCGGTTGCTGGGCCCTCCACAGGCCACACCCCTCAGCAAGACGGCAGGGGCAGGCTCCACCGATCCCCCCGTCTGGTACTTCGTACCTCTGGATTCTACGGTGTGCACCCCAGTCGGACAATAGTGACAACGGGCACAAGCTTGGCCGAATCAGGACACTCGGGCCAACGGCCGAGCCGAGAGCACTGACCCGATGGGCCAGCGGGGCTCCGTGGAGGAGCGCCGCCGGCCCATCGCTCTTCGTGCCGGGGCCGAAGCCGGCCGCGGCCTTCGACCTTCTACCTCACCAAGACGGTCCTCACCGCGGACGTGTTCGCGGAGCCGGAGTACTTCACGCGGACGCGGATCTTGTACTTGCCTTTCTTCGCGGGGGCCCTCCACCTGAGCGAGTACGCGCCGGCGGACGACAGGTTCTTCGACGCCCCGTTGGTCCACTTGCTGGCGGTCGCGCGCCGGTACTGCAGCGTCGCCTTCACCGCATGCGCCGGGGCCCGAGCCTCGGCTCCGGTCACGGTGATGCTCCTCCTCGCCTTCACGCTCTTCGGCGCCTTGATCGAGAGCTTGGTGCTGTGGCACAGCGAGGGGGTCGCGCTCGTCCTGGGCGCCGTGACGCCGGCGAACGCCATGGCCGCCACCGCAAGCACCAGAATGCCGATCGTGACTACTTTGCGCATGCTCCTCCTTCATCGACCCGCGGACCTCACGGCCGCCTGGCGGCGACCGCGGTGCCACGGGAAATCGCCGCGGCCCCCGCCTCTCCGGCGGAGTTCGCAGGAGTTTAGCGCACGCCGATACACCAATCATTGCGAGCGTGTTGCGTTTGCGTGAAGAATGCAGAGGCTCGGGGCCGGCGGATGGCGCCGGCAGCTACGGCGAGCACGCCGCGCGGCGCCGCTTTGCGCGCACGGCCGCGGTGCCCTAGAATGCCTAGGCTTCACCCGAGCCGACGTAGCTCAGCTGGCAGAGCACTTCACTCGTAATGAAGGGGTCCGCGGTTCGATTCCGCGCGTCGGCTCCAGCCTCCTTCCCCGAATCCGCGGATCAGCCGCGGGCGAAGCACCCTGCTCGCTGCGGCCTCTCGTGCGGTCGACCACGGTCGCGATGGATCGTACCGGTCTACCCCCCTGCTCGTGGCCCCGGTGGATTCGATAGAATCCTCAGCGGCGAACCCACAACCCCTGAAGGAGACCTTCCATGGCGTATGCAGAGGATTTCGAGAAAGCCCTCCAGGTGGGCCGTCCCCCCAACATCACCTCCCTGTTCCCGCATTCCAAGGCGCTGCTCGTCAGCGGCAAGGTCGTCGACCGCGCGATGCGGGCGAAGGGCCAGGCCATCGCCATGGCCGCCAACGGGCGCAACTCCTTCGTCATCCGGGGAGCCCTCCGGGCTGCGCAGCGCGCCAACGCCGCCCTCATCATCGAGATCGCCAAGTCCGAAGGCGGGCAGAAGGCCTACTGCGCGGTGAACTACTGGAACATGGCGCGCATCGTCGACGCCCTGTGCAACGAGATGGGGATCACGATCCCCGTCGCGGTCCACGCCGACCACTACGGCATGAAGAACGAGAAGGACCTCGCGCAGGCCCTGGTCGAGATCCCCACGATGTTCGAGGCGGGCATCACGTCCATCGCCATCGACGCGTCCCACCAGCCCAACGACCACAACCTGCTCGCGAACCTGGCCGTCAATCCGCACATCCCGGCGTGGGCCGGGCTGGAGACCGAGATCGGGGAGATCAAGGGCTCCACCGGGCTCTCCACGCCGGATGAGGCGCTGTTCCTCATCCAGGGGCTCAACGCACACGGCATCTCCGCCGACTGGATCGCGCTGAACAACGGGACCACGCACGGGATCGAGGCGTCAGACGCCGGCATCCAGGTCGGGCTGACCGCCGAGGTCCACGAGGCCCTCGCGCCCTACGAGGTGAGCGGCGCCCAGCACGGTACGTCGGGCAACAGCTCCGAGCGGCTACGCGAGATCGCGACCAAGACGCACACCACGAAGGCGAACGTGGCCACGGCCCTTCAGATGATCTCCTGGGGGCTCGAGGTGAACGACTACGGCAACGCCCAGCTCGACGGCGACGGGAACTTCATCAAGGTCGAGGGCGAGGGCGTGACCGAGGAGATGTGGGCCGAGGTGGTCGCCTACGCCGACGACAAGGGCTGGAAGAAAGGCGACTACAAGAACCTCAACCTCCCGTTCGAGAGCAAGTTCCTCGCTCAGCCCGCGGCGATCCGCGAACGGATGGCCAAGCGGGTGGAGGACTTCGCGTACAAGATGATGACCGAGGTCCTGGGCACCGCGGACACCGCGCCCCTGGCCGTCGCGGCGATCCTCGCCGCCGGGTCCCACGACCTCGGGCCCAAGGTCGGACGCATCGAAGACCCCGCCGGCTGGACCGACGCGAAGATCGTCGAGAAGGCCAAGTCACTGGACACCGACAAGGGTGCCGGGGGCGACTTCGACGACTGATGCACGTTGGCGGCGAAGGCGCGGCAGGTGCTGCCCACCGTGACCCCGCAGGCGGGTCCCTGCCGGGGGGAGCCCCGGGCGCAGCACCCCGCACGGAGTGATGCGCGGCGCCCGCGGGCGCCGTTGAGGGAGCAGACGGGCACGGCGGCCGGCCTCAGCCGGCCGCCGTGCCCGTCTGCTCCCCGCCTTCTTCAGGTGGCCTCTTCCGCGGATCCGGTGGCGAGGCCGCCGCAGTCCTCGACCAGCGCACCGTACGTCTCCGGCCGCCGGCACTCGGTGCCCCACACCTCCCGCCGGCGCCACTCGCGCAGCGCGTCGAGGTCGAGGCGGACGACGAAGACCTCCTCCGCCTCCCCGGCCTCGAAGACGCGCGTATCGCGGCTGCGACCCTCCGCGTCGAAGGCGATCGGGTCGATCACCGTCGAGTGGCCGTTCTCCTGCGGCGCCGCGTAGTTGGCGACGGCTACGGCGACCATGTTCTCGAACGCGCGCGCGCGCACCTGGCCGAGCCGGTTCGCCTCGAGCTCGCAGGCGTTGGGCACCAGGAGCAGCTCGGCCCCGCCCAACGCGAGCACGCGCGCGGCCTCGGGGAACTCGCGGTCGAAGCAGATCATGGTCCCGACCGCAACGGGACCTGCCCGCGTCTCCAGCCGGGCGACCGGGAACTCCGCCCCCGGCGCCAGCGCCTCCTCCGGCAGGTCGAAGCTGCAGACGTGCACCTTGGCATAGCTGAGCGCCTCGCGCCCGCGCCGGTCGAAGAGGGTCAGCGTGTTGCGTGGACCCGCCGGCGATCGCTCGAGGTAGGTGATGGCGATCGCCATTCCCAGCTCCGCCGCGAGATCGGCGAAGGCGGCGACCCACGGGTCGTCCCGTCCGAGCGCCTGCTCCCGCCAGCGCTCGAGGTCGCCGTCCGGGAACGAGTACCCGCTGCTCCAGAGCTCGGGGAACAGCGCGATGTCGGCGCCGGCCGCGGCGGCGCGGCGGCACGCTGCGAGTCCGCGCGCGAGACTGGCGTCGCGGTGGTAGCCGGCTCCGACGAGTTGCAGCAGGCCGATGCGGAGCTCACCCGGGGTCACGCGCCGCCTCCTCAGCCGCGCCCGCCGGTCCGAACACCGTCGACTCGCCGGGTGGCAGCACCCGCACCTCGACCTCGGGCGCGAGGTGGGCCGCGTAGCGCTCGAAGGCTCGCGGCCACTCACCCCACTTGGCGTTGATGGCCGGCGGCAGCCACGGCGGGTAGAGCGTGCCCCAGTGCACCGGAACGCACGCCGCCGGCCGCAGGAGCCGCAGCGCCTTGGCCGCCGACAACGGATTCAGGTGGTCGTCGGGCAGGCGCGGTCCCCAGCCGCCGACCGGCAGCAGGGCGAGGTCGAGCGGCCCCAGCTCGCGCATGCCGTCGAAGAGGCCGGTGTCGCCGGCGTAGTAGGCGTTCAAGCCGCCCGAGAAGACGTAGCCGAGGGCGGCCGACTCCACGGCCATCGGGTAGCGCGCCCCCGAATGGTCGGCCGGCACGGCCCTGACGCGGACGCGACCAGCGGCGCTCCCGTGCGCACCGTCCCGGCCGGCGCCGGCGCGGCCGACCTCCACCTCGTCGCCGACCTGCATCTCGATGGGCACGAAGCCCAGCCGCCGCACAAGCGGGCCGAGGCCGCGTGGCACCACGACCGGCGTACGCCTGTCGATGAGGCGCAGCGACGGCACGTCGAGGTGATCGAGGTGGGCGTGCGAGATGAGCACCGCGTCCAGGTCCCGTCGCACTTCGGGCCCGGGCAGCGCGGTGCGCCGGATGAGCACGCCGGTGCGCCGGCGCAGCAGCGGGTCTGTGAGCAGCCGGACGCCGTCCATCTCGAGAAGCACCGTCGAGTGCCCCACGAACGTCACCGAGAGGGAGGACGTCGTCGCGATCGCGCTCATGCGTCCACTCTACCGGAGACGACAACGGTCGTCGGCGCATCCCGTCACCACACGACGCCACCCTCCTTGACTTGCCCCCCGGCTCACGGGGTACTGACCAGGTGCCCCTCACAGTGTCACAGACCGCAACACGGTGCCGGCATCGCCGGTCGTCCACCGACGGAGGCGAGAAGAATGGGAGACAGAGTCAAAGAGATCCTGAGCTGGTACGCGTCCGACAACGCGGGCACGCTCACCAATCTCCATCGCATGCTGAACCACGGCACGCTCGCCGGCACCGGCAAGATGGTCATCCTGCCGGTCGACCAGGGCTTCGAGCACGGTCCGGCGCGCTCCTTCGCGCCCAACCCCGCCGGCTACGACCCGCGCTATCACTTCCGGCTCGCCGTCGACGCCGGCTGCAACGCCTATGCCGCTCCCCTGGGCTTCCTCGAAGCGGGCGCCGCCGAGTTCGCCGGCCAGGTGCCGCTGATCCTCAAGGCCAACAACTCGGACTCGCTGTACGGCGGCTCGGACCCGATCCCAGCCGTGACGGCGACGGTTGAGGATGCACTGCGCCTCGGCTGCGTGGCAGTCGGCTTCACCATCTATCCCGCGTCGTCGAACCGCAAGGAGATGTACGAGGAACTGCGCGACCTGATCGCCGAGGCCAAGGCAGCCGGCCTCGTTGCCGTCGTCTGGAGCTACCCGCGCGGCTCGGGCATCAGCAAGCAGGGAGAGACGGGGATCGACGTGTGCGCCTACGCGGCGCAGATCGCCGCGCAGCTCGGCGCGCACATCATCAAGGTCAAGCCGCCGACGGACTTCATCGAGCAGGACGCGGCGCGCAAGGTGTACGAGGGCCAGGGCATCGAGATCGACACGCTCGCGGACCGCGTGAAGCACGTCATCCAGAGCGCCTTCGACGGCCGCCGCATCGTCATCTTCTCCGGCGGCGAGGCCAAGGGCGTCGACGCCGTGCTCGAGGAGAACAGGCAGACGGCTCTGGGCGGCGGCTTCGGCACGATCATGGGCCGCAACTCGTTCCAGCGTCCTCATGACGACGCCGTCAAACTGCTCCACGAGGTCATGGAGATCCACCGCGCCACGTGGCCGAGCTGAACCGACTCACCACGCCCGCCGGCCGAGGCGTCGCGGAGCGTGACAACGGCCGCTTCCCGGGCAGCCGTAACGGTAGCGCGTGCGCAACCGCGAGCGGCAGGGGTCGGCGCGCGCCGCGAGCCCGGAGCGAGCGGCCGCGCAGCGCCGGCGGTCGCGCTTCGCCTTGACACCCCCGCGACACGCTCGGTACAGTCCGGGTCGCTGCTGTTAGTTATATGAGTAACTAACGCGACCGTCCTGCGGCCGCGGAGACCGGAGGAGCCATGGCACAGCGCATCCCGACACGCCTCGGCGACGGCTCGCTCGTCGAGATGGCCCGAGCGGAGATCGAGGCGGACCTGCACGCCGGCTCGGAGGCGGCAGTGAAGCGGGCGAAGGTCGAGCCGCTCGCCCAGGACGAGCTCGACCACCTCCTCGACATCTTCACGTCACCGGCGAAGTTCACCTCGGTGGACTACGGCGACGAGGTGGTCCTCGGCTTCGACGGGTCGGGCAACGCCGACCTCGCGGCGCCGGTCATCGAGCAGATCGTGTACCAGAACCACCACGGCGCCGACATGATCGAGCTGTGGCATCACGACTACTCGTACAAGGCAGTGCGGACCGTCCTTTCGTTCCAGACGCAGCTTCTCAAGGACGCCCAGCTGCAGACCGTGGTGCCGCTGAACTACGGCGCCATGCCCGACCTGGGCCGCTACTCGCAGCCAGACGGTCCGGCGCCGAACTGGTCGGAACTGATGCCTCTGGGCAAGATCCCCGAGGCGCGCGCGGCACAGGAAGAGGCGGCCAGCCAGGCCGAGCGCGACATGTGGTGCGTCGCCGAGGCCATGGTCGCCGCCGGCGCCGACGGCCTCGACTTCGACACGGCCGGCGCCTCTGGCGACGCCGACCTGCTGGCCACGCTCAACGTCACCCGCAAGATACGTGAGACGTGGCCCGACATCGGTGTCGAGATCGGCCAGGCCGCCGAACTCGTGCTCGGCATGCACGGGGAGCTCGAGTTCGACGGCGGCCGGCTGGCCGGCCAGTGGCCGCTCGGCCAGCTCCGCGCCGTCACCACCGCCGGGGCCACCATCTTCGGCCCGGCGGTGAACGTCAACACGACCAGGTCACTGGCCTGGAACACCGCGCGCGCCTGCGCGCTCGTGAAGCCGGTGACCGCCGAGGCCACCATCCCCGTGCACATGAACGCCGGGATGGGCGTCGGCGGCGTCCCCATGACCCCCTATCCTCCGAGCGACGCCACCTCGCGCGCCTCGAAGGCGCTGGTCGACATCCTCAAGCTGGACGGGTTGTAGGTCGGCATCGGAGACCCCCTCGGGATGGCCTCCACACACGCGCTCGCCTCGGGCATGGGCGGGATGCGGACTGCCGGAGATCTGGTGGCCCGCATGCAGATGACCCGAGGCATGCGCCTTCCGCAGGCGAAACAGTACGTCGCCGACAAGCTCGGCTGCTCGGTGCCGGATCTCAGCGACACCGTCGCCATGCACGACATCCGCCGCGACCTCGGCCTCGGTCGCATCCAGGTGCAGGACCTGACCTACGCCGACAAGCCGGGAGCGATGGAGGCGAAGTTCCACATCGCCGAGGTCCTCGACATCCCGATCAACTCGGTGGAGCGCTTCAAGAGGAACGCCGGCCTGGCGTGACCGTCGGAACGGCGGGCGCGACGCTTCGCCGCGCCCGCCGCGACAGAGGAGAGACATGGCTTCGCAGCTCGACCTGACCCACCGCCAGCCGCTGCTTCCGCTCGGCTCGGACTTCACCGTGCACTTCTACGACGAGGCGAGACTGGAGCGCTACCGCGAGGCCGTGCTCACCGTCCTGGAGCGGACGGGCGTCAAGTTCGGCTCACCGAAGGCGCTCGACATCCTCGCCGAGCACGGCGCCGAGGTGGACCGCACGTCCGGCGTCGCGCGGTTCGCTCCCGACCTCGTGACCTCCGCGCTCGCCCAGGCGCCGCGCACGTTCTGGCTCGGCTCCCGCGACGGCTCGCTCGACCTCGACCTGGCGAGCGGCGAGACCTACAACACGACCAACGGCTGCGGCACCGAAGTGATCGACTGGCGCACCGGCGTCCGCCGGCCGCCGGTGAAGGACGATCTTGCCGCGATCACGCGTATGGTCGACTACCTCGGGTCGCTCCAGTTCTGGTGGCCCAACGTCGCCGCCGCCGACTGCGGCGACACGCACACCCTGCACGAGCTGGACGCGGCCTGGAGCAACACCGCCAAACACCTGCAGGGCATGGTGCAGGGCGAGCCCGAGGCGAAGTACGCGGTCGAGATGGCGACGGTGGTCGCGGGCGGGGCGGAGCAGCTGCGCCGCCGCCCCCCGATGAGCAACCTCATCGGCACCGTCCAGCCGCTCGTCAACGACAAGGACGGCATCGAAGCGGCGCTCGTGTTCGCGGAGGCCGGCATTCCCGTGACCTTCGTGACCATGCCGACGTACGGCACCACGGCTCCGGCCACCAAGGCCGGGGCCTACGTCATGGGGTTCGCCGAACTCATCAGCGCGACCGTGTGCGTGCAGCTTGCGCACCCCGGCGCTCCGGTGATCCTGTTCCCGCTGCCGGTGCACGCCGACCCGCGCACGGCCGCGCTGACGACCGCGCCGCTCAACCATCGCGGCCTCTTCCTTCCGGCCGAGCTCGTCCACCACTTCGGGCTGCCGGCGATGACCGGCTACGCCGGGACCGACGACGACCTGCCGGGCACCTGGCTGGCCGCCGCCGAGACGGCGCATACGGTCATGCTCGCCGGCATCGTCGGCTCGGAGCTCATGACCACGATCGGCCTCACCAACCGCTACCAGCTCTTCACGCCCGAGCACATGATGCTCGACGACGACCTCTACCGCCGCGCGGCGAACGCCTTCCGCGACCTGGAGCTCGACGAGGAGACTCTGGCGCTCGACGTCATCGATGCAGTCGGACCCGGCGGGCACTTCCTCGGGCAACCGCACACCCGCCGGCACATGAAGGAGACCGTCGAGCGCTCGATCGGGCAGGAGATAGGCCCGGACGGAGCGCACCTGCGCGATCCCGTCGAGGTCGCGCGCGAGCGCGGACTCGACATCCTGGAGAATTATGCGCCGGAGCCGCTGGACGAGACGAAAGCGGCGGAACTCACGCGGATCCTCGCCGCCGCCGACGCCGAGCTGCGCGACCGGCCTGCCTAGCGGAGCCGTGGAGGCGGGCAGCGCAGGCGCAGCGACGGGACCCTGAGCCCGCCGCGGGAGCTCTGCTCCGGCGCACGCGCCCCCCGCCGCTTCAGTCCTGGTCACCGCCCGAGTCGACGTAGCCGAGCACGAGGCGGCGCCACAGGTCGAAGGCGGGGCCGACGTCGAGGTCCGGGTCGGCCAGCTTCTGCAGGGCGACGCCGTCGGCGATGGCCACGGTGAGCAGCGCCATCGGGGCGATATGAGCCGCCGGCGCCTTGGCGCCCGGCTCCTTGAGCGCCCAGGCGTCGAGACCGCGGTACCACTCGAAGAGGTCGCGCAGATGCGGCTGCAGCTCTGCGTCCCGCAGCATGTGCGGGATGAGCTCGAAGAACATGCGGTAGGCGTCGCGGTCCTCGGGCAGGCGTTCGTGGAGCTGCAAGAGCCTGGCGCGGCGCTCGTCTCCGGCCGGCGCCGTGGTCAGCTGCTCGATGAGCTCGATGCTCTCCTGGTACAGGACGGCGTCGACGAGCGCGGTCAGCAGACCCGCCTTGCTGCCGAAATGGTAGCGGATGAGCGCCGGGTTCTCGCCCGCCTCGCGGGCGATCGTCTCGAACGTGAGCGCTTTGAACCCGTCGCGAAAGAGGACGCGCTTGGCCGCGGTGAGGATGCGCGCAGCGGTCGGTGACAGGTCCGGCGTCGGATCGCTGATGGGGATCTCGTATCTCGCCACGGACTTCCCTCCTCTTACCTTGTGTTCGCGCCTCGCGGCTCCGCGCCTCGTCGCGCTCGGCAGGCGCTGCAGCCGCTCTGTTCTTCACGCCCCAGCGCTTCGGTGGAGGAGCGGACCTCCCCCGGGCCAGGCGCCGGGCGCCTTCCCCGGAGCCGGACGTGACGTCGCCTCACGGCTCCCTGGGTTCTTGACACCGCCGCCTCGTCTGCTAGTCTACCGCAATTGTTAGTTATGTGACTAACTAATCCTGCATCCGACAAGGGGGTGTCGAGTGGAAGAGTCCGTGCGCACGCGACTCGGCGACGGGTCGCTGGTCGAGATGACGCCCGGCGAGATCCGCGAGGATCTGCTCGCCGGAACCGAGCTCGGCGCCCGGCGCGCCAAAGCACCGCCGCTCTCCGAGGGGGAGATCGACCACCTCCAGGACATCTTCGCGAGCGAGGCCAAGTTCAGCGCCGTCGACATGGGCGACGAGGTCTGCCTCAGCTTCGACGGCTCGGGCAACCTCGACCTCGGCGACCGTGTCGGGGAGCTCTACAGCTACCAGAGCCATCGCGGCGCCGACATGCTCGAACTCTTCGCCATCGACTACTCGTACAAGGCGATCAAGACCATCCTGAGCTACGAAGCGCAGCTCATGAAGAACGCCCAGCTCAACCTGGTCGCGCCGGTCCAGTACGGGGCGATGCCGGACCTGGGTCGCTACTCGATGCCCGACGGCCCGATCCCGAACTGGTCCGAGCTTCTGCCGCTCGGCCGCATCGACGAGGCGCGCGACGCCCAGGTCGCGGCGATCGACCACGCCGTCGACGACATGGTGTTCGTCGCCGAGGGCATGTGGGAGGCCGGCGCCGACGGCATGGACTTCGACACCGCCGGCGCCGCCGGCGACGGTGACTTCCTCGCGACCCTCACGGCGATCGAGACGATCAAGGACCGCCACCCCGGCATCGGCATCGAGCTCGGCATGGCGAGTGAGTACGTGCTGGGCATGCACGGCGAGCTCACCTACAAGGGCCGGCGGCTCGCCGGGATGTGGCCGAAGGCGCAGCTGGAGGTCGCCCAGGAGGCCGGCGCCACCATGTTCGGGCCGGCCGTGAACGTCAACACGACGAAGTCGATCGCCTGGAACGTCGCCCGTGCGTGCACGATCATCAAGCCGTGCATGGACGTCGCCGAGATCCCGGTGCACCCCAACGTCGGGATGGGCGTCGGCGGGGTGCCGATGAGCCCCTACCCCCCCGCCGACGCGGTCTCGCGCGTCTCTCGCGCACTGGTCGACATCCTCAAGTGCGACGGGTTGTAGGTGGGCGTCGGCGATCCTCTGGGCATGGCGTGCACGCACGCGCTGGCCTCGGGCATGGGCGGGATGCGGACCGCTGGAGATCTGGTGGGCCGCATGCAGATGACCCGGGGCATGCGCCTCGAGCAGGCCAAGACCTACGTGGCGGAGAGGCTCGGTTGCGCCGTCGCCGATCTCGCCGACCCCATCGCCATGCACGACGTGCGCCGTGACCTCGGCCTCGGCCGGATCACGGTGCAGGAGCTCACGTACCCGACCCACGCCGGCGCGATGGAGGCGAAGTTCCGGATCGCCGACGTGCTCGGCGTGCCGATCAACAGCGTGGCCCGCTTCCAGGAGTGCGCCGGGCTGACTCGTGGATCCATGCAAGGAGGAGCGGAATGAAGCGTAACCCGTACGCCGGCGGCATGCGCAGCCGCGGGCTCAGCGTCAATGTGTTCACCGAATCCGAGCTCGACGACATCCATTTGAGCACGCTCGAGGTCCTGGAGCGCACCGGCGTCTTCGTCGAGGCCGACGACGCGCTCGACATCTACAGCGACGGCGGTTGCACTGTCGACCGCGAGCGGCGCGTCGTCCGCATCCCGCCGCACGTGGTCGAAGACGCCATCGCCTCCTCGCCGAGCAAGTACGTGCTGTACGGCCGCGACCCGAAGAACGACTTCCTCATGGAGCCGGGTCGGGTCGCCTTCACGAACTTCAGCGAGGGCATCCGGGTCGTCGACATCGACACCGGCGAGTGCCGCGAGTCGACCCTTCAGGACGTCGCCGACATCGCCCGCCTCAACGACTACCTGAGCGAGATGGACACGCACGAGATCTCCGTGGGGGGCAGGGAGGCTCCCGGAAAGACCGCGGCCGTCCACAACGCCGAGATGCAGTTCCTCAACACGACCAAGCCCGTCGGCATCGGGCCGCTCTCGACCCTGGAGTGCCGGGCCATCTTCCGCATGGCGGCCGAGATCGTGGGTGGCGAGGACGCGCTGCGCGAGCGGCCGATCCTCTACAGCGGCGTGTGCCCCGTCAGTCCGCTGCAGTTGCCGCGTGACGCCACTGAGGTGATCATCGAGTCCTCCCGCTGGCGCATCCCGGACAACATCCTGAGCATGGCCATGGCGGGCGGCTCCAGCCCGGTCACCCTCGCCGGCACTCTGGTGACGCACAACGCCGAGGTGCTCGCCGGCATCACGCTGGCGCAGCTCACCGAACGCGGTTGCCCCGTGATGTACGGGAGCTCGACGACGGCGATCGACCTCAAGCTCGCAGCCGCCTCCGTCGGCACGCCCGAGATCTCCCTGATCAGCGCCGCGGTGGCGCAGATGGCGCGGCGCTACATGATCCCCAGCTTCGTCGCCGGGTTGTAGGCGGACTCCAAGCTCGGTGACGCGCAGACCGGCCACGAGAAGACCCTCACCGGACTCACGGCAGCGTTGGCAGGAGCCAACCTGATCTACGGAGCGGGGATGATCGAGTCGGGCGTCACCTTCGACAACGCGCAGTTCGTCATGGACAACGAGATCGCGCGCATGATCAAGCACATCGTCGGCGGCATCCGTGTCGACGACGAGTCCCTGGCGGTGGACGACATCCACTCCGTCGCGGCGTTCGGTGACTTCCTCAGCCTCGACGCGACGATGCGCCACATGCGTGACCTCAGTCAGCCGGAGTTCCTCGACCGCCGCGTGCGCGAGGACTGGGTGGAGCAAGGCGCGACGGACCTGTACACGCGGTGCCATGCCACGGCCCGCGACGTGCTGGCCGAGTACCACCCGGAGCCCGTGCCCGACGACGTCGCGGCGCGCGTCCACGCGATCGTGGAAGAGACCGACCGTGCCGCCGGCGTCGGCTAAGGGCTAAGCAGGTGGACGACCAGCTGAGGCAACCCATCAGCGACGGCTACGGCGCCAACGCCGGCATGACCGTCGAGCGGGCGAAGGAGCTGGTGGGGTGATGACGACGGCGGCGGACTCCGGGCCGCAGCGCCAGGCCCTGGCGCCCCTGCGGTCCGACTTCAGCGTGCGCTTTCACGACGACGCACAGCTGGAGCCGCTGCACGACGCGACCTTGCGGCTCCTCGAGACCTCCGGCATGCGTTTCGAGTCGCCGAAGGCGCTCGCCGTCCTGAAGAAGGCCGGTGCGACGGTGTACGAGGGCTCCGACCTCGTTCGCCTTCCCCGTCTGCTGGTGGAGGAGACTCTGGCCCTGGCGCCGCGGGAGTTCACCCTCGGCGCCAGGGATACGTCCTGCGACCTGCACGTGGGCTCCGGCTTCACCTACGGCACCACCGACGGTTGCGGTGTCGAGGTCATCGACTGGCACACCGGCGAGCGGCGCACGTCCGCCAAGGCCGACCTCGAAGCCATCACTCGCATGCAGGACTGCCTCGGCTCCATCAGCTTCTGGTGGCCGACGGTGAGCGCCGGCGACTGCGGTGAGACCGCCCAGATCCACGAGATCGAGGCCGGCTGGAACAACACGAGCAAGCACCTGATGGGCATGGTGCAGGGCGAGACGCTCGCGCGGGCCGCGGTCGAGATGGCGACGGCGGTGGCCGGCGGAGCCGAGGAGCTTCGCCGCCGGCCGGTCATGAGCGACCTCATCGGCACCGTCTCGCCCCTCCTGCACGACAAGGATGGGATCGAGGCCGGTTTGGTCTTCGCCGGGGCCGGCATCCCGGTCTGCTACGTGACCATGCCCAACCTGGGCACGACCGCTCCGGCCACCAAGGCCGGCGCCTTCGTCCTCGGGGCGGCAGAGATCGTCGCCGCGGCGGTGCTCCACGAGCTCGCCGCGCCCGGCGCACCGGTCGCCGGCTCCATCATGCAGATCTACGCCGACCCGCGCACGGCCCTCACCATGACGTCCCCCCTCGACGATCGCTGCCGCTTCCTCGCCACGGAGCTGCTGCACAGCTTCGGCATCCCGGCCCTCGGGCCGTTCGGCGGCACCGATGCCGAGATGCCGGGGACGTGGCTCGCCGGGGTCGAGACGATGCTGCAGCTCCTGCAGGTCCCTCTGGACGGGTGCGAGCTCTTCACCGGCCTCGGGCTCACCGACACCTACCAGCTGTTCGCGCCGGAGAACCTGATCCTCGACGACGACCTCTATCACCGCGCGAGGCATGCGTTCCTCGACATCCCGATGGACGAGGAGTCGCTCGCGCTCGACGTGATCGACACGGTCGGCCCCGGCGGGCACTTCCTCGCCCAGCCGCACACGCGCCGGCACATGCGCCAGGCGGTCGTGCGGGCCGTCAGCCAGGAGATAGCGGCGGACGGACAGCACTACCGCGATCCTGTCGAGGTCGCGCGCGAGCGCGCCCTCGACATCCTCGAGAACTACCGCCCGGAGCCGCTGCCCGACGACGTGCGGGGCGAGCTGCGGCACATCGTGGATGCGGTGGACGCGACGGTCACGGGATAACGCCGGCGAGGCCGGGTTTGGCGGCGGCGCAGGGCCGACGAGGCCGGCGGCGAAGGGGCCCGCCGGCGGCGGTCAGGCGTCGAGCAGCATACGGTCGACGGCGAACGCCTCACCGGCGACCTCGTGGAACTTCTCGATGAGGTCGGGGACCGCCAGCGCCCGCTTCTGCTCGCTCCCGATGTCGAGCACGACGTGACCGGCGTGCATCATGATCAGCCGGTCGCCGTAGCGCAGCGCCAGCTCCATGTTGTGTGTGACCATCAACGTGGTCAGGCGACGCTCGGTCACGATCTCGCCGGTGAGCTCCATGATCGTCGCCGCGACCTTCGGATCCAGCGCGGCCGTGTGCTCGTCGAGCAGCAGAAGGCTTGGCTCGGCGATCGTGGCCATCAGCAGCGACATGGCTTGACGCTGGCCGCCGGACAGCTTGTTGACGCCGGCTTTGAGCCGGCCCTCGAGGCCCATCCCGAGACGCAGGAGCTGCGTCCGCATCACTTCACGCCGCTTGTGGGTCACGCCCATGCCCAGCCCGCTGCGGCGCGAGCGCAGCAGCGACATGGCGAGGTTCTCCTCGATGGTCATCGAGGGCGCTGTGCCGGCGCGGGGATCCTGGAAGACCCTGCCGATGGAGCGGCTGCGCACGTGCTCGGCCTGCTTGGTGACGTCGCGGCCGCCGAGCAGGATGCTGCCCGACGTGAGCGGAAACGTCCCCCCCACGGAGTTCAGCAGCGTGGACTTGCCCGAGCCGTTGGAGCCGATGATGGTCACGAACTGGCCGGCCGGCACCTCGAGGTCGATGCCGTCCAGGGCCACCACCTCGTTGGCGGTGCCGGCAAAGAAGACCTTGCGCAGGCCGCGGATCGTGAGGTCGTCGGGCGCGCTCACTGGCGCACCACCTTCTTCCTCACCGTCGGGACCGACAGCGCCACGACCACCAGCACTGCCGTGAGCAGCTTGAGATCCGTGGGCGCGATGCCCAGCCGCAGGCTGATGGCGATCAGCAGCCGGTAGACGATGGACCCTCCGATGACGCTGAACAGCACCCAGCTGATGCTGCGCACGCCGAAGAGGACCTCACCCATGATCACGCCGGCGAGGCCGGCGACGATGGTACCGATGCCCATGCCCACGTCGGCGAAGCCCTGCTGCTGAGCGACGAGCGAGCCGCTGAGCGCGACCAGGCCGTTGGCGAGAGCCAGCCCGACGATGCGCGTGAAGTTCGTGTTGGTGCCCAGCGCGCGGATCATCTGCTCGTTGTCGCCCGTGGCCTGCAGGGTCAGGCCGAACTCGGTGTGCAGCAGCCAGTCCAGGAAGTACTTGACCACGATCGCGAGCGCCGCGACCGCCAGGATGAGGTTCCAGCCGATCATGCTGACCGAGAAGATCGCGCCCAGCTTGTCGAAGATGACCTCGACCCCGAGTAGCGGCGTGTTGCTGCGGCCCATGATGCGCAGGTTGACGGTGTACAGGGCCGTCATGGTGAGGATGCCGGCGAGGAGCTTCGGTCCGTAGTTGGTGGATTCGCTCTCGCCCGACTTGAGGAGGACGTGCAGGAAGCCCGTGACGGTGCCGGCGCAGATGCCTGCGCCCACGCCGGCCGCCGTCGCGACCAGCGGGGAATGGCCGTTGACGATGAGCGCGGCGGTCACTGCGGCCCCCAGCGGCAGACTCCCGTCCACCGTGAGGTCGGGGAAGTCGAGCACGCGGAAGGTGATGAAGACGCCGAGCACCATGAAGCAGTAGACGAGTCCCTGCTCGAGCGCCCCCTGGATGATCACGTCCACGTACCCGGTCCTCCCGCAGTCGAGGCCGGGGCCGCCTGTGCGGCCCCGGCCTCGCGAAGTCTATCGCGCCCGCTGTGGGCGCTGCCAGCTCTGACTCAGTACTTGTTGACGGCCTGCGCGATGAGATCGTCCGGGATGGTGACACCCTGCGCCGCGGCAGCCTTCTCGTTGACGGACAGCTGCAGATTCTCGGCGAACTGCACCGGGACGTCGGCGATGGGCGTGCCGCCGAGGACCTGCGCGGCCATGACGCCCGTCTGCTTGCCGAGGTCGTAGTAGTCGAAGCCGTAGCACGCGACGGCGCCGCGCTTGACGCTGTCCGGGTCACCGGCCACCAGCGGGATGTCGTTCTCGTCGCACACCTTGATGATGGCTTCGAGGGCCGACACGGCGGTGTTGTCGCCGATGACGGCGATGGCGTCCGCGCGACCGATGAGCGACTTGGCCGCGGCCTGCACCTCGGCCGACGTGCTGGCCGGCGCCTTGACGATCGTGAGACCCATGGTCGCGGCATCCTTTTCAGCTTGCTCGACCAGGAACACAGAGTTGGACTCGCCGGCGTTGTACACCATGCCGACGTTCTTGGCGTCGGGCCGGAAGGTCTGGGCGAGCTCGAGGATGGGCTTGACCGGCTGCATGTCGCTGACGCCCGTGACGTTGGCCGACGGCATGTTCGGGTCCTCGACGAGTCCGGCGCCGACAGGGTCGGTGACGGCGGTGAAGAGGACGGGCCGGTCGGTGATCTGCTTCACCAGCGCCTGAGCAGTGGGCGTGGCGACGCCGAGCACGAGGTCGAGATCGTCGCCGGCGAACTTCTGCGCGATGCTGGCCGTGGTGGCCATGTCGCCTTCGGCGTTCTGCAGGTCGTAGGTGATGTTGGTGTAGCCCGCCTCCATGAGCGCGTCCTGGAACCCCTGGACGGTCGCGTCGAGTGCGGGGTGCGTGACGATCTGGCTGATACCGATGGAGTAGGCCTGGCTGGTGTCGGCGCTTGGACTCGCGTCGCTCTCCGTGTCCGAGCTGCCGCAGCCGGCGGCCACGCCGGCGACGGCGAGGATGAGCACGAGCGCCAGAGGAAGGACCAGTTTGAAGGCGCGGGGCATGGTTCTCCTTTCGAGGGTCAAAACGAGTGACGCATTGTAGTGCGAGAGACGCCGTCTTGACAAGCCCGGTTCATGTTTATTCAGGTTCTACTCCTTCACAGGACAAGGAGCGAGGCCGCGAGAGGGCCTGCCGGCCGCCAAGGACTCCAGCCGCGTGCAAGTCCGCTCAGGCCGTCGCGGCTGCGACGCCACACAGGAACGGGGGGCGGCGCGCCTCGCGGCGCGCCGCCCCCCCGGCGTTTCTCTGGACGACCGGTGCGGGCCGGCGCGCCGGGGCGGGCCTCCCGCCCCTCCCCGCGCCGGCTCGAGCCGTCAGCGGTTCGTCCGCTCCTTGAAGCGCTCGACGCAGTTGATCGGGATGTCGAGCAGCTTGCTGATGTTGAACTTGGCCTCCATCATGCCCGGCTCGGCCGGATGGGTGGAGGACGTCATGGTCAGCAGACCCAAGCCATGCTCCTGCCGCAGCAGCTCCATCGCCACCGGGTCGCTGAGGTCGCGCGTCGTGCAGCCGAGCTTGCCGGCGACGTACTCCTTGGCTTCCTTCAGCCGCATGCGTCTGGTCATCTGCATCCGAGCTACGAGATCTCCCGCTGCCCGCATACCGCCCATGCCGGACGCCTGCGTGTGCGCACCCTCCATGCCGAGGGCGTCGCCCGTACCCACCTAGTACCCGTCGATCTTGAGGATCTCGACGAAGGCCTTGCTGGCCCGCGACGTCGCGTCGGCCGGCGGGAACAGGCACGTGGGCACGCCGCCGACGCCCATGCCCACGTTCACGTGGACGGGGATCTCGGCGATCTCGGCGGCCGGCTTGATGAAGGTGATCGCCCGGGCGATGTTCCAGGCGGTCGACCTGCCGGTGTTGATGTTGACGGCCGGCCCGTAGATGCTGGCCCCGGCCGCCTGGACCATACGCAGCTGGTCCTTGGGCCACATGCCGGCGAGCCGTTCACCGTCGTACTCGAGCCGGCCGTGCATGCCGAGCACGAACTCGCTGGCCATGCCGATCTCGATGCCGAGCCACGGGTACTTTTCGCGCAAGACACGGGCGGCGGTGAGGGCGGCGAGGAAGTCCGCGTCGCCCGCAGCTCCGGTGGTGTCCATGTCGATGCCGTCGGCGCCGGCCTCGATCATGGCATCGGCGACGAAGCCGATGTCTTCGACCAGCATGGCGCAGGCTTCGACCTGGGCGTCGCGCGCCTCGTCGATCTTGCCCATCGGCAGCAGCTCGGACCAGTTCGGGATGGGGCCGTCCGGCTTCGAGTAGCGGCCCAGGTCCGGCATGGCGCCGTACTGGACAGGGTTGGTGAGCAGCGCCTGGGCGATCTTCATGCTCTGGCCCTCGTGGGCCACGTTGGTCTTGACCGCCTTGTACGAGTAGTCCGCCTGCCACAGCTCGACCATGTCGACACCGAGCAGCGTCTCGTAGCTCTGCAGGTCCTGCACGCGGTTGCCGATGTGCTTGGTCCCGGTGCCGTCGTTGCTCAGCACCACTTCGTCACCGATGTCGACCGCGGTGAAGCGCGCCGGAGATGCGTAGATGTCGAGCAGGTGATCGAGCTCGTCCTGCTTGAGTTCGGGGATCTTGGCCTTCTTGGCCGCGATCTGGGTGCCAGCCTCGAGATCGGCCTTGATCTCGGACCGGGTCATCTCGACGAGCGACCCGTCACCCATGCGCGTGGGGATCTTGGGTTCCAACCGCATCACCTCCGTGCTTCGTCCGGATCGACCGCTCGCCACATGGCGGCCAGCGAGGCCCGCGGACTGCCACGTTGAGAACGAAGCGAATCGACCGCTGCGCGGCGGGCCTCCGCGCGCCACTCTACAGCAGCCCGGCGAGAGCGCGCCACCGGTCTGGGATGGCCCGGGGCCGGTCTTGCGGCGGCGGCCGATGGGCATCGGCGCAACCACCCTGGCCCGGTTACGGGATGGCGGCGACGACCTTGGCGAACTCCTCGGGAGTGAACCCCTTCAGGGTCGTCGTCACCTGGCCTTGGCTGGCGAGAGCGAGCGCGAAGGCGGCCGCCGCCTCGTCGCTGGGACCGTCACCCACGGCGACGTAGTCGTACTCGCCGAACGTGACGTGGAAGCTCAGCACCGAGCCGCCCATCGCCTCCCAGCCTTTGATCCCGTCCGCGATCCGCTGCGGGATGGCCTTGGGATCCTTGGCGCCTTGTTCCGTGAGCTTCATGAGCAGGATGTAGTGCATGGGACCCCCTTCGGGTTCCGTGACCCATGCTGATGGTGATCACGCGGTCATGGGATGCCCGGGGCCGTCCCTCGGTTTCCTACCCAGAGGTCTATCGGGGACACCGTTGTGGAGCCGACGGGCGGAATCGAACCGCCGACCTGCCGCGTGCAGTACCCCCAGCGGCGCTGTCGGTCCCTCTCGGTGTGGTCGGCCCATTGAGGCTAGATCGCCGCACCGGCGCGCCGTTCGGCGGCTGCTGTACGCCCGTTTCGGCGGCCTTCGGCGCTAGGCGGGAGTACAGAAGGAGTACGGATCATCGCTCCGGCAGGTTCACGGGTGCGGGAGGCCTCGTTCCACCGCTGCCGCAGGCAGCTCTCAGGACACCGTGCCCGCCCCCACCTTCCTTGCTCGGCCGCCTGAGCCCGCTCCCGCCTGGGGTCGCGCTGACGGTCGAGAGGGTCAGGCCGTCCCGCCCATTGCTCGGCCTGATCGGCGTGTCTGCCTGTTGAACCGCCGGCCGGGAGCTCAGGTGTCTCCGGGCCCACCCCACTTCTTCAGCCGGCGACGCGCCAAGAACCGCGCCAGCGCTTCACCACCGGGGTACCGCCTCGCCACCCGCCCCGCACTGTGTCGCGCTCGACGATATGCGTTCCTGCTGCGGCGGCGCGCGAGTCTCAGCACCTCGTCGAGCGATCGCAGACGGCTGGACTGCGAACGGAAGACCGACAGGCTCGTCGTGCGGACAGGCTTCGCTCCGAGCGGCGCCTTGGACCCATGGGTTCCTTCCATCGCGTTCACGCGTGTCGCGCCCGATTCCACAGCGCTGCACACGAACCAGTAGAACGTCAGGAACCCGAGGGAGAACTCGTCGTACTGTGGATCATTTGCGCTCTCGTAGATGTAGGCCGTCTCACCGACGCGGAAGCAGATGTCGATCGCCGCTTCCCTCCCCGAGATGTACGTGATGCGGGCCTCGCCGGAGCGACGAAGGAGATCGGAGACCCGTTCGGCGAGCGTCGGGTTGGTCTCCCAGTAGGTGATGCGCCCCCTCGCTCGAAAGCGCTGGATCTTCCACCCGATCAGACGATCGACCAACTCCCGGCTGCGCTGACCCGGCTTGACCACCTCCACCTTCACCTCGGGAAACGCGCGAGACAGCCGGTTCTGATGCGAACGCACGTTCTTGCGCGTGGCCTTCCCGAGCGAGTGGTAGTACTCGTCGACCGACCCGGGCAGGTCGATGACCATGTGATCGAGCCTCCCGACGACCCTGCGGGGGAAGCTCAGTTCGCGAGGGGGAAACATCACGCCGAGATGGATGCGATGAACGCCGGGCAAAGCGCGGAAGATAGCGCGACAGATGCGGTTTGCCTCCTCCGGCCCGCACGCGAAAGCGTTGTTCAGCACATCGACGGTGCCACCCTGGCGACGGAACATGATGACGTGGCGAGGATCCTCCAGAAGGCAGGCGCCTTCCGGCTGCTTGCGCTCGTAGGCGAGGAACCAGTCAAGCGTCGAGGAGAGACTGCCATAGAGCGCAGGGAGCTCGTCAGCCAGGCCCTCGGGCACGTCACCAAGATAGACCGCAGCGCCCAGGTCCGCGAAGCGCAGACAGGTGGGCGAAGCAAGCGGACCCAGCTTCGCCAGCGGCTCTCCGTTCACCGTCACCCCGTTCTCACCTCCCAGACACACGACGCTAGGATAATCTGATGAGTCGCGTGGCGCGACGCGCCTCGCGGCTACATCGTCAGGAGTCGCCTCCTCTCACTTCCCAAGCTCGTCGCCAAGCCATCCCGGGTCCTTTCATGCGGTTGCGTTGAGTGACTTCGCCCTACCCATCCCGAGGCACACGAAGCTATGCGTTTCTGCGTCTGTGCATGCGAAGTCGGTGCGCCTGTCTTTGCCACCGCTCTATGGGCTCGTGAGCACCTGCCCCGCTCGTGTGGCGATCGCTCTTGCTGGTTCCGAGCCACGTCATGCCGGTCCTGGGCCGGTTCGTGCCGCTTCAGGGCCGTGGAGATGCAGCTGAAGACCTACACGCCGCGCTCGATCTCACTGGACGTGGAGATGGTGGCGGCGCTCCGCCGACAGAGTCAGGTGCAGTTGGACCATGCAGCGGAGTGGGCCGAGGCCTGCGCAGGCGGTGACCACGTGTTCGCCCGAGAGGACAGGGCAACCTAGCAGCTGGACCGGTTGCGCGTGCTCTTCCAGGGGCCGTGATGACCACCGGAGCGCCGCGGATCCGCCTGCAAGATCTGCGGCATGCGTGGGCCTCGCCGGCGCTGCGTGCTGGCGCCCGCCCAAGGTCGTGCAAGAGCGTCTCGGTCACGCAACTATCAGGGTCACGTTGGACACAGACAGCCATGTGCTGCCCGATATGGAGGGATCGGCCGCAGAGCTCGCCGCCGCCGGCGTGGCAGGCGAACTTGCGTCGCTCAACGAGTGGTCGCGCAGCGCAGCAGTACAAAGGGAGTACAGATGGCCAGGCAGGGGGTCCTGCTCTGGCCATTCTCGAGCCTAGTGGAGCCGGCGGGCGGAATCGAACCGCCGACCTGCCGCTTACAAGGCGGCTGCTCTGCCAGCTGAGCTACGCCGGCCCGCGGCCAGTGTACCGCAGGGGTCGAGCCGGCACCGTCACTCGCGGCTATACTCATCCAATGGACCGTCGGTCGCACCCATGGAGTCGCACGGCTCGCCTGACGCTCGCGGTGGCGCTCGGCGTCGCCGCACTGGTCGGCCTCGTGTTCGCGGCCGGCTCGAACGGCGTTCGCGACGTCGCGCGCGCCGACACCACCGCCGCGGCTGCGGCGGCTCCGGCCGTCGGAGCCCGGAGCGCCATCCTCATCGACCGGCGCAGCGGCAAGGTCCTCTGGTCCAAGAGCCCGGACCGCAGGCTGGCGCCGGCATCGTGCACCAAGATCATGACGGCGCTGCTCGCCCTCGAGCACTACAAGAACCTCAGTCGCTACATCCGGGCGCCGGCCTCGGTCGCCCGCCAGCCGGGCGCCGGCATCCGGCTTCACGTCGGCGACCGCATCACGGTCCGTCAGGCGCTGAACGCGCTCATGGTCAAGAGCGCCAACGACGCCGCGCTGACCCTCGCGAGCGCGATCAGCGGCAGCGAGAGCCGCTTCGTGCGGAAGATGAACCGCCGCGCGAAGAAGCTCGGCCTCAAGCGCACTCACTTCGTCAACTGCCGCGGCAAGCCCGTGCGCGGCCACTACATGTCGGCCCGCGACCTCGCCAAGCTCGGACGCTACGCCATGCGCAACGCCCGGTTCCGTGCCATCGTCGACACGCAGACCACCGTCATCCGCTGGCCGCCGTCGCACGCGGTCAGGGTCACATCGCACAACCGCCTGCTCAGCTACCCCTGGGGAGACGGCATCAAGACCGGTTCGACCAAGGAATCGAAGATGGTGCTGGTAGGTTCCGGCCGGCCTGGGCTCGTGCCGCTCATCGTGGTCACCATGCGCGAGCCTACGCGCGCCCGGGAGGTGAAGGATGCGGTCGCGCTGTTCGAGTGGGGCTCGGCGCTGTACGAGGACCGTCAGATCGTCGCCGGCGGCGACGCTGTCAAGGAGCTCATGGTCAGCGGAGACGATCCGGTCACCGCGGTCGCCGCCGCCGACCTGACGGCAGTCGTACGCAAGGCGGCGACGGTCAGACTGATCTTCGACCTGCCGGCCGAGCCGCTGGCAACGCGGCCGGCGGACGGCGACCCGCTCGGCACGGTGACCTACCGGTCCGACGGGCTCGTCCTGGGTCGCGTCGACCTCGTCGCGGCCACCCTCCCGGCGGGCTTCCCGAGCCCGTGAAGCCGGGCTTTCCGCGCGGCTCAGCGACCTGGCTCCTGCTCGCGCTGCTCGCCGCCTCCCTGACGCTGCTCACCGCGTGCGGCGGGAACTCGACCGGCTCTCCGGCGACCCCGACCAGCCCTCCGGCGACACCGACCGGCTCTCCGGCGAATCCGGCCGGCACCGCGCCGCCGAAGGTGAATGCCTGGTCGGGCATCCTCATCGAGCGCGGCACCGGCGAGGTGTTGTGGAGCAAGGCGCCGGACCGGCAACTGCCGCCGGCCTCCTGCACGAAGATCATGACGGCGCTGCTCGTGCTGGAAGAGGCGACCGACCTCGACGCCTACGCGACCGTCCCGGACATCCCTCTGCCCCAGACGGTCGGCGTCGATCTGGTACCGGGAGACAGGATCAGCGTGCGCGAGGCGCTCACAGCGCTCATGGTCAAGAGCGCCAACGACGCGGCGCTCACGCTCGCCTCGTACGTGGCCGGCAGCGAACCGGCATTCACCGAGCTCATGAACGCACGCGCCGCCGAACTGGGGCTGAGCCACACGCACTTCGTGAACTGTCGCGGCACCCCCGAGCCGGGGCACTACTCGAGCGCGCGCGACCTGGCCACGCTCGGGCGTTTCGCCATGCGAGACCCCGTCTTTCGGGAACTCGTGAGCGCCAAGACCGCGGTGGTCCGCTACCCGCCCGACGCGGCCGTGCCCATTGAGAGCCACAACCGTCTGCTGGACTACCCGTGGGGTGACGGGATCAAGACGGGTGCGACCGGCGTGTCGGGCAAGGTCCTCGTCGGGTCGGGCAAGCCCGGACCCGTCGCCCTCATCGTCGTGACCATGCACGAGCCGACGCGCGATCAGGAGGAGAAGGACGCGATCGCGCTGTTCGAGTGGGGCACGGCCGAGTACCTGCGGCGCACGACCGCGGCCGCGACGCCGTCCCCCTAGCCCTGCCCTGGCCCCGGCTGCCCGCCGGCGGCTCAGCCTCCAGCCGTCAGCGCCCTGAAGCGCTCGACCGAGCGCACCGGCACATCCAGCTCGCGGGCGATGTTGACCTTCGCCTCGATCGCCAGGGCGTCGGCGACACTCGCCGTGTCCTCTGTCGGGATCGTGCCTATCCCCTTCTCGCGACGCACGTCCGACATCACGACCGGGTCACTCAGGTCCGCCGGGGTCACGCCGAGCCTCTCCGCCACGTACGCCTTCGCCTCGGGGAGCCTCATCCTTCGCGTCAGTTGCATGCGGGCCACCAGATCTCCGGCGGTCCGCAGTCCGCCCATCCCCGACGCGACACCGTGGCCGATCCCCTGGCTGTGGTTGTCGCCGGCGCCGATCTACAACCCGTCGATCTTCAGCAGGTCGACACATGCGCGCGAGGCGCGCGAGACGGCGTCGACCGGCGGTAGCGCGTGCATGGGGACGCCGCCGACGCCCATCCCCCCGTTGAGGTGGATGGGGATCTCGGCGGCAGCGGTGCACGGTTTCACGATGGTGCACGTGCGCGCGACGTTCCAGGCCACCGACTTCCCGGTGTTGACGTTGATCGCCGGGCCGAAGATGGACGCGCCGGCCTTCGCCGCCAGGCGCATCTGGCCGGCCGGCCACAGCCCGGCGAGGCGCACGCCGTCGTACTCGAGCTCGCCGTGCATGCCGAGCACGAACTCGCTCGCCATACCGATCTGGATGCCCCAGTCCGGGTGTGTGGCGCGGATGCGCTCGATGGCCCGCAGCGCGGCGAGGAAGTCGGCGTCGCCGGCGGCGCCCGCGGTGTCGAGGTTGATGGCGTCGGCGCCCGCCTCGTACATGCCCTCGGCGACGTAGACGATGTCGTCCACAGCGAGCTCCACGGCCTCCTCCTGGGCCGCGCGGGCTTCGTCGATGCGGCCCAGCGGCAGCAACTGCGACCAGTTGGGAATGGGGCCGTCGGGGACGGTGTAGCGTCCGAGGTCGGGCATGGCCCCGTACTGGACCGGGATGGTGAGCAGGAGCTGCGTCTGACGCATGATCTCCTGTTCGAACGGCAGCACCGGCTTGACCGGCTTGTACGAGTAGTCGTGGTGGTAGAGCTCGACCGTGTCGGTGCAAACCGTCTGCTCGTAGTTCTGCAGGTCGGTGATGCGCGAGCCGGTGTCCTGGCTGCCGACGCCATCCGAGCTCAGGACCACCTCGTCGCCGATGTCGACGGCGCTGAAACGGGCAGCACTCGCGAAGATGTCGACGAGGTGCGCGACTTCGTCCTCACCCAGCGGCTCGACCTTGGCGCGCTTCACTCCGGCCTCTACGCCGGCGAGAATGTCCGCCTCGATCTCCGCCCGGGTCATGCGCACCAGCGACCCGTCGCCCATGCGCGTCGGGATGGGACCGTCCATCGCTTCCCCCAGTCAGTCACGTTCATTGTCGGCCGCGCGGGGCGACGACGCGATCGATCACCGGGCCCCGGACGACGCCCCCGAGGCTACAGGTCCGACGCCCGTCTGTCAGCGGCGGATACTTCGGCAAAGTTGGCGGCGGTTCGCGGGCAAAGGTGAGGGAACCCGAAACGCCGTCCCCGGGCGACCACCCCTGGTCGCCGTAGAGCACCCAGAAAAGGGACGAGGCCCCGAGGGGAGCGGGGCCTCGTACAAGGGCTTTGGGGCAAACCCTCGTTGGGGGGGTCTTCGCTTGTCAGCGAAAGGAGCCGTTACTGATACTGCCCTGCGATTGTTGCGCGCGCGTGAAGCGGCGCGAACGCGCGCGAACAGCGCGTTGCCCGCGGGTTAGGACCGTCGGTCGGGGCCTCGTCGGGATCATGGGCCCGAGCTCCGGGCCGCAAGCGCGCCGGTAGACGGCGGGCGCGGACCGGGGGGTGAGACTGGGTCCGCGCCCGGAAGGTGGCCGAGGGCCGGCGAGCCGGGTCGCCTTTACGGCAGCCGTCCCACCGGCCCTCAGGCCGTGGTTCGCCCGGGGCCGGGGCGAACCAAGAAGATAGGAGGTACCAGCACTTGGCGCTGGCAGCGGGCTTCTCGGAGATGGGAAGCTTCGCAAGCGGGACACTAGAAACGTTGTGCGAAGAACCTGTTAGCGAAATATTAATGGATATGAAGCATGCAGCCAGTATCGGCTGCTCGCCTCAGTGCGTTTTGGTGAGCTTCATGCCCGGTTTGCCGGGTCACGGCTGCTGGAGCTGGTCGCCGGCTTCGCCGGCGACCAGCTCCAGCAGCGCCGCCTCGTCGATCACCGTGACGCCCAGTGCCGTGGCCTTCGCCAGCTTGGAGCCTGCGTCCTCGCCGGCGACCACGTAGTCCGTGGCGCGGCTCACCGAACCACTCACCCGCCCGCCGGCGGCTTCGATCAGCCCCTGAGCGCGGCCGCGGGTGAGGGTCGGCAGCTTGCCGGTGAGGACGAAGCTCGACCCGGTGAGCGGACCCGCCTCCTTCACCGGACGGTCCTCGACCAGCCGCACACCGGCGGCGCGCAGCTTCTCGATGGTCTCCCGGTTGTGCGCGTCGCCGAGATACTGCTCCACGGCCTCGGCGACCACGGGTCCGATGCCCGGCACCTCGGCGAGGTCCTCGGCGCCGGCGGCCAGGAGAGCGTCGATGCCCGGATAGCGCTCGACCAGCGCCTGCGCCGTCACCGACCCCACGTGGCGGATGCCGAGCGCGAAGAGCACGCGAGCGAACGGCTGCCGCTTGGACTCCTCGATGGCGGCGAGGACCTTGTCGGCGCGCTTGGCCTCGACGATCTCGAGCGCGCCGTCCTCCCCGCGCCGCGTCTTGGCGCCGAACAGCGGCAGGGCGACGACCTGTCCGTCCTCGAGCCGCACGAAGTGCTCGCGCTCGAGGTCGTACAGGTCGGCGACGTTCTCGATGAGCCCTTGGGCGTGCAGCAGCACGACGGTCTCCTCGCCGATGCCCTCGATGTCCATCGCCCCCTTGCTCACGAAGTGCTTGATGCTCTCCACGAGCTGCGCCGGGCAGGAGCGGTTGGGACAGCGCACCGCGACCTCGCCGGTCTCGCGCACGGTCGCGGAGCCGCAGGCGGGGCACGTCGCCGGCATGGTCCACTCGGGCAGGGCGGCGTGCCGTTCCCCACGGTCGACGCGCCGCCCCTCGGCATCCTCCGCCTCCCCCGTCGTCACCGGGCCGACGACCTGCGGGATCACGTCACCGGCGCGCTGCAGGATGACGTCGTCGCCGGGGCGGATGTCCTTGCGGCGGATGTCGTCCTCGTTGTGCAGTGTCGCTCGCTCCACGGTGACGCCTCCGACGAAGACCGGCGCGAGGACGGCGAAGGGCGTCAGGACGCCGGTCCTCCCCACGTTGACCTCGATGCTGTGCAGGCGCGTCGTCACCGTCACGGGCGCGAACTTGAAGGCGATCGCCCAGCGCGGGTCGTGGGCGACGCTCCCGAGCGTCCGCTGCAGGGCGTACGAGTCGACCTTGACCACGGCGCCGTCGATGTCGTAGTCGAGCTCGCCGCGTCGTCCCTCCCACGCGCGGCACGCCGCGGCGACCTCCTCGATGCCGTCGACCAGGACGATGCCGGGATTGACCTTGAAGCCGGCCGCGCGCAGCCAGTCGAGCGCGCTGTGGTGGTCGGGCACGTCGAGTCCCTCCGCGTAGCCGACCGCGTAGCACCAGACGTCGAGCGGCCGTTCTGCTGCGAGCCGGGGGTCCAGCTGGCGGATGGACCCTGCGGCGGCGTTGCGTGGGTTCACGAACGCGCTGAGGCCGGCCTCGAGACGCTGTGCGTTGAGGTGCGCGAACGCGGCGAGCCGCAGATAGACCTCGCCGCGCACCTCCACCACCGGCGGCGGACCGGCGACGCGCAACCGCAGCGGCAGCGAGCCGATGGTCCGCAGGTTGGCGGTGACGTCCTCCCCCACCTCGCCGTCGCCGCGCGTCGCGCCCACGGCGAAGACACCGTCGCGATACGTGAGCGAAATGGCGAGGCCGTCGATCTTGGGCTCGACGACGTAGCGCAGCGGTGCGTCCCCGAGCCCGTGCGCCTCCAGCAGCCGCCGGTTGCGCTGGTCCCAGGCCAGCAGCTCCTCCTCGTTGCGGGCGTTGGCCAGAGAGAGCAACGGCTGGAGGTGTCGGACCTGCATGAAGCCCTCGAGCGGGGCCGCTCCGACGCGCTGCGTCGGGGAGTCAGGCGTGATGAGGTCCGGATGCTCCTGCTCGAGCGTCTGGAGTTCGCGGTAGAGCTCGTCGTACTCCGCGTCGTCGATCTCCGGCTGGTCGAGTACGTAGTAGAAGTACGCGTGCCGGTTGATGATCTCGCGCAGGTCGGCCGCCCTGGCCGCCGCCTCGGCGTCGCTCACCGCTTCCCCCCTCTTCGCCGCCGCTGCGCCGCGGCGATGTCCTACGCGCTGGTGGTACCCCGCCATGGCGGGTCGCTCACCCGCCGTCCCTCGCCGTTCAGGCACAGCCGCACGAGCTCCCGCGGCTCGCCGAGCCAGTAGTCCGGGCCGGCCGCGAGCAGCTCCTCGCGGCCGAACACGCCCCAGGCGACGGCCGCCGTGGCCATGCCGGCGGCGCGGCCGGCCTCGATGTCCACGGGAGCGTCTCCGACGTACAGCGACCCCTCCGCGGGCGCCCCGAGTCGCTCGAGACACAGGCGCAGCGGCACCGGCGACGGTTTGTGTTCCGTCGTGTCGCTGGCCGTGACGACCACGTCGAAGTGCTCGCGAAGCCCCACCGCCCGGAACGCCATCGCGGTCGTGTCCTCGCTCTTGCTGGTGACGATGCCGAGGCGCCGGCCGGCGTCCCTGAGAGCGCCGAGAACCTCCGAGACACCGTCATAGCCGCGGATGAGCTCGTCGTGCCGGCGGTGGTTGTACTCGCGGTAGACGTCGTAGAGCTCCCGGGCATGCTCGGCGGAGAGGCGCTCCATCTGTGCCATGAGCGGCTGCCCGACGCCGGCGGTGATCACCTCGTCGGGCAGCACCGTGCCCAGCACGGTGCGGGTGGCGTGGCGGAACGAGTCGACGATCAGCTCGACCGTGTCGACGACGGTGCCGTCGAGATCGAAGATGACGGGGTCGAATCCGGTTGTGTCAGGCACGGAGGCGCTCCAGGTCGAGGTCCCAGCCGGCGAGATCGGCCAGCAGCTGCGGGTCGAGCAGGTCGTAGCGCAGCGGCGTCACGGCTACGGCGCCGGAGGCGACCACGTCGAAGTCGGTGTCCACCCACTCGCCGGACGCGGGATGCTCGCACGGCAGGAGGTGCTCCCGCGGCCCTTCGCCGTCAGCCCCGGCCAGGATGACACGGTCGTGACAGCTGGCCCCGCCCAGCCGGGCGGGGCGGATGCCCGTGAATGCCGCGAGGGGCCGGTCCGGCAGATTGACGTTGAGGATGCTGTGGCGCGGCAGCCCGCGCTCGATCACGTGCTCGACCATCGACCGGAGGATCGGCTCCGCCTCCGCCAGCCAGCCCGGCTCGCGCTCCTCCACGGAGAAGGCGATCGCGGGGTGGCCACGGAGCGCCGCCTCGAAGGCGGCGCCGACGGTGCCGGAGTACGTGACGTCGGCGCCCATGTTGCCGCCGGCGTTGATGCCGGAGACGACGAGGGCGGGTATGGGGCACTCGAGGCCGAGCAGGGCGATGCGAACGCAGTCGGACGGAGTCCCGTCGCAGGCGAGGCCGTCCCAGCCGTCGCCGAACCGGTGCGGAGCGAGCGTGAGCGCGCGGTGGATGGTGATCCCCCGGGCCACCGCGCTGGTATTGCGATCGGGAGCGATCGTCGTGATCTGGCCGAGACCCTCGACGGCGCGGCGCAGCACGGCGATGCCGGGGGCGTCGATGCCGTCGTCGTTGGTGAGGAGGATCTGCAGGGTCACGACAGCGATTCTAGCCGAACGACGGGTGGACGTTGCCCGGGGACGCTCCCGCCCTCAGGTGGACGTTCACCGCCCCCCCTCTCTCTGCCCGCCGCCGGTGTTGCCCACGATGACGACGGGGGAGGGCCATACCGGCCGCAGGAATGCCCGACCGCCCGTCGTAGGAGTGCGCGCAAGGCTGCGAAGGAGTCAGGTGACCCCAGCGACGCACGTCTCGAGCGACAGCAGGCGCCTCACGGTCCGGCGCGCCAGCGCCCTCGTGGCGGCGCTCGCGGGAGTCTCCGCCCTGGTCACCGTGGTCGGCCCCGCGTATCTCTGGCCCCTGTTCGTCTTTCCGCTCGTCCTCGCCGCGGTGTTCTTCTTCGAGCTCGGCAGCCTCGCGGTCACGGTCTGGCTGGGCAACTTCTTCGTCCTCTACTACAGCTTCGGGGAGGCGGCCACGCCAGAGACGGTGCGCCAGGCGCTGCTCGGGACCGCGCTCTTCTTCCTCGCCGGGCTCCTGCTCGGACGAGTCCAGCGCCGGCACCGCGACACCCAGCGCGAGCTCGCCGCATCCACGCTCACCGACCGCCTCACCGGCCTGTACAACTACGGCACGTTCGTCGACTACCTCCACAACGAAGTGACCAAGGTCGACCGGTACGGGGGCGAGCTCTCGCTGCTCATGCTCGACCTCGATGCGTTCAAGCAGTTCAACGACCGGCACGGTCACGAGGCGGGAAACGAGCTGCTGCGCCGCATCGGCGGGACCGTGGGAGGGCTCGTGCGCGACGCCGACGTCGCTGCCCGCTACGGCGGTGAGGAGTTCGCCGTGCTCATCCGCGGCGACGAGTCGCACGGGTACGAGCTGGCCGAGCGGCTGCGCCGCGCCGTCGAGACGGTCACAGTCCCGGTCCGTGGCGGTGAGCAGGTGTGCGCCACGATGTCGGTGGGTATCGCGGCGTATCCTGCGGGCGCGAGCGACGAGGCCGAGCTCATCGAGGCCGCGGACGCGGCGCTCTACGAATCCAAGCGGCGCGGCCGCAATCGCGTGACCATCTTCACGGGCGTGGCCGGCGAGCGGGCGCTGCCCGCGAGTCTCAGCGCCTGAGCGCGCGGCCTCGGCCGAGCCGGCGCCGCGGGGCGCGCTCTCCTACTCCGCGAACGTCACCGCCGGCAGCCGCGTGTCGGCGCGCGCAAAGGCCTCCCCACAGAACAGCTCCACGCCGTTGCGCGCCAGCAGGTGCTGCTGCTCCGTGTCCCGGACGCCGGTCGCGATGAGCTGGGCGCCGATACGGTCGCTGAAGCGCACGATGAGCTGCACCACTTCGATCGGCGTGAGCGCGCTGTCAAGGTTGGCCACGAGCACGGGGTCGAGGCACAGGAAGTCGGGGTGAGCCTCGGCGATCAACTCGAGTGTGGTGAACTGGGCACCCAGACCCGAGACGCAGAGGAGAAAGCCCAGGTCCCGCACGTCGGCGAGCGTCCTCAGCGTGGAAGCCGTGTTGATCGCAAGGTCGTCGGCGTCGATCTCGAACACGACGTGCTGGGGCACGAGCGCCTTGTTGAGCGAGTAGAACTCGCTGACGGCCACGACGGCGGCGTTGGGGAACTCTCCGGCGACGCAACCGAGAAACAGGAGGTCGTCCGGCTTCAGTCCGGCGGCCGCCGAGACCGTGGCCTCGCGGGCGACGACGCCGTAGGCTGAAAGGACCTGCGAGCGGCGGGCCACGTCGAGCAGAACGTCGGGCAGCCTCAGCGGCGAGTAGAATGGGCCGCGCACGCTGCTGCGATAGCCGATCACCGCGCGGGCCGCGGGATCGACCACCGGCTCGAAGAGTGGTTCGAGCTCTCCTCTGGACACGCAGTCGGCCAAGGTCGACTCGAGGTCGTCGTCGTAGCGAGACGCCTGCTCCTCCGCCGCCTGCATCGCCAGGGCGAGGCCGTACTGGAGGTTCTGCTCGAAGGTGAGGGAGGTGTCCTCGGCCAGGATGACGGCGCCGACCGACGGGTGCACGCGGTCGTACACGCCGGGAGCCAGATCGTTGAGCAGCAGGGACTGCAGGCGCTCGTACACCCGCCGCGTCACCGCCGCCAGGTCGTCGTCGGCGATGACGACGGTGGACCGCGGCGGCGACAGCAGCACGATGAAGGCGTCGTCGGTGAGCGTGAAGTCGCTCACGACGTCCAGCCGGCGCAGGGTGTTCCCCACCATGCCCTCGAGGTTGGCGGCGACCGCGTCGAGGATCTGCCCGACGATGCGCCACCCGAAGACGGGTTCAAGGCGGCCGTAGTGGGCGAGACTGACGTAGAGGATGGCGACCTGCCCGGACTTCTCGAGCTCGAGCCGGATGGAGTCGGCGACGAGGTTGAGCGACGGGAGATGGGACGGCCCGTCGCTCACGAGGCCGCGCAGCGTGGACTGCGCCTTGCGCAGCGCTTCGTCAGTCGGTCGCTCCACGCGGCTCACCCCCGGCGCGTCATGTCGCCTTTTGTGTCTCCTTGGCCTTGCCGTCCGAGGAGGGCTTCTCCGCCGCCGAGGACGTCTCCGCGGCCGAGGACTTCTCCGCCGCGGACGATCCGCCGTCGCCGGAGGCGCCCTTCCCGGAGCTCGACGACTCCTCATCGGACCCCGCCTCGCGACCACCGGCGCGCCTCCCGGACCCCTTGCCGTAGTCGGTCGTGTAGAAGCCCGAGCCCTTGAAGTGGATGGCCACCGGATGCAGTACCTTGTGCAGCGTCCCGCCGCACTTCTCGCAATCGACCAGCGGCTCGTCGCTCATCTTCTGCAGGGCCTCGAACGAGGCGCCGCAGTCGTCACATCGGTACTCGTAGATAGGCACGCGAGGTTCTCCAGGCAATGGTCACAGGGGCCCGAGTGTAGCACAGCGCGGTGGAGAGGCTCACGGCGCGAACGGAGGCAGGTGCCCGGCGACGATCAGCGCCGGGTCCCAGGCGCGGATGCGCCTCCAGGAGGCGAGCATCGTCCCGGCCCCGGGGCCGGTCGGCGTCATCGCGTCGAACTCGTCCCGAGCGGGCCCGATCGTGTCGCCGCACAGCACGGCCCTCCCCTCCGTCGTCTCGACGGCCAGGCTGATGTGCCCGGGGCAGTGCCCCGGCGTGAGCGCCCAGGCGACGCCGGGAGCCAGCCGGCCGCCGTCGCCGGTCAGCAGCTCGAGCGGAAGCCGCTCGAGCAGGCCACCGGCCAGCGCCCAGTACGGGGCGCTCGTCTCCCGTTCGTGCACTGCGACGGGCGCCATGACGTCGGCGCAGCCGCCGGCGTGATCGAGGTGGGCATGCGTGAGCACGACCAGGTCCACGTCGGCGGCGGCCAGCCCGCGGGACTCGAGCGCACGCAGCACCGGCTCGTTCTGCAGCGGCAGACCGGGGTCGACGAGGATCGTGCGCGGCCCGCGCAGCAGCACGGTGTTCGGGAAGGTCGTCATGCCCACCACGGGCCGCCGCTCACGCAGCTTGCGGTAGTCGACGAACGCTTCCGGGGACCGGTGCTCCGGAAGGACGTCCACGGCGCCGTCCTCGACGCTGAACACGAACCGTGCGGTCGGGATAAGGATGTCGAGCTCGTAGGTCATCGCCATCGAGAAACGGCCTCAGCCGCCCGGCTCGGCCTCGCTGTCGTCGCGCGCGTAGAGGAAGTCGGCCTTGTCCAGGTTCAGGATGATGAAGGGCGTGGTCTCCAGGAGATCCTGGCTGCCCTTGCCGTAGATGCGCACCTTGGACAGCGTGAGGCGGCTGTCGCTGAAGGCGCGGATGTAGTCGGAGGGGCGCCGGGAGCTGGCGCGCTGCCCGACGCCGAAGTGGGCGATGCCGACGATCTTGAATTCGCCGATGTAGGCCACCACCTCGAGCTCCTTGAACCCGCTCTCGGCACGCGCCGCGTCGAACCCGGCGCGAGGGTCATCCACCATCGTCTCCTCCTCCTGTCGCGGCCGGAGCCGCATTCGCGGCAGCTGGGGCGCCGCCCTGACCGTGCTCGGGGGCGCGCCGCTCCGCCGCGCACGGCGTGCCCTCGAAGGCGCGCAGCGCGCCGCGGCCGGGCCGGGCCGCCAGGCGTAGCCGGTCGAGCGCCTGGCGCCGCGACTCGCCGCGGCGCGGCGCCAGAACGACGCCGACGGCGGCGCCGATCACGCCACCAAGGACGGCAGTTCGACCCTTACCCATGGCCGCACTCTATCCCTCGAGGCTACTTCTCGAACACCAGGTGACCGTCGGCCAGACTCACCTTGATGGTATCGCCCTCGACGAAGGAACCGCCGAGCAGTTCCCGCGAGAGCGGGTTCTCGACGAGCCGCTGGATGGCGCGCTTCAACGGCCGCGCGCCGAACCGCGGATCGTACCCGGTGTCGGCCACGAAACGCTTCGCGTCATCGGTGATCTCGAGATGCATGCCTTGGCCCTCGACCTGCCGGCGCACGTGCGTGAGCAGCAGGTCGACGATCTGCTCGAGTTCCTCGCGGCCGAGGCCGTGGAAGACGATCGTCTCGTCGATCCGGTTGAGGAACTCCGGCCGGAACGTCTGCCGGAGCGCGCCCATCAGGCGGTTCTCCACGGCGTCGTAGTCCTTCTCCATCGTCTCTGCGTCGGGGATGAGCTCGGCGCCGACGTTGCTCGTCATGATGACCACGGTGTTCTTGAAGTCGACGGTGCGGCCCTTGTTGTCCGTGAGCCGGCCGTCGTCGAGCACCTGGAGCAGCATGTTGAACACGTCCGGGTGCGCCTTCTCGATCTCGTCGAAGAGGACCACGCTGTACGGATGACGGCGCACCGCTTCGGTCAGCTGACCGCCTTCTTCGTAGCCCACGTAGCCGGGCGGCGAGCCGACGAGGCGACTCGCCGAGAACTTCTCCATGTATTCGCTCATGTCGAGCCGCACCATCGCCGCCTCGTCGTCGAAGAGGAACTCCGCCAGAGCCCGGGCGAGCTCGGTCTTGCCGACGCCCGTGGGGCCGAGGAAGAGGAACGACCCGATCGGCCGCTTGGGATCCTTGAGCCCGGCGCGCGCGCGGCGCACGGCCTCGGACACGGCGACCACGGCCTTGTCCTGACCGATCACGCGTGCGTGCAGGCGCTCCTCCATCCGGAGGAGCTTCTCGGCCTCCTCCTCCTTCATGCGCTGCACCGGGATGCCGGTCCAGGCGCTCACGATGCCGGCGATGTCGTCGCCGTCGATGGTGGCCTCGGCGATGCCCTTGTCGGCCAGCCACGCCTCCTTGGCGGTCACGAACGTCGCCTGGATCTTGTCGGTCTGCTCCTTGAGCTGGGCGGCGCGTTCGTAGTCCTGCGCCTCCACCGCCGCGGCTCCCTCGCGCGTGAGCTCCTGGAGGCGCCGCTCCATGTCGCGCAGGTCCGGCGGCAGCATGGTCGCCTCGATGCGCATCTTGCTGGCCGCCTCGTCGAGCAGGTCGATCGCCTTGTCGGGCAGGAAGCGGTCGCCGATGTAGCGGTCGCTGAGCACGGCGGCCGCGCTGATCGCCTCGTCGGTGATCTTGACCTTGTGATGCGCCTCGTACTTGTCGCGCAGTCCCGTGAGGATCGCCACGGTCTCCTCGACCGTCGGCTCGCCGACCAGGATGGGCTGGAAGCGGCGCTCGAGGGCGGCGTCCTTCTCGATGTTCTCGCGGTACTCGTCGAGCGTCGTCGCGCCGACGCACTGGAGCTCGCCGCGCGCGAGCATCGGCTTCATCATGTTGGACGCGTCCATCGCGCCCTCGGCCGCGCCGGCGCCGACCACAGTGTGCAGCTCATCGATGAAGAGGATCACATCCTTGGAGCGCTGGATCTCGTCGAGGGCGCCTTTGAGGCGCTCCTCGAACTCGCCGCGATACTTCGCCCCGGCGACCATGCCGCCGAGGTCGAGCGCAAGGACACGCTTGTCGCGCAGCGGTTCGGGGACGTCACCGTCCACGACCTTCTGCGCGAGCCCTTCGGCGATCGCCGTCTTGCCGACCCCCGGCTCGCCGATGATGACCGGGTTGTTCTTCGTGCGGCGGCTCAGCACCTGGATGACGCGTTTGATCTCCTCGTCGCGGCCGATGACCGGGTCGAGCTTGTCGTCGCGAGCGAGCGCCGTGAGGTCGCGCGTGTACTTGCCGAGCATGCTCTCGCCCGTCGCCTGCCCTTCGTAGTCCACGCCGCTGGCGCGGATCTGTTGCAGGGCGCGCATGACGCCCTCCTCGGTGACACCGAGGTCGCGAAGGCTGGCGCCGCCGGGGCCGTCGCCCTCGAGCAGGATGCCGAGCAGCAGGTGCTCCGTGCCGACGAAGGCGTCGCCCATCGCCTGCGCCTTCTGGCCGGCGTAGTCGAGGGCGGCCTTCGCGCGCGGCGTCAGGTAGAGCTGATCGGCGTCGCCGCTGGGGCCGCCGGCGCGGCCTGCGCCGGCGGTCTGCAGGTAGTGGTTGGCGCGCGCCATGGCCGTACCCTTGTCGACGCCGAGCAGATTGAAGACCTGCTCGACGACGCCGCCCGGCAGGCTGAGCACGCCGATCAGCAGGTGTTCGGTGCCGAGCTGGTTGCCCGGCCCACGGCGCACGATGCCCTGCGCCGTCTCGAGCGCCTCACGCGCGCGCTCTGAGAACTTGTTCACGTCCATGGAATCCCTCGCTCTGACTGCGTTCGTCTGGTGGTCCGAGGAAAGGCCGCACCACGGCTCGCCGGCCGGCCGCGAGCACGTCGGCCCACGGGCCGCCGGCTCAGGCGTGCCGGCGACGACGGCCGAGACGCACGACCTGGCTGCGTGGCACCGGCACCAGCTCGAGCCGGTGTGAGCGTTCGACGCGCTCGACCTCGCGCCGCATGGCCGCAGCGGCCTCGCTCAGGCGGCTCTGGAGCAGCGTCATCTCCCGCCGCATCGTCTCCAGCTGCTGCTCCATGGCCAGTACGCGCTCCACCCCTGCCAGATTGAGCCCAAGCTCCGTGAGCTCCTGGATGCGCTGGAGCCGCTCGACGTCCCGCTCTGAGTAGCGGCGCGTGTTCTTGGCCGTGCGCTGCGGGTGCACGAGCCCGCGCCGCTCGTAGAGACGGAGCGTCTGCGGGTGCATGCCCGCGAGCTCCGCCGCCACGGAGATCATGAAGAGCGGCCTGTCGCTGTCGTGTTCCTGTCTCATGACCCGGTCTCCGCCGTCGGTCGTCGTCTTGCTCAGCCCGACTCGTTGGGCTTCGCCTTCTGCGAGTCGCTCACCAGCGCTCCGTCGACTTCGTGTGCTGCGGGCACTAGGCCGCCTCTCCGTGAGTGCCGCGAGTCGAGGCGCTCAATAGCTCTTCCGTGCATTAGTCCGCCTCTCCGAGAGTGCCGCGAGTCGAGGCGCTCAATAGCTCTTCCGTGCATTAGTCCGCCTCTCCGAGAGTACCGCGAGTCGAGGCGCTCAATAGCTCTTCCGTGCATTAGTCCGCCTCTCCGAGAGTGCCGCGAGTCGAGGCGCTCAATAGCTCTTCCGTGCATTAGTCCGCCGTCGAGCGCGGGTCCGGGAACGTCGCCGCGAGCGTCTCGAACAGGTGCTTCTGGTCCTTGGTCAGCTTGCCGGGGATCTGCACCCGGAGCTTGACCAGAAGGTTGCCGTGGCCGCCCTTGAGCTTGGGCATGCCCTTGCCGCGCACGCGCAACGTGCGCCCGTCCTGGCTCCCGGCCGGAACCTTGAGTGAGACCCGCCCGCCACCCGGCGTCGGGATCTTCACCGTGGCGCCCAGCGCCGCCTCGGAGACGGTGACGGGGACCTCGACGACGAGATCGTCGCCGCGCCGCTCGAAGAGGTCGTCCGACTCGACGCGCACGCGCACGAAGAGGTCGCCTGCCGGGCCGCCGCGGAAGCCGGCCTCACCCTTGCCCTTGATGCGGATCTTGCTGCCGTCCTTGACGCCCGCCGGGACCTTGACGTTGTACCGGCGGGTCTTGTTCTCGACGCCCGTGCCGTGACACGTGGGGCACGGGTATTCGATGATCGTGCCCTGGCCGTGACACCTCGGGCACGGCTCCGAGAGCGCGAAGGGGCCCTGGTTGCGCGCGACCATGCCGCGTCCCTGACACTCCGGGCAGACCTTGGGCGTCGTGCCCGGCTTCGCGCCGCTGCCGCGACAGGTCGCGCACGTGACCGGCTTGTCGACGGGCACGCGCACGGTGACGCCGTGCAACGCGTCGTCGAACGACACGGTCACGTCGGCCTGCAGGTCGGCGCCGCGCTCGGCCGCCCTGCGCCGGCCGCGGCCCCCGCCTGCGGCCCCGCCGAACAGGTTGCCGAGGATGTCACCGAGGTCGCCGGCGTCGAACTGGACGTTGCCCTGGCCGAACATGCTCGGGTCGAAGCCCTGGAACCCGCCGGCGCCCGGCCGGAAGCCGCCGGCGCCGCCTGGACCGGCGCCGAAGGCGCCGAGCCGGCTGAGCTCGTCGTACTCCTTGCGCTTCGCGGTGTCCGAGAGAGTCTCGTATGCCGAGCTGACCTCCTTGAACTTCTCCTCCGCCGCCTTGTCGCCCGGGTTCTTGTCCGGGTGATGCTGGCGGGCGAGCTTGCGAAACGCCTTCTTGATCTCGTCCTGTGAGGCGTTCTTGGAGACGCCGAGTGTCTGGTAGAAGTCAGTCATCTCCACCCGCTCAGCTCGCGACGATGACCTTGGCGGGGCGCAGCAACCTGCCGTGCAGCAAGTAGCCGCGCTCGAGGACCTGCGTCACCGTGCCTTCGGAGTGATCCGACGAGGGCTGGGTCATGATCGCCTCGTGCACGGTCGGGTCGAAGAGCACGCCCGACTCGACCGGGATCTCCTCGAGCCCGTGACCCTCGAGCGTGCCTCGAAGCTGGCCGGAGACGAGCTCGAGACCGGCCAGCAGCTGGCCCTCCTCGTGCCGCGCGCCCGCTTCGAGAGCGCGGCTCATGTTGTCCATGACCGGCAGCAAGGACTCGACGACCGTCTCGGCGGCGCGCAGGCGCAACTCCTCGTGGTCGCGCTGCACGCGCTTGCGGTAGTTCTCGAACTCGGCTTTGAGGCGGCGGAGGTGATCGAGGTACTCATCGCGCTCGCGTTCAGCGACGGCGAGCTCGTCGACGATGGCCTGCGCGGCGGCCTCGGCGTTCTGCGCCTCGATGGCTGCGCTCGCCTCGGCGGCCTCCGCGGCCTGCGGGGCGCCCTCCTCGGCCTTCGCGGGCTTCGCGCGCCTGTGATCCTTTGTCGTGTGCTTCCTGTCCGTCATATCCGATCTCTGTCTCGTCGCTGTTCGGCCCCTGGCCGCTCGATCACGCCGGGAAGTCCCGGCGGGGCGATGGCGCTGCGCCCCGCCCCGCCGGTCCCGGCGTGGGTCAGCTCGCGGCGGTCTCCGCCTTGGAGGCCTCGACCGTCTTCTTGGCCTTGACCTCGATGCGCTGTGGCTTTTCCTCCTCGAGCTTCGGTACGGTGACCGTGAGGATGCCGTCTTCGTAGCCGGCCTGGATCTCGGCCGGCTTGACGCCCTGCGGCAAGGCAAGGCTCCGCTGGAAGCTGCCGAAGCGGCGCTCCACGCGGTAGTAGCGCTCGTCCTCGACCTGCTCCTCGAACTTGCGCTCACCCTTGATCGTGAGCACGTTGTCCTCGACCTCGATCTCTATATCGTCGGGGTCCATCCCGGCGAGCTCGGCCTTGAGCACGACGGCGTCCTTCTTGTCGAAGACGTCCACCGCCGGCAGCCAGCTCTCCTGACGCCCGCCCCAGACTTGATCCACCAGCCTGTTGAACTGGTTCTGGACCTGGGTCATCTCGCGGAACGGGTCCCACCTGATGATCGCCATAGTCGACACCTCCTCTGGATGTCGGAGTCACGGCGGGCGACGCCGGCGTCAGCGGCCGCCCGCCCCTTCGTACCTCGCCGTTACTTGCTCTCGTCGTCGTCGATGACCTCGTAGTCGGCCTCTTCGACGTTCTCGTCCTCCGGCGTCGAGCTGGACCCGTTGCCGGAGCTCGCCGACTGCTCCTGCTGCGCCTGCTGGTACACGGCCTCGGCGAGCTTGTGCGAAGCCTGCATCAGGGTCTCGGTCTTGGCCTGGATCGCCTCCACATCGTCGCCCTCGAGCGCGGTCTTGAGCTCGCCGGCCGCCGACTCGATCTCCTCCTTCGTGGACGCGTCGACCTTGTCGCCCATGTCGCGCAACGACTTCTCGGTGCTGTAGAGGAGGTTCTCGGCGTTGTTCTTGACGTCGGCCATCTCGCGCGCCTTCTTGTCCTCGTCGGCGTGCGCGTCGGCGTCCTTCATCATGCGCTCGATGTCCTGCTCGCTGAGGCCGCTGGACGCGGTGATGGTGATCTTCTGCTCGTTGCCGGTACCAAGGTCCTTGGCGCTCACGTGCACGATGCCGTTGGCGTCGATGTCGAACGTGACCTCGATCTGCGGGATGCCGCGCGGCGCCGGCGGGATGCCCACGAGCTGGAACTTGCCCAGCGTCTTGTTGTAGGCCGCCATGTCGCGCTCGCCCTGGAGCACGTGGATCTCGACGCTCGTCTGGTTGTCGTCGGCCGTGCTGAAGATCTCGCTCTTCTTGCTCGGGATCGTCGTGTTGCGGTCGATGAGGCGCGTGAAGACGCCGCCCTTGGTCTCGATGCCGAGGCTCAGCGGCGTGACGTCGAGCAGCAGCACGTCCTTGACCTCGCCGGCCAGCACGCCGCCCTGGATGGCCGCGCCGACGGCGACGACCTCGTCCGGGTTGACGCCCTTGTGCGGGTCCTTGCCGATGAGCTCCTTGACCTTCTCCTGAACAGCCGGCACGCGTGTCATACCGCCGACCAGGATGACATGGTCGATCGCCTTCTTGTCGAGCCCGGCGTCCTTGATGGCGCTGTGCACCGGCTTGACCACACGCTCGACGAGGTCGTGCGTGAGCTCGTCGAACTTCGCCCGCGTGAGCGTGAGGTCGAGGTGCTTGGGGCCGTTCTCGTCGGCCGTGATGAACGGTAGGTTGACGTTCGAGCTCATCGTCGTGGAGAGCTCGATCTTGGCCTTCTCGGCTGCCTCGTAGAGGCGCTGGAGGGCCATCTTGTCGGCGCTCAGGTCGATGCCCTGACTCTGCTTGAACTCGGCCACCATCCAGTCGACGACGGCCTTGTCGAAGTTGTCGCCGCCGAGGTGCGTGTCGCCGTTGGTGGAGCGCACCTCGAACACGCCCTCCCCGAGGTCGAGGATCGAGACGTCGAAGGTGCCGCCGCCGAGGTCGAACACGAGGATGGTCTGGTCGTGTTCCTTGTCGAGGCCGTACGCGAGCGCCGCCGCAGTCGGCTCGTTGATGATGCGCTTGACGTCGAGACCGGCGATCTTGCCGGCGTCCTTGGTGGCCTGCCGCTGCGAATCGTTGAAGTACGCGGGCACGGTGACGACGGCCTCGCTCACCTTCTCGCCCAGGTACTCCTCGGCGTCCCGCTTGAGCTTCTGCAGGATCATCGCCGAGATCTCCGGCGGCGAGTACGTCTTGCCGCCGATGTCGACGGAGGCGTCACCGTTGGAAGCTTTGACCACGTGGTACGGCACGATCTTCATCTCTTCGGAGACGTCGCCGTACTTGCGGCCCATGAAGCGCTTGATCGAGAACACCGTGTTCTCGGGGTTGGTGACCGCCTGACGACGGGCGACGCTGCCTACCAGGCGCTCGCCGCTCTTCGAGAACGCGACCACTGACGGCGTGGTGCGACCGCCCTCACTATTCGGGATGACGGTCGGCTCGCCGCCTTCGAGCACGGCCATGGCGCTGTTGGTCGTGCCGAGGTCGATGCCGATGACTTTGGCCATGGAACTTCCTCCTTCGCTTACTATGCTGAGGGAATCATAAAATCTGAGCGTGAGTATGTCAACTTTGTACCCGACCGACGTGGCCTCCAAACAACCTGCATGGGGAGCCGTGGGCAAGGCCCCTCGAACGTCCTCACAGATCGTTGACCGGTCGCCGGCCTCGCGCCCACCCGCTTCACGTTGCGTTCCCGGCTTTCGACGTGGTCCTGGACGACGGGGAGATCCACGACGCGAGACCATCCACGCGGCGTCGCCGCCGGGGAGAGTGAGTGGATGACCGCGCCGGGAGGGACCAACGGGAACGGGACGGACGGCGAACGGTTTTCCGGCGCGCGCGAGAGGGCAGGCAACACCCGTGGAGAACGGCCCGGTGGTCGGGGTGAGACTTCGCCTGCTCAGCAGAATGCGCGGCGTCGCAACATTGCTAAATGTTTGCTAACACGCTCGAAATCCTGTATACCACCACGGGTAGGCCGGCACCCCCCTATGGGTGCGCCGACCCGCGAGCCAAATGGGGAACTGGAGCACAGACATCGCAGCGACTCGCTTGTGCCTCCCGGCACAAGCCGCCACGGCGTCACCCTGCCTTCCCCGCCTTGCGAATACCGCCTCGCGTTGCCCGGGCTTCGTGCGGCGTGTTCGACCATTGATCCGCTTCTGGGGGGAGGTGATTCTGTGAGAGCGGACAGACCCGACCATTCCATCAAAGCGAACAAGGAGGTGACCATGTTCAAACGCGTGACTATCGTTGCGTCCGTTGTGGCCGCCTTCCTCGTGCTGGCGGTCCCGGCCATGGCCTTCAACGGCTTCCGCGAAGACTACAGCCCTGCGGCGACATGCACCGGCTGTCATCCCGCCGTGGATGCCGAGTGGTCCGAGACCGGACACGCCGTGGCAGGTAGCGACGGCCAGGGAGAACGTCTCCCGTACGGCTCGAGCTGCGGCGGCTGCCACACCGGGAACTACGACCCGTCCAAGGTCGTCCCGACTCCAACGGCGACCCGCGTGACTCCGTCACCCAGCCCGACCGCGACTACGGTGAGCTGGGGCGCCATGATCCCTGATCCGTTCCCGGCTCAGGCGGACGGCGAGGCTCCTTACTCGGAGCCGTTCGTCGGCTGTTCATCGTGCCACACGGGGGCGTCCACTACGCACGCCGCTCCGTACCAGAATCTCGCGAACGCCGAGATCTGCGGCCAGTGCCACTCGCGGTACTCGTACACGGTCGACACCTACCCCGTCACCGCGGTGCCGTACGTGGCGCTCGACGGCTCCGGCAGCCCGATTCCCAACCCGGACCCGACGACGCTCCTGCAGCCGCAGTACGCGTTGGGCTACCACCCGCTCGGCGAGGCACCTGACTGGATGCCCGCCGGTCTCGACACCGTCCTGAACGTCCCGACTCCTGGGTGGACGCCCACGCCGGATCCTTCGGCGACAGCGGCATCCGGGCTGATGACGTACTGGAAGGATGCCGATGGCAACGACACGCGTTGGCAGGCAAAGGGGCATGACGGCAACTCCGCTCAGTACCCCGAGTGGGCCAACGAAGGTCACGCGACTTCGCTCGACGACCTCAGGGCCGTCGTGGGCCCGAATCCGCCCGCGCGCTGTCTCGAGTGCCACTCGGCCGACTACCGCATCGCCGAGGAGGCGGGCAAGACCCCGCCGACCGGAGCTGAGGCGAAGTACGGCATCACCTGCGTCGGCTGCCACACACCGCACGTCGCCGGCCAGGCGAGGGGCGTGTGGGATGAGGCGTTTGAACCTCAGCTCGTAGGTGACCCCGCCCACCCCAGCGACCTGTGCATCGATTGTCACAACGGTGAACTGCCGGTGGGCAAGCAGGCTACTCCGGGTGCTGAAATCCACCATCCGATGAAGGAGATGATGGCGGGCTACGGCGCGATCGGCGTCAAGCAGAGGCCGAGCGTGCACGAGCAGTCGTGCGTCCAGTGCCACATGCCGCCGACGGCGGCCGCTTCTAGCCGCGGGCCGAACCTGGGTGCCAACCACACCTTCACGATCATCGAGCCTGAGGTTGCGGCGAACATGCAGCCGAACGAGGATGACCGTTCGATGCCGTACTCGGCGTGCAGCACGTGTCACGGCGGGAACGCACCAGACGATCCTTATGCTACGTATCTGCAGCCGAGGATCGAGCAGCGTCAATCCTGGACCCACGCCCAGATCGATGAGATCTGGATGCTGCTCGACGAGGCAGCCGTCAACATGGGCTATGCCGATGTCGACGAGGCCCACACTGCTCTGGTCGCCAAGGCTTCGAACACGTGGACCACGGCAGAGCGCGCCTTCCTGAGTGCCTTCACGAACGTCGAGTTCGTGGAGACTGAGGGGAGCTTCGGCATCCACAACTGGGGCTACACGGTCGACATTGTCGGCGCGGCCCAGGAGCAGGCGGAGATCGCCAAGACGGGCGTCGTCGTCAGGATGCCGTGGAACGTCACGTTCAAGATGAGCAAGTCGAAGGTCAAGGCCGGCACGAAGGTCAAGTACAGCGGCACCGTCAAGACAAGCAAGGGTGTCGCCGCTAGCGGCAAGGTCAAGCTCATGAAGAGGGTCGGCGGCGTCTGGAAGGTGTGGAAGTCCGCATCGATCAAGGCCAACGGCAGCTATTCCCTCACGGTCAAGATGACCAAGAAGGGCAAGTTCTACATGAGGGCCTACAAGCCCGCCAACGACTTCAACCTGTCGGCCTACAGCAGGCCGAACAAGAGGCTGATCGTCAGGTAGGACCTCCGACCGAGCGCGCTCCGCGAGGAACGCGCAAGCGCAGCCGCGAAGGGCGGCCCCCGATCCTGGGGGCCGCCCTTCGCCCTTGCGGGGTCGATCGATCCGGCGCGTTCCCGTACCAAGAGGGCCGGCGCCTGAGGCGGTCCGCCCGCGAGCCGTGCGTCGGGACTGCCCGGCTGGCGCCGGTCGTGCGTCCAGGCGCTGGTCGTCCGTCAGGCCGCCTGCGCCCGCGGCCTCGCATGTTGCCGATTCGGCTGCCGAAACCGCCAATCGGTTGCCGAACCCTACAACCCGCGCACGGAACGCGGTAAACTGTCACGCGCGAGCACTGCGCTCGCCCAGCACTCCCTCGTGCCGCCAGCCGGCACGGGTCTTGAGGGCAACCGTCCTCACCCTCAGGGGGAGAGAGACACGTACTGTGGGGTGATACGCAGACCGAAGTGACCACGCCCACGCTCTGATCGAGCCACGTCCCGCGCCGCCCGACCACCCATCAGCCAGGGCTGCGCCGTCAACATCAGGCATTCCCGACCCGGCCCACGAGGAAGAGGGCGGGACAACCGTGAAGGAGAGCAACCCACATGGCAGAGTGCGTACCGAACCGCAAGCTCATCGCGGAACTCATGGAGAAGGAAGAGAAGAGACTCGAGACCGAGACGCCGAAGTCCTACGAGCTCTACCAGCGAGCCATCAAGCACATGCCGATGGGCGTCGCCTCCACGTATCACGCCCGTGACCCGTACCCGGTCTACTTCACGCACGGCAGGGGCCCCCACATCTGGAGCGTCGAAGGCCGGGAGATCGTCGACTTCCACAACGGCTACGGCTGCATGGTGCAGGGTCACGCCCATCCGCTCATCGTCGAGGCCATCCAGAAGCGCGCGCCGCTGGGCACCCAGTTCGGCCTGCCGACCGAGGACGCCATCATCATGGCCGAGCACCTCTCGGGGGCCTTCAAGCTCCCGCAGTGGCGCTTCGTCAACTCGGGCTCAGAGGCCACGATGGACGCCATCCGTGTGGCGCGCGCCTTCACCGGCCGTGAGCCCATCGTCAAGATGTTCGGCTCCTACCACGGGCACCACGACTACGTCATGGTCAGCATCGGCGCCCTCGACTACGGCCAGATCGGCCCGCGCGACGACTACGCCTCGCTCCCCTACGGCGGCGGCATCCCGCAGAGCTCCATCGACCTCACCATCCCGGTGCCGTTCAACGACATCGAGAACATGACCAAGCGCATCGAGCGCATGGTCGACGACGGCAACCCACCGGCCGCCGTCATCATGGAAGCAGCCATGATGAACCTCGGCGTCGTGCTCCCCGAGCCGGGCTTCCTCGAGGGCGTGCGCGCGCTCACCAAGAAGCACGGCATCGTGCTCATCTTCGACGATGTCAAGGTCGGCATCTGCACCGCCCGCGGCGGCTCGGTCGAGCGCTGGGGCGTCGTCCCCGACATGGTCACCCTCGGCAAGGCCATCGCCGGCGGCACCCCCTGCGGCGCCATCGGCGGCAGCGAGGAGATCATGGCCAAGGTCAACGACGGTACCGTCTTCCAGGTCGGCACCTATTCGGGCAACCCGCTCAGCATGGCGGCCGCCCGTGCCAGCTTCGAGCAGGTCATGACCGACGACGCCTACAAGCACCTCAACGACCTGAACGACCGGATCATCGCCAAGTGCGACGCCGTGTGTAGGAAGTACGACTTCCCCGGCTACACCGTCGGCATCTCGTCCAAGGGCTGCGTCAACTTCGCCCTCGACAAGATCACCGACTACGAGTCGTTCATCACGGAGCAGGACGCCGACCTTGTCGCCCTGGCCTGGCTCTACAACATCAACCGCGGGCTCATCATCGCCCCCGGCCGCGAAGAAGAGTGGACGCTCTCGATCACGCACACCGACGCCGACGTCGACCTCTTCGTCGACGCGTTCGAGGATCTCGTCCGCGACGTCACCGCCTGAGCAAGCGCACGAAGGGGCGGGCGGCCCGCGGGCCGCCCGCCCCTTTTGTCGTTCTCTTCCGCCTTCTCTTTCGCCAGGCCGCGCCTCAGAGCGCCGGCCAGCCGTCCTCACCGGCCGAGACGCCGCTTCCGGCGGCCGCGTCCTCGTCGGCCGGGTCCACCATGTCGTCGAGGAGCTGGCTGACCTCGGCCCACACACTGTCGCGGTGGGCCTGCAGTTCGGCGGCGTCCTCCGCCCGCGACTGACGCTCGGCCTTGACCAGAAGCACGCCCGCATCGGCGAGCTTGCCGAGGATGCTCACCACGGTGATCTCCTCGAGGTGGCTCGCCTCCGTGATCTCTTTGACGGTACGCTGGCCGTCGACCTGGAGCAGCACGGCGAACTCGTCGCGAGCCATGGGAAGCGGGTTGCGCGGCAAGGAGTTGTAGTCACCGTTGCGCACGAGGACGGTGGACGTCTGCCCAAGCATCTCGACGGCCAGGCAGTACTCCCCGCCCAGGGCGGAGATGTCGAGCAACACCGAATGCGTGTCCACCGTGACGAAGTCCACGGGCTGCGGTTCGGCATCGACGACGAACACGAACGTGCCCGCCGCCTCGAGCTTGGCGGCGACGAGCGTGTTGGCGATCTGGCGGGAGAGCACCTCGCGCAGAGCGTCTTCGGCGACGGCTCCATGCTGCACGAGGATGGTGCCCACCGGTCGCGGCCGCGCCTCCTGCTCCGCCAGGGCGGCGGAGAGCTGCTGGTCGTTCACGAGCGCGCGCTTGAGGAGCTGGCTCCCGATGACGGTGTCCGCGGCCACGCGCGTCGAGTCGCGCGTCTCGGCGATGCGTCCGTGCGTGAAGTGGACGTCGATGAGTCGCCGCGGGCATTCGATGTGCAGCGTGCCGGAACGGCGCATCCTGCCGAGAATCTGCAGGATCTCCACGACGCCGAATGTGTCAAGTGTGCCCTGCATCGTGCCACGAAGTCTATAATCGGGGGCGATGAACGTCGACCTGCACACGCACACGTACCCGGCCTCGGACTGCTCCCGCATCACGTATCGCGATTACATCGCCTGGTGCGTGGAGCACCGCGTCGAGGCCATCGCGCTCACCAACCATGGGGACGTGTCCGACAACCGCAGCCTCAGGCCTGCCCTGGCCGCCGAGGGCGTGCTGCTGATCGACGGCGTCGAGATCAGCACCCTCTTCGGCGATTTCGTCATCTTCTCCCCGGATCTCGACTACCTCTCGACGCTGCAGAGCATCCAGGACGCTCCCCGGGCGGGCGAGGTCCCCGACGACGCCGCCGTGGTGTGGGTCCACCCGGGGGCCGGCGGCGGGCGCAGCGGTTCCGCCTACTACCCGGGCATCGAGAACATGGTCGCCGGCGTCGTCGACGCCGTGGAGGTGTACAACGGATCGTGGCTGGACGAGCGGTACGTCGCCGCCGCCGAGCGGATCGCCGCCAACCTCGGCGCCGGGCGCACCGCCGGCAGCGACGCGCACGACCCCACGCACCTCATGCGCTGCTACACGGAGCTGCCGGACCCGGTGCGCTCGACCGCCGACGTCGTCGAGGCGCTGAGGCTCCGCAACACCGTCCCCCACCGGCGTGAGGCGCCCGCCACGAGGCGCCGGTTCGGACTCTTCTAGGAGGCCACCATGTGGACGTTCGAGGTCCAGACGCAGCGCCGCGTGAGCTTCGTCGACGTCACCCGTGACGTAGCCGCGCTCGTGCGCGACGCCGGCGACGGCGTCGCGCTGGTCTTCGTGCCGCACACCACGGCCGGTGTGACCATCAACGAGGACGCGGATCCCTCGGTCAGGGCCGACATCGAGATGGCGCTCGAGCGCCTCGTGCCGCGCGACCTCCCCTTCACCCACCTCGAAGGGAACTCCGACGCGCACATCAAGGCGAGCCTGATGGGCAGCAGCGTCACGGTACCCGTGAGCGGCGGCTCGCTCCAACTGGGTACCTGGCAGGGCATCTACTTCGCCGAGTTCGACGGACCGCGACGGCGACGCGTCACGGTGAGCTTCCTCCCTGCCTAGAGCGAGCAGCGACCCACGACGAGCCGGCGACGCCGGTCAGCGGCCGAGCACCTGCTCGAACAGATGCCGGAGCGGGTCGGCGTTCAGCCTGCCGCCCCCGTGCCGCAGCAGCAGCCGTTCCGCGGTCAGGTGCTGGCCCTCCGCCCAGAGCCCGCGCAGCCAATCGCCGGCGGCCTGCGTGGTGAACCACGCTTTGCCGAACTGGTCCTGCAGCATCATGCGAAGGGCCCCCTCGAGCATCCAGGCCCTGAGGTAGCTCGCGCAGTAGAAGCCGTCGTCGACGTCGGCGAGGTAGTTCTCTTCCGGCACGCTGACCAGCGTGGCGGTGCCGAGCCGGCGACTGTACTCCGCGGGCATCGCCTCCAGAGAGCCGGTCTGCGCGTGCAGGGTGGTCTCATAGGCGAGCTTCGCCGCGTAGCGGCGCATGAAGTACAGGTCGTTGACCGTGGCGAAACGCACGTAATCGTCGCTGTCGTCGTACTGGAGGATGCGAGACAGCCACTCGCGGTTGAGCAGCAAGTGATCGAACGTGAACGCGAAGCCCTCGGTGACCGCGTTGTCGCCGAGGTGCCGGTATTCGAAGGCGAGATCTGGGCGCACGTGCGCGAAGTGCTCGGTGTGCCCCGCCTCGTGCAGGAGCATCCCGTAGTCGTCCTGACCGCCATGGGGCAAGACGACGAGATAGATCTCGTCCGGCACGCGCACGGGCGCGCAGAACGCGCGTGGCGACTTGAGCTTCCGGACCTCGGTGTCGAGGTGGACGTTGGACTGCGCGTCGATGTCGATGCCCATACCCCGCAAGGTCTCGCGCAACGAGGGGACGAGGGCATCGGCCCTGAAGACATGGTCGAAGCCCTCGGCGCGCCACAGGTACGGGAGGTCCGCGTAGGTCAGCTCAGCGAGCGTGAACCCGAGCCGCTCCCGGACCAGGCGGTCCATGACGCGCTCGTAGATGCTCGCCGTGTCGGCGAGGAAACCCTCGAGCTCGGCGCGAAGGTGGTCGTAGTCGAGACCCCGGACCGTGCCGTACAGCTCCTTGTAGTCCGGGTAGCCGAGCTCGACGGCCAGATCGTGACACCGCCGCCACAGGGTGTCGAGCAGCGGATTGAGGTGCTCGGCCGTCGCCGCGAGGCGCGCCTCCTGGATGCGTGACCGGCGCCCCCTGTCCGCCTCGTTGCCCTGCGCCACACTCGCCTGTCGCAGGCCGATGGGCTCCCCGTCGACGACGATAGTGGTCTCTCCCTCGGTGTTGGCGATCTCGTCGCCGAGATGCTTGGTCTGCTCGCCCATGAAGCCGTCGACGGTGAACGCAAGAAGGTAGGCGAGGCGCAGCTTCTCGTCGTCGACGGCGACGGCGTACATCTCCTCCAGGTCGTCGATCGCCTCGCGCGTGAAGAGATCCGGATAGCGGTCGTACACCCCCGCCGTGTCGCAGCGCTCCTTGCGCCCCGAGAAGTGCTCGTAGTATTCGAGGTCGAGGGCGCCGACGAACTCTTCGGCGCGGCGCCGATAGCGCTCCAGGTCGACGCTCATCGGGGACTCCTTTCGCGGGCGGGCGGCCGGACCGTGCGGTCCACGGCGACACTCTACCAGCAGCCCAAGGAGCTCCACACCCTCGCCGGAACCCCATGGGGTGGACGATCGCAGGCGCCGCCGGCGCCCTGATCGTGACCGCCGACGTCGGTCGCGATGACGCCCGGCCCACCGGCTCGCGGCGCCCCTGAGGAGAGGGTACACTGGCTCACCATGCCGCCCCGCCCCGGAGACACCGTCGAACTGGACGTCACGACGCTCGCCTACGGCGGGCAGGGAGTCGCGCGGCTGGATGAGTTCGTGATCTTCGTGCGCGGCGCCGTTCCCGGCGACCGTGTCCTCGCACGCGTCACCAAACGCCGGCAGTCACACGCCGAGGCGCGGTCCCTGGAGATCCTCTCCCCCTCCCCGCGCCGCGTCGGGCCCCGCTGCCGGCACGCCGCCGACTGCGGCGGCTGCGAGTGGCAGACGCTCGTGTACGCCGCACAGCTCGAGTTCAAGCAGCAGCAGGTCGTCGATTCCCTGCAGCGCCTGGCGCACTTGACGGACTACGACCTCGAACCCATCCGCGGCATGGACGACCCCTGGCGCTACCGCAACAAGATGGAGTTCTCGTTCGGTACGTCCGAGGACGGCGGGCTCGTTCTCGGCTTGCACAAGCGCGGGTCCTGGCGAGAGATCGTCGACGTCGTCGACTGCGAGCTGGCCTCAGAGCGCATGAACCGCGCCCGGCTGGCCGTCGCCGCCGCCTGCAGAGACCTGAGGCTCGCGCCCTACGCGCGTGAGGGCGACGGGGGGCTGCTCCGTCACCTCGTCGTGCGCGAGGGTCACTCGAGCGGCGACCTGCTGCTGAACCTGTTCGTCGCCGCCAGATTCCCCGAAGAGGCCGAGCTGGCCGCGCGCGTGACGGCGGAGTGCGGCTGCACGTCGTTCGCGGTGACGGTCAACGAGTCCCGCTCCGATGCCGCCGTCGGCGACGGTCCCCACATGCTGGCCGGCCCGCCGTTTCTTCGCGAGCGCCTCGCCGGCATCGACCTGCGCGTGCCGGCCGCCGCGTTCCTGCAGACCAACAGCGCGATGTGCGAGGTCCTCTACGCGGCGGCGCTGCGGTTCGCCGCGGCGAAGGCTCACCGCCCCGCGGTGGACCTCTACTGCGGCATCGGCTCGCTCAGCCTCCCGCTCGCGCAGGCCGCACGGGAGGTCCACGCCATCGAGATCCAGGACGAGGCGATCGACGCGGCTCGCGTCAATGCCGGGCTCGCCGGGGTGGACAACGCCTCGTTCTACGCGGCCGACGTGCGTCCGCTGCTCCGCTTTCCGCCGCACCGCGTGCTCGACGCCGCCCGGCCTGACGATGACGACCGGCCGGCGGTCGTGATCACCGACCCGCCGCGGGCGGGCATGGCCCGCAAGGCCCTGCAGCGCGCGGCGGCGCTCGGCGCCGACCGCTTCGTCTACGTCTCGTGCAACCCGACGACGCTCGCCGGCAACGCGGCTGAGCTCTCCGAGCTCGGCTACCGGCTCTCCAGGGTCGCCCCGGTCGACATGTTCCCGCACACGCACCACATCGAGACGGTGGCGCTCTTCGAGCGCGCCGGCTGAGGACGAGCGCCGGCCCACGACCGGCGCCGGCGCTCACACCGGCGGGAGCGACTCTCCCCTGCCCCGAAGACTCCGGTACAGGAGGTCGGCGTTCACGGCGAGGAACGCGACCGAGAGCAGCGGCAGAGCCGGCAGAGCCGTCCACCACATCGCCATCGCGATGGTCCCGAGGAACGACGCCACCATGGCCGCCGCGCTCCAGCCGGTCCGCAACCCGAACCTCTTCGCCGCGGCCAGGTAGAGCGCGAAGAAGATGACATCGCTCACGCCGAGCCCCGTGAAGGCCTCGGCGTAGGTGTAGCCGGCCCACGTGACCGCGACAGTGAAGTAGCCGACCACCACGGGGCCCTTGTCCAGGATCGCCTTGGTCGGCCCCACCGCGACGCTGACGATGTCTACGGCGGCGCTCACCGCGGCGACCACGACGACCCAGCTGACGCGCTCGAGCTCGTCGGCGATCCAGATGCCGAGCGCGGCGGCGAAGACGACCTTGGCGACGTTCGCCGCCGGCACCCAGCCGATCCACACGAACAGGACGGCGAACGGGAGGGCGGCGAGGGCGACCAGCGGGAGACGCCGCCCGAGCGCGCGCAGCGGCAACATGCCCCAGACGAGCGCGCCGACCGCCGTGAGCACCACCGCCGACGAGACCATGATGTCGAGCCGGATGGGCATCGCCGGGAGCGCGCTGCTGCCGAAGCCCCAGACGAGCAGGACGGTGACGGCGGCGAAGGGAAGGGCGAGACGTCTCATCAGGTGATCGCGGCCGAGGAGACCGGCGCCGCCGCGCCGGCGACCCGGGGCGGGAGGGCGCCCGTCAGTACGGCGGGATGTTGTCGTACCACTCCCCGAGCCTTCGGAACGCGCGCCAGAAGCCGGCCTTGAGGCGCTGCTCGTCCAGCGAGATGTCGATATCGGGAGTGACGAGGACCTCGGTGCCCGGCGTGAAGTCCACGATCTCGCCGGGCGTGTACTCGAGCTCCCGCGACAGCGGCACCTTGACGCTGTTGAGCGCGGCGATCGTCTCTTCGCCCATGGCGACGATGAGCTTGGGGTTCACGATGGCGAGTTCGCGGCGCAGGTGGTCGAGGCATTTGGCCTCGGGGTGCGTCTCCCGGACCTCCCCGCACTTGATGACGTTGGTCCCGTACAGCTGCAGCGGGTCGATCTTGAGGCGCTGGCAGCTCTTCATGAGCGCCGTGCCGGCGCGACCGAAGAAGGCGACGCCTTCGTGCAGTTCCGAGGGCCGCGCCTGGTACTTGAGCAGGAAGATATCGGCCATCGGGTGACCTGAGCCGATCACCGGCATCGTGCGCGCGTGACTGCACCGCGAGCACCTGAGGATCTCGCCCGTCAGCTCGTTGATCTCGCTGATGGCCCGGGTCAGGTACTTATCGTAGATCTCGTTGGGTTGTGCCACGCGAATACCTCTCTCGGGGGTACTGGCTAGGTAGTTCGCGTCACCGTGGCGAACTCCTCGCACTGCCCCGACAATTGCGGGACCACCCGGATTATCCGCGCGCTATGCAGGAGAATCCACCTGCCCGTCGTCCTTCGCGGCGCCGCCCATCGTCGTCTGGAGCAGTTTCAGCGACTGCAGGTAGATACGACTGCGCGGCCGGCGCACGATGCGGCTCTCGGCCAGGGCCTGCACGAAGTCGCCGGGCCCGGTGAAGTCGTCGATACCGCACAACGTCGTACCGATGCCGGGCAGCACGTGGGAGTCGCTCCCCGCGGCCGCCGGCAGACGATATCGCTGGGCGAAGCGCTCGGCGAGCTCGTTGAAGCCGGGGAATGCGAGCCGCGAGTTGAAGACCTCCACCACGTCGATGTCGGCGACGTTCGCCCGGAGCACGGCTTGATTCGGGATGCTGTGCAGGCGATCGAAGGGATGCGGAACGTAGACGATGCCACCCTGCTCCCTGATCGCGGCGATCGTCTCCGCGAAGGTCATGCCGCCGGGGATAGTGCGCTCGAGGAAGAGGCCGATGACCTCGCCCTCGCTGGACTTGACCTCCTCGCCGACGATGACGCGCACGCCGTAGCGATCGGCCAGTTCCCGCGCCTCCAGGCCGCCGGCGGCGCTGTCGTGGTCGGTGATGGCGACGACGTCGAGCCCGACCTCGCGGGCACGCTCGAGGATGTCGGCGACCGGCATCACGCAGTCCTTGCTGTAGTGCGAGTGGATGTGGAAGTCGGCGAAGAGCTCGCGCTGCTGGCGGCGGCGGCGAGGGAGCGGATCCCGCCGCCGCCGCGCCGCCTCCTCGTACACGTCCTCGATCTCGCCGGTCACGCGCTCCCAGCCGTACCGGCGGGACGTGCGGAGCGCCCCCGCCGACAGCCGCCGGCGCAGGCCGGCGTCCCCGATCAGCCGGGACAGCGCCGCAGCGAGCCCGCGAAGGTCGCGCGGCGGCACCAGGAGACCATTGGCCTCGTTCTGCACCACCTCGTCGAAGCCGCCGATCTGCGAAGCGACGACCGCGGCCCCCGACGCCATCGCCTCGAGCAAGGCCACGCTCGCCGTCTCCGGCCCGAACGACGGAGCGCAATAGACGTCGGCCTCGCGCAGCAGCGTGGCGACCTCGGCCTGCGGCAGGCGGCCGTGGAAGCGGACACGATCCTGCCAGGCGGGCGGTACGATGCGCGCGTATCTCCGCTCCTGGGCAGCAGAGCCGCACACGTCGATCACGGCGCCGGCGTGCTCGTCGCCCAGATATCGCAGTGCGCGGAGCAGCACGCCGAGCCCCTTGCGCCGCTCGATCCCCCCGCTGAACACGATGCGGACCGGACCCTCGGCGCGGGAGAGCGCAGGGTGAAAGGTCTCGAGGTCGATGCCTGCCGGGATCACGCGATAGGCGCCCGGGAACGTGACGGCGGCGGCGTCGCGGACGGCCGCCGACGAGGCGATGGCCGCGTCCAGCGAGTCGAACAGGCGTCGAAGCTGTGGACGCGTCGACCAGAACGGCCGCATGCGCTCGGGGTTGGCGTGAAAGGTCGCGACCAGTGGGCAGCCGGCGTAGCGGAGCGCGGACCAGCCGAGTCCCGGGACGAATGGCTCGTTCAGGTGCAGGAGATCGAGATCCTCGGCGCCGAGCAGGACGTCGATGTTGGCGATCAGGTCCGCCGGCGCGGCGATGAGCTTGAGGGAGCGGCTCTCACGCACAGCGTACGTGGCGCCGGCGAAGAAGTACCGCGGGTATGGCTCGTCGGGAAGGAAGACGGTCTCACGCTCGCCCGTGAGGACAGCCTGCACCCGGCGGCGGGCCTCGTCGACTGCCGGGCGGTCGGCGGTCGGCGCGATGACCGTGACCCGGTGCCCGGAAAGCGTGAGTCGCTCCGCCAGAGCGCGCACCTGATCGTTGACCGCCGACGGCGTCGACCAGAGGAAGGGTGTGAGGATGCCGAGCTTGAGGCTCATGCGCCCCATGCTACCCCACCATCATGCCGGGCACGCGACACCACAGCAGAACGGCGGGGCCGGGGCCTCGCCGGTCCGACGTCGCAGACTAGCCTTGGCAGACGGCGGTCGCGCCCGGGCCCTCGCCGGCGATGAACTCCTCGGTCATGCGCCGGCACTGGTCGTCGGGGTGCTGCACCGGCGGCGACTTCATGAAGTAGCTGCTGGGGCCCTCGAGCGACCCGGAGAGTCCGCGGTCGAGGCCGATCTTGGCGCAGCGCACGGCGTCGATGACGATGCCCGCGCTGTTGGGCGAGTCGACGACCTCGAGCTTGAGCTCGATGTTGAGCGGCACGTCGCCGAAGGTCCGGCCCTCCATGCGGATGTAGGCCCACTTGCGGTCGTCGAGCCACTTGACGTAGTCACTGGGGCCGATATGCACGTTGTCGGCGCCCATGTCGTAGTCGAGCTGGCTGGTGACGGCGTTGGTCTTGCTGATCTTCTTGGACTCCAGGCGCTCGCGCTCGAGCATGTTGAGGAAGTCGGTGTTGCCGCCCACGTTGAGCTGGCTGGTGCGCTCGAGCTTGACGCCGCGCTCGCGCATGAGACGCGTGAGCACGCGGTGCACGATGGTGGCGCCGACCTGGCTCTTGATGTCGTCGCCGATGATCGGCACGCCGGCCTCGACGAAGCGCTTCTGCCAGTAGGGCTCGCGCGCGATGAAGACGGGGACGCAGTTCACCATGGCGCAGCCGGCGGTGAGGATCTGCTCCGCGTACCACTTGGTGGCCTCTTCGCTGCCCACGGGCAGGTAGCTGACGACGACGTCGGCCTGGGTCTCCTTGAGGATGCCGACGATGTCGGCGGTCGGACCCGGCGCCTTCTCGATGATCTGCGAGAGATACTTGCCGAGCCCGTCGTGGGTCATGCCACGGACCACCTCGATACCCTTGTCGGGCACGTCCGCGAACTTCACGGTGTTGTTGGGCTTCGTGAACACGGCCTCACTCAGGTCCTTGCCGACCTTGTTCTTGTCGATGTCGATGGCGGCCACGAACTCGATGTCGCGGACGTGGTACCCACCCACCACGGGATGCATGAGGCCGGGGACGAAGTCGGTCTTCTTGGCGTTCTTGTAGAACTCCACGCCCTGCACGAACGACGACGCGCAGTTGCCGACGCCGATGATCGCAACGCGTACTGGATTGCCCAAGATCGGTCTACCTCCACTGGCTGCGGCCGCCCGCGGCGGCCGCCTGATCGGAGCCGCACTCAGGGCGCACGCACGCGTCCCGAACGGCTCGAGATAACGCGCGAGAGTATATCACGGGGCGGCGGCCTCACCGGAACCGCTCGTCGCCTGCCTGTTCAGTGACGCCGGCGACTCAAGGATCGGCCGGCGGCTGCTCGAGCGCCGCCGTCCGCTCCACGCGCCGCAGCTTGCGCAGCACGTGGACCATGCGGTGCACGACGGTGATCGACGTGAGGACGGCCAGCAGGTACAGCATCCACACGAGGAAGCTCGTCCCACCGGGCTCCCACCAGGAGAACAGGAAGCCGAGCCCGAGCCCGACGAGGCGCTCCGGCCGCGACATGAAGCCCACCTTGCAGTCCACGCCGAGAGCCTCCGCGCGGGCGCGCGTGTACGAGACCATCTGGGCCGCGCCCATGAAGACGAGGGCCGCGACCGTGGGCGCCCACTGCTCCTGGATCACGAAGTACACGACCAGGGCGGAGGCGATCATCAGCTCGGACACGCGGTCGAGGGTGGAGTCCAGGAAGGCGCCCGCCTTGGTGGGTCCGACGCCCGCGCGGGCGACGGCGCCGTCCAGCGCGTCACAGACGGCCGCGACGCCCCCCACGACCACCGCCCACACGAAGTGGCCGGTGATGATGAGGGGCACCCCGACGACCTGCAGCAGCAGGCCGATATAGGTCATCATGTCGGCGGTGAAGCCGTAGCGCGCCAAGACGACCCCGACGCGGAAGAAGCCGCGGCGGGCGCCGTCCGTATAGCGGGACTTCAGATTCGCCACGTCAGCCGTCGCGCTCGCGCACGGGGAGCGCCGACGAGCGGGGCACTGCGTTCGGCTGCACGTTCACCGCGAAGAGCCATGCGGCCAGCGCGACGAGCGCTCCGGCCACGGCGTCCACGATGAAGTGGTTGCCGGTCGCGACGATGGCGACGAGGACGATGGCCACGTAGACGAAGCCGCCGTAGCGGATCCAGCGCTGGCGGCCGAGTGAGTAGAGCGCGATGGCGAGGAAGAGCGCATACCCGAAGTGCAGGCTGGGCATGGCCGCGAACGGATTGGCCAGCAGCCCGTTCTCGAGGATCTGCTCGCGCACGCCGTGCAGGAAGTTGATGTCGGCGACGCCCGACGTGAAGATCATCCGCGGCGGCGCCGTCGGGAGCAGCGCGAAGACGATCACGGCGACGAAGTTCATGGCGAGGAACCAGTTGCGGTAGAACGTCCACGAACTGCGCCTCTGTGTGAACACCCACACCATGGTGGCGATGATGAGCGGCAAGTGCAGGCTGGAGTACACCCAGACGAGCAACGACATGAGCGGCTCGAATTCGCTGACGCGACCCTGGATCCAGGGCTCCCACCAGATTCCCAGAGCCTTCTCCAGGTTCATGAAGAAGACGCCGTTGGCGAGAGCCACCGCCTCGCGGCCCTGCGCGAGCGCGCGCGAGATGTCGTAGGTCGCGTAGCACGCCATCATGATGATGCCTTGGCGGACGACGTCCTCGCCCCCGCTGGGGGCGACGGAGAATCTCGCGTCGGTGAGAAGACGCCCGACCGCGGGCCTGAGGCGCGCGTTCACCGTCTTCGACCTCCCGTCAGGTGGACGTCACGGGCTGGAACCCGCATGTAATGCACGATAGCAGAGCCCTGAAGCGGCGGGCAACTGATCTGCCGATGGCGCTGTTCTCGCCCGTCGGTACTGCGCTCACGCGGACGACGAGGGGTGAGGCGGCGTGAGTGCAAGTGGTGGGCCGTGAAGGATTCGAACCTTCGACCTTGGGATTAAGAGTCCCCTGCTCTACCAACTAAGCTAACGGCCCAGCGCGCGTGCGAGGCGATATGGTACCAGCCGGCCGGCGTCTTGCCAAACGTCCGGATCAGGCTCCGAAGACGTGGCGGCCGGCGACGTCGTAGCCCTCGTCGGCGACGGTCTCCTCGATCGCGTCGAGACCTACGACATCGGCATCGAAATCGATGGTCACGGTCTTCTCGGCGACGTCGACGGCCACCTCTCCGACTCCTTTCAGGGCGCCGACGGCGTTCTCGATCGCCATCTTGCAGTGGTTGCACGACACGGTCGGTACGTTGAGGACGGCGTGTGTCTCAGCCACGGTCGTTCCTTCCTTGAGAGGCCGGCGTCCCGAGCTCGTCGAGCTTGAAGGTCGCCGACCGGCCTTCGCCGAGGTCGACGGTCACGCTGTCGACCGGCGGCAGCAGATCCGTGACCTTTCCTTCCCCTTCCGGCGTCCGGACTATCGCCCCACGCTTGGGCGCACGGGCCCGGAACGAGACGTACACCTGGTGCTCGTACTTGAGGCAGCACATGAGGCGCCCGCAGCACCCCGAGATCTTGGTGGGGTTGAGCGGGAGGTTCTGGTCTTTGGCCATACGGATGGAGACCGGCTCCTGGTCGCCGGCGAACGTGGCGCAGCAGAGGCTGCGGCCGCACGGGCCGTAGCCGCCGACGATGCGTGACTCGTCGCGAGCGCTCACCTGTTTGAGCTCGACGCGCCGGCTGAGGCGGTCGCCGAGCTTGCCCTGCAGCTCCCGGACGTCGGCCCGTTCCTCGGCAAAGAAGGTGATGGTGAGCTTGGGGCCATCGAAGGCCTGGCGTGCCTCCACGACCTTGATGTCGAGCTTGAGGTCGGCGGCGAGGCGCCGGCACTGAGCCTTGGCGTCCAGCTCGGCCCCGCGATGAGAGGCGAGGGTCTCGAGGTCCGCGGTCGACGCCTTGCGCTTCACCCTGCGGAGGCCACGGGGCGCGTCGTCGGGCGCTATCTCGCCGGGGGCCTTGACGACCCGCCCGAAGTCCGTGCCACGGGTCGTGTCCACCACGACGCCGTCGCCGGGGGCGAGTTCGAGGTCGCCGGCGTTGAACTGATAGACCCTGCCGCCGCCGCGAAACACGACGCTGCAGATCCTAGGCACTGGCGGAGACCTCCTCGAAGCGCGCGAGCATCGCCTGCAACGCGAGCTTCTGGTCGATGTTGAGATACAGATCCTGGCGGGTCTTGGCGGCGACGCCGAGGAGACGCACGTAGTGCTCCGGCGTGGCCACGACCGCCTCGACGAGCGCGTCGCGATGGTCGCTGTTCCAGAGTACATCGGATGCCCCGGAGGCGACCACCCAGAGGTCGCGCACCCACGAGACGAGGAGGTCCAGTGCGTCTTGCGCGGCAAGGCGGCGCAGCCGGGCGTCCTCGCGCTTCGCGCGGCTCTCGGCCTTCTCCGTGTACCACTTGAGCTCCTTCTTGTCCTGGAACTGGCGCTCCAGATCGGCGCGCCGCCGCGCCAGGTCTGCCTCGACCGCGGCGGCGATCTCCGCCTGCTGGCGCTCGAGGACGCCGATGAAAGCCGTGTCCGGCTCCGGGCCGTCGGCCGGGCGCGCGCCGGCTGCGAGCAGCGCCACGTGCCGCAGGTACTCCTCGCGGCGACGTGGCCCGGCGGCGTCGTCCGCAAGCCGAGCGGCGCGCTCGACGGAGCCGAGCGACAGCCGGGCGAGCGCTTCGGCGGTCGGCGCGTCGAGACCGTGGCGCTCCATGAGATAGGCGCACACCTCGGTGTCGCTGAGCGGCCGGAACTCGACCGTCTGGCACCGGGACACGATCGTCGGCAACACCCGCTCGAGCCGGTCGGTGACGAGGATGAACACCACGTACGAGGGCGGCTCCTCGATGCTCTTGAGAAGCTTGTTCGCGGCCGCTGGGTGCAGGTACTCCACTTCGGAGATGACCCAGATTCGGTACGCGGCCGAGAACGGTCTCAGGCTGAGGTCGGCGACGACCGGCTCGATCTGCTCGACACGGATGAGGTCGCCCTCGCGCTCGAGAACGTGGAGATCGGGGTGGACGCCGTTGCGGGCGCGGGCGCAGTCGGGGCACGCACCGCAGCCGCCGCAGGGAGTGACGAGCCCGGCGCCCAGCTCGCGCGCGAACGCCGTCTTCGCGAGGCCCGCAGGCCCGGCGAGCAGGTAGGCGTGGCTCAGGGAGCCGTCGTGCAGGGCCCGCTCGAAGAAGGCCTTGGCGCGCTCCTGCCCGGGGATGCCGGCGAACACCCGGGCCCCTCAGCCGCCGAGCCGCAAGCCGGCGTCGGCCACGGCCTCGAGAGCCGCCGCCTCGACGTCGGCGGCGACGAGGTCCACGTCGCGGAAGCCGTCGATGAGGCGGATCCGTTCGGGGAAACGGCGCGCCAGGGCGGCGAAGCCGGCGGCCACCCGCTGCTGGAACTCGAGCCCCTCCGCCTCGATCCGGTCGCCGCCCCCGCCGGCGCGGGCGAGGCCCACGACAGGCTCGACGTCGAGGACGAGCGTCACGTCGGGCAGGAGGCCGCGCAGCCCGGGCTCGTTGACGGCGAGGACCTCCTCGATGCCGAGACGGCGGGCGAAACCCTGGTAGGCGAGCGAGGAGTCGACGAACCTGTCGAGAACGAGCACACGGCCGGCGGCGAGCTCGGGCAGCAGCACCGTGTCGACGAGCTCGGCGCGAGCCGCCGCGTACAGCAGCGCCTCGGTCCAGGGGGCGAGGGTCGACGGGCCGTGAAGAAGCAGGTCGCGGATGGACTCGCCCGCCGGCGTGGCGCCGGGTTCGCGCACGACGGTACCTGGTGCGGACGCGGGGCCCACGGGGAGACCGCACGCGCTCAGGCGCTCGCAGAGCAGGGCCGCCTGGGTGCTCTTTCCGCACCCATCGCAACCCTCCAGGGTGATGAGGACGCCGCGCCGCGCCGTGAGGGGTGGGGCGTCGCCGCCCCCCTCGTTGAGTCCGCTGCGTCGCTGGATCATGTCACTCCCCGGCCGGCTCGCCGCGCCGCCGCTCGATGCGCGGTGTGCCTGCCGGCGCCCCGCTCGTTGATTCGGCCACGCAGCTCATCCGGCCTTCTTCCGCGCCCGATACTTCTCTTTGCTCGGGCAGTCGATGTCGATGCACAGCACCCACGGGCGCCCGCGACCGCCGCCGCCGACGACCTTGATCTCGGGCCAGCCGCACTCGGCGCAGACCTTGCCGGTCGGCACGATCGTGCCGCGCTGCGGCAGCGGGAACGTCTGGCCGCAGCCGCGCCGCGGGCGCTCGCCCTCCGCGGCCGGCGGCGCCGGCGCCTCGCCCTCCTTGCCCACGCAGGCGGCGAATCGCTTGCCCGTCCTGCCGCGCAGCACGCGCAGCTGCCCGCCGCAGTTCTTGCACTCGCCCAGCGTGAGGTCCTCGCGCACGCCGCTCTTGATACGCTCGCGGATCTCGGCGACGTGGCCGTCGAGCAGTTTCCAGGCCTGCTCCAGCATCTGCTGGCTCTCCTCGACCACCTCGTCGCGGCGGAGCTCGCCCTCGCTGATGCGGTCCATCTGGCGCTCGAGCGTCGCCGTCATCGCGCTCGAAGAGATGTCGACCGGCGCTTGCTCCATGGCAGCATCGAAGGCGGCGATCAGCGCGACCCCGAGCTCGGTGGGCTCGACCGGGTTGTCGCGCACGTAGTTGCGGTCGTACAGGTGCTGGATGATGTCGGCCCGAGTCGCCTTGGTGCCGAGACCGAGCTCCTCCATCTTCTCGAGCAGCCTACCCTGGCCGTAGCGGCTCGGCGGCTGCGTCTCCTTGGACTCCGAGCGCAGGTCGAGGACCTTGAGCTCGTCGCCCTGCTGCAGCGGGGGCAGCGGCCGGTCGCGCTTGGCCGCGTACTTCTCGTACACCTCGAGGTAGCCGAGCGAGGCGACGCGCGCGCCGTAGGCGAGGAAGAGCTCCTCGCCGAGGCGCATGTCGACGCGCTGGCGCTCGATGACGGCGGCCGGCAACAGCGTGGCAAGGAAGCGGCGCGCGACGAGGTCGTAGACCTTTCCCTGGTCGCCGCTCAGCTCCCTGGTCGGCGCCCCGACCGGGTAGATCGGCGGGTGGTCGGTGGTGCGCTTCTTGCCACGTGACGGGGTGAGCTTGTCCTGTACCGCGAGTCGCGCCGCGGTCGCGGCCGCCGGCTGCCACCGGGAGAGTTCCTGCAGACTGCCGCGCAGGTCGAGCGACGGCGGGTAGATCGTATTGTCGGTGCGCGGGTAGCTGATGAGGCCATCCAGGTACAAGGACTCGGCGGCGCGCATGGCGCGGGCCGGCGTCATGCCGGCGCCGGACGCGGCGCTCATGAGCGCCGTCGTGTTGAACGGCGCCGGGGGCTTGTCCTTGCGCGGCTGCGCCTTGTAGGTCGTGACCTCCGCGGTCTCGCACCGGGCGCGCTCCAGCGCGGTCTGCACGGCCTCGAGCGCGTCGAAGCGGCCACTGGCGTGCGCGACCTCGAAGGGTTCGCCGTCGTGCGCGAGCGTCGCCTTGATCTCCCAGTAGGGTACCGGTACGAACGCACGGCGCTCCAGCTCACGGTCGACCACGAGCCGGAGTGTCGGTGATTGGACGCGGCCGACCGACAGGTAGTCCGAGCCGTACCGGTACGAGGCCAGCGACATGAAGCGGGTGAGAACGGCTCCCCAGATGAGATCGATATCCTGACGGGAGTGCGCCGCCTCCGCGAGGTTGAAATCGACCGTGGAAGGCTTGGCGAAGGCCGCCCGGACCTCTTCCGGCGTCAGCGCGGAGTAGCGCACGCGGATGTGCCGGTCGACGACGGCCGCCGGCAACATCGGCTTGACGTGCGGGTCGCCCGAAGTCGCATCGGGCGCCGGCGCGGCCTTCGCACGCGCCTCCGCGCCATCCTTGGCGGCCGCCTTGCGCTTCTTCGTCTCGGGCTTGTCGCCGGGGTTGTGCTTGAGGGCATCGCCACGAAGGATCTCGAGCGCCTCGTGGCCGATGAGCTCGCCCTCGCGGTCGTAGTCGGTGGCGATCACCACCTCGGTGGCGCCCTTGGCCACGGTGCGCAGCGCCGCGAGCGTGCCGGCGGCGGCGCCGTCGACGACCCAGGCGAGGCCGGGCCGCTCGATCATGTCATCGAGGTACTTGAGGCTCCAGCGCTTGTAGGTGTTGGGAAACACGGTCTCCATGACGTGGCCGCGCAGTCCGATGGCGACGGCGTCCTCGCCGTCAAGAGCGAAGTGGTAGGACTTGACCTTCTGACGACCGCGCCCGTGCTCTTCGACGGACACCGTGTCGCCGAGGATCTCCGCGATCTTCCTGGCGGCTGAGTCCTTCTCTGTGACGATGAGCTTCACTGCTACCTCACGGAGACGCGAGAGGGACAAAGAGGAATGCGGGAGTTAATACCACCGGGCAGACCTCGTCGTCGAGATGACGGTGAGACGAAGGCCCGGTCAGGCGAGCGCGTCGAGCGCGTCGGCACGCGTGGGGTACATCGAGAGAACGCGGTCGAGGCCGGTCACGCTGAGCACCCGCTCGACGGGCCGGGTGGCGACGACGATGGCCATCGTCCCGCCGAAGCCGTGAACGCGGCGCACGCCGCCGATGAGGACACCCAGCGCCGTCGAGTCGATGAACGTGACTCCGCTGAGGTCCACCAGGAGACGTCGCACGCCGGAGTCCAGCAGTTCGACCATGGACTCCTTGAACTGCGGCGCAGTGAAGATGTCGACCTCACCGCTGAGGCTGATCACTCCGAGGTCGTCTTCTTGACGTTCGCTGGAGACGCTGAACAGGTCGCTCATTGTCCGGAGCTCCCGGTCGGCGCCGGAGAAGGCGCATTCTGCTCGATCCAGTCCTTGACCGCCGGGGCGTCCGGGGACTGCGGATCGAGTTCGAGGAACCTGGTGAACGCCAGCAGCGCCGCGCTGGTGTCGCCGGCGTTGATCGCGACGCTCGCCATCTCGAAATACGACTGCGCGTCTTTGGGGCGCAGCCCGGTGATCTCGCCGTACACGCTTGTGGCGGACTGGTAGTCCTGCAGGAACAGGTGCACGCTCGCAAGCTGCTCGAGCACGTCGAGCCGCTGCCGCTTGACGGCCTGGCCCTTCTGCTTGGAGAGCAGCTTGTCCGCGCGGGCGTACGCGGCCGCCGACTTGTTCCAGTCGGCCGTCTGCGCCTCTGACCCCTGGGGCTGTACGTTGGCGCGCTCCAGATAGTCGCTGCCCAGACTGATCCAGGCGGTCGCGTCCTTGGGATCGGCCTTGACGGCCGCGTCGGACTTGGCGATCTGCTGATCGATCTGCTCGATGGCCGACTCCTCGGCACTGCTGAAGAGGTTGCAGCCCTCGAGCACCCCTGAATAGCCGACGACGAGGAAGGCAGCCATGAGAAAGGCCATCCCGCCGAAGACGATCCTCTGCCAGAACTTGACCTTGCGGCGATCGAGCAACACTTAGGCCGTCTCCTCTCGGTGAGCGGGCGTGTGCCACCAGCCGGACTCGGCGCCGCCGACCTCCACGGCGCCGGTGCGCACACGATCCTGAAGCTTCTCGCGGATGCGGATGGCGGCGGCCCGGACGTCCTCGGCGTCGACGCCGACGTGGACACGGTCCCGATACAGCTGGCGTCCGCCCACCACCGTGAGCGTGATGTCGTCCTGGTTGGCGCCGTAGACGAGCGCCGAGTACGGGTCGGCGATCGGCGCGAAGTGCGAGCGCGAGACGTCGACGGCGATGAGGTCGGCGCACTTGCCCGCCTCGAGGCTGCCGACGTCGGCCTCCATGCCCAGAGCCTCGGCGCCTCCGAGCGTGGCGATGCGCACGCACCTCTGGGCGTCGAGGACGCTCACGTCGCGCTCGACGGCGCGGTGCAGGAACAACATGGTGCGCATCTCGTCGAACATGTCCATGATGTTGCTCGACGCCGGGCTGTCGGTGCCGAGACCGACGCGCACACCCTGGTGCAGCAGGTCGGCCAGCGGCGCCACGCCGCAACCGAGCTTGGCGTTGCTCTTGGGGCAGTGCGCCACCGCCACACCCGTATCCCTCAGGATCTGGATGTCATCGCGCGTGAGATTCACGCAGTGCACCGCGAGGAAGTCGCGGTCGAAGACGTTCCACTGCTGCAGGTACTTGATGGGGGTGACGCCGTAGGGCTGGACGAGCATGCGCTCCCAGCCCATCTTCTCGCGGTAGTCGTGGGCGAACTTGCCCGATCCGGAACGGATGTAGGTGAGCTCGTCCTTGCTCTCGGCGACGTGACTCATCACCTTGAGGCCCTGCTCTCGTGCGAGGGCCGAGACCGCCTGATAGAGCCTGCTCGAGACGGTGTAGGGCGCGTGCGGCGCAAGACCCACATCGAGCAGTTCGGGGGCGGCGGCCTGCGCCTCGGAGAGCCGCCGTCGGACGGCTGCCATGGTCTCGTCGAAGCGCGAGTCGTCGACCCCGAAGACCTCGAGGTAGACACGGCCGCGAAGGCCCACAGACCCCGCGGACTCCAGGGTCGAGGCGCCGTAGCTGGTGTCGGCGATCGTGGTGTTGCCGGAGGCTACGGCCTCCAACGCCCCCAGCCGCGCGCTGACGACGTACTCCTGCGGCGTGAGCGACGCCTTGACGTCGACCAGGCTGATGATCCAGTCGCCGAACTCGGAGTCGTCGAGGATGCCGCGGAAGGACGTGTACTCGAGGTGGCTGTGGCAGTTGACGAAGCCGGGCATGATGATCGACCGGCCCAGATCGACGAGCGTCGCGCCCGGATGGTCCGCGATCAGGCGTGGCGCCGGCCCCACCGCCGTGATGCGCTCGCCGGCGACCGCGACGGCGCCGTCGGGAAGCACGGGGGCCGTGACCGGGAGGACCCAGTCGGCACGGTAGATCGTGATGTCGCGGTCGGTGTCGGTCACGTGGCGTCTCAGATCGGGGCGAGCGACAGCTCCCCCCGTGGCAGGAGTATAGGGGAGCCTCGCGCACAGTGGCAAACACGGCCCGCTGCCGCAGGACGCGCGGCGGCGGTATACTCCCGCCACAGCGACGGGAGGGCCGCACCGTGGACCAGAGACCAAGACCGAACATCTCCCCCGACGTCGTGACCAGCGCCGTCTGGGACGCAGTCAAGGAACTGCCGGGGATCTCCGACCTCTACCGGCATCCGTTGCAGACGCTGGGCGAGCGCGTCCGCCTCGAGCGGCACGGTCCGGTCCGGCTGGACACCGACGAGGACGGGCTGCTGCTGGAGATCCACCTCGTCGCCCACGCCGGCGCCGATCTCGTCGCCGTCGGCGAAGCGGCGGCGCGCGCCGGCGCCACCTACCTCACGCGCACCACAGGCAATCCGATCACGCGCGTCGAGGTGCATATCGACGACATCGCCGACCCGCGCGAGTGAGAGCGATCGATCTGAACGCGGCGAGCAGAGACCTCCTGGCGCCCTGCTGCGCCGCCTGCTCGTGGTGGCTGACCCGCCCGGGCGTCCAGGCCGGTCCCGGATTGCGCGGCGAATGGGAGCGCGAGGCAGAGGGCGAGGCCGGTCTCTTCGGCCGGGCGCTGCTCGACGGCGACGCGGTGATCGGCTGGATGCACGCCGCTGCGCCGCGCCTGACGCCCCGAGCCCGCTACCTTCCGGCCGGCCCCCCGTCGGCCGACGCCTATCTCCTCACCTGCGCCTATTTCTACGACGAGGAGTTCCTGCACGGCTTCCGCCTCCTGCTGCAGGAGGTCGAGGCCGCCCTCAAGCACCGAAGGGTCGCGGCACTCGAGGCCTTCGGCCTGCGCCACATCCGTGACGACGACGCCTTTCGTGGGTACCTGCGCGACCTCAACCTGTTCAACCCGGACGTCCTGGAGGGCGGCGGGTTCCGGCGCGTGCAGGAGAAGGGCGAGGTCGCGCGCTTCCGCCTCGACCTGGCCGCGCTCGTCGAGACGCCGCGTCGCAGCGTGGCCTGGGAACGCCTCGAGGCTCCCGCGGGCACGCAGCCCGTCTGACCCCGCGCCGCGCAAGCATCCCGGCGCGGCGTCCGCCCCTCTAGCGATACAGCCGCGGGAGCCGCTGCTTCCAGTCGTCGGGGACGACGGCCTCGAGGGCGTCGTCGAGCGTCACGATGCCGAGCAGGTGCCGGTCGTCGTCCACGACCGGCAGCGCCAGCAGGTCGTACTTGGTCATGACGCGCCCGACCTCCTCTTCGTCCACGTCCGCCGTGACCTCCACGAGGTCGGATTCCATGAACGTCGCCAGCTGATCGTCGGGCGCAGCGAGCACGAGGTCGCGGAGGCTGGCGACACCGCAGAGCCGCTCCTCCGCATCGACGACGTAGAGGTACGTCATCATGTGTTGCTCGGGGCGCTCTCGGCGGATCCAGTCCAGCGCCTTGCCGGCCGTCGCCTTGCGCGGGAGCATGACGAAGTCGGTCGTCATGAGGGAGCCGGCGGTGTGCTCCGGGTGGCTGGCGAGCCGGCGCAGATCTTGCTCGCGCTTGTCCGGCAGGAGCCCGAGGAGCTCCTGCGCCAGCGAGTCCGGAAGCTCGCTGACGATATCGGCGGCCTCGTCGGCCTCGATGCACTCGAGCACCTGGGCGGCGCGGGCCAGCGGCATCTCCTGGAGGGCTGCGCTGCGCAGGTCCTCTTCCATCTCCTGAAGCGTGTCGGCGGCAAGGCCCGCGTTGAGGGCGGCGAGCACCGCCGCCCGCTCGCGCGGGCCGACCTGGCCGATGATGTCGGCGATATCGGCCGGATGCAGTTCCGCGAGTTCGCCGAAGGCCTCCACGAAGTTCAGCCGTGAGAGGCGCAGGGCTATGAGGTTGACGTCGCTCCAGGGGACGAAGTCGCCGCTCTTCTTCGGCAGGCGGCGAGAGAGAAAGCCCAGCCCGAAGCGCCGCGCCAGTGCGGCCGAGCTGGCGTCGACGCCGGCGACGACGAGGTGGTCCTCGGCCGGCTCGAGCACCACGTCCTGGACGCGCACGAACGCCCGGCGGCGCATGTCGAGCACCTGGTTGTCGAGGAGCGCGTCTACGAGCGACAGCTCGTCCGGCCGCAGCGAGGCGGCCTTGACGGCGTCCAGCGCGACGCCGAGCAGCAGGCGCTCGCCGTCGACGTCGATCTCGGACACCTGCCCCCAGGAGGCGGCGAGCTGTCCCTCGCCGCGCTCGATGAAGAAAGCCGTGACGACCGGAGGATCCACGGCAGTGTTCGCGACGACGTCGACGAGCTCGCCGACCTCGACATGAGCGGCGTCGAGGACCTTCATGCCGTCGAGCTCGGAGAGCGCCAGCGCTCCGGGGATCTCGTCCATGAGGGGGGCACATCCTTTCCCGAACGGGTGGTCCGGCGAGGATACTCACGCCGGCGCGCGACCGTCAATCGACCCGCCGTGAGGACGCGGTCGCGGGCGCTCCGGGACGCGTTCCGGCGGCCGCGCAAACGATGGTGTTCATAGCCTTGGTGTGAGATATAGTCTCGCGGTCAAGCCCACCGACCCCGAAGGAGGACGAGGTCTCAATGGAAGCGGCAGAAGCCGACTCGGGCAACATGCTGGAGCGGTTCTTCAAGTTCAAGAAGTGGGACACGTCGATCAAGCGCGACACGCTCGCCGGGCTCACGACCTTCATGGTCATGGCCTACATCATCTTCGTGAACCCGAGCATCCTCGGTCTGGGCGGCGATCCCAAGGGTCTGCCCTTCGCCGCCGCGCTCACGTCGACGTGTCTGGTGGCCGGCGTCATGACGATCCTGATGGGTCTCGTGACCAACCGTGCGTTCGCCATCGCTCCCGGTATGGGGCTCAACGCGGTCGTCGCTTTCAGCCTCGTCCTGGGCCAGGACCTCACCATGGCCAACGCCATGGGCCTCATCGTCCTCGAGGGCGTCGCCATCACGGTGCTCGTCCTCACCGGGTTCCGCGAGGCGATCTTCAAGGCGATCCCCATCGAGCTCAAGAAGGCGATCGTCGTCGGTATCGGTTTCTTCATCCTGTTCATCGGCCTCGTCGACGGCGGCCTCATCAACGTGAACGGCGGCACGCCGGTCGGACTCGTCGAGCTCGGCAACGTGCCCTCCGTGCCGATCGCGGTGACGGTGGTCGGCATCACGGCCACGATCATCATGCTGGCGCTGCGCTGGCGTGCCGCGATCCTGCTCGGCATCGTGTTCGCGACCGTCTTCGCGATCGTCATGAACTACGCCTGGGGCAAGACCGCGGGCTTCCTGCCCGGTCAGGCCATCCTCCCGACCGACGTCGTCGCCGCGCCTGATTTCAGCCTTGTCGGCGCTTTCGACTTCGGCGCCATCGGCAAGATGGGCATCACCGCCGCCGTCCTGTGGATCTTCAGCCTGATGCTGAGCGACTTCTTCGACACCATGGGCACGCTGGTCGGCGTGGGCGGCCAGGCCGGCTACCTCGACAAGGAGGGCAACCTGCCGCAGGTCAATCGCCCGCTCATGGTCGACTCCGTGGCCGCCATCGCCGGCGGCGCCGTGAGCGCCTCGTCGGCCACCACCTACATCGAGTCCGGCGCCGGCGTGGCGCACGGCGGCCGTACCGGGTGGGTCGCGCTCGTCGTGGGCGTCCTGTTCCTGGCGGCGATGTTCTTCTCGCCGGTCTTCGGCGTCGTGCCGGGTCAGGCGACAGCTGCGGCCCTGATCATCGTCGGCTACCTGATGATGGCGACGCTCACCAAGGCCGAGAGCGAGGCCGCGCACGACACCAAGGAGCCGAGAGCCGGCATCGACTTCGGCAATCTGGCATTCGGCCTGCCCGCCGTGCTGATCATCACCATCATGCCGCTCACCTACAGCATCACCAACGGCATCGGCGCCGGCTTCATCGCCTACACGCTGATCCGCGTGGTGCAGGGCAAGGCCCGCGAGGTGAGCTGGATGCTGTGGATCGCGTCGTTCGCCTTCATCCTGTACTTCATCTTCCCGTGGCTGCAGTCCCAGGGCTGGGTCTGAGCAGCCGCGCAGACGGGCCGCGCACGGCGGCCTGATCGCGACGGAAGGGGGCGGGAGCCGAACGGTCCCCGCCCCCTTCGCTTCGTTCGGACGATACGGCATCGATCCCCGCCACCGGCGGCGTGCGCCGCCGGTGTCCTCGCGATCCTGCCGCGACTGCGCTACGACGCGATGGTGAGCAGCACCGTCGACCCCTGCGGGACCACCGTCCCCGCGTCTGGTTTCAGCTTCACCACCGTGCCGGGCTCCTGCCCCGTCCCGCCCTTCTGGCGGAAGGCGACGGTGAGTCCGGCGGCGCTCACCTGCGCCGCCGCCGCCGTCGAGTCCATGCCGTAGACGTTGGGCACCTCGACACCGGAGGGGCTCGGGCTCGGCGTCGGCGTCGGCGAGCCGCTGGAGACCACGAAGCTCACCGCGGAGCCCTTGTCGACCTTATCGCCGGCGGGTGGGTCCTGGCTGATGACCAGGCCTGCCGGCACCGTCGTGCTGGTCTCCGTCCCGATGGTGCCGGCGATGAGGCCGGCGTCCGCGAGCGTCAGCTCCGCATCGGACTGCGTCAGATTGGTGATGTCGGGCACGGTCGACTGCGGGACGCCGGTGCTCACCCAGTACGTCACGGTGTCACCGCGCTTGACGTCGGTGCCCGCAGCCGGGTCCTGCCTGAAGACCTCACCCTTGCCGACCGAGGCGTTCTTGCCCTTCTTCTGGACGCCCTGCAGGTCGTTCTGCGAGAGCCAGTCATCGACTTCCGCAGCCGTCCGACCCCTGAGATCGACCAGCGTCACCGTCTCGCTCCCCTTGCTCACCCAGATATCGACGGTGGCGCCCTCCCGCAGCCTGGTGCCGGCGGTGGGCGCCTGGCGGCTCACGAATCCTTCGGCCACGCGGTCGGAGTACTCCGCCTGGATGCCCGCCTTGAAGCCCTCCTTCTCCAGCGTCCTCACCGCCGCGGCCCTGCTCTGACCGACCACGCTGGGCACGATCACCTTGTTGCCGCTCATCGACCACCACAGGGCGATGGCCACGGCGGCCACGACCAGGAGCAATGCGATGACGAGGATCAGCGGCCACCGGGAACGCTTGCGCCTCGGCGGCGTGGGCTGGTCGAGCACCGAGGTCGTCCCGGCCGCCGTGGCGGCGCCCATCACCCGCGTGCGCTCGCCGCCGGCGTCGAAGGCCGCCGCCTGCACCGGGCCGCCCTCCCTGGCGGCGCGCAGGTCGCGGGCGAACTCCGCCGCCGTCTGATAGCGGTCGAACGGGTCCTTCGCCATGGCCTTGAGGACGATCTGGTTGAGGGCGTACGGCATGCCGGGGACGAGCTCCGCCGGCTCCGCCGGGACCTCGTTGACGTGCTTGAGAGCGACGGTGACGGCGCTGTCGCCCTTGAAGGGCACGGTGCCGGTGAGGCTCTCGTAGAGCACCACGCCGACGGAGTACAGGTCCGACCGCTCGTCGACCGGGTAGCCCTTGGCCTGCTCCGGGGCGAGGTACTGGGCGGTGCCGAGGATCGAGCCGGCCTCGGTCATCCCCGAGTCGCCGGCGCGCGCGATGCCGAAGTCCATCACCTTGACGGTGCCGTCGCGGTCGAGCATCACGTTCTGCGGTTTGATGTCGCGGTGCACGATGCCGCTGCGGTGGGCGAACTCGACCGCGGCGAGGAGCTGCAGCCCGACGGCGACGGCCTCGTTGCCGCTCAGCTGGCCGCGGCGGCGGATGAGGTCCTTGAGCGTCTCGCCCTCCACGTACTCCATGACGATGTAGTACGTGCCGTCGACTTCTCCCCAGTCGTAGATGCTCACGAGGTTCTGCTGGTTCAGCCCGGCCGCGGCCTTGGCCTCGCGGCGGAAACGCTCCACGAACGTCGCATCGTCGAGGTACCGCTGGAGGAGGACCTTGACGGCGACGTGCCGGCCGAGCGTGAGGTCCTCGCACAGGTAGACGTCGGCCATGCCGCCGCCGCCGAGCTTGCGCACGACGCGGTACCGGCCGCCGACGAGCTGCTCTGGCTGGAACACGTCACTCACGTCCGCTTTCCCCTCTCCTTCGTCCTCATGCATACGACCACGGGCGCACGGTCCCTGCCCGTCAGGGCAGGGCGGGCTGCGCCAGCGCGCTCTTGATCACGGCGGCGGCGAGCGGCGCCGCCGCCTCGCCGCCGGTCGACTGAGTGTCCTCGATGACGACCGCGACCGCCACCTGCGGGTCGTCCGCCGGGGCGAAGCCGATGAACCAGGCGAGGTTGGTGCCGTCACCCTTCTCGGCGGTGCCGGTCTTGCCGCCCACCTGGATGCCCTCGAGGGCGGCGGCCGTGCCGGTGCCGGAGTTCACCACCCGCTGCATCATCAGGCTGAGCTGCATCGCGGTCTGCGCCTTCATCGCCGCAAGCCACTGCTCCGGCTGCGCGGTGCTCACGACCTCGCCGGCGGAGGTGACGATCTCCTGCAGGTAGTACGGCTTCATGACGCGCCCTCCGTTGGCCACGCCGCCGGCGATCAGCGCCATCTGCAACGGCGTGGCCAGCACCCTCTCCTGACCGCACGCCGCCCACGCTACGTCCAGCGGGTCCATGAAGGCGTCCGGCGAGAGCAGGCCCTTCTTTCCGTAGCGACCACTGGGCACGACCTCGCCGTCCGGCAACGGCAGCGGCGGCGTCTGGTAGAAGCCGTAGCGCTCCATGCCGGCGATGAGCCGCTTGCGCCCGAGCAGATTGCCGACCTTGGCGAAGGTCGTGTTGATCGAGAGGGTGAGCGCTGTGGTGAGGTCGTTGGGGCCGTAGACCGCGCCGCCGTAGTTGGTGACCTTGCCGCCGAACACGACGTACGTGCCGGTGTCGACGAACTCGGTCTCGGGGGTGACCTTGCCTACGTCGAGTCCGGCAGAGGCGGTGACGACCTTGAAGGCCGAGCCGGGGACGTAGAGGCCCTGGGTCGGCCGGTTGAGGAGCGGCGCCGTCGAGTCGGCGCTGAGGCGCGGCCACTGGGTCTCGAGGTGGGCGGGGTCGTAGGTCGGCGCGGAGGCCGACGCGATGAGCGCGCCCGTCTTCGGGTCGAGCGCGACGATCGCGCCCTTCTGCCCCTGCAGCTCCCGTTGGGCGGCCTTCTGCACCGCCGGCACCAGCGTGAGCTTGACGTCCGCACCTTTCGGCCGGCGGCCGAGCAGCCTGTCGACCCACGACTGCACGCCCAGGTCGGCGGCCTGGCCGGTGAGCTCTTCGTTGAGCTGAGCCTCGATACCGCTGCGCCCGTAGCGGACGGAGTCGTAGCCGAGAAGCTGCGGCGCGAACGTGCCGCTGGGATAGTCGCGGTAGTAGTAGCCGGAGCGCCGCTCCGTGCCCGCGACCACCGTGCCGTCGTACCCAAGGATGTCGCCGCGCTTGATCTTCATCTCTTTGGCGATGCTGCGCTTGTTCTCCGGGTGGTGCTGGAACCACTCGGCGCGGACCGTCATGATCCAGGTGAGATTGACGACGAGCGCGACGAAGAGCGCGACGGTGACGATGAAGACCTTGGAGATGGCCTTGTTCACGCGCTACCCCCTCTCCGCCAGACGCCGGCGCTCAAGCTCGCTGCCGCCGCGGATGATGTTGGAGCGGTTGGACACCATCAGCAGGAGCGCCACCAGCACGAGGTTCGCGGTGATCGAGCTGCCTCCGTAGCTGACGAACGGAAGCGTGATGCCGGTGAGCGGGATGAGGCGCGTCACGCCGCCGATGATGATGAACGTCTGGAGCGCGAACGCCGTCGCGAGCCCGGCGGCCAGAAGCTTGGAGAAGCCGTCCGGCGCGTAGACGGCGATGCGAAAGCCGCGCCACACGAAGAGCACGTACAGGAGGACGATGCCGGCGGCGCCGAGAAGGCCCATCTCGTTGGCGATCGCGGTGAAGATGAAGTCGGTCTGCAGGTCGGGGACGACGGGCTGGCGGTTGGGGTACAGCAGGTACCCACGGCCGAACCCGGCCCCGAGGACGCCCCCGTCGGCGATGGTGAACAGCGACTGCAGCAACTGGTAGCCGGTAGCCGCCGCGTGCGGCCACGGGTCCAGCCACACGGTGAAGCGGTCCTGCACGTGCGGGACGACGGCAAGGGCGATGGCGCCGGCCGCCGCGAAGAGGCCGGCGCCGGCGACGACGTAGACGATCCGCGCCGTGGCCATATACATGAGCCCCACGAAGATGGACATGAAGAGCAGGGCCATGCCGAAGTCCTTCATGAAGACCAGCATGGCCAGCGACAGTACCCACATGATCAGCAGCGGCCCGAAGTATTTGAAGGCGGGCAAGGGCACACCGAGCACGTGCCGCTGCGGCACCGAGAGCATGACCTTCTTGTCGTCGAGATAGCCCGCCAGGAAGACCACGATGGCGAGCTTGGCGAACTCCGAGGGCTGGATGCTGAAACCGAAGGCGTGGATCCAGAGCTTGGCGCCGTTGACCGTTGTGCCCAGCACGATGGTGAGGACGAGCAAAGCCAGCCCCACGGCGCCGATGAGATAGCGGTACCGGTCCAGTCTGATGTGGTCGCGGACGATCAGCACGGTGAGGACGAACAACGCCGCGCCGACCAGCAGCCACTGACCCTGGGTGAGCGCCAGCGACGGCTTGATGCGGAAGATCTCGGTGAGGCCGATGGCCGACAGCAGGGCGGTGACAGGCAGCAGAAACGGATCGGCCTGCGGCAGGAACAGGCGCTCGAGCACGTGCAGGAGGAGGAAGATCGCGACGAAGATGACCCCGTAGATGATCGAGACCCTGTTGATCTCGCGAAAGCGTCCGGCATAGACGGAGACGTACGCCATCGTGCTGACCGCCCCGGCCAGCACGAGGAACACGAGCTCCAGGTTGCGTCGGCTCACGGCCACATCCCGAGCTGATCGGACACATGGAAGACGCCCGACCTGTCGCGGACCTTCTGCTCGTCCACGAGCGTGCGCGCCGCCGGCGACAGCGAATCATAGGTGACGACGCTGCGCCGGTACACGGCGTGCAGCGGGATCGGTCCGATCTCTGCCGGCACACCGCTGTAGATCGTGAGATGGCCGTCGTCGACGCCGATGAAGAACAGGGTGCTGAGGAAGAAGGCCGCGGTTGCAGCGACGACGGCGAGGAGCGCGAGGAAGGCGGCGACCACGCCGAGACGGCGCACCGTGCGCCTGCGGCGGCGGGTCGCGTCGGCGACCGCGGCGGCCGCGGGGTCTCCGGGCTGCTCCGCGTGCAGCACGGCCGCCGTGGCGGCCAGGGCGTCGGCGGCGTCGGCGACGGACGCCGACGCGTCCGCCTCGTCCACGGCGACGACGAATGGGAGCTCGGCCGTGTCGGCGTCGGGGTCGGCGGCCCGAACCAGCGTGACCTCCTCGTCGCCGGCGGCGGCCTCGTCGACGCGCACGACGACGGCGGTGATGTTGTCCGGCCCGCCCTGCCGCCGAGCCTCCAGGATCAGGCGCTCGGCGGCCGCCTGCGGATCGCTGCGCGTGAGCGCCAGGAGCAGTGCGTCGTCCGCGACCGGGCCGCTCAGCCCGTCGCTGCACAGCAGCAGGACGTCGCCGGGCAGGAGGTCGACGGTGAACTCATCGATCTTCGCGCGCGCCTCCGTGCCGAGCGCGCGGCTGAGGATGCTGCGGTGCGGGTGCACCGCCGCCTCCTCCAAGGTGAGGCGGCCGTCGCGGACCATCTCACCGACGAGGGAGTGGTCGTCGCTCACCTGCTCGAGCGCGCCGTCGCGCAGCAGGTAGGCGCGGCTGTCGCCGATGTGCACGAAGCGCGCCGTCCGGTCGTCCAGCAGGAACGCCGTCAGAGTCGTGCCCATGCCTGTCTGCTCGGCGTTCTCCGAAGCGCGCTGGAACACGACCGCATTGGCGGCCTCCGCCGCCTCGAGCAGCGGCCTGCCGGCGGTGACCTCGGTGGCGAGGGTCTGCGCGGCAAGGCCGCTCGCCACCTCCCCCGCGTTGGCGCCGCCCATGCCGTCGCAGACGACGTACAGGGGCGGTTGCACCACGAAGGCGTCCTCGTTGGTGTTGCGGTGCAGCCCGACATCTGAGAGGGCGCCGTGTCTGGCGACGAGCGTCACCCGGCGCTCACTCCTCGTAGCGGAAGGTCGTCTCGCCGATGCGCAGCCGGCTGTCCAGCTTGAGCTGCGCCTCCCCCTTCACCTGCTTCTCGTTGACGAAGGTCCCGTTGGTGCTGCCGAGATCCTCGACATAGAAGAACTGGCCGCGAGGCACGAGGCGAGCATGCGTGGTCGAGACGAACTGCTCGTCGAGCACGATGTCGCTGGTCGCGGCGCGGCCGACGTTGATCCACCCCTCGAGCGGGAAGATGACGCCGACGGGGATGATCGGGCTCTGCTCCACGACGAGCCGCGGATTGATGTGCGCCGAGAAGTCCATCTTCTGGCCGTCCATGGTGCGCTCGACGTCGCGATCCTCGCGGCGCTGCTCACGCTCGGCCGGCGTGAAGACGGGCGAGAGGCGGTCGCCGGCCGGCAACACCACGTCCGGGGCCGCCGCGGCGGGAGCGGCAGCGCCGCCGCCGCGCACGTTCTGCACGGCCGTCTTCACGACCTGCCAGATGAACAGGTAGAGCAGGACGAGGATGCCGATCTTCAGGACGAGCAGGACGATGTCGATCATGGGACTCTCCCGCGCCGCGCGCCCGCGGAGGCGGCCGGCGCCGTGGTCACCGGCGCCTCCCGGTCAGGGCTGCCTCTCGAACAGAAAATCCGTGGTGCCGAACTCGATGCGGTCGCCGTGCTGCAGCACGACCTGCTTGACGTCGCGCCGGTTGACGCGGGTGCCGTTGGTGGAGCCGAGGTCCAGCAGCATGAAGCCGTCGTCCTGACGGCGGATCTCGGCGTGCTGGCGCGAGACGTTGGGGTCGGTGAGGACGATGCCGCAGCGGCGGCTGCGGCCGATGACCGTGACCGCCTCGCTCAGGGTGTAGTCGCCCTGGCGGCCGCGCAGAACGGCGCGCGCAGAAGAGGTGCGGGCAGGCGCGGCGGCCGGCGCGGCGGCCGCGACCGGCTCCTGATAGAGCACGGTCTGCTCGATCCCCGGGCCGGGGGCGACGGAGGCGGCCGGCGGCGCGACGGCGGCAGCCGCGTTCGGCGCCTCATCGGGCGCGCTCACGGTACGCGTGGCGATGCCGAACTCGCCGACACGGAGGTCCTCGTCGCAGTGCAGGTCGATGCGCGGCGGCGCGACGAGCGTCCAGCCCTCGCGCCGCGCGAACGCCGTCACGTAGTTGGAGAGCTCGACCTTGAGCGAGTCCTCGAACGAGACGAGGTGGTCGTAGTCGTCCTTGCCGAGGTAGACGTCGAACTCGTTGGGAACGTACACGTTGGAGACGCCGACCGTCTTCTGGTCGCCCATCTCCTTGGCGAGTTTATGCGCCAGCTCGACGGGCTGGACGCTCGACTTGAACGCGCGCCCGAAGCCGCCTTCGACGAGTCCCTCGAGCTTGCTATTCGCCTTCCTGAAGATCCCCATCGTCGCCTTCCTCCGGCGCTTCTCCCGTCGTCAGGACCAGCGGCAAGAGTATCACGGCGGCGGGCAGCGCCACACTCCAGACGAGGGGCCACAGGCTCGCCGGGAAGTCCCAGACCACGACCGGGACGATGCGGTAGACGGCGAACGTGACGGCGAACGCGACGGACCATATCCACAGGCGCACCTCGAGGCGTCGGCGCGTCAGGGCGTAGCCCAACGCCGCCGCCAGCGCCGCCCAGAGGCCGGCCTGCAGCAGCGTCGGCGTCGCCAGCAGATGGACGAGCAGGCGGCCCGCGGCGGTGAAGGGATCGCCGGCCGCGGCGAGCCCCTCGCTCAGGCGCCAGCGCGGCTGCTCGAGCGTGAAGGGGCCACGCGGCGCCCTCGTCAGCAGCAGGTAGACCACCGTGCCGGCGCCGGCCCAGGCGGCAGTGAGTGGGCCGCGCACGCGACCCAGAAGGGCTGCTGCCGCCGGCGCCAGCAGCGTCAGGTACAGCGGCGCAAGCACGAGGGCGAGCACCGGCCACAAGGCGGTGACCGGCCGCGCGCGCGTCAGCAGGAAGAGCGCCACGGCGAAGACCAGGTAGGCGGCGCCCAGACTGAGGGAGACGTTGAAGACCGGGAAGGCGAGCATGCCGAGAAGCCACGCGAGTCCCGCCTGCGGCACGACCGCCCAGACGGCGGCGCTGACCGCGACGAGGGGCATCGTCCAGCTCTGCGGGTAGGCGGGCAGCGCACCGAGCACGACGCCGGCGGAGACGGCCGAGAGCGCCGCGCCGCCGGCCCGTTCGACGATCTCCCCGACCTTGCCGAGCGGCCGGACGAGCCGCTGCGCCTTCTGGAGACGCCGGGCCTGCAGGCGGCCGCTGCGCAACAGCTCATCGAGCGCATCGCTGAGGTAGGCCGCCGTGGGACGGTCGGCCGGTCGTCCCGCGCAGGCGGCGTCGATCAGGGCGACGAGGTCGTCGGGCAGCTCCGGCCGCAGCGCGGCGAGCGATGGCAGCCGCGCCGCTGCCACGTTGGAGAGCGTCTCCGCCGGGGTGTCCCCGCGCAGCGGGTGAGCCCCGGCGAGCAACTCGTACAGGACCATGCCGGCGGAGTAGACGTCGCTGGGCGGCTGGACGCGGCGTCCGGCCGCCTGCTCGGGCGACATATAGGCGACGGTGCCGATGACGTCCCCGTCGCCGGTCAGCGTGTCAGAGTCCATGACGTGAGCGATGCCGAAGTCCATCACCTTGACGTGCCCCTCGTCGCTCAGCATCACGTTCTGCGGCTTGACGTCGCGGTGCACGATGCCCTGGCTGTGGGCGTAGGCGAGGGCTTCCAGGAGTTCGATGCCCACGGCCACGACGTCCCCGTCGCCGAGCACCTCGTCGAGCTTGTCCAGGGACTCGCCGCGCACGAGCTCCCACACGAGGACGCTGCTCTCGCCGTCCGCGAACCAGTCGTACAGCGCGACGATGTTGGGGTGGGAGAGCGCCGCGGCCGCCTCGACCTCACGGAGGATGCGCGCGTTCATCGAGCGCCCGTCGGCGACGATCTTGAGGGCCACAGGCTCGTCCAGCGTGACGTCGAAGGCCTCGTAGACCTCGGCGAAGCCGCCGCTGCCGATCCGGCCGACCAGCTCATAGCGGTCGCGCCAATCTGCGTAATAGGGAGCGGTTCTCTGGGCGGCGACGGACATGGGGACTCGCTTCGCGTCCTGCGTTTGCTGGGTATTCGGTATGGTACAATCCGAACCCTGTAAGAGCTGGGCGAGTGGCGGAATTGGCAGACGCGCTAGGTTCAGGGTCTAGTGAGCTTACGCTCGTGGGGGTTCAAGTCCCCCCTCGCCCACCAAGCGCTCGAGGAACGGGGGGTCCGCGGCGTGGATTTCTTCGACGACGAGACCAGCCGGGCGCCGGCCGACCCAGGCGGCCCGCCCTCGGCGCCCCCGCCTCGCCGCCGCCCCGACCGCCGCCGCACCCGCATCCAGCGTCTCGCGATCCTCGCGCTCCTCCTCTTCATCGTCGTCTTCGGGCTGGCCTGGTGGGCACGCAGCTGCCAGCACAACCGCAAGGTGGACACCTACCGCAGCTACTTCGAGGGCGTCGCCGTGGCGATCAGCGACTCACAATCCCTGGGCAAGCAGCTGACCACGATCATGAAGGACCCGGCCAAGCTCTCGCGCAAGGAGCTCGTCGCCAGGCTGGGTGAACTCGCGGACCGTCAGAACGAGATCGCCGTGCGCGCCGGGCGACTCGAACCACCGGGCACCCTCGAGGACGAGCAGACGGTGTTCGCCACGGGCATGAAGGTGCGCGCCAGCGGCTTCCGGCTGTTGCGGACGGCGATGCTCGGAGCCATCGCCAACAAGAAGGTCGGTCCCGGCAAGATCGCCGCCCTCGACGGCTACTTCAGCGGTCCGGACGCCTACTACATGGATCTGGTCTACCTGCCGGCGCGAACCACCATGAGCGAGGACGGCGTCAGCGACGTGGCCGTGCCCACCTCGACGTACTACCTCACGTGGAAGGCCCTCGACCCCGGCGTCGTGGCGACCGCCCTCGACAGCGTGGGCAAGTCCTCCAAGCTCTCCGGCATCCACGGCGTCGCGCTCCTCGGAGTGACCGCCCAAGGCAGCTCCGGAAGCGTCAAACTGGCGAAGGGCAAGACGACCGACGTCCCGGCGTCCCCGGACCTCGCGTTCGTCGCAAGTGTCCAGAACCAGGGCAGCGTCGCCGAGAAGGACGTCCAGGTCACGGCCACGCTGACCGTGCCCGGGGGGGACCCGATCAAGAAGGAGGCGTCCATCGCCACCATCGCCGCGGGGAAGACCCAGCAGGTCACGATCTCCGGGTTCGCGATCCCCGAGGAGGCGCTGAGCAAGGTGAGCACGCTCAAGGTGGTCGCCGGTCCCGTCGAGGGCGAGCGCGTGGAGACCAACAACAGCGCCCAGTTCAAACTCGTGCTGCAGCTCAAGTAGTCTGGTCGCATGCAGACCCTGCGCGACATCGCCCCCTTCATGGCGCTGGCGGGCGCCGCCCTCTCTCTGGCGCTGCTCGTCCTCGTGGCGGTGCTCACGGTCCGCGTTCGGCGCCTGCGCCGCGCCCAGACCGTCGTCCTTGGTCACCACGAGGAGCGCGACATCGTCTCGCACGTGAACGGCCTGGACGCGCAGGTGCGCAACCTGCGCGAGGCCGTCGAGATCCTCACCGACCAGCTCGACGATCAGAAGCGGCACCTCGACCACGCGCTCACCAATCGCGCCATCATCCGCTACGACGCCTTCCGCGACGCCGGCGGCGAGCAGAGCGCCTCGTTCGCGCTGCTCGACCAGTACCGCTCCGGCGTCGTCTTCAGCGCGATCGCCGCCAGGGACTTCGCGCGCATCTACGTCAAACACCTCCAGGAGGGCGTCGCCGACCGCGACCTCTCGCCCGAGGAGGTCAAGGCCGTCACTGCCGCCGTCCCGAGGCCACTCCGTGCCGGCGAAGAGGGCCCGCGCGCGGCGCGGGCCCCCATGCCCGAGAGCGCGCCGCTCGAGGGTCTGAGCGGCGAAGGGACTCCGAACGACGAGCCCGCAGCCGCCCAACCGGCGGTACCGGCGGAGGCGGCCGCGGCCTTCGACGCTCTGCGCGAGGCCGTCGAGCCCGGCAGCTCGCCCGGCGCGCCGGCCGAAGAGCCGGCGCCCGACGACGCAGACGACTTCACGTGGGACCCGCCGCCCGAGCGGCCTCCCCGGGACTGAGCCCCGGCGGACCGCTCGGACGGTCCGGCTCGCGCGCCGCGCGGGCATCATCCATCGCCCCCGCCGCCGGACCTCGCCGCGCGTCCCCGATGCCGTCCGTCCTCTCGCCCCACGAGGATGCTGGCCCACGGCCCTTCCACGCGGGCCGCGAGCGCGGCGCGGTCTGATAGCCTAGCGACTACCAGCGAACCAGCCGATGGAGAGGAGTGGCCGGCGTGGCACAGGGCACCGACAGGGTGGCGTTTCTCGGACCCGAGGGCACCTTCACCGAGGAGGCGCTCCTCGCCAACATGCCCGAGACCGGCCTGAATCCGTTTCCCTATCCCTCGATCCGCGACGTGCTGCGCGCCGTCCAGAGCGGCGAGGTCCCGCTCGGGATCGTCGCCATCGAGAACGCTCTCGAGGGCTCGGTGCCGGTGACGCTGGACAGCCTCGCCTGGGGCTTCGAAGACCTGCAGATCGTGCGCGAGGTCACGCACCCCGTGCACCAGATGCTGATCACCCGGTCGGCCATCAGCCTCCAGGAGATCACCAAGGTGATCAGCATCCCGCACGCCTACGGACAGTGCCGCGAGTTCATCCGCGAGAACCTCGGCAACGTCGAGCACGAGCCGACGGACTCCACCGCCGAGGCCGTACGCCGCGTGAGCCGCGTGGACCGGCCGTGGGCGGCCGTCGGCACGCGGCTCGCCGCCGAGATGTACGAGTGCCACATCGCCGCCGAGGACATCGAGGACGCCGAAGACAACCGCACGCGCTTCGTCTTCGTCGCGCGCGAGCCGGCGCCACAGGATCTCGACGCGCCCTACAAGACGAGCCTCGTGTGCGGCATCGACAAGGACGAGCCGGGGAGTCTCCTTCTCATCCTCAGCGAGTTCGCCTACCGGCACGTCAACATGAGCAAGGTGGAGTCGCGGCCGTCAAAGCAGGCTCTGGGGCACTACGTCTTCTTCATCGACGTCGACGGCAGCGTCGAGGATGCGCCGGTGGCGCAGGCGATCAAGTGCCTTGCCTGCAAGCTGCCGTGGCTCAAGGTCCTGGGCTCGTACCCGGCATAGGCCACTCGCCCACGGCGGGAGGAAGACCGCATGGTGGAGCAGACGAAACAGCACGCGACCGGGACGTCCTTCTTCGTCCGCTGCGTGACCGCGATGCAGCACTTCCACCTGTTCGCGCTCGCGTCGGTCGCGACGGTCCTCGGCCGTCTGTGGCTCCTGGCGAGGGCGGGCGTCATCCCGTCGATGACCGCGGCCGAGCTCGCGTGCACGGAGAAGCGTCTGCAAACCACATCCGTCGGAGGTGATGATGGAACGCATCAAGTGTGAGATACGCGCGGCGGATCGGAACGACCGCGGGATGCTGGTGCTGCTGGCCGAGGAGACCCTGCACCCGCTCGCCGAGGGGGCCGGGCACCCGGAGCGCTATCACACAGGGGAAGTCGTGAATCTGATCGAACGGGCCGACGTCTACGTCGCGGCTGCCGGCAACGAGCCTGCCGGTTTCGTCGCTCTCGAGACCGACGAGGATGCGCTGGCCGTGCGCTGCATCTGCGTCAACCCGGGATTCGAGGCCCGCGGAGTGGCCAACCAGCTGCTCGACTGGGCGGAAGGGCTGGCCATCGACCGGCACCTCACCCGGCTCATCGCCTTCGTCCCGGCCGCGGATGCTCCGTCGCTGCACCTCTACCGCGGCCACGGCTTCATCGGCGAGGCCGACGATGCCGAGATGCTGGCGCTCGAGAAGCGCCTGCCGGCGTCCCCGGACTGAGGGGCGACGTGCGGATCTCGCTCATCGCCGTCCCCTACGATCTGGGCCGCGCCGATGTCGGCAGCGGGCGCGGGCCGGGCGCGTACCTCAAGGCCGGGGCCGCGGAGGCGCTGCGGGCCCGCGGCCATGAGGTCGAAGTCGTGACCGTGCGGCGCGAGGCGCCCTTCGTCGACGAGCTTCAGGCGGTCCTGGCCGTCGACGACGCGCTCGCCGCCGTCGTCGAGGAGGCGGTCCATGCCGATTCGCTCCCGCTGGTCGTGGCCGGCAACTGCAACGCCGCCGTCGGCGTGCGCGCCGGGCTGCAGCGCAGCGATGCCGCCGAGACCGCTCTCGTCTGGCTGGATGCACACGGCGACTTCAACACTCCATCCACCACCGAGACCGGCTATCTCGACGGCATGCCGCTCGCGATGCTCTGCGGGCGCGCGTATCGCGAGAACATCGCGAGCGTGCTCGGCTTGAGCGCGCTCGATGAGGCCGCCGTGGTGCACGCCGGCGGCCGCGAGTTCGACCGCGAGGAGGAGGCGTCGCTCGCGGCGTCGGACGTGCGCGTGGTGAAGGGGCGCGAGCTGTGTGGCCGGGGACCGGCCGAGGCGCTCGCGCCCGCGCTCGACGCGCTGGCCGAAGAACGCGCCGCGGCGACCGACCGGGGGCAGGAGGGGTCGCCGCCGGCACACCTGCACGTCGATATCGACGTGCTCGACCCGGCGGCCGCACCCGGGGTCACGTTTCCCTCGCCGCACGGCCTCTCCGCGGGTCAGCTGCTCGAGGCCATCGACCTCGTACGCGAGCGGTTCGCGCTCGCCGGTGTCACGATGGCGTCGTTCACTCCCGCTCGTGACGACGAGGCCGGGACCACGCTGGCCGCCGGCCTCGCCGTACTGCAACGGGTGGCGGCGGACCGGCCGGAGAGCCCGGCGCGCTGACCGCCCCAGCGGTCCCGGGCGGCGCGCTGGTCCGGCGCGCGACGCCCTACGTCCGCGCGGCGACCTCCTCAGTGGTAGACGTAGAGCCTCTCGCCGACCCACGACTGGCCGTAGACCCAGGCGCAGACCCAGATCGGCTCGCGCACGCAGCCATGGCTGGCGGGGTACGGCGGCACGGGTGCGTACCCGTGGATGGCGAAGTTGCCGACGAAGCCCATGGTACGCACCAGGATGCCGCCGAATCCGGAGGTCGTGTACGGGTACTTCGTGCGGATGCGGAAGGTCCCCTCCGGCGTGTTGCCGGTGGCCCCGGTGGAGACGCAGATGAGCCCGTGGACCTTGCCGTTCTTGACGACCATGAGGATCTGCCGGCGCTTGTCGACCTCGATGTGCGTCGCCGGGCTGGAGTAGCGCGGTCTGATGATCTTGGCGCGGTCAAGCTTGCGCCAGTTCGCAGTGTTGAAGACGTACGTGCGCGGGAGGCGATAGGCCTTCTGGAAGGCCATCACGGAATCCTTGACCTGCGTGGTGAAGCGACTACCCATGCCGGGGATGCGGATCGCCAGCCGGCGCAGGCCGGTGAGCATGCCCTTCACGTGGAGGCCGCTGGAGCCGACCGCCAGCGTGCGCGCCCTGACCGCGACCTTCTTCTGGAACGAGCGCGCGGCCAGACCGTTGTTCGCGGCCAGCGTGAACGTGAGGGTGAAGCCGTCGATGCCGCGAAGCGGCATCTGCAGGACGGCGCGGCCGCTGCGCACGCGGGCACGATAGCGGCCGGCCACGACCCCGCGATGCGTGACCTTGACCGTCACGACGCCCGCGTAGGCCGAGGGAGCCACCCTGACGACGAACCGGGACTTCAGGAACGGGATGAGGGCGCCGTGCGAGACGCGGACCTTGGGCTTGACCTTGAGAGGCTGGGGCTCGCTGACGACGGAGGGGTCGGCGGCCAGGCTCGCGGCGACGCTGCCGTTGCGCCGCGGCGTCAGCGTGAGCGCATACGCGCCCGCCGCGTCGGTGAACGCCCGGCCGGCCTCGGCGCCGCCGATGGTGACCACGACCTCCTGGGCCTCGGCCGCGGGCGTCAGCACACCGGTCACGGTGACCGTGCCGCCGAAGACCAGCGCGGCGCGCGAGAGGTCGCAGGTGAGGACGGCCGGCTCGAGAGCGGGGACGGCAGACGCGTCGGCGGCTGCGGGCGACGCTTCGACCGCCGCCGACGAAGCGGCCGCGGAGGCCGTCCGGAGACGCGGAATCAGCCTCCGGTGCCGGCGACGCAGCCATCGCGGGCGCTGCGAGCGCCAGCAGACAGATGGCGACGGCCGGCAGCACGAGCGCGAGGATCCGGTGACGGGGACGACGCTGGGTGACCTGACGCATAGACCTGCTCCCTCCGTGGCGCTACGGTGCGTGGTGTCGCTCAGTATCGGCAGGGTAGCACGGGCGCGCGAGAGGGGTCGAGCGGATCGCGCGCCGGCGCGGCCGCCACGTGGGCCGGGAGACCGACCGGTGCGATACCATGGGCGCCACCGAACGACACGACCGCGAGGAGTGACGATGCTCGACGTGAAGATGGTGCGCGCCAACCCGGACGAGGTCCGCAGGGCCCTGGAACGGCGGGGCGACCCCACCTCGTCACTGGACGAGTTCCTCGCGGTCGAGGCGCGGCGCAGGCAGCTGCTCACCGAGGTCGAGACCCGGCGCGCCGAGCGCAAGCGGGTGAGCGATGAGATCGCCGCCGTCAAGAAGGCCGGCGGCGACGCCGACGAGGCGATCGCCGCCATGCGCAAGCTCGGCGACGAGATCAAGGAGCGCGAGGCGGCGCTCGCCGAGACGGAGGAGCGCCTCGGCGCCATGCTCCTCGAGCTGCCCAACATCCCGTTGCCGGGCGTCCCCGACGGCGGCGAAGAGGACTCCGTCGTGCTGCGCACGGTCGGCACGCCACGTGAGTTCGACTTCGAACCCAAGGACCACCTCGATCTGGGGCTGGCCCTCGGCCTCATCGACATGGAGCGGGCCGCAAAGGTGAGCGGCTCGCGCTTCGCCTATCTCAAGGGCGATCTCGTGATGCTGCAGTTCGCCCTCGTGCGCTACGCCCTCGACGTCATCCAGTCCAAGGGCTTTCGCCCGGTGATCCCCCCCGTACTGGTGCGCGAAGAGGCCATGTACGGCACCGGCTTCTTCCCCACCGACCGCGCCCAGGTCTACGAGACGGTGGACGGCGACTGCCTGGTCGGCACCAGCGAGGTCCCGCTCGCGGCGATGCACATGGAGGAGTTCCTCGACGAGGCGGCCTTCCCGATCCGTTACGCCGGCTACTCGACCTGCTTCCGCCGCGAGGCCGGCGCCGCCGGCCGTGACACGCGCGGCATCCTGCGCGTGCACCAGTTCGACAAGGTCGAGATGTTCAGCTTCTGCGCGCCCGAGCAGAGCGAGACCGAGCACCTGGTGATCCTCTCGGCCGAGGAGGCGATCCTGCAGGGCCTCGGCATCCCCTACCAGGTGGTGAACATCGCCGCCGGCGACCTCGGCGCCCCGGCGGCGCAGAAGTTCGACTGCGAGGCCTGGCTCCCGGGCCAGCAGCGTTACCGGGAGCTCACCAGTTGCAGCAACTGCACGGACTACCAGGCGCGGCGGCTCAACACCCGCTTCCGGACCGAGAAGGGGCCGCGCTTCGTGCACACGCTGAACGGCACCGGCGTGACCGGCCGCCACCTCATCGCCATCATGGAGAACTACCAGCAGGCCGACGGCGGCATCGCCGTGCCGGAGGTGCTGCGGCCGCTCCTGGGCAAGGACGTGATCGGCGCCTAGCGCAGCCGGTCGCCGGCCGTGGAGAGCACGGCGTCGATCATCTTGCGCTGGTTCTCCCGCGTCATGTGGGTGGCGTCGAAGAACCCACCGGGGTCGCCGTCGAACGCCGTCACGCTCGTCATGTCGACGACGGCGAAGTCGTAGTCCCTCTGCAACTGCCAGAGCAGCCGCATGACCTGGGCGTGACGCGCGCGCCAGCCCGCCTTCTCCACCGCCGAGAGCACCTCCGGCTGCGTCGGCGTGAGCACCACCACCCCGGCGCCTCCCCACGAGTCGAACAGCGCCAGCGTCTTCTCCACATAGGTCTCGGCATCGGGGTCGAGGCGGACGAACGACCGATACTGCGCGACCGTCTCGTCACTCCACTTCTCGAGCCGCTTCGGCGTCGTCTTCGCCTCGCTCGACGGCGGCGTCTTCACGGTCCCGTCGGCGGCGATGCGCTTGAGCCAGGTGGCGCGGACCTTCTCCCACGTCGGATGCTGTCGCCACACCGCCCAGGAAGCATCCAGGCCCTTCCAGGACGCGAGCCAGCCGAGCTCGTCGAGCTGCGCCGCCGCCTTGGCCCGCCAGGGCAAGTAGCGGCTGAAGCGCGACTCGGCCAGCAGCGACGGCGGCAGCGGTCCGCGCAGGAACGCCTCCACGTCGAGCAGCCAGAGGTAGTCTGGCGTCGCCTCAGGCCAGGTGTGATGCACGACCTCGGTGAACACGTAGGCGTCGGCCGGCCGGCCGGCGGTGACGGCGGCGTTGAAGGTCCGCAGGCCGGTGGCCTGCTCCACGCGCGCCGCCTCTACCGTCCAGGCGCGCGACGAGCCGTAGAGCACGAGCTCAGGCGGCTGCTCGAGCCCGGTGAGCAGGTCGGCTTTGGTGGAGCGGTCCTGGTTGACGCGCGGCGGGAAGATGCCCACGCCGAACACGCCCCAGGGGTCGGTGAGCAGATTGAAACCGACGACCGCGGCGACGAGGACGGCCGCCCCGACGAGCGCGCCGGCGACGAAGCGGCCCCAGCGCGCGTCGCGCGAGGCCGGCCGCAAGACGTCGGTCTCGACGGCCGGCGGCTCGCCCGAGGACGGCGCCCAACCGCCGGGATCCGGTGACGTGGCGGTCTCCGCCGATGACCCCGGCTGTGACGACGAGTCCGCCTCCAGCGGAGCGGCGGGTTGGTCGGCGGGCTCGTGTGGGGGGGGCGTCGCGGTCATCGCAGAAGGGCAGCCGGCGGCGGCCGGGGTCAGTCGACGGGCGCGGCAGGTCCGTAGGCGGGGCCCTCGCCGTCCTCTCGCCACGGGATCACGTAGGAGCGAACGTCCACGCCTGGGAAGTTGGTCTCGAGCAGCGTCTTGACACGGCGCAGATCGCGCTCGAGCAGCTCCTTCTGGTCGAAGCCGAGGCCGCCGAGGGCGCGCTCGTAGGCGGCACACTCCTGGTGCGAGACCAGGTAGATGACGCGCACGTCGTGGACGTCCACGATCTCGCGGATGCAGTCGAGCGCCACCCGCCGCTCGGCGCCGGGTCGCGTCAGCGGAAGCGGCCCTCCCGGCACCAGGAGCCTGTTGGCGTCGGGGGCTTCGACCTCGCGCAGCAGGGCTTCAAGCCTCGCGGAGATGCGACCGTCTGAGCAACCGATGAGGAGCGCGTTCATGGCCGCAGAGTATGGCAGACGCAGGGACGAGCGGCCAGCCGCGGCGATTGCTACACTGACCCGTGCCGGAGGGGTGGCCGAGAGGTCGAAGGCAGCGGTCTTGAAAACCGCCAACGGGGCGACTCGTTCGTGGGTTCGAATCCCACCCCCTCCGCCACTGGCGTATGACCCGCTCGACCTCATCGCGTCCGTGCCTCGACACGGGAACGTCGCTCACGTACACGGAACTCGGTCACCCTGCGCGTCGTGGGGCGGCTCGCCCGCTTTCGACGCCGGCGAGCGATCACCGGATCCACGTGGTGACAGCGCCGTTCGCCAACCCAACGATGCGGGCGGCAACGACCATTCGGACTACCCGCGCCGGGCACGATGAGTAGATGGAAGACAGGGCGATGCGCCGACCAGTGACCCCATGCGCCGTCATCCACAGCCGGCGATGATCACGGGCACAGTTCGCCCCCTGCTGCGTCCCTCTGGTGTTCAGATTGGGCGCCGCCGCGACGAGTGGCCTGTCGTTCGCGCCCGCCAGGCGCTTCCCGAGTGGCCCCGGCCCGGTCGCACTCGCCGTCGATGACTTCAGCGGCGACGGCAGACCTGACGTCGTGTCGGCCAACGGCAGAGGCGACAGCCTCCGCGTGCTGCTCGGGGACGGCCGCGGCGGTCTCGTCACGGTCGGCGCGTGCCTGTCGACGGCTGGTGGACCTGCCGCGGACCTCATCCCGAGCTGCGGGACTGAAACTGCGCACGGCTGCTGTCCCTGCGAGGCATCGCGACAGAGCGACGACCCCCAGGGGATGGATCATCCGCTCCAGGGGTCGTGCGGGAAGATTGTCCACCACATGTGCTCCGTCGGCAATCGCCAGGCGTTGTCGGCGCAGTAGACGTGATCGAGCCGACCAGTCGTCGCCGGCAACGGGAGTGAACGGCGAGCCGGGATCAGAGACACAAGCAGCCCACCCATCATCCCCCACCCCACCTCCCAGGACCGGCACGAATCGGCCTTGAGCCAGCATGCTGGGCTCGTGGGAGCAGCATGCCGGGCTCGCAGGATCAGCACGGGCAGAGCGCGTGCGGTCCCTCGACGGCGGTCCTGGCTGCCTTCTGTGACCCCCGGCTGTCGCTTGTGACGGTCTCGCCGGTCACCCGCCTGCTCCCCCGCATGCTCAAGCCCTCCTGGGGTACGATTCACAACAGGAGTGGAGCGCGGTGAACCCGACCGCCGTCATCTGCACGATCTGGACGGGAGGAGCGTTGATGCGTGAGAAGCCTGACTGGTGCGGCCCACGCCAGGCTGCCAAGCGGCTCGGCATCTCCGTCGACGAGGTCCTCGACCTGATTGCGACCGGCGAGCTGCCAGCCGTGACGTACATGGACAGCAGCCGACTGCTCGTGCACCCCGACAGCCTCGAAAAGTTCGCGCGGAAAGCCCGGAGACCAGACGACCGTCCCGATTGAAGGGCTCCGAGACGGGCCGATCTGCTGCGGCTCCAATGGTGCTGCCTGGACGTCATCGCTCAAGGCCGGGACGAACGCGGCTCCTCCGTCCGCCCCGAAGGCCGACCGGGGCCGGGCGACACGCCGGAACCGTCATGCACGAACCACCTTTGTGCCCGGACGAAGTCCCCGAAACGGCGGCCGGTCACTCGACGGCCCGCGGGATCTCCTGTCCGCTGTTCGCAATCCTTCACGGCAACTTCACAGCACCGCTATGACCGAGAGGTAGCGTCGACGTTGACAGGCGATGTGCGGAGGGGACTTGTGCGAAAGGTCGGCGCGGTCTTGGCTGGGCTTGGGCTCCTCGGCGCCGCCGCGGGATACTACGTCGCCTACAACGCGGATCCTTGGGCGGACTCCGCAGACCTCGGCATCGCGGGGGCACTCGCAGCGATCTGCATCGCCATCGTCGGGCTGTTGCTCATTCAATTCAGGTCCTGACGGCCACGATCGCCCGGTACGTCTATCCGCCGCCGAGGTCTCGGCGCCCCTCGATGTGAGGGCCCGACGCGGACTGGGCGCGCGATCTTGGCCGTCGCGTCGCCCGATCTTCACCCTTGCAGGCCGGTCGGTCCTCGCCTACGGTCCGGCGTGACCGGACGTTCCTTGCATGTGGGCGAAGTCCCGGGGACGGTGACCGGTCAGGCTGACGGCCGGCGGGCTGACTGCATCGAGCGACGACAGGCAGGCCGCCTTCCGCTGCTCACGCGATGCGCGGCTGCGACGTATCGGCCTGGCGGTGGTGGTCCGTCGCCGACCGCGTGGCGGGGGTCCACCCTGGACGCGGGCCAGGACAGAGGAGCACCACCCCGCGGCGGCGGCGGCGTCCGCGATCAACGGCCTCGGGGGTCTCTCACGCCGGCACGGGCAAACGGTCGCCGCGGCGGGCTTGACGCCGGGTGGAGGAGTCCGGCCGTATCAGCGAACCACTCTCGGGAGACATCGTTTGGATGTCGCACGGACGAGTGACACTCAGAGTAGGACACTGGATCGGCGCAAAGGGGAGGGGCCCTGTGACCGGGCAGATTCTGGATTTCCGCCGCTCGTCCCATCTCGCGACCACCACGGCTCGCCGCCGGGCGACCGTGAACACGGAGCAGACATGAGTCGAAAGACGTCATCCCGCCTTGGCGAGGTCGTCCCTCACCTGGACTCGCTCTGGGACTACTTCGAGTTCGGCGTCCTGCCGCAGCAGCCGACCCAATGCCGCATATGCCTGCCGGCCGTCCTACGACTGGACGCGTACGCAGACATCGACTGCGCCGAGCCGGTCCCGCGACCCCACTGCCAAGATGTCCAGTGCCTCGCCCGCGGAGGGCGCGCCGATGTCAGACGCCCGACGCCCAAGGCCGTTTGACGGCGTGGGACCTGGGATGCGTCGCATCGGCCAGACTGCTGCCGGATGACGAGGTGCGACACGTGCTCGAAGGCGAGCTCTGCGACGATCCCTCACCGACGCCGACCCCGAAGCAGCTCAGAGCAGTGGTTCGGGCGCAGGCGTGATTGGCGCCGAGGCAAGATGAAGACGCGACGAGCGACGCAGGTAGCCCACAGCGAGAGGCAGCGCGGAGGGCGGGGCCTGGGCGACTGAGACCGTACGCACGACGGCGCCGGGAGGCGACGAGGCTTCTGCCTCGCCTCCCGGCGCCGTCTGCGCAAGCTCGATCAGGTCGCGGGGGTATCCGCAGGCGTGTCCGCGGGCGTCTCATCGGCCGGCGGGGTGTAGCTGCTCCAGGGGTCGGTGTTGTCGCCGCCCCAACCGCAGCAGCCGCCGTCGCCCTTCAGCATCTTCCAAGCGAAGAAGGCGCCGACACCGACGAGGATCAGCAGCATGATGAAGATGATCTTTCTCAAAAAGGTTCCCTCCTCCCGTTCGCTGTGCCCATAGTACCCCATGCCACGCGTAGCTATCCCCCCAACGTCTCAATGGGAGGAGAGCATTGCAATCCGCCAACCGTGGAGTACGCTGCCCGCAACGCCGCCGCCCCGGCGTGGGCGGGCGACGTGGTCCGGTTGACGATCACGGGAGGCGCGCCCATGCAGGGACTGTCGGCATTCCCGGGGGTGACCCGGCGGGACTTCCTCAAGATCTGCGGCGGGCTGGCGGCGCTGATCGGCCTTGGGGAGGCCGGCGCCGCCGACGTCGCCCAGGCGCTCGAGAAGATCGGCGCCCGACCCAACGTCATCTGGTCCGATTTCCAGGAGTGCCTCGGCTGTTCGGTCAACCTGCTGCAGAGTCGCACGCCCCAGGTGGCGACCTTGATCCTGCAGCAGATCTCGCTGAATTACCACGAGGCCGTCATGGCGCCGTCGGGCGACGAGGCGGAGAAGAGCTTCCGCGACACGATCGCCGCCGGCGACTTCTACTGGGTGGCCGAGGGCGCCATCGCGACCAAGCTCCCCGGCGCGATGACCGTCCACGGGAAGACCTCCATGGACATCGCCAAGGAGACGTTCGCCAGAGCCAGGGCGACCATGGCCATCGGCACGTGCGCATGCTACGGCGGCGTCCAGGCGGCGCTGCCGAATCCGACGGGCGCCAAGGGCCTCGCCGCCTTCCTCGAGGAGGACGCCGGCGTCGCCGACCCGGTCGTCATCAATATGCCGCGCTGCCCCGGCAACGCCGAAGACCTGCTGGCGGCGCTCACCTACGTCCTGGTGTACGACAAACTGCCCGAGCTCGACGCCGTCGGGCGCCCCAAGTTCCTCTACGGCGAGCTCGTCCACGACAACTGCGAGCGCCGCGCCCACTTCGAGAACGGCGAGTACATCGAGGCGTTCGGTGACGAGCACTGCGCCGACGAGTGGTGCTGGTTCAAGATGGGCTGCAAGGGGCCGGTCAGCTACGCGCCGTGCCCCGTCACCCGCTGGAACGGCCACCAGAGCTGGTGCGTCAAGGTCGGCCCCTGCATCGGCTGCTCCGAGCCCAAGTTCTGGGACACGATGGCGCCGTTCTACTCGCCGACGCCGAACATCGACGCCCCCGGTATCGGCGGCGTCTCCGACAAGACGTTCACCGCGATCCTCGTCGGCGCCACCGCCGCGGCGATCGGCGCGCACCTGGTCGGCTCCGCCGTGACCGGTCGGCTCGGCGGCGGCGGCCCGATGGACAAGCCGGAGGGCGTCGTCAACGGAGCGGCAGACGAGTCGGCGGCCGTCGCGGCGGCCGGATCGGCGGCGCCCACGACGGACGCACCGGTCGACGAGGGGGGTGAGTGATGGCGAAGACGAAGGTGGTGATCGACCCGATCACCCGCATCGAGGGGCACCTGCGCGTGACGTGCGTGGTGGAGGACGGCAAGGTCACCGACGCCTGGAACACCTGCACGCTCTTCCGCGGCTTCGAGATCTTCATGAAGGACCGCGACCCTCGCGAGATCTGGCACTACACCATGCGCATCTGCGGCGTCTGCCCCACTCCCCACGGGTGGAACGGGGTGCGGGCCACCGAGATGGCGATGGGCGTCGAGAAGATGGACGACAACACGCGCCTCATCCGCAACATGATGGAGGCCAGTCAACTCGCCTACGACCACATCCTGTGGTTCTACATCCTGAACGCGTTCGACTACGTCAACGTGCCGAACGCGCTGCGCGCCAAGCCGACGACGCCGACGCTCAAGGCCGTGCAGGACCAGGTCAAGGCCTTCGTCGCCTCGGGGCAACTCGGCTTCCTCGCCAACATGTACTGGGACAACCCGGGCTACAAGCTGCCGCCGGACCTCGACCTCGAGCTCACGGCGCACTACTTGCAGTCCATCGAGATGCAGCAGATCGCCAACGACGCCGGCGGCGTCTTCCTCGGCGGCAAGTATCCGATGATCATGAACTACGCCCCGGGCGGTTGCACCCAGCTCCCACGGCTCGAGGACGTGATCTCGTACAAGCAGCGCATGGAGACGGTGGCCGGCTTCGTCGACACCGTCGTCGTCCCCGACCTGCTCGCGATCGCTCCCTACTACATGGACCTCGCGACCGTAGGGCGGGGCGTGGGCAACTTCCTCAGCTGGGGCGTCCTCGACGAGAAGAGCCAGGACCCCTATGACCGCGTCTTCCCGCGCGGCGGCATCTTCGGCGGCAGGCTCGTCCCGGAGGAGGTCGACCCGAACGAGACGCGGATGTACACGAAGTCCTCCTTCTACCCCGACTCGCTCGGCGGCGGCAAGCATCCGCTCGACGTGGGCCAGGAACCGCAGGAGTACGTGGAGCTGGCCCCCATCGACGGCGCGAAGCTGCCGAACGACAAGTACGACTGGACGCAGGCCGTACGCTACGGCGCCCAGGAGGCGCCGATGGAGGTCGGCCCGCTCGCCCAGATGCTGATGGCCTACACCGCCGGGCGGCCGCAGGCCCTACAGCTGGTCGACAGCACACTCGCCGCGGTCGGCGCGGCCGGCCACCCCGAGATCCTGATCTCGGCGCTCGGCCGCATCGTCGCCCGCGTCCTCAAGCTCAAGATCAACATGGACAACGCCCAGCGCTGGGCCGACGACCTGCTCGCGAACCTGGCCGCCGGCGACACCGCCGTGAACTCGATGCCGGAGGTCCCGGATTCGGGAGAAGGCCATGGGGGCTGGGACGCGCCGCGCGGCGCGCTCTGTCACTACGTGCGTATCGAGAACGGCAAGATCGGCTCCTTCGCGGCCGTCCCGGCAAGCAACTGGAACTTCTCGCCGCGCGACGACAAGGGGGTGAGAGGGCCCGTCGAAGAGGCGCTGGTCGGCCTGCCGGTGGCGGACGTCGCCCAGCCGCTCGAGATACTGAGGCTGGTCCACACCTTCGACCCCTGAATGGCTTGTGCGGTTCACGTGATTGAGCCGACGAGCAACAAGGTCCTCGAGTTCCGGGTCCGCTGAAGGCGGGTGACGGACGATGGCCAAGAAGACCTCGAGGGCGGAGCACCCGCTCAGCACCGTCATCACCCACTGGATCCACATCGTCGCCCTGTTCGTGCTGATCCTCACGGGCTTCTGGATCCACAACCCGTTCACCGACTGGAGCTTCCACTCGGTGCGCTACGTGCACCTGTTCGCCGCCTTCTTCCTCGTCGGCACGGGGATCTTCCGCGTGTACTGGGGGTTCTTCGGCCGCGGCTCCACCGACGTGGGCGGCGGCAAGAGGATCAGGGACTGGCACTTCTTCTTCCCACAGAAGGAGAACCGGGGCACGTTCTGGCCGATGGTCGCGTACTACCTCTTCCTGCGGAAGACGCACCCGTGTACGGCCAAGTACAACCCGCTGCAGAAGCTGGCCTACGGCGCCTTGCTGTTCGCGATCGCCCTCGACGCGTTCACCGGTCTTGCGATGTGGCACGTCACGCAGCCGTTCTTCGAGCCCGTGATCTACGTGTTCGGCGGCACCATGGCGATCCGCCAGATGCACTACGTGGCCATGTGGATGTTCATCGTCATCACGACGGTGCACATCTACATCGTCGCCGTCGAGGCGCCCTGGGAGCTCCCGCTGATGTTCTTCTGGAAGGAAGGGCGTCCGGTGCGCATGGAGTGCGTCGACGTGCGCGACCGGCGCCTGCTCGAGAAGAAGGCGGCGGCGAAGGACGTGCCGGGGACGGCGACCGGGAAGGGCGGCTGATCTGGCGCCGGCCGATGGCATCTCGAGTGGAGACGGCGTCGCGCGTGTGGCCCGCCGCCGTCTCACGGTCGTCGGCGTCGGCAACACGCTGATGGGCGACGACGGCGTCGGCGTCGCCGTCGTCAGACGGCTGCTCGCCGACGCCGGCCACGACGTCACGCCGGAAGACGGCGGTCCCATCGCCGCCGGCGTCGGCCGCCACATCCCCGACGCCTTCGGCCCCGGCATCGACGCCGTCCTCGGCGAGACCGCCGGCCTGGGGCTCATCGGGCACTTCCGGGAGTCCCCGGCGGTCATCGTCGTCGACGCCCTGGACGCAGCCGACAAGGGCGCCGAACCCGGTCAGGTCTTTCGCTTCGGCCCCGACGAAGCCGGCGCGGTCGCCCTGCGCTCGAACAACATCCACGGGATGGGCGTGCCGCACCTCGTGGCGAACGCCCGGCTCTCCGGCGCCGACCCGGACGTCGTCGTGTACGCGGTGCAGGTCGGCGACGTCCGGCCACGGCCCGACGAGCTCACCCCGGAGGTGGACGAAGCCGCTGCTGCCGTCGCGGCGATGGTGCGCGAGGATATCGCCTGCCTGGCCTGAACGACAGCCCGCCCGCCGACCGGTCCCGCAGCACGTCGCGACGGCACGGCGGACCCTGGCGCGTGCGGCGCCCGATGCCGTAGGCTCCCATCATGTGGGTCACGACACACGTCCTCGCCGGTCTCGGCATCGCCACCGCCCTCGGCGGACCCTGGTGGCTCATCCTCATCCTCGTGGTCCTCGCGCACGTGCTCATGGACCTCATCCCCCATTGGGACTACACCGTCTCCCGGCACCCGGTGATCTACGGCTGGTGCGACTTCCTCGCCTCGCTCGCCGCGTTCCTGGGCGCGTGGCTGCTGCTCGGTTACCCGTGGTGGATCGCCTTCATGGGCCTCGTCTCCGGCGCCCCGGACTGGGACGTGCTGATCGCCGTCATGCGCGGCGAGCACGCGCGCAAGTTCTTCCCCAGCCACTGGGAGAGCTTCCCCCACGGCAGGTCCGGGCCCGGCTGGGGGATCTCCATCCAGGTGGCCATCATGGTCGCCAGCGTGGGGATCGTACTGGCGCAGCGACCGTCATGACGCCGGTCGACCTGGTCAAGGAGCTCAAGCCACTCTACTCACCGTCGCCCCGGCACCCCTCCATCGTGGAGGTGCCGGAGCTCGGCTTCCTGATGGCCGACGGGCGCGGCGACCCGAGCACCTCCGAGGTGTATCAACAGACGGTCGACGCGCTCTACGGCGTCGCCTACACGCTCAAGTTCACGCTCAAGAAGACAGACCCCGAACGAGACTTCAAGGTCGGGCCGCTCGAGGGGCTCTGGTGGGTCGACGACAACGCGCCGACCATGGAGGGACTGCTGCGCGACCGCGACACGTGGAAGTGGACGATGATGATCGCCGTTCCGGATGCGGTGACGGCCGCGGAGGTCGCCGCCGCCGCGGACGCCGCGGCGCGGCGGCGGGAACTGCCGGCGGCATCCCCCGTCAGGCTCGAGCGCTTCGCCGAGGGCCTCGCCGCCCAGATCATGCATCTCGGCCCCTACGCCGGAGAAGCGCCGACGATCGAGCAGCTGCACGCCTTCGTCGCCGAGCAGGGCTACCAGCTTCGGGGTCGCCACCACGAGATCTACCTGGGCGATCCTCGCCGCAGCGCGCCCGCGCGGCTCAAGACCGTGTTGCGCCATCCAGTGCGCGAGGCTTGACGCCACAAACGCTCGTCGTGGATGCGGGTGCGCGATAGCCTGTCCGAGCGCCCCGCGCGATACGTCGCGGGACGCACGCCGTTGCCCCGCGCCCGACGGAGGACTGCCATGGACTATGAAGTCAGCGAGAAGGAGCTGGCGCCGCAGCAGGCGCTGACGCACCGCGTCACGGTCACCATGCCGACGATCGCGGAGAGGATCGGCGCCGGGTTCGGCGTGCTCATGGAGCACGCCGCCAAGACCGGCGCCCAGGGGGCGGGGCCGCCGTTCATCCTGTATCCGGAGGACTGCGGCGACGCGTTCGAGATCGTCATCTGCATGCCGGTGGTCCCGGGCGCGGCCGGCGGTGAAGGCGTCGAGCTGGAGGAGATCCCCGGCGGCCGCGTGGCCACCACGACGCACGTCGGCCCGTACCGCGAGGTCGGCAAGGCCTACACCGCCATGCAGAAGTGGATGACCGACAACGGCCGCCGCCCCGCCGGCAAGGCGCGCGAGATCTACCTCAACGACCCCGGCGAGGTCCCCGAGAGCGAGTTGCTCACCGAGGTGGACTGGCCCATCGCCTGAGTCAGGCCGAGAGCCTGATTCAGGCTCATCACGTGAAGCTTCAGCGGAGCACTTCCAACGCCACCCGCTCCGCGAACAGCGCCTGAAAGGCGAGGTCGCGGATCAGGATGCGCTCGTCCACGTTGTGATACCGCGGCGTGACCTCGTCGTACCCCTCGACCAGGTGCGGGGCGAAGTTGTAGGCCACCGTCTCAGGGTACGCGGCGCGGAACCAGTTGGAGTCCGTGAAGCCGACGGAGTGGCTGTTGGCCAGCTCCGCGCCGGGGATATGGCGCTCGAGCGTCGTGCGGATCGCGTCCGCGAGCGGCGACGGGTAGGGCGAGGCGTTGCCGCGCACGACGGGACCGACCCATTCGAGGTCCCAATCGGCCTCGACGCCGTCGAGCGCGGCGCGCACCTCGCTCAGGACCTCGTTCTCGTCGCGGCCGGCCAGCATGCGGCAGTCCACACTGACCTGGACCACGGTCGGATACACGTTCACCGCGGCGCTGTTGCTGGTGACGATGGTCGGCGAGAAGGCGAAGCCGTACAGCGGTTCGATCATGTCGGCCAGCTGGACGTCGCGGCGCGCCAGGTCGATGAGCGCCTCGCGCGCCGCGGCGGGGTCGCGAAGGCGAGCGCGCAGCGCGGGGGAGTCGACGAGCAGGCGCACGAGCTCCTCCGACGACCCGTCGATGACGATCGGCAGCTCGTGCGTCGCCAGCGCCTCGACGACGCGCGCCGCGGCGACGACGGCGTTGCCGTGCCGCAGCGGCACAGAGGCGTGACCGGCCTCGCCGCGCACGGTCAGGCGGAACTGCGCGGTGCCCTTCTCCCCGCTCTCGAGGAGGTAGACGCGGCGGCCACCGCGCTCGAGGAAGTGGCCGCCGCCCTCGTTGATCACGTAGTCCGTGCGGATGAGGTCGGGGCGGTGCTTCACCAGCCAGCGGGCGCCGCCGACAGAGCCCTCCTCCTCGTCGGCGGTGCAGGCGTAGACGAGCGAGCCGGCAAAGCCGGCGCCGGAGGCGGCGACGCGCGCCGTGGCGACTGCGTGCGCGGCTACGAGGTTCTTGATGTCCACCGCGCCGCGGCCCCACACGTAGCCGTCCTTGATGAGCCCCGAGAACGGCGACACCTGCCAGTCGGCCGCATTGGCCGGAACGACGTCCTCGTGGGCGAGGAGCAGGAGCGACGGCCCGGGCCGGTCGCCCTCGAGCCGCAACACGAAGCTGCGCCGCTCCGGCGGTTCGCCGACGATCTCGCCGCGCAGGCCGCGCTCCCGGAACCACGCGGCCATGAACTCGGCGACACGCGTCTCGTCCCCGGGCGGATTGCTGGTGTCGATCTGGATAAGCCTGCTGAGCAGTTCGCTCGTCTCACGCTCGACCGCAGCGACGACCACCGGATCCACGCCCGCGATATCCACTCCAGACCCCCTCTGCCCCACGCCGACCGGTCGCTTGTACGACCATCATAGCGATGAGCCCGGGGCGCCGCTCCCCAGCTTTCGAGCCCGTGGCCGGTGCGGTATAGTGTGTCTCCCGCGCGGAGAAGTGGCCGAGTGGCTGAAGGCAACCGCCTGCTAAGCGGTTAAGGGGTGTCAAACTCCTTCCCGGGTTCGAATCCCGGCTTCTCCGCCAGCATCTCCAAACCTCCGGGAGCCCCGTGACCACCACCGTCGAGCTGACCGATGTGACCGCCGAGAACTGGCGCGACTGTGCCGATCTGCGGGTTTCCGAGGACCAACTCGGGTTCGTCGCGCCCGTCACCCGATACCTGTGCCTGTGCCACTACGGCGGGCTGTGGCAACCGCTTGCGATCTCCGCCGGGGGCGCCGTCGTCGGCTTCGTGATGTGGGCCGTCGACCCGGACGACCGCAGCGGCTGGATCGGCGGCCTGGTGATCGGTCGCACGCATCAGCGACGAGGGTACGGGCGGGCCGCCGTCACCGCCCTGCTCGAGCGGCTGCGCCGCGAGCAGGGCTGCGCTTCTGCTGCGCTCAGCTACTCGCCACACAACCTGGCAGCCCGCGAGCTCTACGCGTCGCTCGGCTTCGCCGAGTCCGGAGAGCACGAGGACGACGAGCTCGTGGCGCGGCGGCGCTTCGCAGAGGACTGAGCGCGACGCCGAGACGTTGTCCCCTGTCAAGGGTTTCGGGTATACTCTCGGTTCGCGTGCGCACGTAGCTCAGTTGGATCAGAGCGTCGGTCTACGGAACCGAAGGCCGCAGGTTCGAGTCCTGCCGTGCGCACCACTCCTCCCCTCCTTGCTCGTTCGTTCTCTGCGCCGCCTTCATCACCGAGCGGCGGCTCGAGCGCCTGCCCGGGCCTGCCTGAGGTGCGGCCGGCGCGGGTACAGTGCCCGATGCACATCCGCACGCTAACCAGAGGAGATCCGCATCATGCGAGCTCGGTCCGTTCCCCTGAGCCTGGCCATCCTGATCCTGGTCCTTGCGTTCGCCGTCGCCGGCTGCTCGAGCCAGGAGACCGCGTCGCCGGACGAGACAGGCGCCGCCACGGGCGCCACGTACGAGACGGTGGACGTCCAGACAGCCTACGACGCGCTGGGCTCGAACGCCGACGCACAGATCGTGGACGTGCGCGAGCCGGTCGAGTGGGCCGAGACGGGCGTCCCTGAAGGGGCCGCGCTCATCCCTCTGGGCGACCTGGAATCCGCTGCCGGCTCGGAGCTCGCGACTGACCAGCCGGTCTACGTGATCTGCCGCAGCGGCAATCGCAGCCAGACCGGCTCCGACATCCTCGTGGGGCTCGGCTACGCACAGGTGTACAACGTGGACGGCGGCATCACGTCATGGCTGGACGCCGGGCTGCCCGTGGAGACGTACACGCCCTGACGGATGCCCGTGTCAACATCCACGATCGCGTTGTCCGCTCAGACAACGCGGCGCCAATCAGTCAGCGGGGATCACGGACGAACGCGCCGGAGGTCGCTCTCCGGGAGGTTCAAGTCCTGCCGCGCGCGCCATTCTTTCCCCCCGCTAATCGCCCCTTTCTGCGCCGAGACCCCGACCGGAGCCGAGGCCTCAAACCCTCACAAGCACACGAAGGCACACGCTCTTCAATCAGTGCGCCTCTTACCGTAGGCCGTGGTCGCCGACATGCGGATGCGGCCGGTTGTGAGGGGCTACGCCACGGCGGAAATCCCCTGTAAAACGAGCCTAAACGGTAATCAGCGGGTACTCCCGATCACGCCCTGAGCCGCCCTACGGAACCGAAGGCCGCAGGTTCGAGTCCTGCCGTGCGCACCATCCTTCTCCCTCCCCGTCGTTTGGCCGCTCGCGCACGTCCCGCTCCTGCCTCCAGGTCACGACGAACGTCCCTCGCGGGCGCCGGGATGAAGCTCCCGCGTCGCTGCTCTACCATGGGACGTGAGCCATGATTCGCGAGAGCACACGTGGAAGGACCTCGGCGTTCGTGCGCGCGGCGGCAGTGTCCGCGCTCGTGCTGCCGCTAGCCGCTGCCGTCGCCGCCTGCGGCGGCTCCGCGACGGTGGCCAAGCCGACGCCGCCGCCCGTGCGCATCGGCGCCATCTACAACCTCACGGGCGGTCAGTCCGCGCTCGATGCACCGTCTCTGGACGGCGCACGCCTGGCCGTGGACCGCATCAATGCGCGCGGCGGACTCATGGGCCGGCGCGTCGAACTTCTGGAGCGCGACGGCCAGACCGACGCCGCCGCGGTGAGCCGCGCCGCGGCCAGCCTCGTCACCGCCGGCGTCTCCGCGATCGTCGGGCTCTCGGACACCGACCAGGTCCTCGCCGCCGCCCCGATCGCCGCCGGCGCCGGCGTGCCCTTCGTGACCAGCGGCGCCACGTCGCCGCGCCTCCCCGAGCAGGTGCCCACCTGGCTCTTCCTGGCCTGCTTCGGTGACAACGCCCAGGCCGCGGCGAGCGCCCAGTACGCCGCAGAGGAGCTGGGCGCAAGGACCGCGGTCGTCTTCTACGACCAAGAGATGGAATACACGCGCCTGCTGGCGAAGTACTTCCGGGAGTCCTTCCGCACCCAGGGTGGGACGATCGTCGCGTCGCGGAAGCTCGGCGGCGGCGCGAACGGCGGAGAAGACGGGGACGGCGATGACAGCGGTGACCTCGAGGGCGGCGACGACGTCGCCGCACTGCTGGACCGCACGCCCGCGGCGGCGGAGGCCGACGTTCTCTTCGTCGCCACCGGCCCGCAGGACGCAGGGCGCATCGTGCGCAAGTTGCGCGCCGCCGGCTACCACCAGCCCATCATGGGAGGCGACAGCTTCGACTCCGATTCACTCACCGCGTCCGCCGAGGCTACCGGCGGCGACGTCTACTACACGACCCACGCCGCCGTCGGGATGCGCTCAGCGAACACCGCCGTGCGCCGCTTCGACGCGTCGTTCCTGGCCACCTACGGCCGGCCGCCGCAGAATGCCTTCGCCTGCCTCGGCTACGACGCCGTCGGCCTCGTGGCCGCCGCCGTTGCGCACGCCGACTCGGTGAAGCCGGCAAAGGTGCGCGATGCGCTGCAGGCCACACGTCACTACCGCGGCGTCACCGGAACGCTGAGCTACGACGGCACGGACCGCGTGCCGAGCAAGAAGATCACGGTGGTGCGTGTCGGAAGGCGACCCGACGTCGTCGCCCAGTTCACGCCACAGTACGTGCCGCGCCCCTAGGCCGCGGCAGCTCCCGTCAGTCGCGCCCACCGAAGATCGCCAGGAAGTAGAGCAGCTGGGCGATCGACGCCAGCGCGCCGGCGACGTAGGTCATGGCGGCGGCGGTGAGCGTCTGGCGGGCGCCCGCGGCCTCCGCGTCCGACACCAGCCCGAGCTCCCTGATCTGCCCCATCGCCCGGTGTGAAGCGTTGAACTCCACCGGCAGCGTGACGAGCTGAAAGACGATGACGGCGGCGAAGACGAGCAGCGCCAACTGGATCAGCCCGAACGCCTGGAAGAGCACCCCGGCCATCAGGATGAAGAACCACGCCTGCGAGCCGAACGAGGCGACCGGCCAGATCGCGGAGCGGAGCGTCATCGGCGCGTATCCCCTGGCGTGCTGGATCGCGTGACCCACCTCGTGCGCGGCCACCGCCGTGGCGGCGATGGAGCGGCCGGCGTACACGGGCTCGGAGAGGAACACCCCGCGCTTGCGTGGGTCGTAGTGATCGCTCAGGGGCCCGGCCTTGGAAGGGTGCACCGGCACGCCCTGCAGGCCGTTGCGATCGAGGATCTCACGGGCGACGTCCGCGCCGGTCTTGCCGCTGACGACCGGCACCCGGCTGTTCTTGGCAAAGGTGCTCTTGAGCCGGCTCTGCACGACCAGACCCAGGACGAGCGGGATGCCGAGGAAGATGAGAAGCAGGGAGAAGTTGTCCATCGAACGGGTTCACCTCTGGCGCTTGGTGGTTGGTAGCGGTCACGCCTACTATACCCGCCGTCCGGCCGCTCGTTGACCAGGCGCCGAGGCACGTCGGCCCGGACGGCAGGGTTCTCACACCGGGGTGATTCGGGGATGATGAGGACATGAGTAGCCCGCACTTCCTGAAGGACGAGTACTTCATGCGGCTCGCGCTGCGCCAAGCCGAGCGAGCGGCCGGGCACGGTGACGTACCCATCGGTGCTGTCGTCGTACTCGACGGCGAGGTGATCGCCGCAGCCGGCAACGAGCGCGAACTGCGCAAGAGCCCCGTCGCCCACGCGGAGATGATCGCCATCGAGGAGGCCGCGGCGTACATGGGGAGCTGGCGGCTGCTCAACACCGTCATCTACGCGACCCTCGAGCCCTGCCCGATGTGCGCCGGGGCGATCGTGCAGGCGCGCATCCCGCATCTGGTCTACGGCGCCACCGACGATAAGGCCGGCGCCGCGGGGACCCTGTACAACGTCTGCCAGGACGCGCGGCTCAACCACACGCTGGAGATCACCAGCGGTGTGCTCGCCGATGAGTCGGCGGGCCTCCTGCAGCAGTTCTTCCAGGCGCGGCGCTAGGCGTGTCTCAGGCACGACCACACGCGCCTTTCCGGCGGCCCCGGAGCGCCGCCGGGACACCTGACCCCACCCACGAGGAGCCATCGATGACCGCCGACGATCTGCGCACCAAGACGAAGTCCCTGATGCCCGCCCTGCTCGCCGATCTCGAGCGGCTGGTGCGCCTGCCGAGCGTCGCCTTCCCCGGCTTCCCGGACGAGCCGGTGCGGCAGACCGCCGCGGCGGTCGCACAGCTCCTCCGCGCCGCCGGCCTGCCCGACGTGCGCATGATGGACGTGGCGCGCGCGCCGCAGGCGGTGTTCGGGCAGCGGCCGGCGAAGCCGGGCGCGCCCACCGTCCTGCTGTACGCGCACTACGACGTGCAGCCGGCGGGTGAGGAGTCACAGTGGACGAGCCCACCGTTCGAGCCGACCGTGCGGGAAGGCCGCCTGTACGGCCGCGGCGCGGCCGACGACAAGAGCGGCATCGTGATCCATGCCGGCGCGCTCCTCGCACTCGCCGAGGACTGCCCGGTGGGTGTCAAGATCCTCGTCGAGGGCCAGGAGGAGTGCGGCGAGGGAGGCATCGAGGAGTTCGTGCGGACGCACGCCGAGCTGCTCGAGGCCGACGCGATCGTGATCTCCGACGTCGGCAACTACGCCCTCGGCGTGCCCACGCTCACCACGTCGCTGCGCGGCATGGCCGCCTGCGACCTCGAGGTCGCGACCCTCGAGGGCGCCGTGCACAGCGGCATGTTCGGCGGCCCCGCGCCCGACGCGCTCATCGCGCTCACGCGCATGATCGCGACGCTGCACGACGAGGCCGGAGACGTCGCCGTCGAGGGCCTCGCCACCGCGGACTACGACGGCGCCGATTACGACGAGGGCGCCTACCGCGCCGACGCCGGCGTCCTGCCCGGCGTCGGCCTCATCGGCAGCGGGAGCATCGGCGATAGGCTGTACGGCAGGCCGTCGATCAACGTCATCGGCATCGACGCTCCCGCCGTCGACGGCGCCGCCAATGCGCTCGTCCCCAAGGCCCGGGCGCGCATCAGCGTGCGCCTCGCGCCCGGTCAGGACCCCGCCGACGCTCAGGCGGCCGTGATGAAGCACGTCGAGGCGGCCGCACCCTGGCACGTGCGCACCACGGTCACGCCGGGCACCGTCGGCGAGGGCTTCCTCGCACAGACCGACGGGCCAGCCTACGCGGTGGCGGCCACGGCGATGGCCACCGCCTACGGCAAGGATGTCGTGCACTACGGCGAGGGCGGCTCGATCCCCCTCGTCGCAGCCTTCCTGAAGGCGCTGCCGGAGGCGGAGATCATCCTCTGGGGCCCCGAGGAGCCCCGCTGCGCGATCCACGCCCCCGACGAGAGCGTCGACCTCGGGGAGCTCGAGCGCTGCGTGCTCGCCGAGGCGCTGTTCATCGAGGGAATGACCCCGGCGGGCTGAGCGGACGCGCGACTGCGCCGGCCCTTGCCGGCACGCCGGGATCGCGTGGGCTCACGACCCGCCCGGCCCTGTCGTATACTGGTCGTCCACTCTCGGGGCGCACACCCCCGAGGCCCCGCGGAGAGGTGTCCGAGCTGGCTTAAGGAGCGCGACTGGAAATCGCGTGGGCGGGGATGACCTGCCTCGAGGGTTCGAATCCCTCCCTCTCCGCCACCTCGCTCCCGCGCTTCACCACCTCCGCAGAACTCCTTCAGAGGCTCTTCACAACTTCCCTCTAGAATCGCTCGCGATCGCAGGAGCCGTCGGCAGCGGGCGGCGGCGCAACGCAGGCGGAGGGAGACGGGCGATGGCGGAACGACGGACGGACGAGGGCGCCCGCAAGCGGGCACGCTGGACGCGGTGGATCATCCTCGGAGCGGTCCTGATCGGCATGACCGCCATCGTGACCGCCCACATGAAGGCACGGGGCAGCGGCCGCTGGGCGGGCGTCGACTTCCTCTGCCCGTTCGGCGGCCTGGAGACGCTCTACTCGCTGCTCGCCGGCCAAGGCTTCCTCAGGCACACCGCCGCCAGCTCGCTGATCCTCCTGATCGGCACCCTCGCGATGACCCTGGTCTACCGGCGCTCGTTCTGCGGCATCATCTGCCCGCTCGGCGCCCTGCAGGGGATCTTCGGCGCCGCCGGACGCAGGCTCTTCGGGCGGCGCTTCGCCGTGCCGCGCGGCGTCGACCACGTCGCGCGCTACCTCAAGTACGTCGTGCTCGCCGTGTTCGCCGTCTGGACCTGGCAGGCGGCCGAGCTGGTGCTGCGCCCCTATGACCCGTGGGTCGCCTGGGCCCATCTCACCTCCGGCAACCTCCTCACCACCTACCTCATCGGCTTCGTGGTCCTCATCATCTCGCTCGCCGGGTCGCTGGTCTACGACCGCTTCTTCTGCAAGTACCTCTGCCCCGCCGGCGCCCTGCTCGCCCTGTTCTCGCGCGCCAGCGTGCTCAACATCCGCCGCGACACCGGGGCCTGCATCGACTGCGGTCGCTGCGACCAGGCCTGCATGATGAACGTGACCGTGGCCACCGAGGACGTGGTCACCAGCGCCGAGTGCATCTCGTGCAACGAGTGCGTCAACGCCTGCCCCGTGGCCGGCGCCCTCGAGGTCGCCGCCCCGAGCGGCAGACGCGCCTCCGCCCTGGCGTCCACCGCCGTCGTCGCGGCCGTGATGGTCGCCGTCGTCGGCGTCACCACGGTCGCCGGGACGTTCGACTGGCGGCAGCCCGGCCTGGCCGAAGCGATGGCGCGGGACCGTGGTTCCTCGGGCGACGGCTCCCCTGACGTCATGCAGATCAAGGGCTACACGACGCTCGCCGAGGTCGCCGAGGCCACGGGCATCCCGGCCGAGGAATTCTCCGCGACCTTCGGCGTTCGCGCGCAGGAACTGGGCCTCCCTCTCAAGGACCTCAGGGAGAAGTACGGCATCACGCCCGGGCACGTGAGGGCGTTCGTACAGGCTCGCCTGCAGGAGTGAGGCGCGCCGCGCCACCGTGCTACACTACCGGTCCGCGGCCCCGCGCCCGAGCGCGCGGCGCGCCGCCGCCCCATGGAGAGGTGGCAGAGCGGTTGAATGCGGCGGTCTCGAAAACCGTTAGACGTCGTTAGGCGTCTCGAGGGTTCGAATCCCTCCCTCTCCGCCACCAAGACATGACGCAGCCCCGGTCGCCGCGCAGGCGGCCGGGGCTGTCTTGCCTGGTGCGGCGACACGGCGTGAGCGGGGTGGTTCGCCCCGCCAGCGGGTAGGACTGCCTCTGTTGCACCGCCGTGGAGACCGTCGTTCGACAGACAGAGGGGGAACGCCATGTCGCTGCGTGAGTACCCGCCCGGATCCGCCTTCCCGGGGGTCATCGGTCGCACCTTCGACGTCAGCGAGCCTGCGTGGCCGCAGCCGCGCCGAGCTCGCGAGGGCGCGCCGAACGTCATGTTCATCGTGCTCGACGACACCGGCTACGGGCAGCTCGGCTGCTTCGGGAGCCCGGTCAAGACGCCCAATCTGGACGCGATCGCGGCCCGGGGCCTCATCTACAACAACATGCATACGACGGCCCTGTGCTCCCCCACCCGGACCTGCATCATGACCGGCCGCAACCACCACTCGAACCACATGTCGTGCATCACGGAGGCATCCACCGGGTACCCCGGCGCCGACGGCTACGTGCCGTTCGAGAACGGCTTCCTGTCCGAGATGCTCCTTCAGCACGGCTACAACACGTACGCCCTCGGCAAATGGCATCTCACGGCCGCCGACCAGATCTCGGCGGCAGGCCCGTACGACCGCTGGCCGCTCGGTCGCGGCTTCGAGCGCTTCTATGGGTTCCTCGGCGGCGAGACCCACCAGTACTATCCCGAGCTCGTCTACGACAACCATCAAGTCGAGCCGCCCAAGAGTCCCGAAGAGGGCTACACGCTCAACGAAGACCTCGCGGACCGCGCCATGTCGTTCATCGCCGACGCGAAGCAGGTGGCGCCGAACAAGCCCTTCTTCCTGTACTACTCGACCGGCGCCCAACACGCCCCGCATCACGTGCCGAAGGAGTGGGCGGACGCCTACGCCGGCCACTTCGACGACGGCTGGGACGCGTATCGCGAGAAGACGTTCGCGCGCCAGAAGGAGCTCGGGATCGCTCCGGCCGACGCCGAGCTGTCGCGCCACGACCCGGACGTGCCGAAATGGGACTCGCTCTCGGACGGCGAGCGGCGCCTCTACGCGCGCATGATGGAGGTCTTCGCGGGCTACCTCACCCACACCGACTACCACATCGGGCGCGTCGTCGACTTCCTCAGAGACCTCGGCGAGCTCGACAACACGCTCATCATGGTCATCTCGGACAACGGCGCCTCGTCGGAAGGCGGGCCGACCGGCTCGGTCAACGAGAACCTCTTCTTCAACAACGTACCGGAGTCGCTCGAGGAGAACCTCGCCCGCATCGACGAGCTTGGTTCGCCGACCACGTTCAACCACTACGCGTGGGGCTGGACGTGGGCGGGCGATACTCCGTTCCGCCGCTGGAAGCGCGAGACCTACCGCGGCGGCATCAGCGACCCGTTCGTGGTGAGCTGGCCCGCCGGCATCAGGCGACGAGGCGAGATCCGCACGCAGTACGCGCACGCCATCGACATGGTGCCGACCGTGCTCGACACGCTCGGTATCGACCCGCCCGCGAGCATCAAAGGCGTGACGCAGTCGCCGCTCGAGGGCGTGAGCTTCGCGCACACCTTCGAGGACCCGGATACGCCGAGCAGGCGTCGCACGCAGTACTTCGAGATGATGGGGCACCGCTCGATCTACCAGGACGGGTGGCGAGCGGTGTGTCCGTGGCCGGGCCCGTCGTTCGCGGAAGCCGGCATGCCGTTCGGCACACCGATCCCACACGAGAAGCTCACCGAGCTCGACGCCGGGCACTGGGAGCTCTACCACGTCGATGAGGACTTCGCCGAGAACCACGACATTGCCGCCGACCACCGCGACAAGCTCATCGAGCTCATCGGACAGTGGTACGTGGAGGCCGGGAAGTACAACGTCCTGCCGGTCGACGGCCGGGGCATCCAGCGGTTCGCGGAAGAGCGCCCGGTGATCGCCAAGGATCGGACGACCTACACCTACTATCCCGGCACGCAGTCGGTCGCGACCAACGCGGCGGTCAATCTCCTCAACCGCAGCCACAGCATCACGGCGTTCGTCCAGATACCTGAAGGCGGCGCCGACGGCGTGCTGCTCAGTCACGGGGGCATCGACAGCGGCTACTCGTTCTACCTGAAGGACGGACGGCTGAAGTGGTGCCACAACTACGTGGACAAGGAACGCTACTACGTCGAGTCACCCGATCCGGTGCCGGCAGGCGAGCACGAGCTGCGCTTCGAGTTCGAGGCCACCTCACCGCCCGATCTGGCGAAGGGCCGGGGTTCCGCCGGCCGGGCTCAGCTCTACATCGACGGCGAGCTCGTAGGCGCCGCGGAGATCCCCGTCACGACCCCGCTCGCTCTCGGTCTCACAGGCGGCGTGCTGTGCGGCCGCGCGACCGGCGCTCCGGTGACCCCCGACTACGCGCCGCCGGCGGAGTTCTCCGGCACGCTGCACAAGGTGATCGTGGACGTGAGCGGCCGGCTGATCGAGGACGACGAGGCGAAGATGCGCATGCTGCTGGCGCGACAGTAACGACGGCCCGCGCCGCGGGGCGCCGTGGGAGATCGTGTCTCTCCTGGCGGCACGCCCCATCGCCGGGTCTCGAGGCAACAGAGGTTGACGATCCGTCCGCCTTGTCCGCAGCGGAGAGGTGGTGGAGGTAGTCGTCGGACCGTCGGGCGGGGCCCGTTGCGGGGCGAGGCCGGACGGAGGCTTCAGTCTCCTGAGCGCCCGTAGCGGCGCAACGAACCCCTGGCCTCCGCCGCGGTCATGCCCGTGCGTATCCAGGGCGAGTACAGGATGCGGATCACCGCGGCGTCCGACTGACTCCAGGCGGTGAGGGGACTCGACTCGTAGAGGACGCTGCGGCGGCGGTCCTCAGGGGCGCGAAAGTGCCCGTTGCAGCCGATCGCGTGCGTGAGCTCGTGGATGAGGGTGGACTTGACCTGGTCCCGGCCGCCCGGCGTCCCGGCGTCGATCGTGATCCTGGCGCTGATGATGCCCGGCGAGGTCTTGTAGTAGCGCGTACGGGTGTTGCCGACGCTGCTCTTCCCCTGGCTGCGCACGTACTCGTCGTGCGGCAGGAACCTGATGGTGATGCGCGGCGCGGCGGCGCCGACGACGAAACGGACTTCGCCCTGCATGCGGTCCAGCCGGCGGACCAGCCCGCGCAGGTAGCTCTCCACGCCCGGACCGCCGTCGTTCAGCAGCTTGATGACCACTCGCGGCCGCTCCCACTTCGCGACCACGCCCGTCGAGCCGCCGGCTGCGCCGGTCTCCTGCGAGAAGACCATGGTGGTGAAGTAGCGGCGAAACCACGCCTCCCCGGCCGCCTCCCGCGTGTAGCGGTTCAGCGCGGAGAACGCGACGGGCTCCTGAGGCCGCTGGTCGCGCAAGGCGTTGAGCCCGTCCTGGCGCTGCAGCCACTGGACGGCAAGGCCGCAGCCGAAGACGCCGGCGGTGAGCCCGGCGATGACGAGCACGCTGACGATGATGCGGGCGAGTCGACGCACGCCACCACCTCCCGCCTGATGGTAGCCGCTCTCTCTCGACTACCGCCAGCCGGGGCTGCTGCCGGGCGGCGCCCAGGAGGGCCTCCCGACATCGTCAACGCGGTTCGCCTTGCGGAATCCTGAACAGCAGTTTAGAATCCTGTACATGCGTTCAGCTTCAGCAGACGACCGCACGACCAAGGCGCGCATCCGGGATGCGGCGATCCATTGCGTCGCCGAGCGAGGGGCCACGGCCATGACGGCGCGAAGCGTGGCCGAGATCGCCGGCGTCTCCCCAGCTCTCGTCATCCACCACTTCGGGTCCATGGAGGGCCTTCGCTCGGCGTGCGACGAGAGCATCGCCGCCCGCATCCGGCGGATCAAGGAGGATGCCGCGGCGGCGGGTCTGGCCATGGACCCGATGGACGTACTCAAGCGACAGTCCGAAGGCCCGCCGATAGCCGACTACCTGTCCCGGGTGCTGGTTGACGGCTCTCCCCAGGTCGACGCCCTGGTCGACGAGCTGGTCGCCGACGCCGTCGACTACTCGGAGCAGATGGTCGAGTCGGGAATGATGCGGCCCACGGCCAACCCACGCGCTCGCGCGGCGCTTCTGGTCACGTGGTCGCTCGGCAACCTGGTGCTCGGCCGTCACCTGGAGCGGCTGCTCGGTGTCGACGTCACGGAGACACTGGAGCGCCCCGCCGAAGCGAGCGCCTATCTCGAGCCGATGCTGGAACTCATGCACGACGGAACGATGACGGACGCGATGTTCGAACTGGTGCGAGACGCCCTCGTCACGGGCGAAGCGGTCGCTGATGAGGGGAAGGAAGTGGCTTCATGAGCAGCATCACCATCCAGACCAACGGTCTCACCAAGCACTACGGCAGCGTCGAGGCGCTGGTGGATCTGGATCTCGACATCCACGCGGGCGAGGTGTTCGGCTTCCTTGGTCCAAACGGGGCCGGCAAGACGACCACCATCAGGACGCTGATGGACGAGATCCGGGCGACGAGAGGTACGGCTTCGATCCTGGGGAAGGACACGCACAGGGATTCGGTCGCGATCCGCAGGGATCTCGGCTACCTGCCCGGTGACCTGGCCATGTATCCGAGCCTTACCGGCAAGGATACGATCACGTACTTCGCCAACCTGCGTGGTGGTGTCGACTGGGAGTTCGTCGACGCTCTCGCCGAGCGCCTCACCGCGGACCTTTCCAGAAAGGTCGGCGATCTCTCCTCGGGCAATCGCCAGAAGGTCGGTCTGATCCAGGCCTTCATGAACAAGCCCGCGGTCCTCATCATGGACGAGCCCAGCACCGGGCTCGACCCGCTCGTGCAGCGTGAGCTGCAGAAGATGATGCGCGAAGTCGCCGGAGAAGGGCGCACGGTGTTCCTCTCGAGTCACACCCTCTCCGAGGTCCAACGCGTGGCCGACCGCGTCGGCATCATCCGCCACGGCAAGCTCATCGCGCTGGAGACCGTCCAGGCGCTTCGGGCCAAGGCGATGCGCCAGGTCGAGCTCGAGCTCGACGCGCCGGCGGAAGCCTCGGTGTTCCAAGCCGTCGACGGCGTGCGCGATGTGAGAGCTCAGGACAACCACGTGCTCATGACCTTCGGCGGTGACATGGGCGCGCTGCTCAAGGCCGCCGAGGGGCGGTATTCCATCATCGACCTGAGCACGCATGCCGCCGATCTCGAAGAGATCTTCCTCACGTACTACGAGGACGAGGAGGTGGCCGTCTGATGCTCACGAGCGTCTTCCTCAAGACGACCAGGGATCGCTGGCGAGGCTGGACGATCGCCATGGCCAGTCTGGCGGCCATGGGCCTGGTGGCGATGGCGACCTACCAGAACATCGACATCGAGATCTTCGCCAGCATGCCCGAGGCCTACCTTTCACTCCTCGGGCTCCAGGGGGACATGGACGTCGGCGCGCTCTCCATCGCCGTCGTCATGGGCAGCTACGGAGCCATGGTCATCGCGGCGATGGCGCTCACGATGGGGGCCGCGTCGATCGCCGGAGAGGAACGCGCCGGGACCCTCGGCCTGCTGCTCGGCAACCCCAAGAGCCGCAGTCACGTGCTCACCTCCAAGGCGCTGTCCCTCACCCTGTTCACGACGGTGAGCGTGGCCGCTCTTGCCGGCGCTACGCTGCTCTCGGCTGCCCTGCTCGGTGTCTCGACCGGAGACATGCACGTGGGGGCGCTCGGCGTGCATCTGCTCGCCAACTCTCTGTTCTACGGATTCCTCGCGCTGTTCGTCGGCGCGTGGACCGGAAACCGCGGCGCCGCGCTGGGCGTCTCCATCGGCGTCATGGTCGTCTCCTTCTTCGCGGTCGGCCTCCTGCCGCTCGTCGAGGGGGGCGAGGACTGGGTCAGGATCTTCCCGTGGCACTACTTCGACGGCAGCGCTCCTCTGTACAACGGAATCGCCTGGAGCGACATCGGAGTCTTGCTCGGCGCGTCGGCGCTCCTTGCCGGGGCCGCGGTCATCGGCCTCGAGCGGCGGGACCTCAGGGGGCAGTCCACCGGTGTCGCGATCCTGGACCGGATCCGCCGGAACCCGACGGCCGACAAGCTCATAGGCCGTCTCGCCGGCGCAGCCCGCGTCTCGTCGATCTGGCTCAAGACCGCGTCCGAGTACCAGACGATGCTCCTGGTCGCGGCGGCGTACGTGTTCCTCATCCAGGGCTTCGTTCTCGGGCCGTTCTACAGTCTGATGCCTGAGGAGACCCTCGCCATGGGAGACCAGCTTCCCGCGGAGATGCTCGCGCTGTTCGGGGGCGGAGACCTGAGCACCGCGGAGGGCTACTACCAGATCGAGACGTTCGGGATGATGGCTCCGATCGTGGTCATGGTCGTGACCATCGCCATCGGCGCGGGCGCCGTGGCGGGCGAGGAGTCCAGGCGGACGATGGGCCTCCTGCTGGCCAACCCCGTCAGCCGGTCGCGCGTCCTGGCCGAGAAGACCGTGACGATGGTGCTCTTCGGTGCTCTCGTCGGCCTGGCGACCTTCGGCGGCGTCGCGCTCGGCTCTGTGGCGGGTGGTCTGGGGATGGACATCGTGGACATCGCCGCGACCTGTGCGCTGCTGATCCTCGTCGGTCTGTTGTTCGGCGCCCTGGCGCTCGCCATCGGCGCGGGCACGGGGCGCACGAGGGTGGCCATGTGGGTGGCCATCGGCGCCGCCGTCTTCATGCACGTCCTCAACGCGCTCGGTGAGGTCAACGAGAACCTCACCGGTTTGCAGCATCTCTCTCCCTTCCACTACTACCTCGGCAGCGATCCGCTCCGCAACGGCATGGACTGGAGCAGTGCCGCGCTGCTCGCCGCCATCACCGCGATCCTGATCGGCGTGTCGTTCCCGCTCTTCCAGAGAAGGGATATCAGGCAGAGGGACTGAAGCGACCCCGCGAAGCGCAGGACGCTGATCTTCGTGCAGCTGTACGGATCCGTGAGGAAGGACGTAGGTGCGGAGTCCGGTATCCTAGCCGCCACCCGCTCCGACCGAAGGGACTCGTATGCGCCTGCGCCGCTGGCAAGTCGCGATCGCCGTCACGCTCATCGTCGCGGCGACCCTCGTCTACGCGGCGCGCTGGTGGCTCTTCCCCGCTCGCGGGCTGCACAACGAGATGCTGCGCTACCTCGTCGACGACGTCGCCTTCCTGTTCATCCAGGTGCTGCTCGTCTCGATGCTGCTCGACGGCCTCATGCAGCGACGCCACCGCGAGACCATGCTGAACAAGCTCAACATGATCGTCGGGGCGTTCTTCAGCGAGTGCGGCGCCGACATCCTGGGGCGGGTCGCGAAGCTGGACACGGACCTGGGAGAGGTGCGGGGAGACCTCCTGGCGCGGATGAGCTGGAAGGCCAAGGACTACGAGCGAGCCAAGCGCGCCTTTCGCGAACACAAACCCGTCATCGAGCTCAGCGCCGGCGACCTCGGCGAGCTGCGCGAGCGCCTCGACGACGAGAAGGCGTACCTGCTGGGCCTGCTCGGCAACCAGGCGCTGCTGGAGCATGAGGCCTTCACCGATCTGCTCTGGGCGGTCACGCACCTGGCCGAGGAACTGCAGGTGCGCGGCGATCTCGGGGGATTGCCGCCGACGGACCGCGCCCACCTCGCCGGCGACGTGAAGCGCGCCTACACGCTGCTCGGCGTGCAGTGGATCGACTACCTGCAGCACCTGCAGGCGCAGTACCCCTTCCTGTTCTCGCTGGCGGTCCGAACGAACCCGCTCGATCCGAACGCGTCGGTGGTCGTGACGGACTGAGCGGCGGTAGCCTCGCGGAGCGACGCGCGCCGGCGCGGCGTCTGGCCCGCGCGTCGCGCTTGCACGGGCGCCGTTTCCCGCTTATCATGCGTATAGGTTATTTGTTCCGTTAGTTAGTTGCATTCTGCCGTATCCGGCGACGCACAAGGGAGACTCGATGACCGTTGATGAGCCGGTGGCCGCCATCCAGGCCCGACTCGCAGGCCTGACTGCCGAAGAGATCCTCGCCGACGCGGCCGCCCGCTACCCAGGCCGCGTGGCTCTCGCCAGCTCGCTCGGTGTCGAGGACCAGGCGCTCACGCACATGATCGCCGAGGCGGCGCTCGACATCCCGATCTTCACGCTCGACACCGGCCGCCTGTACCCCGAGATCTACGACCTCATCGACCGTACCACCAAGCGCTACGGTCTCACGATCGCCGTGTACTGCCCCGACGCCGGCGAGGTCGAGGAGATGGTCGCGGCCAGGGGCATCAACCTCTTCCGCGACAGCGAGTTCCTGCGTCACCAGTGCTGCGAGACGCGCAAGGTCAAGCCGCTGCGCCGCGCACAGGTCGGCCTCGACGCCTGGATCTGCGGCCTGCGCAGCGGGCAGGGCGCGACGCGTGAGACGGTCCCTCCGGCTGAGTGGGACTCCAGCGCAGGGCTCCTCAAGCTCAATCCGCTGGCGGAGTGGGACGAGGCGCGCGTGTGGGACTACGTCCGCGCGCACGACGTCCCCTACAACCCGCTGCACGACCAGGGTTTTCCCAGCATCGGCTGCGCGCCGTGCACTCGCGCCGTGGCGGAGGGCGAGGACTGGCGCGCCGGCCGCTGGTGGTGGGAGAGCCCGGAGCACCGCGAGTGCGGCCTGCACCAGAGCCACCAGGGGAGCGGCGCATGAACCAGCTCGACACTCTCGAGGCCAAGAGCGTCCACATCCTGCGCGAGGCCTACCGCTCGCTGGGCAACGTGTGCATGCTCTGGTCGATCGGCAAGGACAGCACCGTGTTGCTCCACCTCGCGCGCAAGGCCTTCTTCGGCCACGTGCCGATCCCGCTGGTGCACATCGACACCGCCTACAAGATGGCGGAGATGATCGAGTACCGTGACCGGCTGGCGCTGGAGTGGCGGCTCAACCTCGTGGTCGGGCAGAACCGCAAGGCGCTCGAGGAGAAGGCGACCTTCCCCGACGGCAACTGCGACCGCATCACCTGCTGCCGCAACCTCAAGACGTTGGCGCTCAAGCACACGCTCTCCGGCGAGTGGCCGCGCCTGCGCATGGATCACACGCTCGGACGTCTGGTGGAGGACGAGGACCTCTCGCCGTACACGGGCGTCATCGTCGGCGTGCGTGCGGACGAAGAGGGCTCACGCTCAAAGGAACGCTACTTCTCGCCACGCGACGTGGAGAACGACTGGAACGTCGACGACCAGCCGCCCGAGCTCTGGCGCTACTTCAAGACCGACTTCGAGCCTGGGACGCACGTGCGCGTGCACCCGTTGCTCGACTGGACCGAGCTCAACGTGTGGGAGTACATCGAGCGCGAAAGCATCCCGGTGACGTCGCTCTACTTCGACGACGGCACCGGCATGCGCTGCCGCTCCCTGGGCTGCGAGCCGTGCACGACCCCGGTGCAGTCCGAAGCGAAGAACGTGGCCGACATCATCGAGGAACTGCGCACGGGCAAGTTCAGCAACATCGCCGAGCGCAGCGGCCGCGCCCAGGACAAGGACGACGGCGGTGGCCTGGAGTCGCTGCGCCGCGGGGGGTACATGTGAGCCTGCCGACCTACGACACCGATCCCGCCGCACAGGCGGCGAGCTGCCCGGCGCCCGCTCCGGGCGCCGAGATCTCGCCCTTCGACCTCGAGCGCATGGACATCGTCGCCGTCGGTCACGTCGACCACGGCAAGAGCACCGTCATCGGCCGCCTGATGGCAGACACCGGCTCCCTGCCGGACGGAAAGCTCGAGCAGGTCAAGAACATGTGCAAGGTCAACGCGCGGCCCTTTGAGTACGCCTTCCTCCTCGACGCCCTCAAGAACGAGCAGGCGCAGGGGATCACCATCGACACGGCGCGCTGCTTCTTCAACACGCCGCAGCGGCACTACATCATCCACGACGCCCCGGGCCACGTGGAGTTTCTCAAGAACATGATCACCGGCGCCTCGCGCGCCCAGGCGGCTCTGCTCGTCATCGACGCCCATGAGGGCGTGCGCGAGAACTCCAAGCGGCACGGCTACATCCTCTCGATGCTCGGCATCCGTCAGATCTCCGTGCTGGTCAACAAGATGGACCTGTTGGAGTGGGACCAGGACGCGTTCGCGGCGATCACCAGCGAGTACACCGACTTCCTCGCCCGCCTGGGCGTGCACCCCACCAGCTTCATCCCGATCAGCGCGCGTGACGGCGCCAACATCGTGGCGCGCGCCGCCGAAGCGCCATGGTATGACGGCCCGACCGTGCTCGAACAGGTCGAAGACTTCACGCAGCTCGACGACGACCTCGACCGGCCGTTCCGCATGCCGCTGCAGGACGTCTACAAGTTCACCGCAGCGCTCGACGACCGGCGCATCTTCGTCGGCACCATCGAGACAGGCCGCATCCGTCCCGGCGACGACGTCGTCTTCCTGCCGTCGCGCAAGCACTCGACGGTGAAGACGATCGAGGCGCTCTCCGGCCCGCGGCCGGACGAGGCCTTCGCCGGCCAGGCGGCCGGCCTGACGCTCGAGACGCAGGTGTACGCCAAGCCCGGCGAGCTCATGGTCCGCGCCGACCAGCCGGAGCCGCTGATCGCCACCCGCATCCGCGCCAACGTCTTCTGGATGAACACGGCGCCGCTCGTGCGCGGCCGGCGTTACGTGCTGCGCATGGGTGCCGCCCGCGTGCCCGTCGAGCTCGAATCCGTGCTCAGCGTGCTCGACGAGCAGGAGCTCGAGTCGGTGACCGGCGCCGGACAGGTCGAGCGGCACATGGTGGCCGAAGTCATCTTCCGCGCCGTGCGGCCCGTCGCCTTCGACCAGGCCGACACACTCGAGCCGACCTCGCGCTTCGTCGTCGTCCACGGCTTCGACACCGCCGGCTGCGGCATCGCCCTCGAGGCGCTGCCGGACGCGGCCGCCGGCGGCGAGACCGGCAGGGCGTTCGGGCGCGGCGACGTCACCGACGAGCAGCGCGCCGCCCGCTACGGACACGCCGGCAAGGCGGTCGTCTTCGTCGCCGAGTCCGGCGAGGACGCACACGCGGTCGCGGCACGCGTCGAACGCCGCGTCTTCGAGCGCGGCGTGCACTCGTACTGCCTCAGCGCGTCCGAGCTCGGCGACGACAAGGACGTCCTCGGCCGCGAAGCGCACCTGGCCCGCCTCGGCGAGATCGCCTGGGCGATGACCGATGCCGGCATCGTGCTGGTGGCGGCGCTCGGCGACGTCGACCGGTTCGACCTCGACCGCCTGCGTACGCTCGCCGCGCCGCACGAGGTGTTCGTCATCGGCATGGAGGCCGGCGGCGACCTCGGCGCCGACCTCGACCTGCCGCCGGCCGCGACCGCCGACGCGGCGGCGGAAGAGGCGCTGCGCGCCCTGGCCGCCGCCGGCGTACTGCCGGACGGAGACTGATTGGGAGCCGACCCCTCGCCATGAGCGCGCCTCGGCTCTCCCAGGAGCGATCCTGGGAGGCGTACCGCGCACGGCGGGCGAAACGCTCCACCACCGGCCACCCGTCAGGCATCGCCCCGCCCCGGGGAATACTGACCCCGGGCGGCGGAATTTCCGACGCCGAAGGGGGCTGGGATCATGGACGGCAGGCTCGCCCGGTACGCGCGTTACGCTTGGCTGGCGGCCGTGCGCCATGAGATCGGCCCTCTGTTCTACGGCGTCGCGCTGACCGACCGCTGCAATCTCGCCTGCAACGGCTGCCGCATCCCCGCCGCCGGCCGACCCGATCTCACCTGGGAAGCGCTGCAGGCGCTTCTGAAAGGAGCTCACGCACGCGGGTTCCGCGAGCTGTACTTCAGCGGCGGTGAACCGATGCTGTGGCGCGACGGCGCCCGCACGGTCGAGGACGCCGTGCGCTTTGCCCGGCGCCTGGGGTTCTACCACGTGCACCTCTATACCAACGGCACCCTCGGCCTCGAGTCGTCCGTCGACCTCGTTTGGGTGAGCGTCGACGGCCTGCCGGAGACGTACCGGCTGCGTCGAGGCGAGCACTTCGCGGAGGTCGAGGCCGCGATCCGGACGCCCGGCCACCCGCGCACCGCGGCGCTGTACGTGATCGACCGCAAGACACGGGGCGGCATCGAACCGTTCCTCCGATGGGTCCGTGACACGGCGCTCCCCGTCATCGGCGTCATGTTCTACTTCCACACCCCGTACTACGGCTACGACGCGCTCTATCTCGACGCCGAGGAGCGGGCGCCGGTCATCGACCGGCTGCTCGCCTGCGAGCGCGCCGGCCTGCCGGTGCTCAACTCACGGGCCGGGCTCCTGGCCCTGCGCTCGGGCCGCTGGGCGCGGCGGACACCCGCCGCGGCAGTCGCGGACGTGGACGGCGAGTCGATCTGCTGCCGCGCCCCTGACTGGTGCTGCAGGGACTGCGGCTACGCGGCTTGCGCCGAAATCGTGGAGACGCTCCGCCTGCGCCCGAGCGCGGTCCTCGCGATGGGGCGATACCGGTGAGCGCGCCGGGGACCGGCATCTCGCGCGCGGCGACGGTGGCAGTGCGCCGCCACCTGGTCGGCCCACGCCAGCGCTGGGTCTTCTCGCCGCCTCCCGCCGGCTGGGCCCCACCCAGAGTCGCGCGCACCTCCCTGTATCTCCACGTGCCGTTCTGTCGCAACGAGTGCCCGTACTGCCCATACACCAAGGTGCGCTACCGCCAGGGGCTGGTGGCGCCGTACGAGCGCGCCGCCCTGGCGGAGACCGACCGCTGGGCGGCCGCCGTCGGGCCCGCCGAAGTGACCAGCGTCTATATCGGCGGGGGGACGCCGACCCTGGCGCTGGACAGCGTCACCCGCATCGTGGCCCGCATGCGAGACCGTTTCCGCGTCACCGGCGACGTCTGCATCGAGACCAACCCCTCGGATGTGGACGACACCCTCGTCGCCCGCCTGCACGAGGCGGGTGTCTCGCTCGTCTCGCTCGGCATCGAGTCGTTCCACGCCCGGCACCTCGCGGCGGTAGGCCGCCGCTACACGCCCGAGACGGCTGCAGAGGCGCTCGCGCTGCTCGCACGAGGCGGCTTCGCAGGCGTCAACGTCGACCTCATGTTCGCGCTCCCCGGACAGACGACCGGAGAGGTGGTCGCCGACCTCGAGCGGGCGGCGGCGCTCGGGGCGGACCAGGTCACCGCGTACCCCCTGTTCACATTCCCGTACACGACAGTGGGCGAGTACCGGCGCCTCGAGGGCGTGGTCATGCCGCATGTCGCCGCGCGGCACGCCCAGTACCGCGCGATCGCGGCCTGGGCGAGGCGCCGCGACTTCGAGCGCGTCTCCGTGTGGAGCCTCCGGCGCGGCGACACGCCGCGGTACTCGTCGGTGACCCGGGACGGATACCTCGGCATCGGCCCGGGAGCAGGTTCCCACCTTCCCGACGGCTTCGTCCTCAACACGTTCGACCTCGCGGCGTGGATGGACGCCCTCGCCGCCGATCGTTCCCCGACCGCCCTGCGCATGCCGTTCGCCGCACACATGGCGGGCTGGTGGTGGCTGTACTGGCGCTTCTACGACACGCGCATCCCGATGACGGCGGTCGCCGGCGAGCTCGGCGGCGACACGGCGAAGGCCCGCCGCTGGCTGCGAGCGATCGAGCTCGCCGGCCTCGCCCGCCGCGAGGACGGGGCGCTCGTCCTCAACGACGCCGGCGCTTTCTGGCTCCATCTGGCGCAGAACCACTTCGCACTCGCCTACGTCGACGCGCTGTGGACCGCCGGACGGCGAGAACCGTGGCCGGGCGCGGTCACGATCTGAATGCTGTCTAAGGAGCCTCTGACTACGCTTTTCGCGGGCGTTACTTGACAGAGTGCGATATAGTGTCGCGCGTGGGCCAGTTCTGGTCCGGAGAGTTGGCGGCGTGACCGGTTTGCTTCTCCGCCGGCGTGCACAGCGGAACACGGCATTGGGTCGCGCCGCTTCGTTTAAGCCCTTCGGGGGCGGAAAAGGATGCGTCAAATGGCAGAAGGCACCGTCAAGTGGTTCAACGCGGCCAAGGGGTACGGCTTCATCTCCCGTGAAGATGGTGACGACTTGTTCGTCCACTTCCGTGAGATCCAGGCCGATGGGTTCCGTACCCTCGACGAGGGTGACAAGGTCACCTTCGACGTCACCGAAGGCCAGAACGGCAAGATGCAGGCAAGCAACGTCCGCAAGGTCTGACGCCGCGCGGAGCAGCCGAAGCCGCGACGAGGGCGGCCCCGTTTCGGGGCCGCCCTCGTCGCGTACGGAGCCGGGCGCGACAGCGCCACGAGGCGACCCAGGCGCCGGGGGCGCGCCCGGCCCCGGCGGCGCCAGGGTATGCCTGCCGTGAACCTGCGCCGCACTCCCATCGAGTCTCTCACCGTGGACGACCTCAGCTTCGCCGTGCGCTGGAGCCGACGGCGGCGCACGGTCGGCATCACCGTGAAGCGAGACGGGGGGCTGGTCGTCGCGGCGCCCGCGCGGACCTCGGCCCGCAAGCTGGAAGAGGTCGTGCGTGCCAAGCTGCCGTGGGTGCGCCGCAAGCTCGCCGAGTTCGAGGCGCTGGGACCGCCTCCGGCGCCCAAACGCTTCGTCGAGGGCGAGCTTCTCCCCTACCTCGGGCGTGACTACCGGCTGACCCTGGTCGACGACCCGGTGCAGCCGATCACCTTCGACGGCGAGCGGTTCGAGCTCGCGTCCGGCCTCGACGGCGACGCCCGCGCCGCGGTCGTCGCCTGGTACGAGGGGCGGGCGCGGGACTACGTGGAGGCCGCCGTCGCCCGCTACGCGCCGCTCGTGGGCGCCGCCCCGGCGACGGTCGTGGTGCGCGACCTCGGCAAGCGACGGTGGGGCGTCTGCGACCACCGTACCCTCACCGTGAGCTTCCACTGGCAGCTGGTCACGCAGCCGCCCGACCTGGTGGACTACGTCGTCGTCCACGAGCTCGCGCACCTCCACGAGCCCAATCACGGGCCCGCCTTCTGGCGGCGCGTGGAGGACGTGCTGCCCGACGCCAAGCCCCGCCGGCGACGCCTCTCGCAGGGCGCGCACGAGCACGCGTTCTGACGGCCGCCCTCCGGGGTAGGCTCGCCACGACCACTGGCACGGAGGCCACCATGCAGACGCTGCACGCATCCATCGACATCGACGCGCCCGCCGACCTGGTGTGGAGCATCGTCACCGACTTCGACCGCTACCCCGAGTGGAATCCCTTCATCGTCCGCGCCGCCGGAGAGCAGCGCGTGGGCGGGCGGCTCGACGTCACGATCCGCGCTCCGGGGACGCGCGCGGTAGGCTTCAAGCCGCGCGTCCTCGACCTGCAGCCCGGGCGCTTGATCCGCTGGAAGGGCCAGCTCTGGGTCCCGGGGCTCTTCGACGGCCGGCATGCCCTCGTCGTGGAGGAACGCCCGGGCGGCACCTCGCGTTTCACGACGCACGAGGAGGTCACCGGCATCCTGCTCCCGTTCCTGGGCAAAGTGATGCGCGCCTCGCAGGACGGCTTCGAACAGATGGCTGCAGCGCTGCGGCGGCGCGCTGAAGAGGCTGCCGGCGGCTGAGCGTCGGAGCCGGGCGCCGTCTCACGGAGGGAGTACACTCGGGCCATGCCACCGGTGCGCCTCAGCGGCGAGCTCCAACGGATCCCCGGCGTAGGACCCTCCATCGCCGCCGACCTGCGCCGGCTCGGCGTCCGCCGGCCGGCGGACCTCGCCGGCCGCGACCCGCAGGGGTTGTACGACGAGCTCGAGCGCGTGACCGGCGCTCACGTCGACCGCTGCGTCCTCTACGTGTTCCGCTGTGCGGTGCACTTCGCCGGCGGCGCGCACGACGACCCTGAGCTGCTCAAGTGGTGGAACTGGAAGGACGGGGGCCTCGCCGAGCGCCTCGGCCTGGTCTGGGAGCAGACGGCCGGCGGCGCTGCGGACGCCGGCCCCTGACCGCGCCTACGCCCGGTCGGCGGCTCGCCGCCGGAAGAGACCCCGCCGCGGCCGCTCCGTCCCGCGGCGGCGCACCTCGATGCCGGCCAGGTAGTCGAAGACCCCCTCGACCTCCTCGCCCCCGAGGCTCCAGACGTGGATGAACGGCAGTGGCATGACCTCCCAGGTGCCTCGCGGCCGCGTGCGGAACCTGCCGGCGACCACCAGCCGCGAGCGACGCTCGTAGTAGTCCCACATCCGCACGTCGACGCCGATGATCTCCCAGTGCGACGGCAACCCGCCACGGAAGAGATCCAGGGCGACGACCTCCCTGGCGGCGTGGATGCTCCCGCCGTTGCCCACGTCTTCGATCACCCATTCGGGCGCGTCCGGCTCTTCCTGGTGGAACATCGCGAGCACGTCGCGAGAGGCGCCCGGACCAATGGCGCGGTAGCCCTTCTTGATGCGCTCGAAGACGTCCATGCCATCGTTTTCCCCCTCGTCGGCCCTGTGGTATCCTCTGCCTCCCGCGGGGGTGTGCCGTCACCTCGCGCCCGTGGGCGATTAGCTCAGTGGGAGAGCGCCCGCCTCACACGCGGGAGGTCGTTGGTTCAAATCCAACATCGCCCACCATCCGGACCGCCTGACCACATCGTGGATGGCTGTCGCCGCATCTGCCATCCCCGACGCGCCCTTTCGTCCAACCTGATGAACCGGCGCCGAGAGGCTTGCTTTTCGCCACCTTCCTCTCTAGTGTGTGCGATTGGCCAAGCCCAAGGAGCGAGGCGCACGTTGCCGTCGTCCAGCCCGTGTGGTCCAGGACCAAAGGGCACTCTGGAGCGATGACTGTGAACGCCACGCTGGCTGGTCCCGCCGTGCGGAAACCTGGTAGCCCGCCGGCCGCGGACGAGCCCCCCGCGCGCATGTGTCCCGGGCGCGAGCGCGGGAGAGACCATCCAGCAAGCGAACCGTGAAAGGTTCATGGGAGGTGAACAGGGTGGCTGACGAGCCCAAGCTTTTCCCACCGTCGCCCGAGTTCTCGAAGACCGCGTATTTCAAGTCGATGGAAGAGTACGAGGCTGCGTACAAGCGGTCCGTCGAGGATCCCGAAGGCTACTGGTCCGAGCGCGCCAAGGATGCGCTGGTCTGGACGAAGGACTGGGACACGACGCTCGAATGGAGCTTCGACCCCACGCCCTTCATCAAGTGGTTCCAGGGCGGCGAGCTCAACGCGTCCTACAACTGCGTCGACCGCCACGTCGAGGCCGGCAAGGGCGACAAGGCCGCCATCATCTTCGAAGGCGACCCCGGCGACACCCGCACGATCACCTACGCCGAGCTCAAGGACGAGGTCAGCAAGTTCGCCAACGTCCTCAAGAAGCACGGCGTCAAGAAGGGTGACCGTGTCGCCGTGTACCTGCCGATGATCGCGGAGCTGCCGATCGTGCTGCTGGCCTGCGCTCGCCTCGGCGCCATCCACATGGTCGTGTTCGGCGGCTTCAGCGCCGAGGCCCTCAAGGCGCGCATCGACAACTGCGGCGCCAAGGTCCTCATCTGCGCCGACAAGGGCCACCGCGGCGCCAAGACCACCCCTTCCAAGACCAACGCCGACGTCGCCGTCAGCGGCGAGACCACGGTCGAGACGGTCATCGTCATCAAGCGGATCGACGGCGACGTGCCCATGACCGAGGGCCGCGACGTCTGGTTCCACGAGGAGATGGCGGCCGCCGACATCACCGCCGACTGCCCTCCCGTGCCGGTCGACGCCGAGCACCCGCTCTTCATCCTCTACACGTCCGGCTCCACGGGGACGCCCAAGGGTGTGCTCCACAGTACGGGCGGCTACCTGCTCTACGCGCACGACACCGCCAAGTACGTGTTCAACCTGCACGACGACGACATCCACTTCTGCACCGCCGACATCGGCTGGATCACGGGCCACAGCTACATCGTGTACGGCCCCCTGGCCAGCGGCGCCACCTCGCTCTTGTACGAGGGCCTGCCGACCTATCCGGAGCCGGATCGCTACTGGCAGGTCGTCGAGAAGCACAAGGCCACGACGCTCTACACGGCCCCGACCGTCATCCGCAGCCTCATCGGCCAGGGCGACGAGTGGCCGAACAAGCACGACATGCCGTCGCTGCGCGTGATGGGCTCCGTCGGCGAGCCGATCGACGCCGGCAGCTGGCTCTGGTACTACGAGAAGATCGGCAAGGGTCGCATCCCGCTGTGCGACACGTGGTGGCAGACCGAGACCGGCGGCCTGATGATCACACCGCTGCCGGGCGCCTCGACCCTCAAGCCCGCCTCCGCCAACCGGCCGTTCTTCGGCGTGCAGACCGCGGTGCTCACCGACAAGGGCGAGCCCGCCGGCGTGGGCGAGGACGGCCACCTGGTCATCACCGCTCCCTGGCCGGGCATGATCCGCGGTACGTGGGGCGACGTCGAGGGCAAGCGCTTCAAGGAAGTCTACTTCTCGATGTTCAAGGGCTACTTCACCACCGGTGACGGCTGCGCCATCGACGCCGACGGCGACCACTGGCTCAAGGGACGCATCGACGACGTCCTCAACGTCTCCGGTCACCGCATCGGCACCTCGGACGTCGAGGGGGCGCTGGTCAGCTACCCGAAGGTGGCCGAGGCCGCCGTCGTCGGCTACCCGCACCCCATCAAGGGTACCGGCATCTACGCCTACATCGTGCTCAACGATGGCGTCGAGCCGAGCGACGACCTCAAGAAGGAACTGGTCGTGCACGTGCGCAAGGTCGTGGGCCCCATCGCCACACCGGACAAGATGCAGTTCGCGTCGACCGGCCTCCCGAAGACCCGCTCCGGCAAGATCATGCGCCGCATTCTGCGCAAGATCGCCGAAGGCGAGTTCGACGCGCTGGGCGACACCTCCACGCTGGCCGATCCGGCCGTCGTCGAGGACCTCAAGGCCAACAAGCAGTAGCTTCGACGAGACACGATCGTTCGATGGGGCGGGCGGCCGGAAGAGCCGCCCGCCCCATCTCTACGCGCTCGCGTACCGCGGATGCGAGCTCAGCTCACGGGCTCGAGGAGCTCGTCGGCGTGGGCGTCGGCGCGCCAGTGGACACGACGAGGTTCACCGTCGCGCCGGGCTCCGCCATGACGCCCTCCCCAGGACTCTGTTCCACGACCGCACCGGCAGGCACCGACTCGCTCTCGGCCCTTGCCACGACCACGACGAAGCCGGCCGCGGTGAGCGTCGCCACGGCGTCGGATTCGGTCTGCCCGACCACGCCGGGAACGGCCGCGCTCGGCGGCGGCGACGGCGACGCGGCGGCCGCCACCTCGAGCGCCACCGCGGTGCCCTTGTCCACTTCTTCACCGGGCGCCGGCGTCTGGTTCACAACGGTGCCGGCGACGCTGCCGTCCTGCTGCACCTCCGTGGTCTCGCCGGGCTTGAGCCCGGCCTCCTGGAGCACCGCGCCGGCCTTCGCCTCCGTCATGCCGGTCACGTCGGGGACCGTGACGGCCTCCGGCACGGCGGTCGAATCGAAGGCCCCCACAGCCCAGGCGATCGCCAGGGCGACCGCGAGGACGGCGAACAAGCCGACGACCCAGAGCCACGCCTTGCTGCGCGGCTCGACGGGCGCCGGCTGGACCACGGCCGACTCGAGGACGCGCTCGATGTCTGCCCGGAACTGCGCCGCGGTACCGCGTGCGCCCGGGTCCTTCTCGAGCGCGCGGGCGACGATCTGAGCGACCGCCGGCGGGACCTCGGGATTGAGGAGCTGGGGCGGCTGGACGACGCCGTCGATCTGTTCCTGAGCGACGATGTTCCCGTCGGCCCCGTCGAAGGCATGGCGGCCCGTGAGCAGCAGATAGGTCACGAGCCCGAGCCGGTAGACGTCGGATGCGGGCGTCGGGGCGCGACCGGTGACTTCCTCGGGACTGAGCGAGCGGGCGATGTCGGGCGGCGTGCCCGGGCGCAGGTCCGGCGGAGGGAATGCCCCTGCGAGCCCGGCGCCGGTGAGCCTGACGGCGCCGTCGTCGCCGCGCACGACCGTGGTGGGGTCCACACCGCCGTGCACCACGCCGCGCTCGTGCAGGGCCGCGAGCCCGGCGGCGACGGACGCCGCAACGAGGGCCGCGTCGGCCACGGGCAGCGGCCCACGAGCGGCCAGCGCCGCGACGTCCTCGCCGCCCGCGTCCTCGGTGACGACGAAGCAGTCGGCGCCGTCGCGCCCGGCGTCGACGACGGGCGCGAGGTCGAGGTGCCGGACCGAGGCGACCACGCCCATGGTGCGCAGAAACGCGTCGGCGTCGAAAGGCCGGACCACCGTGACGACGACGGGCCGGCCCTGAGCGTCCTGGCCGGCGTAGGCCGCCTCGGCGCGGCCGGGCGGCAGGCGTCGCCTGGTGCGGTACCGCTGCGCGTAGATGGGCTCAGTCATGCCGCCTCCCGGAGGCCGATGTACTGTTCTGCGGAGTCATACCCGGCGCCGATGCGCCGGAACCGCGCCGTGAACCAGATCGCGGGATGAACCTCGAGCTCGCACGGTCTAGAGTTGGCGACGGAGTCCTGAGCCAGACCGCCATCGTGCCGGGCAAACTCACCGCCGAGGCCCAGCATTCGTGCTCAGGCACACCCCTCGGGTCGCCCATACGCGACCCGTCGTGGACGCATCCAGCCGGCGGAACAGAGCAACCACGAGAGACGGGACAAGAAGATGAGCACACGCAATCTCGACAAGCTCTTCGACCCCAAGAGCATCGCCGTCATCGGCGCCAGCAACAAGAAGGGGTCCGTCGGGTACATCCTCCTGCGCAACCTGATCGGCGCGGAGTATCAGGGCATCGTGTACCCGGTCAACGTCTCCGCCCAGTCCGTCCAGGGCATTCAGGCGTACGCGAGCATCAGCCAGGTGCCGCGCAAGATCGACCTCGCCATCATCGCCGTGCCGGCCAAGAGCGTGCCGCAGACGATGCGCGAGTGCGGCGAGGCCGGCGTGGCCGGCGCCGTCATCGTGAGCTCCGGGTTCAAGGAGATCGGCAAGGCAGGCAGACGGCTCGAGGACGAGGTCAAGTCCATCGCCGAGAGCTACGGCGTGCGCATCGTCGGCCCCAACTGCCTCGGCTACATCCGGCCGGCGATGAACCTCAACGCGACGTTCGCCCACGTCATCCCGCCCGCGGGCAGGGTCGCGTTCTTCAGCCAGAGCGGCGCTCTGGGCACCGCCATCCTCGACTGGGCCGCGGCCAACAACATCGGCTTCAGCGCCTTCGTCAGCGTCGGCTCCATGAGCGACGTCGACTTCGGCGACCTCATCGACTACTTCGGCGCCGACGCGCACACGAGCAGCATCATCCTGTACATCGAGTCGATCACCGACGCGCGCAAGTTCATGAGCGCCGCGCGGCACTTCGCCAAGAGCAAGCCGATCATCGTGGTGAAGAGCGGCCGCACGGCGCGCAGCGCTCTCGCGGCCGCCAGCCACACCGGCGCCATCGCCGGCGACGACACGCTCTACAGCGCCGTCTTCCGCCGCGCCGGCGTCGTGCGCGTCGACGAGATCGAGGATCTGTTCGACGCGAGCGAGGCGCTCAGCCGCGTCTCCAGCCCGCGTGGCCCGCGCCTCGGGATCGTCACCAACGCCGGCGGGCCGGGCGTCATGGCCAGCGACCGCCTCCTCGGCCTCAGCGGCGAGTTGGCTGAGGTGTCATCGGAGACGGACGAGAAGCTGAAGGCCGCGCTGCCCGACTTCGCCGCGCGCGGCAACCCCGTCGACGTCGCGGGCGACGCCGACGCACAGCGCTACGCCACTGCCGCCCAGGCGCTGATGGACGACCCCAACTGCGACGGCGTGCTCGCCATCCTGACCCCGCAGGCGATGAGCGATCCCACCGGCACGGCCAGAGCCCTCATCGATGTTGCGAGGAGCCACCAGCTCAAGCCCCTGCTCACCTCGTTCATGGGCGAGATCAAGGTCGCCGAGGCCCTGCGCATCCTGCGTGACGCCCACGTGCCGACGTTCGACACCCCCGAAGACGCGGTTCGCGCCTACATGTACATGTACCAGTACACACGCAACCTCGGGAACCTCTACGAGACGCCGGCCGACATCCTGCCGGATTTCGAGCCCGACCGCGACACCGTCAAGAAGATCTTCCTCGAGATCGCTCGCGACGATCGCAGCATCCTCAGCGAGCCGGAGGCCAAGACCGTCCTCGACGCCTACCAGATCCCCACCGTGAAGACCGTCGTGGCGAGCAGCGCCGCCGAGTGCGCCAAAGCGGCCGAGGAGATCGGCTTTCCGGTCGCGATCAAGATCCTCAGCCACGACATCACCCACAAGAGCGACGTGGGAGGCATCGCCCTCAACGTGCGCTCCGCTTCCGAGGCCGCCAACCAGTACGCCAAGATCACCGAGCGCGTACACGTCGCGCAGCCCGACGCACGGATCATCGGTGTTTCCGTACAGGCGATGAGCCGCGGCGGCTACGAAGTCATCCTCGGCTCCAAGAAGGATCCGACCTTCGGCCCTGCGATGATGTTCGGCATGGGCGGCACCGGCGTGGAGCTGTACCGCGACGTGGCCGTCGACTTCCCGCCCATCAACCAGGCCCTCGCGCGGGCGATGATCCAGAGCACCAAGGTCAGCCAGCTGCTCGCCGGCTACCGGGGCAAGGACCCCGTCGACATGGTGGCGCTCGAGCAGGCGCTGGTGAAGATGAGCTACCTGCTGGTGGACTTCCCCGAGATCCTCGAGATGGACATCAACCCGTTGCAGGTCCGGACGAACGGCATCTGTGCGCTGGACGCGCGCATCGTGATCGAGCCCAAGGACGTGCGCAAGATCAGCCTGCCCGGCTCGCATCTGATGATCTCGATGTACCCGAGCAAGTACCGCTGGGACGTGTCGACGGGCGACGAGGACATCGTGGTCCGTGCGATCAGGCCGGAGGACGAGCAGTTGTGGGCCGACATGATCGAGTCGCTCTCCCCCGAGACCGCCGAGTACCGCTTCTTCGGGCCGATCCAGGAGGTCACCAAGTCGATGCTCGTGCGCTACTGCCACATCGACTACGACCGCGAGATCGCCCTCGCCGCCATCCGCGAGCCCAAGGGCAGGAAGAAGAAGCTGATGATCGGCATCGCGCGGCTCACGATCGAGACCGCCAACGTGGAGGAGGGCGAATTCGCGATCGTCATGCGCGACGCCTACCAGCGCAAGGGCATCGGCAGCAAGCTCATGGACGCCCTGATCCAGGCGGCCCGCGACCGGCACGTGCGCGAGATCCGCGGTCACGTGCTGGCCGCCAATCCGGGCATGACGCGCTTCGCCGAAGACCTCGGGTTCGACGTCCGGCCCGGCGAGGAGCCGGAGCTCCGGGAGCTGGTCCTCCGGCTCTAGAGCTCGGTGCCCGCGGTCGTGCCCGGCAGCCGCAGGACGGTCTCCGCGATCGTCCCGTCACCGACGTGACCCGGGAGCATACCGGCCGGCCGAGCCGGGTAGCGCCCGGCGGCGCCGGCCGGGAGGCCGTAGGCGAGGTCGACGGCGCGCAGCACCACGGCCGGCCCCGCCGCGAAGTCGAGGGTGACCACGATCCCCTGGGGCGGCGGCGCATAGAAGTCAAAGGACCAGCGCACGCTCGTCCCGTCGAGGAGCGTGGTGTCGCGCCCGCCGAGCTCGTGGCCGTCGACGCTCGCGCTGAGGTTCCCGACGACAGTCTGCACGAGGAGGCTGACGACCGCCGCGCCCCGCACGGACCGCACGAGGACACGCACCGTGCGCCGGTCGCCGTCGGTCACGTCCGAGCGCAGGCGCAACTCCGGCGGCTGCAACCCGTACGGGGGGGCCTCGGCCTCCAGCGTCCACTGCGACCCCATCTGCGGGAAGTAGACGGCATCTCTCTGCGCCCGCGGCCAATCGCCGAGAAAGCCCCGCGTGTAGCGGTCGACCCTGTCGACGCTCTGCCACACCGTCGCCCCGTCCGCCGTCCTGCGGTAGTACACGCTCGTGAACTTCGGGTGCTCGCTGTCGAACGCCACCGTGGAGCCGACCACGAACAGAACGACCACGCCGGCCGCCGCGAGTGCAGCCGGCAGCCAGAACCTGAAGGTCCGCAGAACGACGGCGAGAGGCAGCATGAGAAGGCCGGCGAGCAGCCAGACCGCCATCACGGTCACGCTCTGCTTGAGGCCCGCGGACATGAGCAGGAGATGAGTCGCGGAGCTCATCAGGACGAGACCGGGCACGGCGCCGGCGAGGGCGACGGTGGCGGCCGCCGGTCGCCCACCCGCCTGCCGGTCCACCAGCGCGGCTCCGGCGAGGCCGAGCGACCCCCCGACGAGCGGCCAGGTGAGCAGGAAGCTGGCGCCGGGAAAGGCCAGGCTCACGCCGACGACTCCGGCGGCCCACCATGCCAGAGCCACGACGGCAAGGTCCCAGGCCCGGAGCCGGCGCAGCAGGGCCGCGTAGATGCCGAGGACGACGGCCGCCGCGAGCAGCACGAGGCCGAGCCGGTAACCGTCGCTGATCACCACCCCGGTGTCCGTCCAGGCACGCTCCTCGTAGGCGGTCCGGTACATCGTCCAGACGAGAGCGACGACGAGGAGCGACGCTCCGAGGGTCGCCCCCGTCCCGAGCGCCGCCCACGCGATCCCGCGCAGCGTCAGGAGACGGCGGCCGATCGCCACGCCGGTGGCGGCGAAGAAGAGCGTCACCGCCAGCACGGCGAACGGCAGGACGTACGATCCCGGGTAGGACACGCTCACGCCGGCGACCGCGTTGAAGTAGACGACATCCCGCGCGTGCAGGCTCCAGAGGTCGGCGTCACCGAACCGGCGCGCCAGCGTCAGGGCCGTCTCCCCCACGTGCTGCAGGCCCGCCTCGTCGAACGCGGCGAGGGAGTCGTAGGCGGTGTGGTTGTAGGCAGGGCCGTCCAGCATGCCGAAGGTCATCCCGGGAACGCCGCCTTCGACGAACGGGCGGAAATCGCTCACAACAGGCTGGCGCCGCGACACCTCGTACATGAGGGACGAGCCGTACGTCGCGCCCGCGGCCAGGTAGTGAGCGATGAGCCGCCCGTTGCCCGGGCTCGTCTCGTACATGAGCGCGGGCGACGACGAGCCGGGACTGTCGAAGTTGAGCACCACACCGGCGGCGTACGCCCACGGCTCGTCGCGCAGGAACGCCTGGGACCCGATCAGGCCGCGCTCCTCGCCGTCGGTGAACAGGAAGATGATGTCGTTGCGCGGGGGAGGACCGGAGCGCAGGGCGCGTGCCGTCTCCAGCAGCGCGGCCACGCCGCTGCCGTCGTCCGCGGCGCCCGGCGCCGTGGGCACCGAGTCATAGTGCGCCACCAGAAGGACGGCGCGCGAGGGATCGCTCCCGGGCAGGCGACCGACGACGTTGTGCACCACGCCGGCGACCCGGGGCTCGCGCGCCGAGACCACTTCCGCCCTCTGCACGTGCGGAGAGAGCGCCAGCGCCTGGAGCCGGCCGAAGATGAAGTCGCGGACGACGACGGCCCGCTGCGAGCCGATCGGGCGCGGTTCGGCGGCGATCACGCGGAGGGCGTCCATCGCGCGCTCCGAGGAGAACTGGCCGGCCGGCGCGGCGGTCGAGACCGGCCGCGGCGCGTCCACCGGAGTCACGGCCGCTGCGACCGCGACCAACACGAGGCCGACGATGAGCCCCGCGAACAGGTACCGACGTGCGTCCACGTCTTCACTGTAGCCGGGGGCACCTGGTTTGCAACAGGCCGCGGTGGCGGAGACTGACCGCATGGAGCTCACGAGCAGCAGACGCAAGCGCGCCGCGCCCGCGCCGCCGGGAGATTTCATCACCGCCGGCGGCGCCCGCGTTCACTACGTCCGCTCGGGCGACGGACCGCCGGTCGTGTACATCCACGGCGCCAAAGGGTCCGTCTACGACTGTCTCCTCTCGATCGGCCCCGCGCTGGCGGAGCGGTACACCGTCACGGCCTTCGACCGGCCGGGCTCCGGGTTCAGCCGCCGCCCCGCGGGCGGCGGCCTGACGCCGCAAGCGCAAGCGTCGGTCCTGCACGCGGCGGCGGCCGGGCTCGGGATCGAGCGGCCGGTCCTCATCGGCCACTCGCTCGGCGCCGCGGTAGCGCTCGCCTGGGCGATCGCCGCTCCCGAGAGCGTCGCCGCCGTGGTGACGCTGGGCGGCTACGTGCTGCCGCTCGGCGGCCCGCCGTGGGTCAACGCGCTCCTGCGCTCACGGACCATCGTCGCCGTCACGGGAGCCCTTGGCCGCTCGCGGCTTGGCCGCCCCCTGGTCGACGCCGCCCTGCGCCGGGTCTTCGCGCCCGGTCCGGTGCCGGCCGACTACGAACGCATCGCCCCCGTCCTCGCCCTGGACAGAGCCAACCTGGCCGGGGACGGCGAGGACCGCCGCAGCGCCGAGGCCGGTCTGCGCGCGCTGCAGCCGCTGTACCCGTCTCTCGCCGTCCCGCTCGTGATCGTCGTCGGCGCTGACGACCGCATGGTCCCGCCCTCGACCTCGCGCCGCTTGCACGCGATCGTGCAGGGGTCTCAGTTCATCGAACTACCCGGGGCGGGTCACTTGCCGCAGTTCACCACCCCGGGAGCCGTCCTCGCCGCCGTAGACCAAGCCGCGGAGCTCGGCGGAGTGGAGCCGCACGTTTGCTTCTCCCCGCCGCGCGGCGTAGCATCCTAGACCGGTCGCGCTAGGCGGGGAGCCAGCGGTGCCCTGTACCCGCAATCCGCTACAGCGGGGCTGAATTCCCGCCCGAGGGGCCGTTCCGCGAGGCTGTCAGCCGTGTCGCGGCGTTGAAGGTCGGGTCCTACGCAATGGAACCCTGCGAACCCCGTCAGGTCCGGGAGGAAGCAGCGGTAAGCAGGCCATTCCATGTGCCGCAGGGTCGCCTGACCGGAGCTTGCGCACGACGAGGACGCTCGGAGAACGTGCTTCGACGGCGGGTGCGCGGCCGCTATTCTTCTCCCTCCGCTGCGGGGTACACTAGCCGTCCCATGAAGCGCTCCCTCTACCGCGAGTATCGCCCCCAGACGTTCGCCGAGCTCGTCGGGCAGGACCACGTGGCCCGTACGTTGCGCAACGCGGTCGAGACCGGCCAGGTGGCGCACGCGTACATCTTCGCCGGGCCGAGGGGGACCGGGAAGACGAGCACCGCGCGCATCCTCGCCAAGGCGCTCAACTGCGTCGGCGCGGACGGCACCCACGACCGGCCTTCCGCGCAGCCGTGCGGCGTCTGCCGCCACTGCGTGGCCATCGCCGACGGCGTGTCCCTCGACGTGGTCGAGATGGACGCCGCGTCGCACAACAGCGTCGAGGATGTCCGCGAACTGCGCGACACGATCGCCTTCGCGCCCATCGACGGCCGCCACAAGGTCTACATCGTGGACGAGGTCCACATGATGTCCAATTCGGCCTTCAACGCGCTGCTCAAGACGCTCGAGGAGCCCCCGGACAACGTCATCTTCGTTCTCGCCACGACCGAGGCACACAAGATCCCCGAGACCATCGTCTCGCGCTGCCAGCGGTTCGACTTCCACCGTCCGCAGGTGGCCGACATCGTGCGCCTGCTCGCCGGCATCGTGGAGCGTGAGAACGCGCGCCCGGACGATGAGCGCGGCGGCCCACCCATCGACATCCAGGACGAGGCGCTGCACATCATCGGGCGCCACTCCCAAGGCGGGTTCCGCGACGCCATCGGCACGCTGGACAAGCTCGTGACCTACGCCGAGGGGACGATCACGTCCGCGGACGTGCTCGAGGCGCTCGGCGTCACCAGCAGCGACCTTCTCTTCGAAGTCACCGACATCGTGACCGAGCGGCGCACCGCCGAGGCCCTCCAGTTCGTCCAGCGGCTCGCCAACGAGGGCACGGACTACGTGCAGTTCATACGCGACCTGGTCCGGCACCTGCGCCAGCTCTTCCTCCTCCAGCACCTCGGGGAGGCGGCGAGCGACGAGGCGACCCTCCGCACGCTCGGACAGACGGTCGAGCTCGACGGCGAGCTCTTTCGTGAGCAGCTCCAGCGCGCCGGCCAGGTCTCACCCCGCGAGGTGGTCTTCTTCATCGAGGCGCTCGGGCAGGCCCAGCGCGAGATCCGCGACGGCCTCGACCCGCGACTGCAGCTCGAACTCGCGCTCGTCAAGGTGACGCGCCCCGATCTCGATCACACGGAGGCCGCCCTCGAGGAGCGCCTGCGGCGTCTCGAGTCGGCGGCGGGTGGCGGCGCGACGCCCGCGGCGGCGCGACCGGTCGCGCCACCGCATGGCGAGCCACACAAGGATGCTGAGGCCCCGCCGTCCGCCCGGGAGGGGGCTGCCGCCACGGAGGAGCAACCGGCTCGACCGGCCACCACGACCGCGCCGCCGCCCGTCGCCACAGCCGCGGCCGACCCGCAGACGTCACCACCGGAGCAGACCACCGGAGCAGCTGGCGGTGGCTCCCCGCCGGCCGAACCCTCCCAGGAGCTCACGCTCGAACGCGTCAAGCGTGCCTGGGAGCTCGTCCTGCAGCGCGTCCAGGCAGCGCGGGTACCGCTCTACGGCCTCCTGCGCGACGGCCGGCCGGCCGCGCTCGAGGGCGACACGCTCACCGTGGTCCTGCCTTCCGACTTCGCCCTGCGCAACGCGGCGCAGGGCGACAACGCCGACGTGCTCGCCGCCGCCGTCGAGGGCGTCCTCGGACGCCACGTCACGGCGCGCTTCGAGCTCGCCTCCGGAGCCTCCCCGGCGGCCGCCCCGGAGGCGGCGCCGGAGGCGGCGCCGGCCCCCGCGCAGAGCAGACCGACGGCTCCACTCCCCGACTTCACCGACCAGATCCGTGCCGCGCAGGCCAAGCTCGACGCCGAGCTGCTGCCCGACGATTCCTAAGGAGGACGCTTTGGCGAACCCCCAGTACAACAAGATGATGAAGCAGGTCCAGGAGATGCAGCGCAAGATGGCGGAGGCCCAGGAAGAGCTGGCCGTCGAGACCGTCGAGGCCAGCGCAGGCGGCGGCATCATCACCGTCGTCGTCACCGGCTCGCTCGAGGTCAAGGAGGTGCGCATCAAGCCGGAGGCCGTCGACCCCGACGACGTCGAGATGCTCCAGGACCTCGTGGTCGCGGCCACCAACGAGGCTCTTCGTGCCGCCCAGGACCTCGCCAGCACCAAACTCGGCGGCGCCACCGGCGGCATCGACCTGCCCAACATCCCCGGGCTCTTCTGAGCGCCCGCCGGCGGTTCCGCCGGCGGGCGCGTACCCGCACCCGCCCCCCGGGCTCGGGAGCGCGCGGATAGAACGTGCATACAGGAGTTATTCACTCCTGTAGTGGCCGCGACGAGCGCTTCGCCCGGGCGCTCCGCACCGAGTCGCCGCCGGGCGACGTCCGGTTGAGCGGATCCCCGTTTGGCATGGCGCTTCCGGCCTCCGGCGCGTTGCCGCTCCCGTCACAAGAGAGTAGACTGTCAAATTGGTCTGCGGGCGCCGGAGACGGCGCCCGAGTTCTGCATGCAGATTGCATAGCCAGTCACGGCCTGCGGGAGTCAATTGGGAATGTATGCACCACCGGTCGAGCGCCTGATCGCCGAGCTCTCCAAGCTCCCGGGTATCGGTCCCCGCACCGCCCAGCGCCTGACCTTCCATCTCCTCCGGCAGCGCCCGGAAGATGTGCTGCCTCTGGCTGCGGCGATCACCGAGGTCAAGGCGAAGATCGGCTTCTGTTCCCGCTGCTTCAACCTGGCCGAGGGCGACCTGTGCACCATCTGCGCCGACCGCCGGCGCGACCCGCAGCTGCTTTGCGTGGTCGAGCAGCCGTTCGACGTGGTGACCATCGAGCGTACGCGCGAGTACCACGGCTACTACCACGTCCTCGGCGGAGCGCTCAGCCCCATCGACGGTGTCGACCCGGAGCACCTGCACATGGCGGAGCTCCTGGCGCGCATCGACGACGAGGTGCAGGAAGTGATCGTGGCGACCAATCCGACCATGACCGGAGAGGCCACGGCGATGTACGTCGCCGACCTGCTGCCGAAGCACGTGCGCGTCACGCGACTCGCAAGCGGCCTGCCCGTGGGCGGCGACCTTGAATACGCGGATGAGCTGACACTGGGCCGCGCCCTCGCGGGGCGTCGCGACGTGCGGCACGGAGAGGAGTGAGCATGGCGACCAAGGTGGGCACCACGAAGGCGGGGGCGGCTCCGGCCCTGACCGAGATCCGCTGGCATGGCCGCGGCGGTCAGGGAGCCGTGACCGCGGCCAAGATGGTCGCCGAGCTGGCTCTCGGTGAGGGCAAGTACTTCCAGGCCTTCCCCGAGTACGGACCCGAGCGCTCGGGCGCGCCGATCGTCGCCTTCACGCGCGTCAGCGACGCGCCCGTCCAGGTGTACTCCGGCATCAAGCACCCGCAGATCGTCGTCGTGCTCGACTCGTCGCTGATGCGCATCGTCGACGTCACCCAGGGCGCGCCCGAGGACGCCATCGTGCTCGTCAACAGCGAGCGCTCCCCCGCCAAGCTGCGCGAGGACACCGGGCTGGAGGGCAACAGGCTCTTCACCGTCGCCGCGACCCGCATCGCGATCGAGACCATCAAGCGCCCCATCCCGAACACGCCGATGGTCGGCGCGCTCACGCGGATCACGGGCCTGTTCGACATCGACGACGTGATCACGTTCCTGCGCGAGGATTTCGGCAAGAAGTTCCCGCCCAAGGTCGTCGAGGGCAATATCGCCGCGATCACGCGAAGCTACGAGGAGGTCCAGGGCGAATGACCGTGGACAAGAAAGCAGGCGCCAAGAAGCCGGCGCCGCTCAAGAAGCCCGCCGCGCGCAAGGCGCCGGTCAAGAAGAAGCCCACCTGGGACATCAGCGACGTCGACCAGTGGGGCCCCGATCGTCACGAGCTCGGCGCCGTGATCGTCGAGGCCGGCAACTCGGTCTACAACGAGACCGGCGGCTGGCGCTCGCTCGTCCCCGAGATCGACGTCGCCAAGTGCGACGGCTGCATGCTGTGCTTCTTCTACTGCCCCGACGCCTCGATCGTCGTCGAGAACAACAGGGCGGTCGGCATCGACCTCGAGCACTGCAAGGGTTGCGGCATCTGCGCCAAGGAGTGCCCGACCAAGGCCATCGTCATGCAGATCGACAAGAAGGAGTGACCATGGCCACGACCGAGTCCAGTATCCTGGCGGTCACCGGGAACGAGGCCGTCGCCGAGGCCATGGGCCAGATCGACCCGGATGTGGTCTGCGCCTACCCCATCACGCCGCAGACCGAGGTCGTGCAGCTGTTCGCGCAGATGGTCGCCGACGGCAAGGTCGGCTCCGAGTTCGTCACCGTCGAGAGCGAGCACTCGGCGATGAGCGCCGTGATCGGCGCGGCGGCCGGCGGCGCGCGGACGATGACGGCGACCTCCTCGCAGGGCTTCGCCCTCATGTGGGAGGTCCTCTTCGTCGCCGCGAGCTACCGGCTCCCCGTGGTGATGACCACGGTCAACCGCGCCCTCTCCGGCCCCATCAACATCCACTGCGACCACAGCGACACCATGGGGGGCCGTGACACCGGCTGGATCCAGCTGTACGGCGAGAACCACCAGGAAGCCTACGACAACTGCATCCAGGGCATCCGCATCGCCGAGCACATGGACGTGCGCCTGCCCGTGATGCACATGTACGACGGCTACGTCATCAGTGGCGCCATCGGGCCGCTGCAGATGCTCACCAAGGAGCAGGTGCAGGGGTTCATCGGCCCGTACCGTGCGACCAACCCGATGCTCGACGCCAAGAACCCCGTCACCGTCGGCCCGTTCGACGGCCTGCACGGTTGGTACTTCGAGCACAAGGTCGCGCAGAACCGGGCCATGGACCGCTCGTTCCAGGTCATTCAGGACATCGCGGACGAGTACGCCGAGCTCTGCGGCCGCCGGTACGGCTTGCTGGACCCATACCGCCTCGAGGACGCCGAGCTCGCCATCGTGGTCGTCGGCTCCACGGCCGGTACGACGCGGATGACCGTCGACAAGCTGCGCGCCCGCGGCGTCAAGGCCGGCATGGTGCGCGTGCGTGCCTTCCGGCCGTTCCCGCACGAGGCGTACGCCAAGGCGCTCCAGCACGTCAAGGTGGTGGGCGTGATGGACCGCGCCGACTCGTTCGGAGCGCAGGGCGGCCCGGTCTTCCTCGAGGTGCGAAGCGCCCTCTACGACTGTGACCCGCGGCCCCAGGTGCTGCCGTTCATCTACGGCCTCGGCGGACGCGACATCTACCCGGACAACATCGAGCAGGCGTTCGCCGAACTCGAGAGCGTAGCGCGGAGCAAGAAGCGGGGCACGACGGAACGCCGCTATCTGAACCTGCGCAAGGACTGAGGGAGCGCGGATGTCACGGAGCAAGGACGGCACGACCACCGAGCCCAAGGGCTCGGCTCTCTACGAAGTACTCAAGGGCATCGACTTCGAGCGCCGCGAACTCGTGGACAAGCCACGCGGCGTCGGCCTCTTCGACCTCGTCAAGAACAGATCGGGCAGCTACAAGTGCTACGCCTGCACCCTGTGCGAGCGCACCTGCCCCGTCGACTGCATCGAGATCGACTACTGCCCCGAGTTCCAGGAGCTTCCGTTCGACATCGAGGCCGAGCGGGCCGCCGCACTGTCTACCCTTCCCGGTGAGAGCTGCGGCGCCAACGCGGCCTGCGTGATGGGCGAGCAGCCGGCCGGCTTCGTGCCGGAGATCGACATGGCGAAGTTCGACGCCGTGATCGCCGGCATCCGCGACGGCTCCGGCCTCGTCCAGGCGTTGCACGCGACGCAGGAGGCCTACGGCTACCTGCCGCGCGTCGCGCTCGAGAACATCGCCGAGGAACTGCATCTGCCGTTCTCGCGCATCTTCGGCGTCGCGACCTTCTACGGCCAGTTCCGTCTCGCGCCCGTCGGCAAGTACGTCATCGACGTGTGCATGGGGACGGCTTGCCACGTGGCCGGCGCGCCGCTGGTGGCCGAGGCGTTCAGCCAGGAACTCGAGGTCCCGGTCGGCGCCACCACGCCGGACGGGCTCTTCACGCTCCAGACGGTGAACTGCGTCGGCGCGTGCGCCCTCGCGCCCGTCGTGCGCCTCGGCGCCGACGAGACCATCGGGCGCGTCGGCCCCAACGAGGCGCGCAAGCTCGTACGCAAGCTGCGCAAGGCGGAGGTGCCGGCATGAATGACCAGCGCAGGCAAGGCATCGAGCGGGGCACCGGAGGCGCACCGCTCCGCCCCGCCAAGCGCACCACCAGGATCGGCAAGGCGCTCGAAGCGGCAGCCGACGAGAGCGCCTACCTCGCCGACGACAGGAAGGCCGAGATCCGCATCTGCGCCGGCACGGCCTGTCACGCCTCGGGCCGTGTGGCCCTGCGCAAGGCCCTCGACAAGGCGCTCGCCGAGCGCAACCTGAGCGACGAGGTCGCCGTCGTCGAGACCGGCTGCCACGGCTTCTGCGAGGAGGGCCCGATCGTGGTCGTCCGCCCGCAGGGCCTCTTCTACCCCCGACTCAAGCCGAAGGACATCGCCGACATCGTCGACACCAGCGTAGTCGGCGACGGCATCGTCGATCGCCTCCTGTACAAGGACCCCGCCACCGGCGAGCCGCTGGCGCACGAACGGGACATCCCCTTCTACGCGTTGCAGGAGCGCATCGTCCTCGCGCTCAACGGCAAGATCGACCCGTATTCGATCGACGACTACTTCGCGCACGGCGGCTACACCGCGCTCGCCAAGGTGCTCCAGGACGCCGACCCGATGGGCGTCATCGACGCAGTCGAGGCCAGCGGCCTGCGCGGGCGTGGCGGCGCCGGTTTCCCGACGGGACGCAAGTGGCGGTTCTGCCGAGGCAATCCCGGCGACGTGCACTACGTCATCTGCAACGCCGACGAGGGCGATCCCGGAGCGTTCATGGACCGCTCGGTGCTCGAGGGCAACCCGCACAGCGTGATCGAGGGCATGACGATCGCCGCCTACGCCATCGGCGCGGACAGCGGCCCCGTCGAGGGGTACGTCTACGTGCGTCACGAGTACCCGTTCGCCGTCGAGCGCCTGCGCGCCGCACTGGCGCAGGCGCGCGAGCGCGGCCTGCTCGGCGACGACATCCTCGGCTCCGGCTTCAGCTTCGACATCCGCATCAACCAGGGCGCCGGGGCGTTCGTCTGTGGCGAATCAACGGCGCTGACCGCCTCCATCGAGGGGCATCGCGGCATGCCGCGCGGCAAGCACATCCGCACGGTCGCCCAGGGCCTCTGGGGCCAGCCCACCAATCTGAACAACGTCGAGAGCTACGCCAACGTCCCCTGGATCATCAACCACGGCGCCGAGGCGTTCGCCGCCAAGGGGACCGAGACGAGCAAGGGCACCAAGATCTTCAGCCTCACCGGCAAGGTCGTGAACGGCGGCCTCATCGAGGTGCCCATGGGCGCCACGCTCCGGCACGTCATCTTCGACATCGGCGGCGGCATGCTGCCCGGCCGCGAGTTCAAGGCCGTGCAGCTGGGCGGACCGTCCGGCGGCTGCCTGCCCGCCTCCCTGCTCGACGATCCGATCGACTTCGAGAGCCTCGTCGCCGCCGGCTCCATGATGGGTTCCGGCGGCATGGTCGTCGTCGACGACAGCACGTGCATGGTCGACTTCGTCAAGTTCTTCCTCACGTTCACCGCCGAGGAGAGCTGCGGCAAATGTGTACCCTGCCGGGTGGGCAGCCAGCGTCTGCTGGAGATCCTCGAGCGCGTCAGCGACGGTCAGGGTACGCTCGACGACCTGGACCGCCTCGAGACGCTGAGCGACGACATCATCGAAGGCTCGCTCTGCCAGCTCGGCGGCAGCGCGCCGAATCCGGTGCTCAGCACCCTGCGCTACTTCCGCGACGAGGTCGAGGCGCACATCGTCGAGCATCGCTGCCCGGCGAAGGTGTGCCGTCCGCTCATCAAGTACACGATCGATCCTGACGCCTGCACCGGCTGCCACGTCTGCTTCGGGGCCTGCCCCACACAGGCGATCAGCGGCGAGCGGAAGAAGGCGCATGCGATCGACCAGAAGCTCTGTATCAAGTGCGACACCTGCCGTCAGGTGTGCAAGTTCGACGCCGTCCCGGTGGTCGACGCGCACCCGGCGCTGATCGAAGGGAGGCAGCAGTGAGCCCCCGAACCAAAGCTGCCGTGCAACTCACCGTCGACGGCAGGCAGTTGACCGCCCGAGAAGGCGAGACCGTGCTCGACGTAGCTCGGCGCGAGGAGATCGACATCCCGGCGCTCTGCCATCAGGAAGGCATGGCCGCGTGGGGCGCCTGCCGCCTGTGCATGGTCGAGGTCGAAGGCCTCGACAAGCTGCAGGCGGCCTGCACCACGTGGGTCAAGGACGGCCAGGTCGTCCAGACCGACACGCCGCGCGTGCGCGCGCGGCGCGAGAGCTACCTCAAGATGTACCTCTCCGACCACAACGCCTACTGTGAGGCGCCGTGTTCACACGCGTGCCCCACGCACATCGACATCCCCGCCTACATGGCGGCGCTCGCCTCGGGCGACTCCAGCGGCGCCGCGGGCATCGTCCGCGACGAGCTGCCGTTCCCCGGCATCCTCGGCCGGGTCTGCCCACGGTATTGCGAGCCGGTGTGCCGCCGCGGCGACGTCGACGAGCCGATCGCCATCTGCGCCCTGCACCGGGCGGCCGCCGACCACAGCGAGACGCAGCTCACGCCCGGCCCGTCGACCGGCCGGCGGGTCGCCGTCATCGGCGCCGGCCCGGCCGGCCTCGCAGCCGCGTGGTACCTCACGGAGCGCGGTCACGGGGTCACCCTCTACGACGCCAACGAGGAGCCCGGCGGGACGCTGCGCTACAGCATCCCCGAGTTCCGGCTGCCCGGGAAGGTCGTGGAGAGAGAGCTCGCGCCGCTCTGGGACGCCGGCGTACGCTTCGTCGGCGAGTCCGAGCTCGGCTACGAGGTCGACCCCGACGGGCTCTTCGACGCCGGCTTCGACGCGGTGATCATCAGTGTCGGCACGTGGGAGGAGTCCAAGCATCTGCTCCCCGGTGACGACGCCGCCGAGAACGGCATGGAGCTCCTCAAGCGGGCACGCGAAGGCCGGGCCATCAAGTTCACCCAGAAGGTCGCTGTGATCGGCGACGGCATCACCGCCTTCGACGTCGCCCGTACGGCGCGTCGCAAGGGCGCCAAAGAGGTCGTCGTCATCGCCCAGCATCAGCCCGCCGACATCCCGGCGGGCGCTCGCGACCTCGCCGCCGCCCTCGAGGAGGGCGTCAAGTTCGAGTTCGGCGCCCTGGCCAAGAAGGTCAAGGCCAAAGCGGGCAAGGCGCAGGGTGTGGAGTGCGTCCGCGTCGTACGCGAGAAGGGCCGCACCAAGGAGGTCCGCGGATCTCGCTTCGAGATCGCCGCGACCACCGTCGTCATGGCCACCGGCTACGCCCCGCGGCTCGGCGACAGCGCCGACTACCTGGCGCTCGCGGACGGCACCCGGCTGCTCGCGAACTTCTACACGGGGCGTACGCCCGAGGAAGGCATCTTCGCCGCCGGCGACGCCATCACCGGCGCCCAGTCGGTGATCCACGCCGTGGCCGGCGGCAAGCGCTCGGCGCTCGCCGTCGACGCCTGGCTGCAGGGCGAGGATCTCGAGGAGCTCGAGGAGAAGCTGGCCGTGTACAACGGCCTCCCCCACCTCGACCAGCTCAAGGACGCCGAGCAGCTGGGTGCACTCGGCGCGCGCCTCGCCGAGCGCACCCCCGTGTGGCTCAAGATGGGGGCCACGGCCGAGTCCGCGACCCGCGCCACCATGCCCAAGGTCGGCAAGCAGAAGCGCCTGTCGGCGCTCGACCTCGAGGTCGAGAAGGGCTACAGCCTCGCCGCCGCGCGCGCCGAGGCGACGCGCTGCCTCCAGTGCGAGTGCCCGACCAACGGCGCCTGCGATCTGCAGAAGCTCGGCGTCGAGTACGGCCTCACCGACAACGAGCTGGTCGTCAAGGGCGGCCTCGTGCGCCAGGTCGAGGCCCAGCACGAGCACCCGTTCATCCGCCGCGACATGGACCGCTGCATCGCCTGCGGCAAGTGCGTGCGGGTGTGCCGGGACGTCGCCGGCCCGGCCTGCTACGACTTCACGGGCCGGGGCTTCACCATCAACGTCGACACCGCCTACAGCGACGCCCTGCAGCTCTCCGACTGCATCAGCTGCGGCCGGTGCGTGACCTCGTGCCCAACGGGCGCGCTCACGTTCAACGAGCGCGAGCTGGCCTCGTACAAGATCGACGAGAGCCGCTGCATCATGTGCCACGAGTGCGTGGACGTGTGTCCCGTGGACGCGCTCAAGGACACCAACCACTTCGAAGACGCGCGCGAGAAGTGGCGCGAACTCGTCTCCAGGGGCACACAGCTCGCCGGCGGGCACCGCATGTGCGCCGGCTGCGGCGCGCCGATCGCGGTCCGCCAGGTGCTTATGGGCACCGACGACCCGGTCGTCGTCTCGGCCGCCACCGGCTGCCTCGAGGTGAGCACCACCATCTACCCGTACACCTCGTGGAAGGGCAGCTACATCCACACCGCGTTCGAGAACGCCGCCGCCACGCTCAGCGGCGTCGAGACCGCGTTCCGCGCTCTCAAGAAGAAGGGCCTCATCGAGGAGAACATCAAGTTCATCGCCTTCGGCGGCGACGGCGGCACCTACGACATCGGCCTGCAGTCCCTCTCCGGCGCCATGGAGCGGGGCCACCAGATGCTCTACGTCTGCTACGACAACGGCGCCTACATGAACACCGGCTTCCAGCGCTCCGGCGCCACGCCGCAGGGCGCCTGGACCACCACCAGCCCGGTCGGCAAGGATCAGGCGGGCAAGCTGCAGAGCCGCAAGAACCTCACCGACATCATGATCGCTCACGAGCTCGGGTACGTCGCCCAAGCCTCCCCGCACGACCCGCGCGACCTCGTGCGCAAGGCGGCGACGGCGCTGGCCACCCCCGGCGCCTCGTTCCTCAACATCATCGCGCCGTGCCCCCGCGGCTGGCGTGCGGACGGCGCGGAGACGATCGAGCTCGCTCGCGAGGCGGTCAACACCGGTTACTGGCCACTGTTCGAGGTGGTCGACGGCGAGTACCGCCTGACCTACCGCCCGAACCACAAGCTGCCGCTCGTCCCGTGGCTCAAGCGGCAGGGCCGCTTCGCCCACCTCTTCAAGCCCGGCAACGAGGCGACGCTCCGCAGCCTCGAGGCCTGGGTGGACAGTGAGTGGGAGAAGCTCCTGCGCAAGTGCGGCGAGCCCAGCGAAGCCGAGTGGCAGGAGAACCTTCAGGCCAACGGCTGCCTCCTGCGCTCGTGAGCGGTGCGCCCGACGCAGCACCCCTCGCCAGGAGAGCCCGCGGCTGCTAGTCTCGCAGACGGCTACCAGCCCAACACGCGGTCCGGAGGGCCGGGGCGCCGGGAGGCGCCCCGGCCCTCCGCCGTGATTGCCCCGGCAGGCGCGCTACAATCGGGCGAGTCCCACGACCCGAGAGGTACCGTATGCCCCGCAACGCGCACCGCCGCCATCTCCACCTCATCGCTCTCGCCGCCGGTCTGGTGCTGGCCGCCGGTCTCGTGGTGGCGGCGTGCGGCGGCGGGGCGCAAGGCGACCCCGGCGAGTCGCAGCGACCGGCGGCTGCGACGACGGCGCAAGCGACGAAGTCACCGGAGCCGGTATCGAGCCTGCCGCCGCTCGTGAAGCTGGGTGAGGCCGTCCGCTTCATGACGCCCGAGGGCGCCGTAGTCCGCGTGACCGCAGGCGGCTACGCGGACCCGGGCAAGGCACCGGACGGCGTGAGCGCCGAGGCCGGCGAGCGGCTGGTGACTCTCGAGTTGACGGTGACCGCGGAGGGTCCCGAGGGCACGGCGGCCGTCAGGGCGCCGTTCAAGAAAGCGGACTCCTTCTTGCTCATCGCGGATGACGACACCATCACGGCGGCGCAGCTCGGCGACGACGCCCTGCTGGGCGCGATCCTGGCGCCGGGCGAGCCGGTGCGCACCACGCTCGCCTTCTCCGTGGGCTCCTCCGCTCAGCGCCTCTTCGTGTGCGCGCCGGCGGACGGTTCCCGACCGCGCTCCGCGACGTGGGAGCTGGACTAGCTGAACACGGCCCGGGCGTAGTACACCCAGAACGCCGGGATCTCACGGACGATGAAGGCCGGCGTCTGCGGGATCGGCGACGAGGTGCCGGCCGGCACCGTCAACACGTTCCATCCCGCCCGCTGGTAGGCGAGCTTGATCCGAGGCAGGTGGTAGTACTGGCTCACCGCCAGGATGCGACGCCACCCGTCCTCGCCGAAGAACGGCACCGTATCCGCGACCGTGGCGCTGGTGCTCACCCCGTTGGAGTCGATGACGACCGCCTCTTCGGGGACGCCGGACTCGACCGCCATGTCGCGCATCACCAGGGCCTCGTTGTAGCCGCTGTCACCCACACCTCCCGAGACGACGACGTACTTGACGGCGCCGTCCTTGTAGAGCTGCACCCCAGTGTCCATTCGGTCGCGCAGTGACGTCGAAGCCCTGCCGTCTGCGTGCACCTGGGCGCCGAAGACGACGACCGCGTCGGCGGGTCGCCGGTAGTCGGTCTTGCCGAAGAAGAAGACCTGCGCGACCGGGAACAGGAGGATGCAGACGCCGGCGACCGCGACGAGGACGGCGGCCGCGGCCAGGCGCCGGCGCCGCGGCGCCGGCGAGCGAAGCGCGGCCCAGCCGACGAAGACGAGACCGGCACACACCACGAACGACAGCGGAAACGGCACGCCGGGCCGGATCTCGCCGGCGCGCCAGGTGACGTAGAAGTCGACGCCGTTCCACGCCGTCACGGCGGCGAAGGCGAGGGTGAGCCCGACGGTCGGCCAGCGGCGCCAGCGGCGCATCCGCGGCGCGGCGGCGTAGCCGAGGAGCGCCGCCCCGACGACCACGAACAGCGCGCCGGCGACGGTGCGTCCGACGACGGGGACCGCCACCCACCAGATGTTGAAGTCGGCGCCCTGGCGCCACAGACCGATCACGTTGACGAGCGTGAAGGCGCCGACGAACAGGGCGAAGCCGCGGGCGACGGCGGCCACGAGCCAGTTGCGCTGTCTCTCAGCGGACGGGGCGTCGCGGAGCACAGGCGCCGGCGGCGCTGCCGGCACGCCGGTGGCGGAGGCCTCGGGCAGTCCCGCGTCCACGCTCATGGCGGGGACTGTATCACGCCCGGGCCCCGCGCCCGGCCGACGTGGCGTCCCGTCGCCAGGGTCCGGCGGCGCCGCCGCGGGCGCCTCCCCACCGGACGCGCCGACGATGCGCGACGAGAGCGAGGCACGGGCCGCCACGCGGCGAACTGAATGGGACGATGACCGGAGCAGCGGCAACCGCGCAGAACAGAGGCGCCCGCGCGACGATCCCCAGTGTCGTCGCGGCGGGCCTCGGCACCTACCGGCGCAACTTCGTGCACATCGCCGCCGCAGCCGTGCTCGTGTTCGCGCCCATCGACCTGGTTGTGACCCTCGCCACGGCTGCAGCCCGAGACGTCGCCGAGAACGCGGACGTCTTCAGCCGGGTGCTGTGGACGTCGGAGACGGCCGTGAGCGTCGCCGGGACCATGCTGAGTCTCGTCCTCTTCGCCGGCGTCATCGACCGCATCGTGGCCGCCGACCAGTACGGCGAGAGGCACCTCTCCATCAGGGAGACCCTGAGGCGCCTGCCGACCTGGAGGCTGCTGCTGGCCGGTCTGGCCTCCACCGCTCTGGTCGTGGTGGGCCTTCTGGCGTTCCTCGTCCCCGGTCTCGTGCTCGTGGTGCTCTTCGCCGTCGTCGGTCCGGTGATCGTGATCGAGGATCGTCGCGTCTGGCCGAGCCTGAAACGCTCCGCAAGCCTCGTATGGCCTCACGTGCCCCTGGTCATCGTCACGGTGCTGATCCCGATGGCCCTCGACGTTCAGCTGTCGTCCTGGTTCGAGCAGTTCCGCTGGTACGAGCACCCCTGGATCGCCCTGCCCATCGACGTCGGATTGACGATCCTCGTCGGCGGCCTCGTCGGCGTACTCGAGGTGACGCTGACCCACGCGTTGATCGCCGACAAGCGACGGCGACAGGAGAACAAGGCCGGCGCCGCGGCCGAGGGAGCCGCGTGCGCGGTCACGCCCGGCGCGGCCGGGAGCTCGGCGCCAGACCCGCCGGCAGAGACCGGCGAGGGTCCGGCGGCCTGGAGGTAGCGCTGCGCCGCCGCCGCCGTGGAGCCTTCGGCGACGGCGGTCGCGATCATGCTCCCTCTGCCCGGGTAGGCGGCGAAGTCGCTCACCGCATGCACGCCGGGCAGGCTGGTGCCATCGCCGAATCGACGTCGGTCTTCGTGCCGATGAGCCCGAGACCCCGGTGCGCGAAGCCAGAGAGGTCGGGGACCTGCCCGATGCTGACGCCCACGAGGCCGGCCTTCAGCTCGACGGTGGACTCGTCCTCACGGCGCACGACGACGCCCTCGAGCCGCTCCCGGCCGCGGAGCCCGACGACCTCGCCGTGACCCATCACGTCGACGCCGGCCTCGGCCAACCGGTCCTGCGTGTACGCGACGGCGCGGAACTCGTCGCCGCGGCGCACCACGTTCACGTCGGCGACCTCGCGCAGCGAGAGCGCGGTGTCGAGCGCCGTGTCGTCGCCTCCCACGACGACCGCGCGCCGCGCGCGGATCTCCTCGAACGGCGGCAGCCGATACGCGAGACCCTTGCCGAGGAAGCGTTCCTCGTCGGCGAGGCCGAGCCGCCGCGGTGTGAAGCGGCCGAGGCCCAAGGCGAGGACCAGCGTCCTCGCCTCATCCTCGCGCGGAGACGCTTTGACCGAGAAGCCGCCTTCGTAGGGCGTGACATCCTCGACGGCGCACTACTCGCACAGCTCCGCCCCGCAACAGCTCGGCCTGCCCGGCCGGCCGCAGGGAGAGCCCTCGTGACGGTAGCGCCGGCTGCGCCGGGATGTCGCTGACCGGCTTGGTGGGATTCAGAGTGACAAGCTGGCCGCCGAACACCTCGGCCTCGCAGGCGACGACGCCGATCCCCCGCCGGCCCGCGTACGCGACGGTGGCCAACCCCGCGGGTCCCCCGACGATCGCGGTGTCGCAGGTACCCATGGCGTGCTCTCCTGCTCGCCACAGAGCTCCGGCGTTCCACGTCTCGAGTGTGCTCCACACGGAACCATCAGAGGTCCGTGCGAGTCCATCAGGCGGCGTGCTTGTCCGGCGGGCCTGACCGCGGCGCTTCGGGAGCGGCGGGCTCGACGGGCCAGTCGCAGGCGACGGCGGGCTCCGGGCCCAGGCAGCCCGCGGACTCAACCCCGAAAGCCCGTGCGCCGGCCGGCGCTGCCGCGACGGGCTCCGCCCGTTCCGCCCGCCGCGCCGCACCCAGCAGCGGGACGCCGACGGCCTGCGTCAGACCGCCGACCAGCCAGGCGAACGGGATCGACACCGTCTGTGAGAGCCAGCCGAGGCCGACCTGCCCGACCGTCGAGCCGGCGTCGCCGAACAGCGCGTCCAGCGAAATGATCGTCGCGCGCTGCTCCGAGGGGATACGCGCGTTCAGCCATCCCTGCTTGACCGGCATCGAGACCCCGAAGGACACCGCCGAGATGAGGTAGAGCGGCACTGCGACCCAGAACTGCTGCACGAGCGCGGCGCCGACGATGGCGACGGTCGATATGCCGGTGCAGACCATCAGGATGAGACCACGGTCGGCGACGCGGGCGACGATCCTCCCGACCAGCGCGTTGCCGAGGATCTGCGTCAGGCCGACCAGCGCCGCGATCACGCCCGTCACCCACACGAGGTCCCGGCCGAGCAGGTCGAGGAAGTACTTCTGCCACGAGTAGAACCCGTACATGAAGAAGACGCCCTGCACGAGCGACGCCAACATGATGAAGCGGACCACGCGGTCGCGGAGCCCGTAGGTGACGCCTGCCGCCGCGATGCTGCGCGTCTCGTGACCGAAGGTGCCGATCGTCAGCGGCCGTCCCTTGAAACCGAGGTCGCGCATCAGGAAGACGCCGATGAGGAACGCCGGGATCAGCACCACGGCGCGCACGACGTACGGCACCCAGAGGTCGAGCTGCCCGAGGAACCCGCCCATCGTGGTGCCGATCAACATGAAGACACCGAAGGTGATGCCGTACCGGGCGAAGATCGGCTCCAGCTTGCCTTCGTAGCCGACCGAGTGCAGGGCGTCGACCATCCAGGCGTCGACGGCGCCCGTGTAGAACGTGTAGCCGAAACCCAGCAGCGCTGAAGCGGCGGCGAACGGCAGGACCCCGTAGCCGGCCAGTCCGAATCCCACGTAGAGCAGCGTCGACAGGAGGATGATGCCGACCGCGAGGAGATAGGAGGCACGGCGGCCGACCGTGTCCGCGACCACGCCGGTCGGCACCTCGCAGATCACCTGCGTCACCGTATACGCCGCGTTGACCAGCATCACCTGAAAGATGTCGAGGCCGACGGAGAGCAGGAAGAGGGTGTTCACGCCCCAGATCAGCGACTGGGCCAGCGTGGTGGACGCACCGATGCCGAGATAGGTGCGGATGATGCGTTGCGAGGTCATAGGCGGGCTGTTCCCGCTGTGGGGCGATGCGACGCGCGCAGGGCCGAGGGGCGACGCTCCGGCGAAGGTACGCCGGCGGCCACCGCCTCAGACCGGCGTGTTCCCGGGGCAGGCCGGCAGCTCGCAGTCGAGCCGGCCGTCCCGGAGCACGATGGTGCGATCGAAGTAGCGCTGGATCTCCGGGTTGTGCGTCACCATCACGATCGTGTTGCCCTCGTGGTGGAGTCGGGCGAAGAGATCCATGATCTCCACCGTCGTCTCGCTGTCGAGCGCGCCGGTGGGCTCGTCCGCGAGGATGAGCGGCGGCTCGTTGACGAGCGCGCGGGCGATGGCCACGCGCTCCTGCTCGCCGCCGGAGAGCTTGCCCGGCAGGTGCCCACCGCGGTCCGCCAGCCCGACGCGCTCGAGAACGTCAAGCGCACGCGCGCGCTTCTCGACCGAGGGCATGCGCTTCACCGCGAGCGGCAGCGTCACGTTCTCGAGCGCCGTCAGGTAGGGAACGAGGTTGAAGGACTGGAAGACGAACCCGAGGTACTCGCGGCGGAAGTCGGCGAGCCGTTCGCCGGGCAGCGCATAGAGGTCGATGCCGTCCACGGCGACGTCGCCGGCCGTCGGGTGGCTCAGCCCCCCGAGGATGGCGAGGAACGTGCTCTTGCCCGACCCCGATTGCCCCATGACGCCGAGGAAGGAGCCCTCCGGAACCGTGAGGTCGAGGCCGCGCAGCGCGTGCACGGGGGCGCCGTCGCCGGCGAAGGTCTTCTCGAGGCCGCGCACCTCGATGAACCGCGCGGCCCTGTCGTCGTCCGCGCCGGCGGCGAGCCCCGGCGCGGCCTGGTCGATCTCGTTCGTCTCCATGATCGCAGCAGTCATACCCAGTCTCCTGAAACGGATGCCTGCGCTCACAACGCGCGCAGTGCCTCGGTGGGGTCGAGCTTGCCGGCGCGCTGCGCCGGATAGAGGGCGGCGAGGGCGGCGATGAGCGCGGCTGCGGCGACCGCGGCGACGCCGAGCAGGGGCGCCCAGGCTACCGTGGCGCCGGAGGCGAGGAACGGAAGGACCGCGTAGGTGACCGCCATGCCGGCGAGGTAGCCGAGGACACCGGCGACGACGCCGGCGGTGACCGCCTCGATCAGCACGAGGCGGGTGATGTGGACGCGCCGGAAGCCGATGGCGCGGAACACGCCGATCTCCTGGGTGCGCTCGCTCACCGACCCCATCATCGTGAGGAAGACGACGAGGATCTCGATGCCCACCACGACGGCGACGATCGCCAGGCTGAAGCCGCTGAACTCGCTCACCGCGTGCAGGCGGCTCTGCACCGCCTCCTGCACCGTCGCGACCTTCGCGCCCGGCAGAGCATCCGAGAGCTGGCGCACGACGTCGTCGACCGGCGCCCCCGAGTACAGCGCCGCGACCTCGATCAGCGTGAGCTCGCCCGGGCGGCCGAGCAGCTGCTGCACGGCGGGCAGATCGGCGATCAGCAGGTCATCGTCCTGGGAGCCGGTCGGCCGCAGGATGCCGGTGAGGGTGAAGCGCTTGCCGCGAATGCGCACGTAGTCGCCCATCTTCAGGCCGAGCACACGGGCCGCCGCGGCGCCGGCCACGAGCTCGTGGCCGTTCTGCGGCGGCCTCCCGGGGTCGACCGACCACCAGCGTTTGAGCTCGAACTGGGCGCCCGGGTCGACGCCCATCAGCAGGACGCGGTGGCCCTTGACCTGCACCGCGCCGACGAGCTCCGGCGCGACGACGGCGATGCTCGACCGCGCCGGGATCGCCCGCACCCGTGCGAGCTCTGCCTCGCCCAGGCCGCGGCCGCCCACCGACACGCCGCCGACGGTGACGCCGCCGTAGCTCAGCGCCACGTCCTCGCTGCGCGGCGTGATCACCACGTTGGCGCCGAAGCTCTCCATGTTGGCCTTGGCCTCACCGGTCATCGACCGCGTGAGCGAGAGCAGGGCGACCACCGTGCCCACGCCGATCAGCAACCCGGCGATGAGGAACGCCGCTCGGGCCTTGCGGCGGCGGAGATTGGAGAAGGCGATGGTGCGCAACGTCATGGGAGGCTCTCGCTCAAATGGCCCGGAGGGCCACGGTCGGGTCGAGGCGGCTCGCGTGGAGCGCCGGGTAGAGCGAGCCCAGCGAGCCGATCAGCAGGGCGAGCAGCACCGCGCCCGCCGCCAGCGCAGGCGCCCATGAGATGCTCACGCCCGCGCCCTCGGCGAAGAGGGGCAGCAGAGCGTAGCTGAGCGCCATGCCGGCGAGGTAGCCGAGGACGCCCGCGAGCGCGCTCGCGATCCCGGCCTCGATGAGGATCAGGCCGGTGACGTGGGAACGCCGGAAGCCGAGGGCGCGGAAGATGCCGATCTCGCGCGTGCGCGCGTTGACCGAGCCCATCATCGTCACGAAGACGACCAGGGCCTCGATGGCGATGATCACGCCGGCGACCACGTAGCTGAAGGTGCGGAAGACGTCCAGGGCGTGCATGCGGTTGCGGGTCACCTGCTGCATCGCCGTCACCTTGGTGCCCGGCAGCACGGAGCCGAGCTGGGCGGCGATCTCCTCGACGGGGCAGTCGCTGCACAGCGCCGCCACCTGGACGAGCGTCACACGCCCGGGCTTGCCCAGCAGCGCCTGCGCGGCGCCCAGCTCGGTGATCAGCAGGTCGTCGTCCTGGGAGCCCGTCGGCGCGAGGATGCCGGTGACCGTGAACTCGCGGTCGTCCAGGGTCACCTGATCGCCCGCGGAGAGGCCGAAACGGGCGGCCGCAGCCGAGCCGGCGACGAGCTCGTCGCCGGCCGCCGGCGGCCGCCCCACGACCTTCCACCAGCGCTTGAGCCGGAACTCGTCCCCGGGGCGCACGCCGAGCAGCAGCGTCTGCCTGCCCTGCACCTCGACGGCGCCGAGCAGTTCGGGCGCGACGATGGCGACGTTCTTGCGGTTGGGGATGCTGCTGATGCGCGCGAGGTCCGCTTCGCGCAGATCGCGCGCCTGCAGCCGCACGCCGCCGAGCGCGACGCCGCCGTACGTGAGCGACAGATCGTCCGATCGCGGCGCCACGACGATGTTGGCGCCATACGTCTCCAGCTGGTTCCGGGCCTGCACGGTGAGCGCGCCGCTCAGCGTGAGCAGCGTGACCACCGTGGCGATGCCGATGAGCAGCCCGGCGACGAGAAACGCGGCGCGCGACGACCTGCGCCGCAGGTTGCCGATCGCGACGCTGCGCAGTCTCATCGACCCTCAGACCGGCTCACTGGCTCACTGGAAGTACTGCGCGCCGGCCTGCAGGTCGGCGGTCTTGAGGACCAGCTCCTGGCCCTTCACCGTGCGCTCGATCGGCGACGGGTTGCAGCCGCCCTCGAGCTCGTTGATCTTGTTGGAGTCGAAGCGCTGGCCGCAGTTGTTGCAGACCATCTGGTCGCCATCCTGGGTGTAGCCCTTCTTGTTCGGATAGCAGACGTCACAGGCGTCGAAGGCGGCGCGATACTCGCCGTCCTTGCTCTGCATGACGAAGTACTTCACCTCGGTGCCGCCGGCGTCGTAGCTGTAGAAGTGAGCCTGTCCGTCGGAGACCTCGGCCACGGGGATGGTGACGTCGGTGCCCGACGCGGCCACCGGCGCCGCGGGTGCGGCCGCCGTTCCTCCGTCGCGGCTGACGAGGACGACCGCCGCGACGGCCACGACCGCCGCCAGGGCGAGCCCGGCGAGAATGAGGTGCATGGTCGTGCGGTTGCGCGGCTGCTCGAACTGAGCGCGTTTCTCCTCACGGACCGTCTGCTTCGGCTGCGCCGATGTGCTGCTCTGGACCCTGCGCCGTTTGCTGGTCTTGCCGGACACGCTCCGCCTCCCATTCCTGATGAATTACATAAAGTCGACCAATACACACCACAATAGGCATGCTGCCTCCGTTGCGCAAGTCCAGGGGTCGTTGGAATGTGCACGGCCGCGCTGATAGCGTGCGGTGACCATGGCCACCGTCGCCGACAATCTCCCTCCCGGGCTGCACGGCCTCACCGACGCCGAGGCCGACCGCCGGCGTGCCGCCGGCCAGGGCAACGACGTCGAGATCCGCGCCGGCCGCACCTACGGTCGCATCGTCCGCGACAACGTCTTCAACTTCATCAACGACCTCTTCTACTTCCTCGGCATCCTCCTCCTGATCCTCGGCAAACCGCTCGACGCCTTCGCGGTCGTGTTCGTGATCGGCGCCAACACGGTGATCAGCCTGTTCCAGGAGATCCGCGCCAAGCGCGTCATGGACAAGATGGCGATCCTGCTGCGCCCCAAGGCCGACGTGGTGCGAGGCGCGGAGATCCGCGAGATCGACCCCGCGCACGTCGTACTCGGCGACCTCCTGCGCGTGCAACCCGGCGACCAGGTCGTCGTGGACGGCCCGATGGTGGGCGAGGGGCGCATGGAGATCGACGAGTCCTTACTCACGGGCGAGTCGGACCTGGTGACCAAACACCCCGGTGAAGAGCTCATGTCGGGCAGCTTCTGCATGACCGGCGGCGGCTACTACGAGGCTGCCCGCGTGGGCCTCGACAGCTACGCCAACCAGCTCACAGCCAAGGCGAAGATCTTCAAGCGCGAGCTCACGCCGCTGCAACGCCAGGTCGTGCAGATCGTCCGCGTGCTGCTCATCGTCGTCATCGTCTTCGAGGCTCTCGTGTGGATCCGCAACGTGGCCGGCGGCGTGCCCTTCGTGGAGAGCGTGCGCATGTCCACGGTGATCCTCGCCCTCATCCCCAACGGGCTCGTGCTCAGCATCGCCCTCACCTACGCGCTCGGGGCGGTGCGCCTGCTGGGCAAGGATGTGCTCGTGCAGCAGTTCAACGCGGTCGAGAGCCTGAGCAACGTCGACGTCCTCTGTACCGACAAGACAGGGACGCTCACCTCGGGCGTCATCGCCCTCGAGGAACTGGCGCCGCTCGGCGCCGACGACGCGCGCGCCGCGCGCCTGCTCGGCGCCTTCGCCGCCAGCACGACCGACGCCAACCGGACCATCGAGGCGCTGCGCGCTGCGCTGCCCGCCGCGCGAGAGCCGGCCGCGCACGAAGCGTTCTTCTCGTCAGACCGCAAGTGGAGCGGCCTCGCCTTCGCGGACGGCGAGGCGCGCGGCACCTACGTGCTCGGCGCACCAGAGATGCTGGCGCCTGCGCTCCACGCCGGCGCCGACTGGCGAGGGCGCGCCGACGAGTGGACCGCGCGCGGTCTGCGCGTCGTGCTCTTCGCCGGACGGACCGAGCCCCTCTCCTTTGGCGAGCCTGACGACCCGCCCAGCCTCCCCGCCGAGCTCGAGGCGCTCGCGCTCGTCGCCCTCAGCGATGAGCTCCGCCCCGGCGTACAGCAGACGCTCGAGGGGTTCTCCGATGCCGGCATCGACGTCAAGATCGTCTCCGGCGACAACCCGAAGACGGTGGTCGCGCTCGCCACGCAGGCAGGCGTGCAGTCCCTGCAGCGTCGCCAGGGCGTGGACGCCTACTGCGAGTCGCTGCTACGCTCCTGCGGCGATGAAGGCGATCCGGCGCCGGACGAGCCGGCCGCGCCACCGACGCGCGAGCTCGTCGCCGTCTCGGGCGCGGACCTCGCGAAGATGTCCCCGCAGGAGTTCGGCGCCTCTGCCGACGAGGCCGGGATCTTCGGCCGCGTCACGCCCGAGCAGAAGCAGGACCTCGTCGAGGCCCTGCGCGAGCGCGGGCGCTACGTGGCGATGATCGGCGACGGCGTCAACGACGTCATCGCGCTGAAGCAGGCCAACGTCGCCGTGGCCATGCAGGGCGGCAGCCAGGCCGCCCGCAGCGTCGGCGACCTCATCCTCATGAAGGACACGTTCGAGCCGCTGCCCTTCGCCTTCCGCGAGGGCCAGCGCATCATCAACGGGATGAACGACATCCTGCGCATCTTCATGGTGCGCATCTTCTTCAAGGCGCTCATGATCGCCATCGTGACGGGACTGGGCGGCTTCCCGTTCGCGCCGCGCCAGTCGGCCCTCCTGTCGTTCTTCGGCGCCACGGTCCCGGCGATCGCCTTCGCGCTCTGGGCGCAGCCGGGGCCGGCGCCGAAGGTGGGGCTCTTCAAGCTGCTGGCTCGATTCGTGTTGCCGACGACCATCCTGATGGCCGCGATCGCCACCGGCATCTATCTGGCTTGGGCGATCCCGGCGAAGAACAGCTACCTCGCCACGCATCCGGGGGCCGGCAGCCGCCAGCTCATCGAATCGGCGTACCCGCCGGCCATGACGGCGCTCACCATCTTCGCCTGCTGCGCGGCGATCTTCCTCATCCTGCTGATCTCACCGCCGTCGCCGTGGTGGGCCGGCGGCGCCGCCATGGTGCGCAACGACCGGCGCATCGTCGCCGTGGTGGGCTTCCTGTTCGTCTGCATGGCGGCCGTCCTCGCCGTGCCGCTCGGCCGGACGCTCTTCGAGCTCACCGAGCTGCCGGTGTGGCAGTACGGCGTGCTCCTTCTCCTCGCCTTCCTCTGGAGCCAGCTCTGCCTGCTGGTATGGAAGAGCCGCGTGCTGGACCGCTGGCTGGGAACGGCCGAAGACCCGGGGAACCTGTGCGCGAAGGCGGCGAAGCGGGCGGCGGCTGAAGCAGCCGCCGCGGGCTGACCCGACGAGGCCGGCGCCGCTAGGCGATCCCGGCCGACGGGCACATGGCCGCCAGCGGGCACTCGCCGCACGCGGGGCGACGGGCGTGGCAGATGCGACGGCCGTGCCGCACGAAGTCCACGTGCACGGCGTACACCTGGGCCGCGTCGCCGGGTCCGGCGAGCTCGGTGAGCAGCGGATGCGCCTGGTCGGCGGTCACCTTCTCAGCGATGATCCCCAGCCGCCTCGCGACGCGGTGCACGTGCGTGTCCACCGGCATGACGGGGCGCTCGAGCGCGAAGAGCAGCACGCAGGCGGCCGTCTTGGGCCCCACGCCGGGCAGCGCGACGAGGTACGCCTGCGCCTCGTCGTCGGTCATGTGTTCGAGCTCGCCGAGGTCAGGCGTGCCGGTCCGCGCGCTGATCGCTTCGAGGATGCGCTTGATGCGTGGCGCCTTCGTGTGTGCCAGGCCGCCGAGGGCGATGGCCTCCTCGATCTCCTCGGGCGATGCGTCGCGCGCCGCGGTCCACACCGGGAACCGCGCCTTGAGCGAGGAGAAGGTCCGCTCCGTGTTCACGTCGGCGGTGTTCTGCGACAGCACGGTGAACACGAGCTCGTCGACCGGCGGGTAGCGCGGCGAGAGCACGGGGCGGCCGTAGACGTCGTCGAGGATGTCGGCCGCCTGCTGGAGTCGCCGTCGGGGTGAGAGTTCCACGGCGAAAGAGTATACCGGGCGCGGACGTGAACGCGATTGCCGGCCCCTCCGGCCCGGGAATCTTCACGGTGACGACCTTGCTGAAGGGAGTGAACACCGTGAAAGGCATCCTCGTGCTCAGCGGGTCGGGAGCGCTGCTGCTCCTCAGCTCCTACCCCGCGGTCGACGACCCCAGACTCATCGCGAAGCTGCGCGCGAAAGGGCTCGCCAAGTTCCTCGCCTGGGAGGTTCAGGTCGGCCATCTCCGCGACCTCTACGGCTACACCTTCCGCGACATCGCGGAGGAACTGGCGTCGCGCGACGACATGCGCGTCCTCGACTTCGACGGCCACCGCATCTTCCTCAACCTCTCGCTGCGCGACCTCGGCGACCACATCCTCTTCGAGGACGACCAGGTGCTGGCCGCCCGCTAAGCCGGGCGTGGTAGCCTCCCCGGCATGAACGAGGTCGTCATCACCGGGGAGCCGCGTGGCTGAGGGCTGGCACTTCTGGATCGACCGCGGCGGCACGTTCACGGACGTTGTCGCGAGGCCTCCGGGCGGCGGGCTGCTCACGCGCAAGCTCCTCTCCGAGGACCCGGCGCGGTACGAGGACGCCGCCGTCCAGGGCGTGCGCGATCTCCTTGAGCTGAGGGACGAGGACCCGCTGCCGGCGGAGCTCGTCGCCGACGTGCGCATGGGTACTACTGTGGCGACCAACGCGCTGCTCGAACGCACCGGATCGCCGACCCTGTACGTGACCACGCGCGGGTTCGGCGACGCGCTGCGCATCGGCTACCAGGACCGGCCGGACATCTTCGCCCTCGACATCCGGCTGCCTGAACCGGCGTACGCGCGCGTGCTCGAGGTCGACGAGCGCGTCGATGCCCGCGGGCACGTGGTCCGGGCGCTCGACGAGGACGGGGCGCGGCGCGGGCTCGAAGCTGCCCGCCGCGCCGGTCTCGACGCGATCGCGATCGCCTTCGTGCACGGCTACGCGTACCCGGCGCACGAACGACGCGTGGCCGAGCTGGCGCGCGCCGCCGGCTTCACGCAAGTCTCCGTCTCCCATGAGACCAGCCCGCTGATGAAGCTCGTCGGCCGCGGCGAGACGACGGTGGTCGACGCCTATCTGTCCCCCATCCTCCGGCGCTACGTCGACAGGGTCGCGGAGCAGCTCGGCGACGTACGCCTCCGCTTCATGCAGTCACACGGCGGCCTCACCGACGCCCGGCTGTTCCGCGGCAAGGACGCCATCCTTTCGGGGCCGGCCGGCGGCGTCGTCGGCGCCGTCGCGGTGAGCCGCCGGGCAGGGTTCGACAGGGTGATCGGCTTCGACATGGGCGGCACGTCGACCGACGTGTCGCACTACGCCGGCGAGCTCGAGCGCAGCTACGAGAGCCTGGTGGGCGGCGTCCGCCTTCGCGCGCCCATGCTGCGCGTGCACACGGTGGCCGCGGGAGGCGGATCCGTGTGCGCCTTCGAGGACGGCCGCTACCGGGTCGGGCCGCGGAGCGCCGGCGCCGACCCCGGCCCCGCCTGCTACGGCAAGGGCGGGCCCCTCACGGTGACCGACTGCAACCTCGTCACCGGCAAGCTGCGGCCGTCGTTCTTCCCGCGCGTCTTCGGGCCGGACGGCGCCGGACCCATCGACGAGGAGGCGGCGCGCGAGGCGCTCGCGGCCGTGGCCGCGAGCATGCGCGCCGCCGGCGTCGACCCGCCGCCCCCGGAAAGGCTCGCCGACGACTTCGTGCGCGTGGCCTGCGAGGCGATGGCCCGCGCGATCAAGCGGATCTCGACGCAGCGCGGGCACGACGTCACCGATCACACCCTGTGCTGTTTCGGCGGCGCCGCCGGGCAGCACGCCTGCGTCGTCGCCGACGGCCTCGGGATCAGTCGCGCGCTCCTGCACCCTCTGGCCGGCGTGCTCAGCGCCTACGGCATGGGGCTCGCCGACGTGCGTGCACTGCGCGAGCGCAGCGTGGAGGCACCGCTTGACGAGGCGGACGGTCCGGCGGCGACGGCCACCCTGGCCGAGCTGGAGTCCGAGGCCCGCGCCCAACTTGAGCGCCAGAGTCTGCCGGCCGCGGGGGTGAGCCTCGAGCGCCGCGGGCACGTCAAGTACGCGGGCACCGACGTCTCGCTACCGGTACCTTGGGGCGCCCCGGACGAGATGGCCGCGTCGTTCCTCGAGCTCCACCGCGTCCGGTACGGGTTCTTGATGCCGGGCCGCGAGCTCACGCTCGAGGCCGTGGCTGTGGAGGCCGTCGCGGCGGGCGGCCACCGGGAGGGCGACCGCTCCGCCGACCCTCAGGTCAGCGACCTGCCGGGCGCGACCGGCCAATCGGACCACGAGCCGTCTCGGGCGCCGCGCCCGGCGCCGCGCGAACACGCACGCGTGTTCACCGGCGGCCGGTGGCACGACGCTCCCGTGTACGCCCGCGACGACCTGCCGCCGGCGACCGCGCTCGACGGTCCGGCGATCGTCTGCGAGCAGACCGGGACGACGGTGGTGGAGCCGGGCTGGTCGGCCGAGGTGCTGGCGGGCGGCGAGCTGCTGCTGCGCCGCCTCTCGCCGCCCGCCCGTCCGTCGGCCGACCCGAAGCACGTCTCTCCCCTGCTGCTCGAGGTCTTCAACAGCCTCTTCATGTCCATCGCGGAGCAGATGGGCGCGACGCTCGCCAACACCGCGTGCTCGGTGAACATCAAGGAGCGCCTCGACTTCAGCTGCGCCGTCTTCGACGCGGAGGGCGGACTCGTCGCCAACGCTCCCCACCTCCCCGTGCATCTCGGATCCATGGGCGCCTCGGTACAGGCGGTCCTCGAGAGGCACCGCGGCGAGCTGCGCGCGGGCGATTCCTGGCTGCTCAACTCGCCGTACGCCGGCGGCACCCACCTCCCCGACCTGACAGTGGTCACCCCGGTGTGGCCCGGCCGCTCAGTGGCCGGCGACGCCGCGCCCGGCGACCCGCTCTTCTTCGTCGCCTCACGCGCCCACCACGCCGACGTCGGCGGCATCACGCCGGGATCGATGCCGCCGGGCAGCCGGAGCATCGACGAAGAAGGCGTGCTGATCGAAGACTTTCGGCTCGTCGAGTGCGGCCGGCTGCGCGAGGCCGAGCTGACGCAGCTGCTCGCGTCGGCCCCGCACCCGGCGCGCGACGTGGCGCAGAACCTGGCCGATCTGCGTGCCCAGGTCGCCGCCAACGCGCGCGGAGGCGCCGAACTGGAGCGCATGGTGACCGACTTCGGTCTCCCCGTGGTCACGGCTTACATGCGCCACGTCCAGGACAACGCCGCGGAGGCGGTGCGCCGCGTGCTCGACCGGTTCGCCGGCTCCGCAGACGCCCCCCGGAGCTTCCGCCAGGAGTTGGACGACGGCAGCCAGATCGTCGTCCGCGTGACCATCGACCGTGCCGCTCGCCGGGCGACCGTCGACTTCGCGGGCACGTCGCCACAACGCGCCGACAACTTCAACGCGCCGGTGGCGGTCACGACCGCGGCGGTGCTCTACGTCTTCCGCACCCTCGTCGACGCCGACATCCCGCTCAATGCCGGCTGTCTCGAGCCCATCGACATCCTGATTCCGCCGGGCAGCATGCTCGCGCCCACCCCACCGGCGGCCGTGGCCGCCGGCAACGTCGAGACGTCACAGGCCGTGACGGCCGCGCTGCTCGGGGCGCTGGGCGCGGCCGCGGCCAGCCAGGGGACGATGAACAACCTCACCTTCGGCGACGACCGCTACCAATACTACGAGACGCTGTGCGGCGGCGCCGGAGGCGGTCCGTCATGGGACGGCTGCAGCGCCGTGCACACGCACATGACGAACTCGCGGCTCACCGACCCCGAGGTGCTGGAGTGGCGGTACCCGGTGCGCGTGGAGGAGTTCAGCGTGCGCACCGGCAGCGGTGGAGCCGGCGCGCACAGCGGCGGGGACGGCGCGATCCGCAGGCTGCGCTTTCTGGAGCCGCTCACGGCGGCGATCGTCTCGAGCAGCCGCCGGGTGCCGCCCTACGGGCTCGGCGGCGGCCTCCCCGGCGCCTGCGGCCGCAATGCCGTGGAGCGGGGAGACGGATCGATCGAGGAACTGCCCGGCGTGGCGGAGACGCGCATGGCGCCGGGAGACGTCCTCATCGTGGAGACGCCCGGCGGCGGCGGCTACGGCCTGCCGCCGTCAGCCGATCGTTAGGCGCGGCGGCGCGCCTTCCGCCTGCGCCGCCCCAGCAGCGTGCTCACGAGCATGCCTACCAGGAAGCCGACCACCAGCAGCAGGACCAGCATCAGCCACGCGGAGAGAGAGAACCACCAGAAGAAGAAGTGGAAGCGCCAGTCCTCCTTGGTGTTCTGGAGGATGAGGATGACGATGGCGACCGCGACCACGGCAGGTGCGATGAGCTTGCCGTAACCCGGGCTCCCACCTCCGCGATCGTGCTGCACCTGCACCTGCGGCTGGTCTTGGGTCGAGCTCATACGTACCCCCCCTTGTGGTCGTCCCGACATGGTTCGCCGTACGTGCGGTCTACCCTTGCCGAGTGTCGCGCACGCCTCGACCGCGGACCGCGGAGGCGCGAGCGGCGAACGTCGTCCATGTGCGCGTCCGCGACATGGTCGAACGCGCGAGGGGCGGGAGACCCTGCGGCCCCCCGCCCCTCGCGGCAGGTGCGGCGCCTCCCCCCGGGTCGCCGCAGAAGCCGGGCCTCCCGGCCCGGCTCAGACTGTCACTGCTTCGCGTAGGCCTCCAGCCCGTCGGCCACGGTCGCGAAGACCGTGTCCAGCTGCGCCTCGTCGATGACCAGCGGTGGCTGGACCCGCAACACGCTGCCGAAGTTGCCGCCGACGCCGATGAGGACGCCGTGGTCGAGGCAGTACTGGCGCACGAACCCTGCGGCGGCGGTGCCGTAGGCCTTGGTGGTGGCGTCGGCGATGAGCTCCACGCCGACCATGAGACCCTTGCCGCGCACGTCGCCGATCAGCGGCTGCGTCTTCTTGAGCTCTTCGAAGCGGGCCATGAGGGCGTCGCCCTTCCTGGCCGCGCTCTCCACCACGCCGTCCATCAGGAAAGCGATGTTGGCGAGCGCCGCCGCGCAGCTCACCGGGTTGCCACCGAAGGTGCTGAGGTGGTCGCCGATCTGGAAGGCGTCGGCGATCTCCGACCGGGCGATGAAGGCGCTGAGCGGCCAGCCGTCGGCGATGCCCTTGGCCATGGTCATGATGTCGGGAGCGACGCCGAAGTGGTCGATGGCGAACATCTTGCCGGTGCGCCCGAAACCGCTCTGGACCTCGTCGGCGATGAAGAGGATGCCCTCCTCGTCGAGGATCTCCTTGACGCGCCTGAAGTAGTCGTCCGGAGGCACGATGATGCCGCCCTCGCCCATGACCGGCTCGGCGATGAAGGCGCAGACGGATCCGGAGAGATGCAGACGCGCGACCTCGCCGACGCGGCGCGCGCAGAGCATGTCGCACTTGTCGGGCGTGGTCTCGGCGAAGCAGCGGTAGCAGTACGGCGTGGGCGTGAAGGCGACGCCCGGCATGTAGGGGCCGCCGCCCTTCTTGCGGCCCGAGTTGCCGGTCACCGAGAGGGTCGCGTACGAGCGCCCGTGGAAGCTTGACTCGATGGCCAGGAACTCGTTCTTGCCGCTGTAGCGCTTGGCGAGGCGGAAGGCGCCCTCGATGGCCTCGGCGCCGCCGTTGCCGAAGAACGTCTTCTGCAGGTCGCCGGGCGTGATCTCGGCGAGCTTCTCGGCGAGCGCGCCGACGGACTCGACGTGGTACACGTACGAGCAGGCGTGCACGAGCTTGTTGGCCTGGGCGATGGCGGCGTCCAGGATCTGCTGGTTGTGGTGGCCGGCATTGGTCACGCTGATGCCGGCGAAGCAGTCGATGTACTCGGTGCCGTCCGCGTCATAGAGGAGGGCGCCGTCGCCGTGGTCCGCGACCACCGGCTCGACGCGCTTGACGAACCCGGTCATCACGTAGTCACGGTACTGTTCCTTCACGCCCATGGTATCGACCACCCTTCGGCGAACGCTTCGCGTAGACAATTGGAATGGGATGCGACGCAGAACGTTATCAGATGAGCGCCCGCGCGCGAGGCGCGCGGGCGCTCCCGCGTTGCCCAACCCAAGGCAGACGATTGGCCAGCGCGCACAACCGCCTGGACGGAGAGCGGGATGCTCTCAACGGGCATCCCGCCGCGGCCGGTACGTGCGTCGCCCGAAGCGGTCGAGGACCTCCACCAGCTGCTCGCCGTCGAGCCCGTACGCGGTCACGTGGTCGCGGCCGCTCATGGTCTCAGCCTGGAGCATCGCGTTCAGGATCGCCTCGGCGGTGGACTCCGCGGCGGCCTGGAAGAAGCTGTCGAGGTGCGGGTGGGTGATCCATTCCGCCGAGTGCGTGAGCGGCGCCGGCGAACCCTCGTGTTGCGCGGCCATGCCCCGGTTGGCCGTGCTGAAGGCGAGGAAGAGGTCGCCGGAGTATCGGTCGCCGTAGCCGCCCAGCCTGGCGATGCCAAGCCCGGCGCGCTGTGCGACCGACTGCAGCTGGTGGGGCAGCAGCGGCGCATCGGTCGCCAGGACGACGATGATGGAGCCGCTCCCCGCCGGCGACGGGCACTCAGGGAGATCCACGACGGGAACGACGGCGGCGTCGAGGACCAGACCCACAGGCGCGCCGTTGACGCAGAACACGTCGCGCCAGGAGTGGTTGGCCTGCACCAAAGCTCCGAGGACGAAGCGCTCGCCCTCGACCGTGACTTCCCGCGACGCGGTGCCGGTGCCGCCCTTGAAGTCGTGGCAGACCATGCCGGTGCCGCCGCCGACGCTACCCTCCGGCACCGGCCCCGCCTGCGCAGCGGCCAGCGCCTCGAAGAGGTGCTCGCCACGCACGTGCTGTCCGCCGATGTCGTTGAGCCCGCCGTCCCACGTCTCGGCGACGGCGGGGAAGCTGAAATAGCAGCCCTGACGGTCGGCACCGAGGGCGGCACGCGCCTCGACCTCCCGGCGGCAGAGAGCGTCACGAACGACGCCGAGGCTGTACGTGTTGGTCAGCGCCACCGGCGAGGTGAGCAAGCCGCTCTCCCGGATCCACTCGAGGCCGGTGAAGTCGCCACAGCCGTTGAGGGTGTGGCAGCCGGCGAACAGCGGCTCCACGGCGATCTCGCCCTCGTGCGGGACGATCGCCGTGACGCCGGTGCGCACCGGCCCCTCCCCCACTACCAGCGGGCCAGGCTCGCCCTCAACGAGCGTGACGCACCCCACGCGAACGCCGGCCACGTCTGTGATCGCATTGAGCACGCCCGGCCGCCCGAGGCCGATCTCGACACCGAGCTCGCGCGCCCGCATCAGATCCCCACGTCCTGACCGACCAGGCAGCGACGGAGCGGCGAGCCCGACGGGACAATGAAGGCGGCCGCAGGCACGACCGCCATTCTGCTGACGATCAAGGTCCTCATCCGTCTGCCGCTCATCCCCCCTCCCCCCATCGTCCGCTGGCAAGGCATCCCGTGCGGGTGTCTTCCGCAGCGTATGCACTGCACCGTGACCCCGCAAGGGAATCGCCTCATGGTGGACGGGCGACGCCTACGAGTCACCGCCGAGGACGCAGCGCAGGCGCGCGATGGATGCCGGCGTCATACGCCGATCGCCCGCACGCTGCTCCCCTTCTCGCTCGTCGGGCGCGCCACTCGCGCGCTGTGTCTCAGACAAGGCCGGCGAAGGAGCCGGCGGCGAACACGGGACGGCCGCGGAAGACGGTGAGCTCCACGGCCGCCTCGTGGATCAGCTCCGCCGGCAGCTCCAGGAGGTTCTCCCCGAGAACGACGAGGTCGGCCGACTTGCCCGTCTCCAGCGACCCTGTCTCCTCCTCCAGGAAGTTCGCATGCGCCCCGGCGATCGTGAACGCGGCGATCATGTCCTCGACGCCGACAGCCTCTTCCGGCCAGAGCTCCGAGCTCGTCTCGGGCTCCAGGGGGTCCCGCCGCAGCACTCCGCGCTGGATGGCCAGCAGCGGGTCCGGCGGCGGCGTGACCGGGTAGTCGCTGGCGGCCGCGACGACCACGCCGGCGTCGAGGAAGCCCTTCATGGGGTACTGGTGCGCGGCGCGCTCGTCGCCGAGCAGGGGCCTGTAGATGTCCCGGTCGTCCACGACGTCCTTGGTGAACCAGTAGGGCTGCGTGAGGGCGACGACGCCGAGCTGCGCCATCCGCGCGTAGTCGCGCCGGTCGACCAGCTGCAGGTGGGTGATGAGGTCGCGGGCGGGCGACGGGTCGGCGGCGCGGGCGGCCGCCACGGCGTCCACGGCCAGCGTCACGGCTGCGTCGCCGATCGCGTGATAGTGCAGCTGGAAGCCGGCCGCGACGGCGGCCGCGGAGACTCGCGCCAGCCGTTCGGCCGTCCAGATCGGCGCGCCGCGAAACCCGGGCCGGTCGGCGTAGGGCGCCGCGAGATACGCGGTGTGCGTCTCGATCACGCCGTCGACGAAGAGCTTGACGGCGGCGGCGCGGACCAGGGGGCCCGTGAAGCGGCCCCGCACCTCCGCCGCCGCCTGCACCTGCTCGTCCGTCGGCAGGTCGGGATCGAGCATCACGGAGAGGCGACACCTCGCCGTGAGCTCGTCGCCGTCCTCCATCGTCTTGTAGGCGTCCAGCATGGAATCGCCGGCGTGCAGGCCGGACTCGTGAAGCAGCGTGAGCCCGTAGCGCGCGGCGATCTCCCGCTGGAAGTACCGGAAGCCGGCCGCCCTGTCGGCCGCAGAGTACTCGGGGAGCACGCGCTCGACCCAGGGGAAGGCCTCGTGGAGGAGGCCCTTCGGCGAGCCGTCCGGCAGGCGCTCGATGACGGCGCCGTCCCAGCCGGGATCGCCGCGGCCGACGCCGGCGCGGCGCAGCAGTTCGCTGTTGACCCACTGCGCGTGCACGTTGTCGTCGTGCAGACAGACCGGACGATCGGGGACGATACGGTCGAGCGCGGCGGCCGTCATCTCCGCCATCGGCACCTTCGAGAGGTACCAGCCGCCGCCGCGGATGGCCGGAAGCTCAGGCCGCTCCGCGGCGAAGCGGGCCACCCGGTCCAGGCACTCCTCTACGGAGCGGCAATCGCCGAGCTTCACCTCGAAGAGCTCGCCTGTCGAGTACACCGGGTGCAGGTGCGCGTCGACGAAGCCCGGCAGGACGAGGCGGCCGCCGAGGTCCACGGTCCTCGTGTGCGGACCGGCCCACTCGGCGGCCTCCTTCACGCTCCCCAGCGCCGCGATCCGGCCGTCCTTCACGGCCAGCGCCTCGTGGCGCGACCTCCCCGCGTCCACCGTGTACACGACCCCGTTGGTGAGCACCAGATCCGCCTGCACGAGACCTCCTCGTCACCGCCTTGCCGCAGAACCATCGCACGAACGCAGCGCCACCCCGTTCGGCGCCACATTGTATCGCTCCCGTCGCCTTCGGGGCATCGCGACGCCCGCACGCCAGGTCCCCACCGCTGACGGTCGCGCGGCCGGGACGAGACGTCCGGGCAGGCAGCCGCAGGCCGTCCCGGCGTCCCTCGACCGCGGCGGGTCGATCCACTGACGAGCGTCCAAACGGGCGAAGTCGTGCGGAAGTGCAAATTCAACCCCGAGAGCGCGTGAGGAAGTCTTGCGCCCGCCTCAGGCTCGTGTGGACGCGTGCACAAACGGGCCGCTATACTTGCTTCACCTATGTGGGCCGTTGAGTCTGTGGTCACCCCACTGTTGCTGGGACTGCCGCGTATCGCAAAGGAGTGCGTATGTCGGGTTCACCACCCAAGTCCACCGGAGCTGCGCTGGTCGTCGGCGGCGGCGTCGCGGGCATCCAATGCTCGCTCGACCTTGCCGAAGGGGGGTACAAGGTCTACCTCGTCGAGAAGGCTCCCGCCCTCGGTGGTCACATGGCCCAGCTCGACAAGACCTTCCCCACCAACGACTGCTCGATGTGCACCCTGGCGCCCAAGCTGGTCGAGGCCGGCCGGCACCTGAACATCGAGATCGTCACCAACTCCGAGCTCGTCGGCCTCGAGGGCGAGCCCGGCAAGTTCGACGCCAAGATCTACCACCACGCCAGGTTCGTGGATCCGGACATCTGCACGAGCTGCGGCGAGTGCTCGCCGGTCTGCCCCGTCACGGTGCCCGACGCCTACAACGAGGATCTGAACGGCCGCAAGGCCATCGCCAAACTGTACGCGCAGGCGATTCCCAACACGTACTACGTGACCAAGAAGGGCCACAGCCCCTGCAAGCGCGCGTGCGCCGTGCACACGAGCGCGCAGGGCTACGTCGCCCTCATCGCCGACGGGCGCTTCGCCGAGGCGTACACGGTCGCCAGCGAACCGAATCCCTTCCCCGCCGTCTGCGGCCGCGTCTGCACGCACAAGTGCGAGACCGACTGCACGCGCGGCGAGATCGAGTCGCCCATCGCCATCGCCGGCCTCAAGCGCTTCGTCAGCGACTACGCCTTCGCCAACGTGCCGCTTCCCGAGAAGGCCGAGGTCAAGTTCAAGGAGAAGGTCGCGATCGTCGGGGCGGGCCCCAGCGGTCTCACCGCCGCCCGCGACCTCGCGCTCCTCGGCTACGAGACGACCGTCTTCGAGAGCAAGCCCGAGCCCGGCGGCATGCTGCGCTTCGGCATCCCCGAGTACCGCCTGCCCAAGGCCGCCCTGCAGCAAGACATCGACCGCGTCCTCGCGCTCGGCGTCGACCTGCAGTGCAACAAGGCCGCCGGCAAGGACTTCACCATCGACGGCCTCCTGAAGAAGGACGGCGGCTACAAGGCCGTGTACCTCGCCGTCGGTCTCCAGGGCGGCCGCACCCTGCCCGTCCCCGGCGCCGACGCCAAGGGCGTCCTCGACGCCGTCAGCGTGCTCAAGGCCGCCTCGCTCGGCGAGAAGGTCGACATGGGCAAGAACGTCGTCGTCATCGGCGGCGGCGACGTCGCCTTCGACGCCGGGCGCACCGCACTCCGGCTCGGCGCCGAGAAGGTCACCATCAACTGTATCGAGGACGACCAGAGCGTCCCCGCCTCCGACGACGAGCTCACCGAGGGCCTCGACGAGAGCATCGCCTTCAACTGCTCGTGCATGCCGTCGCAGATCGTCACCGACGACTCCGGCCGCGCCTGCAAGGTCGAGTTCCTCGCCTGCTCGCTCGGCGACCCCGACGAGCGCGGCTGGCGTCCGCCGGTGGCCATCACCGGCTCCGAGTACGAGCTCGAGTGCGACACCGTCATCTTCGCCATCGGCCAGAGCATGGTCGACGACTTCCTCGAGGGGTCCAAGGGCATCACGGTCGAGAAGGGCCAGATCCTCACCGACAAGGCCACGCTCGGCACCGGCAAGAAGGGCGTGTTCGCCGGCGGCGACGCCGCGGCCAGCGCCCCGTGGACGGCCATCGAGGCCGTCGCCGCCGGCCGCCGCGCCGCGCGCAGCATCCACAACTTCCTGCGCGGCGAGGACCTCCTCCCCATCGAGGACGACGTGATGGACGAGGCCAGGCCCGAGGACGCCGTCTTCGAGCAGACCGCCGTCATGGCGCGCATGCCCATGCCCCACCTGCCCGGCGCGGCGCGCAGGATCGTCTGGGACGAGGTCAACACCGGCTTCTCCGAGGAGCAGGCCGTCGATGAGGCCAAGCGCTGCCTCGACTGCGCCGTCTGCTCCGAGTGCATGGAGTGCGTCCGGGCCTGTGGCCCCGGCGCTCTGGTGCACGGCGAGCGCGACAAGGAGATCGACGTCGAGGTCGGCGCCGTCGTCATGGCGACGGGCTTCGACCTCCACGACCCCGGCGCCAACAGCGAGTACGGCTACCAGCGGTACCCCAACGTGCTCTCCGCGCTCGAGTACGAGCGCACGCTCAGCGCCAGCGGGCCGACCATGGGCTCGGTGCAGCGCCGCAGCGACGGGGCGCACCCCAAGAAGGTCGCGTTCATCCAGTGCGTCGGCTCGCGCGACCAGGAGCACGAGTACTGCTCCAGCGTCTGCTGCACGTTCGCCAACAAGCAGGCGATGCTCACCATCGACCACGAGCCCGACTGCGAGCCCACCGTCTTCCTCATGGACATGCGCGCTCAGGGCAAGGGCTTCGACGCCTTCTATCAGCGCGCGCTGGACAAGGGCGTCTCGTTCGTCCGTTCGCGCCCCTCGTATATCAAGGAAGACCCGCTCACCAAGGACCTCCTGATCAGCTGGGAGGACGAAGGCGGCGAGCTGCACGAGACGCGCTACGACATGGTGGTGCTCTCGGCCGGCCTGGAACCTGCGCGCAAGGCGCAGGAGGCGGCCGGCCACGTCGGTGTGGCGCTTAACCGGCACGGCTTCTGCGAGCTGCACGAGTTCAACCCGCTCGAGACCAGCCGCAAGGGCGTCTTCGTCGTCGGCCCGTTCGGCGAGCCCAAGGACATCCCCGACAGCGTCGCCCAGGCCTCGGCCGCCGCGGCGCAGGTGATGACCGGCCTCGCCGACTCGCGCCACACGCTCACGGTCGACAAGGAGTACCCGGCCGAGAAGAACGTGGTCGGCGAGGAGCCGCGGGTCGGCGTCTTCGTCTGCCACTGCGGCAGCAACATCGCCGGCGTCATCGGCGTCGAGAGCGTCGCCGAGTACGCCAAAGACCTCCCCGGCGTGGAGTACGCCACCGACACCCTGTACACGTGCTCCAGCGACAGCCTGGGCCTCATCCGCGAGAAGATCGAGGAGCACAACCTGAACCGCGTCGTGGTCGCCAGTTGTACGCCGCGCACGCACGAGCCGATCTTCCAGGACACCCTTCGCGAGGCGGGCCTCAACCCGTTCCTCTTCGAGATGGCCAACATCCGCGACCAGGCGAGCTGGGTGCACGCCAATGAGCCGGAGAAGGCCACGCAGAAGGCCAAGGAACTGGTCCAGATGAGCGTGGCCCGGGCCCGGCTGCTCGAGCCGTTGTTCAAGGTCGACGTCCCGCTCACGCACTCGGCCGTCGTCATCGGAGGCGGCGTCGCCGGCATGACCAGCGCGCTGGCGCTCGGCGACATGGGCCACGAGGTCCACCTCATCGAGCGCTCGCCCAAGCTGGGCGGCCACGTGCTGAACCTCGGCGATACCATCAAGGGCAACGACCCGGCGGAGCTCGTCAAGCAGATCGAGCAGCGCCTCGTCGACAACCCGAACGTCAAGATCCACCTCGAGGCCGAGCTCGCCGACTTCCACGGCTTCATCGGCAACTTCTCGAGCGTGATCGCCGAGAAGGACGGCAAGCGCACCGCGGTCGACAACGGCGTCGTCATCGTCGCCACCGGCACGACGGAGGACCGCCCTGACCTGTACGGGCTCGAGTCCAGCCAGAAGGTCGTCACCGGGATGGACCTCGAGCGCATGCTCAGGGAGGACGACCCGGCGCTCGCCGAGGCGAAGTCGGTCGGCTTCATCCTGTGCGCCGGCTCGCTCGACGAGTACAAGCCCTACTGCTCGCGCACCTGCTGCCAGCAGAGCATCAAGAACGCCATCGCGCTCAAGGAGCGCGACCCGAAACGCCCGGTGTACGTCTGGTTCAAGGAGATCCGCACGTTCGGCTTCCTCGAGGAGTACTACACGCGGGCGCGCGAGCTCGGCGTCATCTTCACGCGCTACGACAACGAGAGCCTGCCGCAGGTCAGCGCCAACGGCAACGTCAGCGTCTCGGCGCGCGACCCCTACCTGGGCCGCGACGTCGAGCTGCCGCTCGACCTTCTGGTGCTGGCTACTCCCGCCGTGCCTTCGACGGGCGGCAGCGAGCTGAGCAAGCTGCTCAAGGTGCCGCTCACGGCCGACGGCTTCTTCCTCGAGGCGCACGTCAAGCTGCGCCCGGTCGACTTCGGCAGCGAGGGCATCTTCCTCTGCGGCGGCGCGCACTACCCCAAGAGCATCGAGGAGACGATCTCCCAGGCCTACGCCGCCGCGGCTCGCGCCGCGGGCATCCTCGCGAAGGCGACGCTCAAGGCCGGCGGCGTCGTCGCCGAGGTGGACGTGGACAAGTGCGCAGCCTGCCTCACGTGCGTGCGCATCTGCCCCTATGAGGTGCCGGTCATCGACCTCGAGACCAAGAAGGCGAAGATCGAAGCGGCCGCCTGTCAGGGCTGCGGCGTCTGCGTCAGCGAGTGCCCGGTCAAGGCGATCACCCTGCACCACTACACCGACGCGCAGGTCTTCGCCAAGGAAGAGGCGCTCTTCATGGAGGTGAGCTGACATGGCCGACGCCGATGTGAAGACCCCGGTGGCGGAGGGCGACGAAGCCGCTGGCGAGGCAAAGGACGAGGCGCCGAAGAAGCCGGTCGACCCGGACTTCGAGCCCGAGATCATCGTGTTCGCGTGTCACTACTGCGCCTATGCGGCCGCCGACCTGGCCGGCAGCATGCGCCTGCAGTACCCGAGCAACATCCGCATGATCAAGCTGCCCTGCACCGGCAAGCTCGAGGTCATCCACCTGCTCAAGGCGATCGAGGCCGGCGCCGACGGCGTGTACGCCGCCGGCTGCCTCGAAGGCGAGTGCCACTACCTCAAGGGCAACCTGTGGGCGCGCAAGCGCGTGAACCACGTCAAGGACCTGCTCACTGAGGTCGGCATCGAGCCCGAGCGCGTCGAGATGTACAACATGTCGTCGGCCGAGGGCGCCAAGTTCGCAGCCGCGGCCACCGAGTTCACCGAGCGCATCAAGAACCTCGGACCCAGCCCCGTCAGACGTCACGGCGTGGACGCACACGCCGCCGCGCGCGATGCGCTCGGCGACGCGGCCATGCCTGACGACCCAGCTTCGTCCGCCGCCATGAGTGAGGAAGGACACGCAGAATGATCACTGCCGAACGCAAACCCCTCGACGAGATCCTCGAGCTCGTCGGCGACAAGAAGAAGGTCCTCGTGGCCGGGTGCGACACGTGTGTCGCCATCTGTCTCACGGGCGGCGAGAAGGAGGCCGAGATCCTGGCCAGCGAGCTGCGCATCAAGGCGGAGCAGGACGGCACCGGGGCCGAGGTGGAGCACACGGCGGCGATCCGCCAGTGTGAGTGGGAGTACCTCGACATGATCGCCGACAAGGTCGGCGAGGCCGACATCGTCGTCAGCATGGCCTGCGGTATCGGCATCCAGAGCATGGCCGAGAAGTTCTCGCCCCAGCTCGTCGTGCCGGCCGTGAACACCAACATGCTCGGCATGCCGCAGGAACACGCCCTTTGGCTCGAGCGCTGCGGCGCCTGCGGCGAGTGCGTGATCGGCGAGACGGCCGGCATCTGCCCGGTGGTGCGCTGCAGCAAGAGCCTCATGAACGGGCCTTGCGGCGGTTCGCACGACGGGCTCTGCGAGGTCACGACGCCGGAGAAGGAAGACATCGACTGTGCCTGGCACCTGATCTGGGAGCGCCTCAAGGAGCAGGGTCGTGAGGAGATGATGTACATCAACCGGCCGCCGAAGAACTGGAGCAAGAGCAGCTCCGGCGGCCCGCGGAAGATGGTGCGCGAGGAGGCGAAGCCGGTATGACCGCGACTGAGTACAAAGCTGGCAGCAACCTCGAGAAGATCCTCAGCGAGGGCAAGTTCGCGGTCACCGGCGAGTGCGGCCCGCCGAAGAGCACCGACGTCACCGTCATCGAAGAAAAGGCCAAGATCCTCAACGGCTACGTTGACGCCGTCAATATCACCGACAACCAGACGGCCGTGGTACGCGTGTGCTCCATGGCGTCCGCCTACACGGCCCAGCAGAACGGGCTCGAGGCGATCATGCAGATGACCTGCCGCGACCGTAACCGCCTCGCCATGCAGGCCGACATCATGGGCGCCAGCACTCTCGGCATCAAGAACGTCCTCTGCCTCACCGGCGACCACATGAGCTTCGGCAACCACCCCGAGGCCAAGGGCGTGCACGACCTCGACGCCATCAACCTCATCAAGATGTACAAGGACATGCGCGACGAGAAGAAGTTCCAGTGCGGCGAGGAGATGCCGATCGGTCCCGGGCTCCTCATCGGCTGCGCGGAGAACCCGTTCGCCGATCCCTTCGAGTTTCGCGCCCTGCGCCTCAAGAAGAAGATCGAGGCCGGCGCCGACTTCATCCAGACGCAGTGCATCTTCAACGTCCCCAAGTTCAAGAAGTGGATGGAGGAAGTCCGCGCCCTGGGCCTGCACAAGGAGATCAAGATCCTCGCCGGCATCACCCCGCTCAAGGGCGTCGGCGGCGCGCGCTACATGCAGAAGTTCGTGCCCGGCATCGACGTGCCCCAGGACATCGTCGACCGAATGGCCGCGTGCGAGAAGGGCGCTCCCTCGCAGGCCGAGGGCAAGAAGATCGCCGTCGAGATGATCAAGGAGTTCGCCGAGATCGAAGGCGTCGCCGGCGTCCACATCATGGCTATCGAGTGGGAGATCGCCGTGCCCGATATCGTCGAGGCCGCCGGCCTGATGCCGCGGCCGGCAGTGGCCTAGGAGGCGCGCATGACCACGTGCTCGCCAAGCGCCACGCTCAGCCAGCGCATCGCCGCAGGCTGTGACGAGAACGCGCTCAAGTGTTACCAGTGCAAGAAGTGCACGTCCGGGTGCCCCGTGGCCCGCTATGCGGGCATGCACCCGGCACAGATCATGCGCGCCGTGCAACTCGGACAGGTCGACATGGTCTTCGACGACCGCTTCATCTGGCTGTGCACCGGGTGCGAGACCTGCACCACCCGGTGCCCTCAGGGCATCGACATCGCGGCCATCATGGACGAGCTCAAGATCATGGCGCGCAAGCAGGATCGCATCCCGGCCGGCACGCCGTCGGCGGCGATGCTCAAGCTCAACTACGACTCGTTCGTCCGCTGGGGCCGCATGTGGGAGGTCGAGCTCATCACGCTCGACGTCCTCAAGCGTCCGAGCAGCGCGAAGAACTGGTTCACGCTCGGCCCCAAGATGTTGCTCAAGGGCAAGGTCAACCCCACGCTCAAGCGGGGCGACACGCGGGCCATGAAGCGCATGGTCCAGACAGCAGAGAGCATCACCAAGGCCCGCGAGTCCGCCAACGCGGGAGGCGCGTCATGAGCAAGACCCTCGCGTACTACCCCGGTTGCTCCCTTCACGGCACCTCCGGTGAGTTCGACGCCAGCTTCAGGGCCACGGCCCGGGCACTCGACGTCACGCTCCAGGAGATCCCGGGCTGGGAGTGCTGCGGCAACACCGCAGCGCACTCCATCAACCGGCTGCTCGCCACCGCTCTGCCCGTCAACGAGCTGGCCAAGGTCGAGCAGGACATGAAGCTCGACGGCGTGGCCGTCCCCTGTGCGGCGTGCTACAGCCGCTTCAAGACGGGCGCCCACGAGGTGGCTGAGGACGAGCAGACGGCGGCCGACGTGCGTGCCGTGGTCGGCCGCGCCTACAACGGCGGCGTCACGGTCGACAACCTGATCGACGTCTACCACGACGCCGTCGGCCTCGAGGAGCTCGGCGCCAAGGTCACGCGGCCGTTCGCCGGCCTCAAGGTCGCCTGCTACTACGGTTGCCTGCTCACCCGGCCGCCGAAGGTCACGCTGGCCGACGACCCCGAGTACCCCACCCACATGGAAGAGGTCGCCAAGACGCTCGGCTGCGAGCCGGTCGACTGGAACTACAAGACCGACTGCTGCGGCGCGTCGCTGGCCCTCACCGAGCAGGGCATCGTCGACGACCTCGTCGGCCGCATCCTCGCCGACGCCAAGGCGTGCGGCGCCGAGGCCGTGATCGTCGCCTGCCCGCTCTGCCAGGTGAATCTCGACGGCCGTCAGGTCGAGATCGCCAAGAAGCAGGCGGACTGGCAGGGCATACCGGTGGTCTTCCTGAGCCAGCTCGTGGGCCGCGCGCTCGGGCTGGACGAGAAGGCGCTGGGACTCAAGAAGCACCTCGTCGATATCACGGCGGTGATGGCCTAGCCCATCGCTCCGCCGAAGACGAGACGCCATGGGGACCGGAGAGGGGCGCCGCGAGGCGCCCCTCTCCGCGCATGGAGTCTTGACCACCGGCCGCGGCGGGAGTGCTCACCCCCGCCGGCTGCGACTCTGAAGGGGATGCCGAGGCTGACCGCCGAAGGTGGACCGTCTGAAGCCGCCCACCACACCGTGCGCCGCCCGTCCTCCTCGAGCACGCGAGCCCGGCGCCGCGTAGAATGCCGGAAGCACGTTCAGCACATCAACTTCATCGAGAGGAGAGGGTCGGTCGATGAGTACCGTTGACGAGCTCGTCAAGGCGGTCCGGGAGGGCGACGCCCCCCAGGCCGCCGACCTGGCCGGACGCGCACTCGAGGAGGGCGCCGGCGCCGCAGAGCTGGTGGACGAGCTGTCCGCCACCATGCGCGCCGTCGGCGACCGCTTCGGCACCGGAGACATCTTCCTGCCGGAGCTCATGCTGTCGGCGCGCGCCATGCAGAAGGCCGTCGACGTCCTGCAGCCGGCGCTGCTGGCGTCCGACACCGCTTCACGGAAGCTGGGTGTGATGGTGCTGGGCACCGTGAAGGGCGACGTCCACGAGATCGGCAAGGACATCGCCATCACGATGCTGCGCGCCTCCGGCTTCGAGGTCTACGACCTGGGCCGCGACGTGGACCCGCTCGACTTCGTGAAGCGCGCCGAGGAAGTGCGCGCCGACATCATCGGCGCCTCGGCGCTCATGACCACGACCATGCCGGCGCAGAAGGAGCTCGTGGACATCCTCGTGGCCAAGGGACTGCGCGAGAACTACCACGTGATCCTCGGCGGCGCCCCGGTGACGGCCGAATGGGTCGCCGAGACCGGCGCCGACAGCTGGGGCGAGGACGCCGCCGGCGCGGTGAAGACGCTCGAAGAGGTCATGGCCGGCAAACGCGCGGGCGCGGGAGAGTGACGGGATGTCGCACCTGAAGATGTGGGAGATCATGGAACGGGCCGCCGAGGGCCCATACTGCGAGGACGACGAGTTCCTGTACGACCTCTTCCTGCCCAAGATGCAGGAGGTCGTGAGCAAGTACGAGATCAAGTACGACCCGGCGACCCCGGTGCCGGCCGACGACGACCTCGCCGACCGCATCTGGAAGGCGGCCGTGGAGTTCTTCCTCGCGGTGGGCGTGCACAACGTCGACACCCACCGCCGCATCCTCATCACCGAGGACGAACTGAACGAGTCGCTCTTCCTGGCGCCGCAGATGCACCAGGTCGGCGCCGGTCACGAGACGCGCTGGTGGCTGCCGCGCCGGGTCGAGGACGAGCGCGGGCCGTTCTGCATCTTCAGCCCGGACATCACGTACGACGAGGACATCTTCCTGCAGGCCTCGATGGCCTACGTGCAGGAGCCCCTGGCCGACGGTGTCTGCGGCCCCATCCTCGAGGAGAGCATCGGCCGCACCATCCACTCCGGCACGCCCACCGAGATGGCCGGCGTCATGGAGCACGCGATGATGCTCCGCAACGCCGCCAAGCTCGTCGGCCGGCCTGGGCTCTTTCTCGTAGCGGTCGGCACGGCCCAGTCGGACGCCGGCCAGATCGCCGCCAGTAACAACGAGTGGGGCGTGCGGAGCACGGACGGCCGCCTCATCGGCGTGCTCACGGAGATGAAGACAGACAACGAACTGCTCAACAAGGTGGTGCACTGCAAGCAGTTCGGCTGCGCCATCGGCTGCCTCACCGGCGCCATCTACGGCGGCTACGCGGGCGGCGCCGAGGGCACGGCGGTGCTCGAGGTGGCCCACCACCTGGTGGGGCTCACCGTGTACCAGCACAACTTCAACAACAGCTTCCCCTTCCACATGCAGCACACGTCCAACAGCGGCCGGGAGATGCTGTGGCTGGTGAGCCTCGTGCAGCAGGCGCTCTCGCGCAACAGCCGCATCCTCAGCACCAGCAACGGCTTCTTCAACGCCGGGCCGGGCACGGAGATGCTCTTCCGCGAGGCTTCCGCGCACGCCATCGCCAGCGTGGTGAGCGGCGGCGACCTGTGGACGGCTGCGCCGCGCCACAACAAGTACCGCAACTACGCCACCCCGCTCGAGGCGCGTCTGGCGGCCGAGACCGGCCACGCCGTCGCAAGGCAGGGCATGAGTCGCCAGACGGCCTGCGACATCGTCGACACGCTCCTCAAGAAGTACGAGGACAAGATCGCCGCGGCACCCGAGGGCAAGCCCATCCAGGAGTGCTACGAGCTCATGAAGGTGAAGCCGCAGGGCTGGTACCTCGACCTGTACAAGGCCGCCCGCGAAGAACTTGCCGGCCTCGGGGTCGAGTACCCGTACTGAATCGCGCGGACCCGCGCGGCGGGGCAGCTCGCCTCAGCGCGCGACGCAAGAGAGACGCGGAGGGGGCGCCCACAGGGCGCCCCCTCCGCGTCAGTCCGTAACCCGGCCCGGGCGGTCCGCCCGAAGGCCCCTCCGTGACGCGCCGTCACGCGGCGCGGGTGGCGTCAGCTCCCGGCGTCCTGCTCGGCCAGCTCCGCGTACACGCGGTCGAGGCCTCGCTCCAGGATCTTGCGGCGCCACGTCACGGCTCAGCGACACACCTGCCCGTCGCTGTGGCTGGGGAAGCACGCCTCCCGCTCGGCGGGACTCATTGCCGCGACCTTCGCCGCGAAGCCGGCGCCGTCCGTCGGCTCGTCCGGCAGTCCGGCCGTCGGGCCGGCGCCGTCCGGACCTCGTTCTGTTTCGTGCATGATGTCGGTCTCCTGGTCGTTACGAGATGGGCTCCTGGTCCCACTCGGATGGTGAGAACGCCGCGCCCGGCTCACCGCCGACCGCCAGCAGGGCCGTCCCGGGCTCGTTCGCCACGGCGCCGCGCACGGAGCACGGGTCGGGCACGTAGACGAAGGTACCGGCCGGCGCCTGGAACTCTTCGCCGTCCACCTTGAACGTCGCGCTTCCCGTCACCACCAGGTACAGCTCCTCGTGCCGCGTCCCGGACTCCGGGTCTTCGGTGTGGTCCTCGGTGAGGACGTCGCCGGCCTTGGGCGCGCGGAAGAGATTGGTGCCGAAGGAGCCGATGGAGAAGAAGCGACGCACGGGCTTCCACTCCGTCTCGGGGGCCCACTCGTAGGGGATGGTGGGGATCTCATCGATGTTGGCGGTCACGTAGCGGGCCGCATCGTCGGGGGCATCCATGGATTCCTCCTCGTCTGTTCCATCGGGCAGAGCGGGACGGCCGGCTCAGCGCCGCCGCCCGTCTGTCAGCCCGAGCAGGCCTCCAGCTCGGGGTCATCGAGCAGCGTGCCCGGCGAGTTCGGCGGCGTCTCCGCCGGCAGCTCCGAGGAGCCGAGATCCCAGAAGATGCGCTCCTCGAGCACCTCCCCGGGCTCGATGGTGATGAACTCCTCGTCGTGCGGACCGTGGATGAGCTTCGCGAGCAGGCGCAGCGAGCCCGCGATCCTCTCGATGGGCAGCCCGTAGAACTCGGCCACCATGTCCACGTACTCCTGCGCCTTCTCCAGGTCGTAGGTGCCCGTGTCGATCACCGCCACGCGCGTGTACGCCTCGAGGATCATGTGCGCCACCATGCGCGACTTCTCCTCGCCCATCCGCGGGATCATCTTGAGGTACTCGCGGTACGGATCTTCGAGCTCTTCGATCCATCCACGGGTATAGTAGTAGGTGCCCGGGTGCTCGTCGAACTCGCGCATGTACGCACGACGTGAACCGAGCAGCAAGGCTATGCAGTCGTCGCAGGCCGGGAGCACCAGACGGTGGGGACCCGCCACGAGACCGGCGGTGCCATTGGAACAGCGGCCATACGCAAGCAGGATGGTGCACTCGCCGGGCGTACCGGCGATGCGCTCGTTGATCTTCTCGCGCAGCACGTCCGGGGTGTCGTGGAGGAAGCCTTCGAGATACTCCGCCGGGATGTCGCCGCGGAGCGCCTCGACCTCGTCGCGGATGGTGCTGCAGGCAATGATCTTGTAGGTCGTCATGTCGTTTGAGGCCCTCCATTCTGGCCAGCTTGCCGGTCGGACCGTGTGCCCGGCCGGCCGTGAGAGAGCACACCGCCGGCGCGGCGACGGCGAACTCCACCGCACGGCGCCTTTCGCCCATGATAGGCCCTCGTCCCCAGAATGCCAGCCGGAAACGGTCCGGTTTGCCGGCCTCGGCCCTGCCGGGGCGCAACGAGTCCAGGCTTCCCCGGCCGGCGAGACGGGATTAGAGTCCGGTCAGAACCCGGCAGCGGAAGAGGAGGCGTCATGGACGAATCCCGGGATGCGCGACAAGAGGAGCAGCCGACCGCGGAGGAGGCCGCTGGTCACGCGGCCGCGGCGACCGGCGGACGCATGCTGCTCGTGTATGCGTCCCGTCACGGCTCCACGCGAGAGGTCGCGGACGGCGTCGCCACCGAGCTCCAGTCCTGCTTCGCCACCGTCGACGTCCGGGAGGCAGCCGACGCGCCCGCACCGTCAGGCTACGACGCCGTCGTCGTCGGCGGGCCGATGATCATGGGTTGGCACCGCGCTGCCACGAGCTACGTCAGGCAGCACCGCGAAGCGCTCGCCCGCATGCCGTTCGCTCTGTTCGTCACGGCGGCTTCGCTCACGGAAGACGGCGCAGACGAGGTCGACGGCGTCCCGGTGGCAAAGGACCCCTGGCTCGTCAAGGCGCCGCGAGACGCGGGCAAGCTGCACCGGCGCGAGCGGTACGCCCTCCCCGAGCACTACCTGCGCGGTGTCCAGAAGGCGTGCACGCCCGCGCGGCCGCGGAGCGTGGCGTTCTTCGCCGGCTCGCTCGACCTCACGACGATGAACATCTTCGAGAAAGCGTTCGTGCTGCTCGTGATCGGCGCGACGCCGGGAGACGGCCGTCACTGGGACTTCGTGCGCGAGTGGGCGGCGGCTGTGGGGCCGACGCTGAAGACCTGATCGGCCGGCCGCCGCGGGCGAGGCCGTCCGGCGGTGGCGGCCGGCGCGCCGGACCTCACGGCCTCTCGCGGACGAAGAGAAGCAGGACGAGTGCGACCGCGGCGGAGAAGGCCAGCGTCCACCAGGCCGCCGGGTAGCTGCCCGTGCGATCCACGATGTAGCCGAAGAGCGGCGGCCCGAAGAAGATCCCCACGTTGAAGAACGCCGCCGAGACGCCGGCGGCGGCGCCCGCGGCAGCCCGGCCGCCGGTCTCTCCGGCGAGCGTCCCCATCAGCCCGCCCCACCCTACGGCGCCGAAGCCGAGCGCGAACAGCACCAGCCACAGCAACCAGGTCTGCCCCGGCTGGACCAGCGCCAGCGCAGCGCACGAGAGCCCGGCGAGCACCCCCATGGCCAACAGCGCCGGCACCCGGCGGCGGTGGAGCAGGCGATCGCTGACCGCACCGCTCAGCGGCTTGCCGAGGGCCCCGGCGAACTGGCAGAAGGCGAGCAGACCGGCGGCGGCGACCACCGCATAGCCCCAGTCCGTATGCAGGAACAGGACCAGATGGGCGAGCGCGGCGAACTCGACCATACCCAGGAAGAGCGCCGCGAGCCCCATCAGCAGGATGTCCCGCGAACGGATCACGGCGAGGAAGCCCGGGGAGAACGCCGCGCGGTCCGTCCTCTCGTCGCCGGTCACCGCGGGAAGCCCCTGGTCGATCTCGGAGAATGCGACGGGCTCGTCCGCGTCACCCGCCGGCTCTCCAGGGCGCGGGTCGCGGTAGAGCGCGACCGCCAGCCCGCAGACGACGAACGCGAGACCGGCCGCGAACACGAAGCCGGCCTGCCAGCCGAACGCGAGGGCCAGCGCGGGCATGGTCGCTGCTCCCAGCATCCCGCTGACGTTCACGGCGGACTGGTTGACGCCGACCGCCGTGGCCCGCTCGCGGGCGGGGAACCACAGCATGATCGCCTTCACGGCGGTGGGATAGATGAACCCGCAGCCCAGACCGGAGGCGCCGAGCAGCAGGAGCATGGCGCCGTAGCTCGGCGCGAGCGCCACCGCGCCGATGCACGCTCCGGTGATCACGGTCCCGATGAGGAGCGCGCGCCGTACCCCGATGCGGTCGACGAGCCAGCCGGCGAAGATCAGGGTCGGGGCGTAGGCGACCGCGGTCGCGCTCGTGAGGCCGCCGATCTGCGCGTTGTTGAGGTCGAACGAGTCCTTGAGGTAGGGCGCAAGCGGCCCCACACAGAGCCGCGCGAGGAAGACGACCAGGTACGCGCACCAGACGACGCCCAGCGCGACGAAGCGGTAGCGGGAGAGTCGCCCGGACCGACTCGGGGAGGCTCCCGGGACGAGGGCTTGCGCAGAACGGCTCACATCCAGATTCTATCCGGATGCGGCAGACGAAGAGGGCGGCCGTGCGTCAACGGACGGCGAAGCAAGGAGGAGGCGGGCGGGCGAAGCTTCCGGCCTCCGCCCGCCCGCGCCGTCAAGCGGGTCGCGCTCCCGGCGTCACCGGCTTCGCGTGGCTCAACCCTGCTTCGGAGGCGCGTGCACGCCGATCCTGTTGCCCTCGCTGTCGATGAAGAACCCGATGAAGCCGACCATCTCGCCCATGTCGGTCACCGGCATCGCCAACTGCCCGCCCGCGCCCACCGCGCGCTCGATCATCCCTTCGGGGTCGCCCTTGCTGTCCAGGTAGACGGTGATGCCGCCGGCGCCGGGTTTGGCGTTGTCGCTCTTCACCAGATCGCCGCTCGCGTCTCCCGGCTCCATCGGCAGGAGCGCGACGTCCTGCGCGCCAGGCATCAGCTCGATGTCCGCCTGCAGTACGGCGGCATAGAACTTCCGCGCCCGGTCCATGTCGTCTACGGGTATGTCCGCCCATATGATCGTATTGGCCATGATGAGCCCCACTCGTCGTCGTTGCTGCGATGACCAGAGCATAGCCGCGACATCGATTGGAGAAACGCCGTCGCGAGCGTGAGGGCTCGGGTGAGCTTCGAAGGTGACGTGGGCTGTCCGGAGAATTCACAGCGAAGACGTCCGCCCATGTGTCGGCCTGGGCGGCATCACGTCGGTCGCAGAAGGAGACGCCATGAGAAGAGAACGGCACGGTCGGACCCATTCGACGGCGGCGGGCCGCGCGCTCACGGTACTCGCCCTGGTGGCGCTCGCCGCGCTGCTCCTCGGCGGACTCGCCGCCTGCGGAGGCAGCAGCGTGACCGGAGACTACAAGTACGATTCGGGCAGCGAGCAGGGCATGGAGGGCTTCACGCTCACGCTGAACGACGACGACACGTTCACGCTGATGCAGCCCAACCCGGAGGGCGGCGAGGACATCGGCATCAACGGCACGTACACGGTGGACGGCGACAGCATCGTCCTCAAGGACGAGGCGAGCTCCCAGTCCGAGACGGGCACCGTCGACGGCGACAAGCTCGTGTTCGAGACGGTCACCTGGGTGAAGCAGTAGAGAGGGCCAGACGCCAGGTCGTCAGCAGGCGGAGACCGTCATCGCGGCGCGGCGCAAGATCGTGACCGGCGCCGTGAACATGGTCGAGACGGCCCTCATGGAGCTCACCGCTCACGGCTCCGTGGCGTTCGACGATGAACGCAAAGCCGTCATGGTCAGCGATCTCATGGTCGTGCTCTGCGGCGAAAGCCAGGTCACGCCGGTCGTGAACACCGGCACGCTGTTCACGCGAGCCCGGGGCGCGCAGATCACACGACCCGAAGACGTCCCGTTGACCGGGTACGCGTGAGACGGCGACAGACCATGGCGGTACGCAAGCACTACCTCCTGCGCGTCGACCCCGGCCTCTGGGCCGAGGTCGAGAAGTGGGCAGCGGACGAGCTCCTCAGCGTCAACGCGCAGGTCGAGTCCATCCTGCGGGACGCGGTGCGGCGGCGCGGGCGCGGCGGGCGCGCCGCCGCTCCACACCCCCGCCTGCGCTTGAGCAGGAGCCAGGCGGGACATGACACGGTATGACGCCGCGAGCAGAGGAGGCCGAGATGGAGACGCTGGCGCCGGGCATCCGCCGCTGGACCGCGCCACACCCCGAGTGGAGGCCCAGGGCCGAGGAGGTGGCGTCGTACGCCATCGTCGCCGGCGAGGCGCTGCTGCTCGTGGATCCGCTGGTGCCCGCCGACGAGGACGAGCGCGCGTCGCCGCTGCTGGCGGAGCTCGACCGGATGGCCGCCGCCGCGGCCCGGGTCGAGCTGCTGATCACGATCCCCTACCACACGCGCAGCGCTGCGGCGCTGTACGCGCGCATCGCGCCCGAGCGCCCGACGCGCCTCTGGGGCCACGCGAACGTGCGCAAACGGCTGCGCCCCGAGACGCCGCTCGAGGAGATGCCCATGGGCGCCGCCGGCACGGCGGCGCCCATCGCCGGCGGAGCGGCCGAGGCCTATGCCATCGGGCGGCCGCGGCGCAGCGAGCACCCCGTCTATGTGCCGGCCCTGCGCGCCGTCGTCTTCGGCGACGCCGTCGTCGGCACGCGCGACGGGCTGCGCTTCTGGAACCAGAGCAGCGGCACCGGCGACGAGTGGTACCGGGACGTCTTCGCCCCGACCCTCGAGCCGCTCGCCGTGCGGCCGATCGAGCACGTGCTCGTGACGCACGGCCCGCCCGTGGTCGGCGACGGGCAAGGTCAGCTCGCGCGCTGCCTCGCCGCGTCGCCGGTCGAGATGTACTGAGGGCCTGGCGGAAGCGCCGCAGGCTCCCGCCCGGCTCCCTCCGGCGCCGCGCCGTGAGTCTGTCGGGTGAGACTCAGACGCGGTCGGCAGCGATCGCCTCGGCGAGGAAGCGCTCGTCCAGGTCGGCGTCGCCGGCACCGATACGCTCCTCGATGCGGCCGCGATCGAGCCAGATGCGACGCGAGGCGCGGCTCGCGACCCACGAGTCGTGGGTAACGACGATCAACGTCTGGCCGCGCTCGCGCCACAGTTGCTCGAGCAGGCCGATGATGTCGTCACGAGTGCGCTCGTCGAGGTTGCCGGTGGGCTCGTCGGCGAAGATCACGCGCGGGGACCGGACCAGTGCCCGCGCGATCGCCACCCGCTGCTGCTCGCCGCCGCTCAGCTCGGACGGGATGTGCTTCGCCCGGTCGGCGAGGCCCACGCCGTCGAGAGCGTCCGCGGCCCGCGCGTGACGCTCGGCGGCGTGCACGTGCCAGGGCACGAGCGCCGTCTCCACGTTCTCCTGCGCGGTCAGGGTCGGGATGAGGTTGAACGCCTGGAAGATGAAGCCGAAGGAGTGGCTCCTGAGCTCGGAGAGCTCGCCCTCGCCCACCCTCGAGAGGTCGCGCCCCTCGAAGCGCAGGCTTCCAGCGGTCGGCCGGTCCATGGCGCCGAGCAGCTGCAGCAGGGTGGTCTTGCCGGATCCGGTGGAGCCCTGGATGGCGAGGAACTCACTCACGTCGATGGTGAGGTCGATGCCGGCCAGGGCGTCCACCTGCTTGCGGCGCTGGGTGTAGCGCTTGGTCACGCCGCTCAGTTCGTACAGCATGGTCTTCTCCCGAGAATCGCTGGATGTAGTCCGCGTGATGCCGTGTCCTCTCAGCGAGTGGTCTCCGTTCGCCGCCCTGAGGGACGATGCTTCCTCGCCCATCAGTCGACCCGGCGCAGCGCGTCCGCCGGGCGCAGCCGGGAGGCACGCCAGCCACCAAGAGCTCCGGCCAGCAGCCCTCCTGCAAGAGCGAGCGCCACGGCGAAGCCCACCAGTTGCAGACTGACCGGCGCCGTGAGCTGGACGGTCGCCGTCTGCGCTGCACCTCCGAGAGCCCGCAAGGCGCCACCCATGCCGCCCCGGGCGCCCTCGGGCACCGGGAAGGTGTCCCCGACGGTCGCCTTGAGCGCAGGGGAGAGGGTGACGATCAGCCTCGCACCGGCGATTCCGAGCGCGACGCCGAGCGCCGCTCCGACCAGCCCCACGACGAACGACTCGCCGAGCACCTGACCGACGATGCGGCGGCTCTTCCAGCCCAGCGCCTTGAGCGTCCCGAACTCGCGTACCCGGCGCGACACCGCGGACACGGTGAGCAGGCCGGCCACGGCGAACGATGCGACGAGCGCCGCCACCGCGAGCCAGGTGCCGAGGCGGTCGGCCAGGCCCGAGGCGCTCGAGAGCGAACCGCTCACGTGATCGGCGAGATCGGCCGAGGTCGTCACCGTCGCTTTGGGCATGACGTCCTTGATCTCCTGCTGCACGGCGGCGATGGTGTCGGCGCTGTCGGCCTGCACGTAGATCTGGTTGATCTGATCCTTCTTGTCGCTCACCTTCTGGGCGCGCGACAAGGGGACGTAGACGTCCGACGACGTGCTGCCGGCGGGCAGCGTGACGACACCGACGATCTTGAACGTCGTCGTGTCGATCTCGATCTTGTCTCCGACCACGAGCTCGTTCTGTTTCGCGTACGCCTTGGTGACCAGGGCGACCTTGGCGTTCGTCTCGTCGTCCGCAAGCGAACGGCCGCTCGTGATCTGGCCGGCGCTGAGCGGCCCCAGCTTGAGGTTGCCTACGTCGACACCGGCGATCGTGAACGACGTGACGTCGATCTGGGAGGGTCCCGATACGCCCGCCGACGGCTGCCCGGACCCGTCGCCGAAGCCGCCGCCGGAGCCGCCGCCCTCCGCCGGGTCGAACGTGCCCGTGACGTGCATCGAGGTGAGACTCAGGCTGCCGGTGGCTGCGGCCACGCCATCGAGGCCGGTGATCGTCGTCAGCTTCTTCTCCGCGATCACGTCCTGCCCCATGCCGGTCCTGATCATGGTGCGGTCGATCTTGCCGTCGGCCGGCCTCTCGCCGTCGGGCGGCCTCATGCCGAACGTCTGGGGACCGCCCTCGTCCGTCTGCCGGGTCTGCGACACGGTGATGTCGGTGCCGACGCCGTAGAGCGACTCCAGGACCTCGTCCTGTGCCCTGCTCACTCCGCCGGCGTAGGCGGTCACCGCCACCACGAGCGCCACGCCGACGGCGAGGCCGAGGGCGGTGAGCAGGGCCTGCCGGTGGCGGCGCCGGAGTTCGCGGAACACGTAGGTGAAGAACATCCTGCCTCCTCTGTCTGCGGCGGGCGGGGCCGTCAGGCTCCGCCGCCCGCCGTCCGGCTTCCTTTCGCCTCAGGTTCTACGACGCCGGCATGGGAGGCGGCTGAAGCTCACCTGAGAGCTTTCTGAGAGTCGACTGGCTCTGGGGCACAGTGAAGCTACAGGCGCCGTTCAGTGTATTCTCAGGAAGCTCTCAGCAAAGGTGGCTAGACTGCGCGTGGGAGCCAGGGGATCACATGCGAGCGGAGGGTCAGGATGATCGAGACGCCAGCGGGAGCGACGAAGGTGCTCGTCGTCGACGACGAGCCGAGCATCACCGACCTCGTCTCGATGGCACTGCGCTACGAGCAGTTCGACGTGCGCGTTGCGAGCAACGGGCGGGAAGCGCTCGACGCGGTCGAGCAGTTCGCGCCCGACCTCGCCGTGCTGGACGTCATGATGCCGGGCATCGACGGCTTCGAGGTCGCCCGGCGCATGCGCAACTCAGGCTCGCACCTCCCCATCCTCTTTCTCACCGCTCGCGACGCGACCGAGGACAAGATCCGCGGGCTCACACTCGGCGCCGACGACTACATGACCAAGCCCTTCAGCGTGGAGGAACTCGTCGCGCGCATCCGTGCGATCCTCCGGCGCGTGCAGCCGGCCGCCGCTTCGCCGGGCCGGCTCGGCTTCGCCGACCTCGAGCTCGACGACGACACCCACGAGGTCTGGCGCGCGGGGCGCGAGATCGAGCTCACTGCCACCGAGTTCAAGCTCCTCCGCTACCTGCTCCTCAACGCGCGTCACGTTCTGAGCAAAGATCAGATCCTCGACCACGTGTGGAACTACGACTTCGGCGGCAACGCCAACATCGTCGAGACCTACATCAGCTACCTGCGCCGCAAGGTCGACGCCGAGGGCGCGCCGCTGATCCACACGGTCCGCGGCGTCGGCTACAGCCTGCGGCTGCCCAAAGAGTAACGGCGACGTCGTGAGCCTCCGCACCCGCCTGCTGGTTGCGATCCTGGCCGTCGTGGCCGCCGGCATGGTCGTCGCCGGCGTGGCCACCTACCTCTCGCTGCGCTCGTTCCTGCTCGAGCGCGTGGACCAGCAACTGCGTGAAGCGCGTGTGCCGGTCGCGAGGACGCTCGCCCGCGGGCTCACCGGCGGCCTGCCGTTCGGTGCCCCGGGAGACCGCCCGGCACCGAACCTGCCGCCGGGGACCTACGGGCAGGTCCTCGACTCAGGAGGATCGATCCTCAGCACGGTGTCGTTCAGCTACGGCAACGACCAACCAGCGCCGGTGCTGCCCGACCCGCTGCCGGCGGTGGATGCGGCCGGCGAGAGCATCTTCTCCGCCGGCAGCACGGACGGGGCTACCTCGGCCGGCTTTCGCGTGCTCATCCAGGACATCCCCAGCGTGCAACGCGTCCTCGTCGTCGCCATCCCGCTCAGCGAGACGCGTCAGACGCTCACGCGACTCGTCGGGGTCGAGGTCGTCGTGCTGCTCGGCGTGCTCGGCGTGCTGGCCGTCGCCGCCTGGCTCATCATCAAACGCGACCTGCGTCCCCTCGAGACGATGGCCGTGACCGCCGACGCGATCGCCGCCGGCGACCTCACCAGACGCGTACAGCCGGCAGAGCCGCGCACGGAAGTGGGGCGCCTCGGCCTCAGCCTGAACACCATGCTCGGCCGCATCGAGGAGGCCTTTGCCGAGCGCGCCGCCACGGAGGACAAGCTGCGTCGCTTCCTCGCCGACGCTTCGCACGAGCTGCGCACGCCGCTCACGAGCATCCGCGGCTACTCGGAAGTGTTCGAACGCGCCAAGGACGACCCCGAGGACCTCGAGCTGGCGATGCGCCGCATCGAGGAGGAGAGCAGACGCATGGGCATCATGGTCGAGGAGCTGCTGGTCCTCGCGCGGCTCGGCGAAGGTCGTGAGCCCGAGCGCGCGCCGGTGGACCTCGCACGCGTCGTGAGCGACGCCGTGAACGACGCGCGCGCCGCCGCGCCGGAGCGCGAGATCACTCTCGGGAGCGTCGACACCCTGGACGTCCTCGGCGACGACCACCAACTGCGCCAGGTCGTCGCCAACCTCCTCGGCAACGCACTACGGCACACGCCCGACGAGGCAAGGATCGGCGTGCGCCTGACGGCGGGCGACGGGCACGCTTCGCTCGCCGTCACCGACGACGGCCCCGGGCTCGCGCCCGACATCGCCGCCAAGGTCTTCGAGCCCTTCTACCGCGCCGACGACTCCCGCGCTCGCGAGACGGGCGGCGCCGGCCTCGGACTCGCCATCGTCGCCGCCATCGTGGAGGCCCATGACGGCGAGGTGCGGCTCGAAACGGCGCCCGGCGCCGGCGCGACGTTCACCGTCACCCTGCCGCTGCTCGGCGCGCAGGCGTAGAGGCGCGCCGATCCTGCGTGCGCCTCAGGCAGGAACTCGAGGCGTTCGCGCCGTGGCCAGCGGGTATGACTCCCAAGAAAACACCGGGCGGCCGCGTGCGCGGCCACCGGGGGCGAGCAAACAGCTTGGAGGAGGCGCGTCATGACACAGGGTTCGTCACAGGGGTCCGGCAGCACAGGAGGCAACGGCTTCCTGATCGGCGGCGGCATCCTGCTCGTGCTGTTGCTGCTCTTCATCTTCCAGAACACCGCCGACGTGACCTTCAAGTATCTGTTCTGGTCGTTCACGCTGCCGCTCTGGCTCGGGCTCCTCGTCACGGCCCTCGCCGCGTTCGTGATCGGGCAGCTCGCGCTGATGTGGCGGCGCCACAAGCGCCGTAAGGCGCGGCGCGACAGCAGGTAGCACGCGCAGAGCGGCGGCCGGCCCTGATCCGATGGCCGGCCGCCGCCCTCTCCCTGACTCAGTCCGGCCGGCAGCCCAGCCGCTCACAGCGGTCGGTCACAAAGCGGCGGTACTTGTCGAGGTCGCGCTCGAGCGTCGCCTGGGCCCGCGACAGCTCTTCCTCGGCCGTCGTCGTGCTGCGTGGCGTGTACTCCAGCCGCACGTCGACCTTGACGAGTCGCTCGCCCTCGGTGGTGAACTCGACCTTGCCGGCCCCGATGTCCTCTTCATCGATCAGCGGCTCCGCGTCGATGAGCCCGCGGCTATAGCCGTGCAGGAGTGAATCCAGGACGAATTCGCTCCACTCGAGATCCGCGAACTCCAGCGGGGCGTCGACCTCGACAGACGCGTGGATGGTGGGCATGACGACTCCCTCCAAGTACGGTTTTCCGCCCTCGCCTCGCGCGGGGGGGCTTGCAGTGAGTGTCCCCACTCGCGCGATTCCCGTGGCATTGCGGCGCCGAGTCGCCCGGCCCCGACTCGCGCGACGCTTGAGCAACGTCAAGACTGGGCGGCGTTGACCGGTGGTACCATGCGCTCAGAGATAATCCCAACTAATGGAGTCGGGTATGACCACCGCGCCGCGCACGCTCACCATCACGCCGAAGACCACCGTCCACACCCTTCTCAAGGAGTATCCCTTCCTCCTTGAGTTTCTGGCCGGCTACCACCCTGAGTTCAAGAAACTGACCAACCCGGTGCTGCGCCGCACGGTCGGCCGCATGGCGACGCTCGACACGGTGGCGGAACAGGGCAACGTGCCGCTCAACCAGCTCACCGACGACATCGCCGCCGAGATCGAGAGGCAGACCGGAACGCGTCCGCCCGTGGCCGACGTCGCCGATGCCGAGACCATGGACCCGGCACGGCTGGCCGAGCTGCATGCGATCGTCAAGGATCTGCACGCCGGCAAGACGGTCGAAGAGGTCAAGCCGCGCTTCGAGGAGCTCATCGCCGACGTGGAGGCCACTGAGATCGCCGCGATGGAGCAGAAACTCATCGAGGGTGGTGTGCCCGACTCCGAGGTCAAGCGCCTCTGCGACGTCCACGTGCAGGTGTTCGCCGACGCGCTCGAGGGCCACGAGCCGGTCCAGGCCCCGGCGGGTCACCCCATGGACACGTTCCAGCGCGAGAACCAGGCGTTGCTGCAGGTGACCGCTTCGCTGCGCAAGGTGGCTGAGGCGGTCGGCGAGCCGCCGGACGGCGCAGCCTGGGAGCGGCTCAAGGACGCCCTCAGAGACACCATCGAGCGAGTCGCCGAGGCGGACAAGCACTACCTGCGCAAGGAGAACCAGCTCTTCCCCTTCCTCGAAGAGCACGGCGTGGAGGGACCGAGCAAAGTCATGTGGGCGATCCACGACGACATCCGCGCGCTCATCAAGCAGGCGCGGGCGACACTCGCCGACGACGACGCGGCCCTCACCGTGAGCACCTGCCTCGCGCTCGCCAAGATGGTCGACGACATGGTGACCAAGGAGGAGAAGGTCCTGCACCCGATGGCGATGGACACGCTGAGCGGCGCCGAGTGGGCGCAGATCCGCGCCGGCGAAGCCGACATCGGCTACGCCTTCATCTCCGACGTGCCGGCGTGGACGGCGGCCGGCGTGGACGAGACCGGGGATGCGGCGGGCGCCGGGCAGGCTCCGCCCGCCGGCCTCCTCGAGCTCAAGACCGGCGGCCTCACGCTCGAGCAGTTGAACCTGGTGCTCGGCGCTCTGCCCATCGACTTCCAGTACGTCGACGAGCACGACCGGGTGCGCTTCTACAGCGAGGGACACCGCATCTTCCCGCGCAGCCCCGGCGTCATTGGCCGCAAGGTGCAGAACTGCCACCCGCCCGCGAGTGTGCACAAGGTGCAGCAGATCATCGACGCGTTTCGCGACGGGAGCAAGGAAACCGCCGAGTTCTGGATCCAGCTGCAGGGGAAGTTCCTGCACATCCGCTACTTCGCCATCCACGACGAGACCGGCGCGTACCGCGGTGTCGTCGAGACGGTGCAGGACGCCACAGCGGTCCGCGCGCTCGAGGGTCAGCGCCGGCTGCTCGACTGGTAGGCGCCGGCGCCCTGACCCCCGATCGGCGGTCAGGGCGCGGAGGAGCCGCGGCCCATGGGCGGTCGCCGCGCCGCGGAGCGCCTCCCATGCGATACGATGAGTCACGTAGGCAACGACTCCGAGAGGCGGTCCCGACGATGCTGTGGAAGCGCGGCAGTCTCACCCCCGAGCTGACGGACGCGGTGTTCACGTTCCTGCCGCTGGACATCAGTGTCGCCGACGAGAACGACGTCCTCGTCTACTGGAAGGGCGAGACGTACAAGACGTGTGACTCCCGCTACATCGGTCGCGACGTACGCGACTGTCACCCGGAGCAGAGCCTGGACTGCCTCGAGGAGATCCTGCGCGAGTTCAAAGCCGGCACGAAGGACGTGGCCGAGGGCTGGGTGCAGGATGGCGAGAAGATGAAGCGCACGCGATACTTCGCCCTGCGCGACAAGGACGGCGCCTACAAGGGGATCCTCGAGGTGAACGACGACGTGAGCGGCGCCCGCGCGCTGGAGGGCGAGCAGGCCCTCCCCGGCTGGTGACGCGGACGCTGGAGGAGATGGACCATATGACCACCATTGTCGCTGTCAGCGGAATCAGCGCCTGGATCCTGCTGATCGGAGCCGCCATCGCCGGCATCGCCTTCGGCATGATGCTCAACGGGATGATCGGCGGGCGCCGCAAGAAGTAGCAGGGCGCGTCCGGCCACGCGGCGACGTCAGTCGACCCGTGCGAACGCTCCACGCCGGCCGTCGAAGGACAGCATCGTGAGCGTCAGCGACTGCGCGCGGCCCTCCCGGACGGCGAACACGGCAGCGGTCCCGGATGCCGTGTCCCGCCAGATGTCGCGATTCCACGGCACGTACCGCAACGTCACGCCGCGTCCGAGACGCACGCTAAGGCCGTCGCCCGGGCCCGGGCGCACGGTGACGCGGCCGTAGTAGGCGTCCCTGTAGGCGCCCGCGTACACGGTCCGTGCCCGCGGCGCGGCGGCGCCCTCGGGCGCCTCCGGCGGCAGGGCGAGCCCGCGCGGTCTGTCTCCGCCGGCTACAGACGCGCCGTTCGCGGCCCCCGACGCTCCGCCCGCCTGAAGGTCCATCGATCCCTGGGCCACAAGCGCCTGCTCGTACGCGAGCCAGTCCTCCTGCGGAGCCCCGAGTGCGGCGAGGTCGATCAGCGTCTTCACCAGTGCCCTGCCGAGCGCGGAGCCTTCGGGGTACGCGTTCGCGAGGACGATCACGGCGATACCGTCGCCGGGCACCAGGCTGACGGTGGCGGCGGTGCCGCTCGCGAGCCCGCCTTCGGCGCTCGCGACCAGCCGATCGTCGAAGCTCCAGACCATCCAGCCGAGGCCGGCGGTCTGGGGGACCGAGGTCCCGGTCGCGACGGCGGTCGTCGGCGCGAGGGTCTGCGCGAGCAGGCCGGCGGGGGCCGCGCGCACGCCGCCGAGCGCGCCGCCGTTCAGCTGCAGCCGGACGAAGGGCACGAGAGCGCTGAGGCTGGAGCTGATCCCGAGAGAGGGCGCGAACACCGTCTCGTTCGACGGCTGCTGGGCCACCATCGATCCAGCGACCGCCCGGTGGGGCGCTGCCCTGTCGGCCGCAGCGGTGTACGCGCGGTACCCGAGCGCCGTCTGGTCGTCGCCGATGGGATCGAGCACGCGGGTGCGCACCAGCTCGGCCCACGAAGCGCCTGTCGCCCGCTCCGCCGCAGTGGCCGCGGCGGTGAACACCGCATCCTGTGGCGCGTAGGCGGCGCGGAAGCCGGCGGCCGGCCGCAGATAGCGCAGCCGCCGCAGTATCTCGGCGCGTCCGTAGCCGAACAGACGCAGCTCGGCGCCCGCGTACGCGGGCAGGCCGCTACGCTGCGCCGTGAGATCGCGGAAGGTCGCCTCGCGCGTCGCCCACCCGTCGCGCAGGCGGAAGCGCGGCCACACGCGGCGCACCGGCTGGTCCCAGCGCAGCTCTCCCTCGCCGGCGAGAGCGGCCAGGGCGGTCGTCGTGTAGCTGCGTGAGACCGCGCCCAGCTGGAACAGAGTGTCCTCCGTGACCTCGTCGGGGCTGCCCATCTGGCGCAGCCCGAAACAGCGGATGTAGACGGCCGTGTCGCCGGCGACCACCGCGACCGCCGCGCCGGGAACCCCGCTCCGCGCGACCATGCTCGCGGCGAGCTCGTCGAACACGGGCAGCCCCTCCTTGACACGTGCCGCGGCCTCGACGCGACTGACGGCGGCCGCGAGGCCGGCCTCCTCCGCCGCGCACGACGGCGGCGAGGGCGGGGCGACGGCAGGAGGGCCGCCCGGCGGGGACGGCGAGGGCGTGGGCGACGGCGCAGCAGTCGGCCAAGCCGAAGGCGAAGGCGACGAAGACGTAAGAGACGCCCGCGCCACCGCGACCTCCTCCGGCCGCGCGGACGGAGACGGCTGCTCGCTCACGCGGATGCCGCAGCCGGCGAGCAGCGCCGCCGCCCCGGCCGCCGCGAGCACGCTCACGCGCCACCTCGATCTCACCTCAGCCTCCTCGATGCTCTTCCGTGTCTTTCGCCGCCCAGCGCCGCATACCCTCGCGACCGCCGGGGTGTAGACTGCCGTGCACGGAGGGGTCGAGCAGACGGGTGACGATGGACCGCAGCACAGCAGGGGGCCGCAGGCCTCACGGACGTGTCGCCGGGAAGCGCGCGGGCGTCGGGCCGTGACTCCGCGCGTCGATCACCGTGCGCGCCACGACCTCGAGACCTGCCTCGCGGCCATCGACCACGCCCTGACCGAGCTGCTCGAGGCGAGGTCCGTGTGCTACGTCGCCGAATCGACCTGCTCCGCCGCCGCGCTGCCCCTCGCCCGCACGGTCAATCGCATGATCGGACTGATCGAGGAGATCGGCTTGTTCGTCGTGCCGCTCTCCCGTGGCGAGCTCTCGGCGCCGCTCCCTTCTCCCGGCAACAGGATGGCGCAGCCGCTCGTCCAGCTGCACCAAAGCCTCGGCCAGCTCACCCGCCAGACCCAGGAGATCGCCCGCGGCGACTACTCGCAGCGCATCGACTTCATGGGCGAGTTCTCCGAGGCGTTCAACGCCATGGTCGTGCTGCTCGAGCAGCGGGAACGCTCCCTCACCGATGAGATCGCCCGCCGCAAGCAGGCGGAGGCGGACCTCCAGCGCGAGCGCGACCTGCTCGTCGCCGGACCGGTGGTCACCTTCCGCTGGCACATCGACGACGCGGGCAGCGTGCAGTACGTCTCGCCCAACATCAGCGCCTACGGCTATACGGCCGAGGAGTTCATGAGCGGGCGTCGCACCTACGCGAGCGTCGTCGACCCGGCAGACTACGAGTGGATCGTGGAAGACAGCAACGACAAGTCACGCGCCGGACTAGACGGCTGGACGCAGGAGTACCGGATCGTCGACGCCGATGGAGAAACGCACTGGGTCCGCGACTTCACGCACGCGGTCCGCGATGCGGACGGCGCGGCGACGGCCCACGAAGGCTACATCATCGACGTCACGCCGCAGAAAGAGGCGGAGAAGGCGCTCCGCCGGCGTGCGGAACAGCTCCGCATGCTGTCGCTGTCCGACGAGCTCACGGGCCTGTACAACCGCCGTGGCTTCTTCGCGCTCGGCGACCACGTCATGCGCGTGGCCCGGCGGCGCTCCACGGGTCTTGGAGTCATCTACGTCGACGTCGATGGGCTCGCGGCGATCAACGACCGCTTCGGGCACGCGCAGGGCGACGACGTGCTGCGCGCCGTCGCCGATATCCTCCTCGCGAGCGTGCGCGAGTCGGACGTGGTCGGACGCGTGGGCGGCGATGAGTTCGTCGTCCTCGCCGACGACAGATCGGAGACGGCCGGCGAGCTCGTCACCAGGCTTCAGCGACGGGCGGAACGACGCGACGCGAAGAACGGCCGGCCTTTCCGGCTCTCACTCAGCATCTGCGCCGTCGACTGGGACGTCACCGAGCAGGTCACGGTGCAGGAACTGGTCGAGCGCGCCGCCCAGAAGGTGCAGGACCTCAAGCGGGCGAAGCAGCGGACCTGACCCCGCCGCCCGACCCATGCCAGGCACGAGCGTGACGCGAACGAGGTGCGCACCATGGCCGGCGGCGATCCGGCAGGAGATCTAGAGCCTGAACTCGTGCCGGCAGAACGTGTCGCCGGAGCTCAGGGCGTGCGTCTGGGTGTGGACGGACGTGTCGACGCCGAGCATGCCGCACATCATGTTCCGGTCGAAGGCGCAGACGACGCCGGAATGCTCGGCCGCGAGCTCTGCGTACACGCAGTTGTGGACCTCGATCACCGTCTCGCCGTCGCCGCCGGAAGCGAGCGTCGCGCGGTAGCCCGAGTAGTCCATCCACTCGATCACGGCGCGCGGCGAAAGCCTCACGGGGGGCTGCACAGCGTCGCCGGCAAGCTCCTCCGCGGTCTGCTCTCCGTACTCGCGGCCAAGCGCAGCCGCCGCGGCGATGGCGACCTCAGGCTCGAGCGCGTCATCGACGAGGCGAAGCAGCAGTCGCGCCAGACGCTCGTAGCGGCGCGGCGGCAGCATGACCTCGAGGCGCGAGTCGGCGACCTCGTACGTCTTCGCCGGGCGGCCACCTCCGGCGCGCCGGCGCGTGGAGGTCACCACGAGGTCGAGCTCGCCGAGCTTCTCCAGGTGGGCACGGGCGACTGTGCGGTGCAGGCCAAAGACGTCGGCCACCTCGGTCGCCGACTGCGGCGACTCACAGCCGCGTAGATGCCGGTAGATGCTGCGACGAGTAGGGTCGCCGAAGACGTCGGCGAGCTTGCCGAGATACGTGCCCTCCTTGTCGTATACAGTCTCCACCGTGGGCACCCTATCGCAGTTGCGTTCACAAGCCAATGCTTGCGATGCTCGCTAGCCACCAAATGGGCTGTTGACCCTACGCTGTGCCACCTGGGCCACCTCACCCGCTCATGCCTGGGACGAGGCCGCGGCACGTTACGGATGACGGCCCTCCGGAAAAGCAGCAGACAGCGGATGCACGGGACAACTGCGAGGAGAGGAGCAGCCATGATCAAGGTAAGGACCTTCGCCACGCCCATCAAGATCTTCGCCGCGATGCGCGAGATGAGCGAGCTGGACGCGCAGGTGGCCGAGTTCCTGGCCGAGGAGGGCGCCGACACGGTGTACTCCCTGAGTGACTGCACGACCGCCGGCGAGAACGGCGAGACCATCGGACTCGTCCGCGCCGTAGCGTATCGGGTGCCCGACTGAGCTCGGAGCTGGATCCACCAGAGGCAGGCCACCCGACATGAGCGACGACACGCGCGACACCAGACCCCGCGCAGAGAGCCACGACCCCGTGCCCCCCGAGGCGCGCGAGGCCAATCTCGAGCTCTGGAACCACTGGACCAGGATCCACGAGAAGAGCGCCTTCTACGACGTCGAGGGATTCCTGGCCGGCAAGACCTCTCTCTGGCCGCTCGAGCGCGAGGAACTCGGTCCCTTCGTGCACGAGGGTACCTCGCTGCTCCACCTGCAGTGCCACTTCGGCCTCGACACGCTCAGCTGGGCGAGGCTGGGCGCCGACGTCGTCGGGCTCGACCTGAGCGACGAGGCGATCGCCCTGGCGCGGCGCCTGGCCGCCGAGGTCGGCCTGGCGGGCCGCTCCGCGTTCGTCTGCGCGGACCTCTACGACGCGGACGCCCACCTCGGCGGCCGGCTGTTCGACGTCGTGTTCGTCAGCTGGGGCGCCATCGAATGGCTGCCGGACCTGGATCGCTGGGCGGGCATCGTCGCGCGGCACCTGAGGCCCGGCGGCACCTTCTACATGGCCGAGATCCACCCGTTCGCCTACGCCCTGGACGAGGTGCCGGACGAACACGACGTGCAGGTCAAGTACCGGCTCCTGCCGGCACCTGGGGCGCCGGACGTCGATCCGGTCGAGGGAAGCTACGCGGATCCCGACGCCGCCACGACCGGTCTCGTCGCCTACGGGTGGCCGCACAGCCTCGGCGAGGTGATCGGCGCCCTCACAGAGGCCGGACTCCGGCTCGACCACCTGCACGAATTCCCCACCTCCCCGGCACCCTTCTGGAGCTGGATGGTGCGCGACGAGGACCGCTGGTGGTGGCTGCCCAACGCGGAGGGCGGGCTGCGCAGGGATCTGCCGCTGAGTTACTCGCTGCGCGCCTCAAAGCCTGCGGACGCGGAGGACTGACGGTGCTCGACGACTACCTCAAGGCGAACCTGGCGAGCTGGGACGAGGCGGTCGGGTTGCACGTCGGTTCGGAGCTGTACGACGTCGCCGGTTTCAAGGCCGGCCGTACCGCGCTGAGCGCCATCGAGCTCGACGAGCTCGGCCCGCTGGTCGGCGAGGGGACGAAGCTCCTGCACCTGCAGTGCCACTTCGGGCTGGACACGCTGAGCTGGGCCCGCCGCGGCGCCGAGGTCACCGGCGTCGACTTCTCCAGTGAGGGCATCGGGACGGCGCGCGCGCTGGCCGACGAGGTCGGCCTCTCCTCGCGCGCCACCTTCGTGCGGAGCGACATCGAGAGCCTGCCGGACAAGCTCACCGGGCAGTTCGACGTGGTCTTCACCTCCTGGGGAGCGCTCATCTGGCTGGCCGACCTCGAGCGCTGGGCCGACGTGATCGCGCACTTCCTGCGGCCCGGCGGCGTGTTCTACATCGCCGAGTTCCACCCCTACTTGTTCCTGCTCGCCGACGACGCCACGCCGGACGCGCTGCGTGTCGGCTACCCGTACTTCATGTACGGCGTCCCGCAGCGCTTCGACGAGGACGGCGACTACGCCGACCCCGACGCCAAGGTGCAGAACACGGTGACGTTCGAGTGGCTGCACGGCTTCGCGGAGATCGTCGATCCGCTGCTGCGCCGCGGCCTGCGCCTCGACTTCCTGCACGAGCTGCCCTACACGGTGCCCGGGCTGCAACTCCCCTTCGTCGAGAAGGACGACCGCGGCATGCAGCGCGTCAAGGGCCACCACGAGGACTTCCCCCTCAGCTTCACCCTCAGGATGACGAAGGAGGTCTCGTGAGCGACGAGCTGCCACCCGCACGCGCAGAGGGGACGTTTGGGAACGCCCGCCGGGCTTTGGCAGACGAGGACCTCCTCGACATCCTCGAGGACGCGATCGCCGACGAGCAGGCCGCCCAGGAGAAGTACCGCCGCGGCCTCGAGCGCTGCGCCGACCCCGAGGCCTGTGAGGTGTTCGAGGAGCTCCTTCGCGAGGAGCGAGCCCACGAGCGTGCGCTCGAGGCGCTCTACATCGAGGTCAAGAAGAGGATCGGGCTGCGGGGCGCCGGCCGCGCGTGACCCGCCCGCGGCGCGGCGAACCGCCGCCGCGCAACATTTCTTCACGAGATTCCGGCCTTCGCGTCTTGACCGGCGCCGCAACGCGGCGTATTCTTTTTGTGCGCATTCACAGTCTAAACTGTAGAACGCGTGTCCCGTCAGGGGGACAAGACCGGTGCCATCCCACCAGCACCGAGGCCCCTCGAAGGCGGCGCCACCCCTCCAGGCGCCGCCTTCATTTATGGGCGGACGTCGGTCCTGTGAAGCCGTTCAGCAACGACGGCACGTCGGCGCGCGGGACGACGAGGTCGGCCGCCGCGCGGACCGGCTCCTCCGCTTCCTCGACGGCCACGCCGAGCCCGGCCCACTCGAGCATATCGACGTCGTTCATGCCGTCGCCGAGCGCGACGACCTGCCCCCTCGCCACGCCCAGCCGCTCGCAGAGCCAGGCCAGCGCCGCGCTCTTGCTCACCGAGGCGTCGGTGAACTCGATGTACCCCGCCTGCGACCGAGTGACGTACAGCCGGCCACGCCAGCGCTCCTGCAGACCGGGCAGGATCTCCTCCACGTCGGCCGCCGACGTGACAAGCACGAGCTTCGTCGGCGGCCGCCGTTCGACCTCGACCGCCATATCACCGACCGTGTTGATGCCGACCTCGACCTGCTCCGCGTACTGCCGCGCCCAGTCGTTGACGCGTTCGACGTAGAGCAGGTCGTCGATGTAGGCGTTGAGATGGCGGCCCATCGCCTGCACATGGCGGACCACCTCGGCGGCGGCCATGCCGTCCATGCGCACGTGGCGCCAGTCCTCGCCGCCGGCGAGATCCTTGATCAGCGCGCCCTGGTAGCACACGACCGGCCCCTCGTGGATGCCGAGGCGCGCCGCCACAAGGCGCGCGCTGCGGAACATGCGCCCGGTGCAGATGACGGTCCGGGTGCCGGCCGCGCGCAGCCGCGTCAGTGACTCGGGAAGTCCGTCCGCGTGCGAGAGATCGGGGGCGAGAAGGGTGCCGTCGAGGTCCGCGGCGATGAGGCCGGCGACGAAGCCCCGCGGTACGGTCGCATCAGGCGCCATTGGATGGCGCCGGCGCCGCGGCGGGCCCATTCTGTGCGTGTCGCCCGACACGTGGAGAAGCGGAGACACCATCTCCCGCGGGGCGGCTTCTCATGAAGACCTGGTGCTGCCCAGGTCTTCCCTCTGGCATCAGGCGCGCCTCGCCGGCGCTCGCATCGACGTGACGACGAGGTCGAGCCGCGCGAGATCGATCCCCGCGACCCGTCGCATGTCGTCGCGGAACGCATCCAGCATCGCGGCGTGCACGTCCCCGAGGTCGCAGACCGGGACGGCGGCCTCGACGCGGACGCTCCAGCCGGATGCGCCCCTGCGGACCGCGACATCGGTCACCTGCGATCCGGGGAGCATGGCGTGGAACCGGCGGCGCAACGCCTTGCCGAGGGCCGGCACCGACAGCCGCGCGGTGCCGTCGTCGACGGCGAATTCGATGATCTCCGGCCCGCCGCCCCCGCTGACCTCGCGAATGGCAAGGACGATGAGGACGGCGGTGATCCCGGCCATGACGGCGGCGGCCACCCCGGTGGTGGCCCAGGTCGGCTCGCCGGTCAGCTCGCCCCACAGGGTGGAAGCGGGCCAGCGGACACCGGCGTCGACGGCGAGCGCCCCCTGACGCACGAGCACAGCGCCGGCAAGGAGCAGGCAGATGATGCCGGTCACGGCGGCGATGACGCGGGCGAGCGATGTCACGGGAGGTACCTCGCCAGTTGCGTCACCCGGAGCACCCGGACGCGGACGTCGAGTCTCTCGAGGTCACGGCCGGTGAGCCGGGCGACCTGGCGCCTCACCGCGGCGTCGACGGCGCCGCCCACCACGGCGGCGTCCGCGAGAGGACGGGCCCAGACCTGCACCCGTCCGCGCAGATCAGCGCCGCGCTGGGAGAGTTCGACCTCGGCGCGCAGGGCGTCCGGATGGCAGCGAGTGGCGGAGGATGAGGCCGGCCGCTCGATCTCGGAACTCGCAACGAGGACGCCGCCGGGCCCTGCGCCGGAGACGAGCCACAGGTAGTCCGCGTCGTGGCGCAGGACGAGCCAGACGAGCAGCGCAAGCACCACCATCGCGGCGAGGAGCAGGAGGGCCTGCACCGAGTGGTCGCTCCCCGGCGTGAGGTAGGGAAACGGCGAGAAGTCGCGGTCGAACGCAGCCGCCGCCAGTCGCATCGCGAAGAGCAGCGCGACCATACCGCCGGTGAGCAGCAGGACGAAGGTCGCGAGGCGGGTGGTCGCACCCCCTGCGGCGCCGGCGGGCCGGCGCCTGTCAGCCAGCGGAGCCAGCCTGGTCCTCCGGGAAGACGACGTCGGTGACGAGCACGTTGACGGCGCGTACAGGCAGCCCCGTGGTGGCCTCGACCTGCTCGGAGACGGCCTTGCGGCAAGCCTCGGCGATGGTCGGGACGCTGACGCCGAACACGATGGTCATGGTGATGTCGATGTCGACGCTGCCTTCGCGGAGATCGACGGAGATGCCCGGAGTACCTTTGTCGCCGCGCAGTCCAGCGAGCGCCCGCGCGCTGGTGCCGCCCAGGGCGTTGATGCCTTCGATGCCGCTGATCGCCTTGAAGGCGACCTTGGCGACAACACTGTCAGAGATGGTGACGCCGCCCGGGCCGGGGGCGTCGGGCTTCGGGGCTTCACTCATGGCACTCCTCCGTCGTCGGTCTGCTGCGCTCGCTCCGCGGGTGACGGTTGCAGTCTCACCTGCCTACTGTACCCGGAGCGGACGCTGACGACGAGCGGGTCAGCGCCGAGGACGTTGCCCGCGGTCCGCAACGCGGCGGACGATAGGTGGGCAGCCGCGCAGATGCTACCCGCGATCTGCCCCGCAGGAGGCATCACGTGGGTGACAACGGAGTCTCGTCATCCACGATCCGCGACGGAGCGAACGACACGTGGGTAGCCCCGTAGATGCTATCCACACTTGGAGTAGCCGCAAGTCCTGCACACGACGCATCCGCCCTCGTGCTCGATGGCGCCGCCGCAGTCCGGGCAGGCACCCTGGGCGACCTCGACCAGGGAGAGCTGCGGCTCTGGCGCGGAGCCCGTCTGCGTCGCCGCGCCGGCCACATAGCGCCGCTCGATCGCCTTGCCGATGGCGTCGGCGCAGCTCAGCGTGGCGTTCGGGCCCATGCCGTACGGCACGTGGCAACGGATGCCCTTGAGCTGCTCGACGACCTCCTGCGCGGAGGCGCCCCTCTTGAGCGCCAGCGATATGAGCCTGCCGAGGGCCTCGGTGTTGCTCGAGGCGCAGCCGCCGGCCTTGCCCATGTTGGCGAAGACCTCGCGGGGGCCGTACTCGTCGTCGTTCATGATCACGAAGAGCTTGCCGCAGCCGGTGTCCATGCGCTGCGTCTCGCCGGTGAGCAGCTGTGGGCGCGCAGGGCGTGTGGTGGCGATGCCGAGGCCGGCCTCGGGCTCGCGCCTCTTCTTGGTCTGGCCGACGTTGAGCACCTGCTCGTCGCGGCTTCCGTCACGGTAGATGGTGACACCCTTGCAACCGGTGCGGAACGCCATACGGTAGACGTTCTCGACGTCGTCGACGGTGGCCTCGTTGGGGAAGTTGACCGTCTTGGAGACGGCGTTGTCGGTGCTCTTCTGGAACGCCGCCTGCAACTTGATGTGCCACTCCGGCGTGATGTCGTGCGCGGTGGCGAAGACCTCCTGTATGTCCGGCGGCACGCCGTCGAGGTGACGGACGGATCCGACGTCGGCGAGGCGCTTCAGGAACTCGTCGCTCAGCAGACCGCGCTCGCCGGCCACCTGCTCGAAGTAGGGGTGGCCTTCGACCATGCGGTCGTCGTCGAGGACGTTGGCGCGCACGTAGCTGAGCGCGAAGAGCGGTTCGATGCCGCTCGAGCAGCCGGCGATGATGCTGATGGTTCCGGTCGGCGCGATGGTGGTGACCGTGGCGTTGCGCACGCGGGCGCCGGCGGGCGAGTCGAAGATGGAGCCCTCGAAGTTGGGGAACACGCCGCGCTCGCGGGCGAGGTCCTCGCTCTCGGCGCGCGCCTCGTCGTGGATGAAGCTCATCACCTCAGCGGCGATGCGGCAGGCCTCGTCTGAGTCGTACGGGACCTGGAGGCGCAGCAGCATGTCGGCGAAACCCATGACGCCGAGGCCGATCTTGCGGTTGCCCTTGGTCATCTGCTCGATCTCGGGCAGCGGGTAGCGATTGACGTCGATGACGTCGTCGAGAAAGCGCACGGCGGTCCGCACGATGCGACCAAGCGCGCCGTAGTCGATATGGCCGTCCGGCACCACCTTGGACAGATTGACGGACCCCAGGTTGCAGCTCTCGTAGGGCAGCAGCGGCTGCTCGCCGCACGGGTTGGTGCTCTCGATGTCGCCGAGCTGCGGCGTGGGGTTCTCGGCATTGATGCGGTCGATGAACACGATGCCGGGGTCGCCGTTCTTCCAGGCGAGCGTGACCATGCTCTGGAACACCTTGCGGGCGTTGAGCGTGCGAACGGTGTCGCCGGACCGCGGGTTGACCAGCGGGTACTCATCGTCGGCCTCGACGGCGCGCATGAAGGCGTCGGTGACCGCGACCGAGATGTTGAAGTTGTTGAGGCGATCGTCGTCCTGCTTGGCCGTGATGAAGTCGAGTATGTCCGGGTGGTCGACGCGCATGATGCCCATGTTGGCGCCGCGGCGCGTGCCGCCCTGCTTGATGGTCTCGGTGGCGGCGTCGAAGACGCTCATGAACGAGAGCGGGCCGCTGGAGACACCCTTGGTGCTGAGAACGACGTCGTTGTGCGGGCGGACGCGCGAGAAGGAGAAGCCGGTGCCGCCGCCGCTCTTGTGGATGAGAGCGGTGTTCTTGATGGCCTCGAAGATGGATTCCATCGAGTCACCGACGGGGAGCACGAAGCACGCCGAGAGCTGCCCGAGCTCGCGGCCGGCGTTCATGAGCGTGGGGCTGTTGGGGAGGAACTCGAGGCTCGTCATGAGATCGTAGAAGGTGGTCTCCCACTCCTCCACGGGGGCGGCAGGATTGTACAGACGCTCGGCCTGCGCGATGGCACGAGCGACGCGCCGGAACATCTCCTCCGGGGTCTCGAGCAGTTCGCCGTTCTCGCCCTTCTTGAGGTACCGCCGCTGCAGCACCTTGAGCGCGTTTGCCGACAGCTCGATCACTGCCTTCCCCGTATCAGTCATGCCCCTTGCCCCCCATGAGTAGCCACCGCGCTGGGCGGTGTGGTGAGAATGGCCTCGTCTGCATAGCTCTCGCCGGCGTCGATGCCCGGAAGCGGGTCTTCGCCCGGCAACGGGTCGACGCCCGCGAGCTCGAGGAGCGCCAGCTCCCGCTGGAACTCCTCGATGTCCTCGAACTGCCGGTACACGGAAGCGAACCTGATGTACGCCACTTTGTCGATGTCGCGCAGCTGCCGCAACGCCCGCTCGCCGACCATCCTGGTCGTCACCGGCCGCCCCGACACGCGGCGCAGGTCGTTCTCGATGTCGTCGACGGCTCGCTCGAGACGGTCCAGAGGGATGTCGCGCTTCTCGCACGCGCGCAGCAACCCGTTGAGCGCCTTCTGGCGTGAGAACAGCTCTTCCCGGCCGTCGCTCTTGACCACCACGAGCGGCACCTCTTCGATGCGTTCGTAGGTCGTGTACCGGCGCTCGCACGCGAGGCATTCCCGGCGTCGCCGGATCGCGTCACCGGACTCGGAGTCGCGCGAGTCGACGACTTTGCTCTCTTCGCTCGTACAGAATGGACAGCGCAAGGGATATCGACCTCACCACAAGATGTAGTGCCCCCGGTCAGTGCGGACACCACTATAGTGTATTCCCGGTCGCTCGCAACCTTTCCTTCCCGCCTCCCGGTGCCTGGCTCGTGCGCAAAACCATCACCCTCTACCTGAACATGATGGTATGTGACGCGAAGCGCTTGCCGACGGCTCCGCCCGACGGTAGCAGTCGCCGCGGACGGAGGCCCGCCGGCGGGCGGGCGAACGAGCCGGCTACGGTCCTGCCGGCAGTGCCGGCGGCGGCGCGAAGCGCCCTCCGCCGGCCTCCTCTCAGTCCGAGCGGAGCGCCGCCGGCGGCGCGACCGACCCGGAGCGATATACTTGGCGGACCGTGAACGTCATCGTCCTCCCCACCTACAACGAGCGCGAGAACCTGCGCCACGCTCTGGCCAGGATCCGCGAAGTCGCGGACGGCGCCGGCGTGCAGCTGCACACGATGATCGTGGACGACAATTCCCCAGACGGCACCGGCGAGCTGGCCGATGAGCTGGCCGCCCAGGTCCCCGACGTCTCGGTGCTGCATCGCACCGGCAAGGAGGGCCTCGGCAAGGCGTACATCGACGGCTTTCGCAAGGCCCTCGACATGGGCGCCGAGCGCATCTTCGAGATGGATGCCGACCTCAGCCACGACGCCACCTACCTCCCCCACTTCCTCCGCCTCATCGACCAGGGGGCCGATCTCGTGCTCGGGTCGCGCTACGTCAAGGGGGGCGGCGTCGAGAACTGGGGGCTCACGCGCAAGATCATCAGCCGCGGGGGCTGCCTCTACGCGCAGGCGATCCTCGGACTGCCGCTGCGGGACCTCACGGGGGGGTACAAGTGTTTCCGCCGCCGGGTCCTCGAGGCGATCGATCTGGACGCCATCGACACCAAGGGCTACGGCTTCCAGATCGAGATGACCTACCGCGCCTCCAAGATGGGCTTCAAGGTCGTCGAACTGCCCATCATCTTCGTCGACCGCAAGGTCGGCGAGAGCAAGATGAGCAACGACATCGTTGTCGAGGCTATGAAGAACGTGTGGAAGCTCCGTTTCAGCGATGTCCCGGCCCGGCGGCCGGGCTGAGCCGGCGGGCCCGTCCGTGACCGTTCCCGCGCAGCCCGCCGGCATCCTGGCAGTCGACGTCGGCGCCGGCACCAGCGATATCCTTCTCACCCGCCCCGGCCAGCAGCTTGAGAACGCCGTGAAGCTGGTCGTCCCCTCGGCGACGCAGGTCGCCGGCGCACGGATCGCCGCCGCTTCGGCCCTCGGCCAGACCGTCGTCTTCCGCGGGCCGGTCATGGGCGGCGGCGCCGTCACGATGGCGATGAAGGCGCACCTCGCCGCGGGGCACGTCTTCGTCGCCACTGCGTCGGCCGCCGCCAGTTTCGCCGACGACCCCGAGAAGGCGCGCGCCCTGGGCGCCCGCGTCGTGGGCGACGAGGCCGCCGACGAAGTGCTGCGGCGCCTGCCGCCCGGCGCCGGCGCCGAGGTCGCCTCTGGAGACCTGGACGCGGCGGCCCTCATGGCCGCCCTTCGGCTGCTCGGCGTCGAGCCGGCCTTCTCTGCGGTGGCGATCGCCGTCCAGGACCACGGCTTCGCACCCGCCGGCTCCAACCGGGTGCTGCGTTTCTCGCTCTGGCAGCAGGCAGTGGCCGAGCGGCGGCCCATCGCGAGCCTCTTCTACGCCTCGGATGCCGTCCCCGACGTGCTCACCCGGCTGAGGGCCGCCGGCGTCGCCGCCGCTGCGCTCGCAGGCGATGCCCCGGCGCTGGTCGCCGACACCGGTCCGGCCGCGCTGTACGGCGCGCTGCCGGACGGCATCCGCAACGCCGTCCTCGTCAACATCGGCAACGGCCACACCGTCTGCCTGCTGGCCCTCGACGGGCGCGTCGCCGGGGTCTTCGAGCACCACACCTCCTGCCTCGATGGTCCCGGGCTCGAGCTGCGCCTGCGCCGCTGGCTCGGCGGCGACCTCGAGAGTGACGAGGTGCGTGCCGACCACGGGCACGGAGCCGTGCTGGCCCCAGGCGCGGCCGACCGTGACCCTCTGCACCTGCCCCTCATCGTCACCGGTCCGCGTCGTGAGCTGCTCGCCGGCAGCGAGCTGCCGTTCGAGTTCGCGGCGCCGCACGGCGACATGATGCTCACCGGCTGCTTCGGCCTGTTGCGCGCCCTGCGCGAGCGACACGACGGCCTCGCCCGGAGCGCGGCGTGACCCGGCCGCGCCGCCCCGGTCCGTGGAGGACGTCGTGACCCGGCCCCTCTCTTCCGGCCTGGTCGTGCCAGTCGACGCCGTGCGGGAGCTCCTGGCGCCGTGGCAGCGCCTCGCGCCGGCGGCGGCCCGTGCGCTCCCGCCCTACATCGCGGCGCTCTGGCCGTTCCTGCCGGCGGACGCGCTCGACGGTGCCGTCGAGCGCCGCCTCGCGGCGCTGCTGGAAGGGCAACGCGGGTTCGACTTCGCGCTCTCCCGGGTCGCGGGGCTGGCCGCTGCGGTGGTGCTCGTTCCCGAGCCCACGGACCCGTTCATCGCGCTCACGCGGCTGCTGTGGGCCGAATGGCCCGAGTGCCCTCCGTTCGGCGGCGCCTACGACGACCTCGCACCGCGGTTGACGGTCGCGCTCGACCCGGCGGCTGCCGACAGGGCGGCGATCGAGGCGGCGATCGCGCCGCGGCTGCCGCTCTCCACCCGCGCCGCCGAAGTTCTCCTCGTCGAGGAGGACGACGGAGGTACGCTCCTCGAGCGGTGCCGCTTCGCGTTGGGCGGACCCGCCGCCTGATCCCGCGCCCGCAACGCGGCCGGTCTACAGCGGCAGCTCCCGCCCGATCCCGAGCTCGCGGGCGCGACCGAGCGCGAGCTCGCCCGTGACGACGTCCTCGAGCGCCATGCCGAGGTTGAGGCAGAACAGGCGCTCGCTCGCGTCACGACGTCCGGCGACACGCCCGGCGGCCAGCTCGCCCAGGTCCCCGGCGATCTCGCCGGGGATGCCGGCAAGGCGCACGCCGTCGGACTGCGTCGCCCGCGCCGTAGCGGCGTCGTCGCAGAAGAAGCGATCGCACGCCGCCATCGCGGCGGCGCTCCACGCGGCGTCGTAGTCGAGCGCCACCGCCAGCGCTCCGGGCTCGAGTGGCCCGGGACCGAGCGGCGGCCGGATCTCGGCCGTCATCGTGATCGCCGTGACGACCACGCCGGCGCCGCGGGCGACGTCGCCAGGCGCCGGGCACTCGATGAACCCCACGCCGGACAGCTCGACGCCCAGTTCGCCGGCGAACGCGCCGGCCACCCCCGCGACGGCGTCGTGGCAGCGCACCGTCCGCAGCTCCGGCAGCACCGCCGCAAGAGCGCGCACCGCCGCCCGCGCCTGCACCCCGCAGCCGAGCACGCCGACGCAGTCGACGTCTGGACGCGCCAGGTAGCGAGCAGCGACGCCGACGCTCGCGCCGGTTCGCCAGGCGGTGATCGCCCCGGCGTCCATCACCGCCGCCGGCAGCCCTGTCTCGGGATCGCTCAGCACGACCAGCCCGTTGGTGATCGGCAACCCGCGAGCCGCGTTCTGCGGGAACAGCGTCACCCACTTCGCCCCGAGGCCGCCGCCGGCAGGGAGGGTCGCCGCCATGACCTGGGAGTAGGCATCGCCCTCGCCGTGCAGACTGAGCTTGGGCGGCATGACCACTTCTCCCCGGCCCTTGGCGGCACAGGCGCCGTCCACGGCTTCGACGACCTCGAGCATGCCCAGGCCGAGCGACTCCAGGTCGTCGCGGGAGAGGTACAGCAAGGCTCCGCCCGACGGCCGGTGGGGCTCGCGCGGCCCGCCGCCGCGGGAGCGGCCGGGGGAGTTCATGCGGGCGCCCCGGAGGACGCCGTCGCGAAGGGGCGTCGCCGCGCGCTCACAGGGCGGCCTCGCCCGTCGGGCCGTCCAGCTCGCCGGCGGCGGGGATGCCGGCGAGCCCGGTCGCCGCCCGCGCCGCCGCCAGCACGGCCTGCGCCAGCACCGTCGCCGCCGCGGCGCCGACGGCGGTGACGTCGGCCGCCGCTCCGGCGGCGCCGGTCGCGAGCGCGAAGACGGCGTCGCCGTCGAGCATCGTGTGCACCGGGTCGATCGTCCGCGCGAGGCCGTCGTGGGCCATGCGCGCGACCTTGGTGGCTTCGGCCTTGGAGAGCTCGGCGTCGGTGGCCACTACGGCCAGCGTGGTACTGCCGCCGCTGCCGATCCCTGCGGCGTGCTCGCGCAGCCACTCGCTGGTGCGCGCGAAGCCGCCGCCGGGGAGCCTCGGGCCGGCGAGCACGGCGCCGCTCGCCGGGTCGACCACGTCGCCGGCGGCGTTGACCGCCACGACTGCCCCCACGGTCACGCCGCCCGCCAGCCGCAGGCTGGCCGAGCCGAGGCCGCTCTTGGTGGCGCGCTCGAAGCCGAGCATCTTGCCGACGGTCGCGCCCGTACCGGCGCCGACTGAGCCCTGCGGCACCGGCGCCGTCGAAGCGGCCTCGCAGGCGGCCTCCCCGGCGGCCGCGTCCGGCCGCACGTCGGAGCGCCCGACGGGCAGGTCGAAGAGCACTGCAGCCGGGACGAGCGGGACGCGCAGCGACCCGACCTCCACGCCCCGGCCGTGCGACTCGAGCCAGCGCATCACGCCGGTGGCGGCGTCCAGCCCGAACGCGCTCCCGCCGCCGATGAGCACCGCGTGGACGCGCTGCACGGCGTTCACAGGGTCCAGCAGGTCGGTCTCGCGGGTGCCGGGCGCGGAACCGCGTACGTCGACACCGGCGACCGCGCCCTCTTCTCCGCAGAGGACGACGGTGCAGCCGGTGGCGGCCTCGGCGTCGGTCCAGTGCCCGACGGTGAGGCCGGATACGTCCGTCAGCGTGTGGTTCACGAGCCGGCCGCCTGCGATCCTGCCATCATGCGTTCCCCCGGGAGAGCGGCAACCTGATGCGTCTCGACTATATACTTGAGCCTCATGGAAGACACCACCAGGATCCTGCTCGAGATCTTCCTTGCGTTCGCGGGCGCCAGACTGCTCGGCTGGCTGTTCCAGAGCATCAAGCAGCCGGCCGTGATCGGTGAGCTCCTCGCCGGGGCGCTGCTCGGCCCCTTCCTGCTCGACCTCGTCCACCACACGGAGTTCCTCGAGGCGCTGGGCGAGCTCGGGGTCATCCTGCTGCTCTTCACCGCCGGGCTGGACACACACGTGCAGCAGCTCGCCGAGTCGCGGGCGACGGCCTCCAAGGTCGCGGTCCTCGGAGCCCTGCTGCCGTTTCTGGGCGGCATGGCCGGCGGCCTCGCCTTCACCTACACCACCGGCGAGAGCCTCTTCGTCGGCGTCGCGCTCATGGCGACCTCCGTCGGCATCACGGTGCGCGTGCTCCGCGACCTCGGCTACCATCGCCGCCGGTCGGTCACCATCATCCTCGGCGCGGCGGTGCTCGACGACGTGCTGGGCCTGATCGCCTTGGGCATCGTCACGGCCATCGCCCTGGGAGAGGCCAACACGCTCGAGCTGGCGCTCCTGGCGATCGAGGCCGTCGTCTTCGTCGGGGGCATCGGTCTCGCCGGGCCGATTGTCGTGAAACGCGTCGGCCAGCGCCTCGCCAGCCTCTCCCCGAACGCCATCTTCGAGATCGGCATCATCTTCATGCTGGCGCTGTCGCTGCTGGCCAACTACATCGGCCTCGCGGCGATCGTCGGCGCGTTCCTCGCCGGCCTCGTCTTCGCGGAGATGAAGCAGCATACCGAGGTGGAGGCCAAGTTCACGCCGCTCGCCTGGTTCTTCGTCCCGTTCTTCTTCGTGCTCATGGGCACCTTCATCGACTTCACGTCCTATGCCAAGCCGATGGTGCTGCTCGCGATCGCCGCCTTCACCGCGATCGCGGTGGTCACCAAGTACCTCGGCTCGATCTGGGGGGCGCGCGCGGAGGGCAAACGCATCGCCCGTGAGATCGGCGTCGGCATGATCCCGCGCGGCGAGGTGGGCATCGTGGTCGCCGGCATCGCACTGGCGGCCGGCGCCGTGACCGACGACGTCTACGCCGCGGTGCTCGGCATGGTGCTGGCGACCACGATCATCAGCCCCTACCTGATCAAGGCCGTGTTCTCACGGCGCAAGCACCCCTCAGAGCACTCGGGGGCGGACGGCGATTCAGCCACCCCCGAGGCAGCGACCGGAGCCTAGGCGCGGCTGATGCCGGCGATGGCGTTCTTGAAGGCCACGCGAGTCGCCTCGTCGTAGACGGCGAACACAATGTGGCGAAGCGCCGTACGAGGGTGCTCCTTGAGGTAGGCGACCGTCTCCGCGACCATGATGCTGGCGCACTGGTAGAGCGGAAACCCTCCCCCGCCCGTGCCGAAGGCCGGCACCGCGACGGAGCGGGCGTGACAGCGCTCGGTCGCGGCGAGGGCGGCGCGCGTCGCCTTGGCGATGCCGGATGCGTCGGCCTGAGGCCCGGCATCGGTGAGGGCCACGTGGATCACCCAGCGTGCCCTGAGATCCTGGCCGGTGGTGACGACTGCCTCGCCGATCTGCACGGGGCCCTGGAGCACCGCCTCTTTCTCGACGGCCTCGCCGCCGACGCGCTTGATCGCGGCGGCCACTCCGTGGTCCATCCACAACTCCGTGCTCGCCGGAGTGACGATGGCGTCGACCGCGAGCTGCGTGATGTCGCCGCTGGCGAGCTGGACCTTGGTCTTGCCGACTGACGTCTTCATCTGGCCTCCACCCTGCGCCCGTGCGCAGGAATTCGCGTTCTCGGGATTATACCTGCCGTGCGGTAGACTGCGGGAGGGAGCCTGGAGGGGCAGCACGGACACGTACGCCACCTGGATCGCGGCCGCATTCGGCATGACCGCCCTGTGGGCGCTGGTGGTCGTGGTGAACAAGAAGGTCCTCGAGTTCGTCACCCCCGTCGCGGTCAACTTCTGCATCCGCCTCGTCGCCGTCGCGGGCTTGCTGCTCATCACCGTCCCGCTCACGGCGCTGGACCTGTGGAGCAACGGCTTCGGCATCAACGCCGAGGCCGCGGGGTGGATCGCGCTCACCGCACTGGCCACCTGGCTCGTCGCGTTCAACGCCTACTACTACGCGCTGCGCGGCGAGCGCGTCGCGGTGATCGCGCCGATCTGCGGCACCGACCCCATCTGGACGGCCCTGTTCGCCTGGCTGATGCTCGGCACCGTCTTCGGCGGCGCCACCCTCGTGGGCATGGGCGTGGCGATGACGGGCGTCGTGCTCATCTCGCGCCGGATCGGCGAAGGCGCCGCGAGCGAGGCGAGCGTGCTGGCCGGGGTGGGCGCGCTCGCCGGCGCCGCCCACGGCGACGTCCTGCCGGACGGCGCAGGCGCGAGAGACGCCGTCGTCGGCGCAGCGGTCCCCGCCGCGGCGCCGACGACGGCGAGCGCCAAGGCACGGCTCATCGCGCTGGCCGTACTGGCCGCGGCCGGCTGGGGCCTCGGCCCCGTCTTCATCGACCTGGCCGCCGGCGCCTACGGACGCACCACGGCGACCATGATGCTGCTCAGCCAGGTGCTGGGAGCGCTGATGCTGGGCGGCGTGCTGCTGCTCCGCCGCGCGCCGCTCACGGTGCGTCCGCTGACGCCGCCGGAGCGCAGGCGCACCGCGCTCCTGCTCGTCGTCGCCGGGCTGCTCGAGGCGTCCGTGGCCGTGCTCTTCTATCTCTGCATCGAGGCTATCGGACCGGTGCTGACGATGCTGATCATGGCCACGACGCCGGTGTTCTCGATCATCCTCGGCGTGGTCTTCCTGCGTGAGCGTCCGGGCCTGCGCCTCACGCTCGCCGCCGCCGTCACCGTCGCGGGCGTGCTCATCGCCACCCTGGACGGCGCCACCTGACGCGGCGCTACTTGGCCTTGCCGAACAGCCGCCGGCGCACGGCCGCCATCTTGAGCCACTGGATGCCCTCCGTCGGGTTGAGCTCCTTCGGGCAGGCCTCCACGCAGTTGGTGATGGTGTGGCAGCGGTAGGCGCCGTGCTCGTTGTCCCAGCGAGGCAGGCGCTCCTTGCGGGCCTCGTCGCGCGAGTCCACCTCGAAGCGGTAGGCCTTGAGCAGCGCCGCCGGGCCGAGGTAGTTGTCCTCGGTCCACACCGACGGGCAGCTGCTGTAGCAGGCGCCGCACAGGATGCAGTCGATCGGCATGTTGATCTTGTGACGGTCCGCCGGCGACTGGAGGATCTCCTTCTCCGGCGGCTGCGAGGCGCGCATCAGCCACGGCTGCACGTACTCGTACTTGGCGAAGAAGTCGTCCATATCGCAGACGAGGTCCTTGACCAGCGGCAGGTGCGGCATGGGGGCGACGTGCACCTCGTCGGCGTGCAGGTGCAGGATGTTGGTCTGGCAGGCCAGCCGGTACCGGCCGTTGATGTACATCGCGCACGAGCCGCAGATCGAAGCCCGGCAGCAGTAACGGAAGGCGAGCGAGCCGTCGAGGTTCTCCTGGATGTGGAAGAGGCCCTCGAGGACGGTGAGGTTGGTCTCGTACGGGACGACGAAGTCGTCCACCCGGGACGAGCCCTTCTCGTCGCGGGCCGGGTCGTACCGCTTGATGCGGAAGGTGATGGACGGCATCAGTACTTCCTCTCCTGCGGCTCGAACGTTCCGAGGGCGACCGGCGCGTACTCGAGCCGCGGGCCCTCGGGCGTGTAGTACGCCATGGTGTGTTTCAGCCAGCGCTCGTCGTCACGCGCGGGGAAATCGGTGCGCGAGTGGGAGCCGCGTGACTCGGTGCGTGCGAGCGCGCCTTCGGCGACGCAGAGGGCGAGGTCGACCATGCCCTCGAGCTCGATGGTGCGCATGAGGTCGAGGTTGAAGACCCCGCCCGCGTTGCGCAGGCCGATCTTGGCGCAACGGTCTTTGAGGCGGCGCAGGATGGCGAGACCCTCGCGCATGACCGCGTCCTCGCGGAACACGCCGAAGTAGTCGCGCGTCGTGGCGATCATCTCCGCGCGGATGGCGTACGGGTCGGCGCCGTCCGCGCCCCGCGCCACGAGGTTGGCGACGCGGCACTCCATGTCGGCGACGGCCTGGCGGCCGGCAGCGGAGGCGTCGCGCCCAGCGAGAGATCCCCCCTCGAGATCGGCGACGACGGCGTGCCCGGCGCGACGACCGAAGACGATCGTCTCGAGCAGCGAGTTGCCGCCCAGCCGGTTGGCCCCGTGCACGCTCACGCAGGCGCACTCGCCGGCGGCGTAGAACCCCGGCAGCTTGGTGCGTCCGTCGACGTCGCAGTCGATGCCGCCCATGGTGTAGTGCTGGACCGGCCTGATGGGGATCGGCTCCTCGATGGGGTCCACGCCCTCGAAGTGGATGGCGAGGTCGCGGATGCCCGGCAGCCGCTCCATGATGCGCTCGGCGCCGAGATGCCGCAGGTCGAGGTAGACGTAGTCCTTGCCGTCGATGCCGCGGCCTTCCTGGATCTCCGTGGTGATCGAGCGCGCGGTGATGTCGCGCGGGGCCAGCTCCATCGCCTTGGGCGCGTAGCTGGCCATGAAGCGGTCGCCCTCACCGTTGACGAGGTACCCGCCTTCTCCGCGACAGCCCTCCGACATGAGGATGTGGCTGGTAAGCAGGCCCGTCGGGTGGAACTGGATGAACTCCATGTCCTCCGCGGGGACGCCGGCGTGGTAGGCGATCGCCGCCCCGCCGCCGGTGCTGATGATGGCGTTGGTGGTGTTGGCGTAGATCCGGCCGGCGCCGCCCGTGGCCATCACCACGGCGTCGGCGGTGAAGGCCTCGAAGCTGCCGTGGATCATGTCGTAGGCGACGACGCCGCGGCAGCGGCCCTCATCGACGATCAGCGCGGTGACGAAGACCTCGATATACATCTTGACCTGCCGCTCGTAGGCGCGCTCGACGAGCGTGTGCAGCAGGTAGTGGCCGGTCTTGTCCGCGCCGTAGCAGGTACGCGGGAAGCCGGCGCCGCCGAACGGGCGCTGGGCGATGCGCCCGTCGTCGTAGCGGCTGAACGGGCAGCCCCAGTGGTCCATCTCGAAGATCACGCCGGGAGCGTCGCTGGTCATCTGGATGGCGGCGTCCTGGTCGGCGAGGTAGTCGCTGCCCTTGACGGTGTCGAAGGCGTGCTTCTCGGGCGTGTCGTCGTGACCGTTCGGGTCGTTGCCGAGCGCCGCGTTGATGCCGCCCTGCGCGGCGCCGGAGTGGCTGCGGCCGGGGTGGACCTGGCTGAGGATCGCCACGTCGACGCCGGCCGCCTTGGCCTCGACGGCGGCGCGGAGCCCCGCGAGCCCGCCGCCGACGACGATCAACTGGTGGTGAGGCATGCCGCGCCCCCTCAGCTCACCCAGACCCAGAGGGCCCAGATGCCGTAGACGACGGCGATGACGCCGGCGACCCAGAGGAACGCGTCGAACCCGCGGCGGGCGCCCTTGCCGGAGAGACCCCAGTCCAGGACGACCATGCGCACGCCGTTGAGGGCGTGGTAGACGACGGCGAGGAGAAGGAGCACGTCGTTGGCGAGCACCGCGCCGCTGGCCAGCCGCTCGCCGATGTTGTCGTAGCTGAGCTCGCCGATGGAGACGAAATGCGTCAGCACGAGGTGAACCATGATGGTGACGATGATGACGACCGCGGTGACGCGCTGGCCCAGCCAGGGCCACATCCCGCCGCGGCTGCGATCGAGTGTCTCGGTTCTCACAGGAGCGCCTCCGCGCCTAGAGGATGAACGGGATGGCCTTGTAGGCGAACGCCCACACTGCCGCGGCGGCGACGGCCATACAGATCCAGAAGATGGCCTTGTGCTGGCGGATGCCCACCCCGAAGTCCATCAGGATGATGCGCACGCCGTTGAGAGCGTGATACAGGACCGCCGCGACCAGGACCGAGTCGAGGAACACCAGGAACGGTTTGTCGAAGAACTCGAAGAAGCTGTCGAGCCGGTCCGCGCCCCCGGCGCGTCCCTGGGAGATCACCCAGATGTGGATGAACAGGTAGACGGCGAGCACGAGGCCGCTGATGCGGAAGAGGATCCAGGCCCACATGCCGACGCCCTTCCACAGACCGGCGCCTACGTTGGCCGTCTCACGCTCCTTCGCGCTCACGATGCGCACCCCCCTTGCGATCAGAATCCCGTGTGTCCGGGCGAACAGGCTCCCGTTCGACGCCCATCGTAGCCCGTCCGCGAGAAGCGAGGCAACAAGACGACAGGTGCACCGCGTATGAGCGCGGTCGCCTGCCCGCTCCGTCCCGGCAGGTCGTGGCGCCCGGCGGCGGCGCCCGTGGCCGCCGGGGCGAGAGTACGCCCGCCCCGGCCGTCGGGGGACGAAGAGAAACGGCGTCGGCCTACTCCACCTTGCTGATGTCGATGCCGAGCTGCTTGACCTCGGTCAGCCCATCTTGCGTTTCAACCGCTCCACGCTGTTGATCTTGATGTCGAGCAGGTCGGCGATGCGCGCCTTGGCCTCGAGCCCCCTCGCGGTGCCGGGCACGGCGGTGATCATGCCGATGTCGAGCTCCTCGCGGACGCCGCGCATGAGCGTGGAATCACTCAGGTCGTTCACGCTCAGCCCCAGCTTCTGGGCCACGTACTGCTTCGCCTCGGGCAACCTCATCTTGCGGGCCATCTGCATCCGGGCCACCAGATCTCCGCTGGTACGGATGCCGCCCATGGAGGATGCCAGCGCGTGAGCCATGCTCATGCCGCTGGGATCGCCGGTACCCACCTACAAGCCGTCGGCCTTGCCGATCATGATCATCGCCGCGCTGCAGCGCGTGACCACATCGGCAGGCGGCAACTCGAACATCGGCACGCCCCCGACTCCCATGCCCACGTTGGCGTGGACCGGGATGCGTGCCATCGCCGTGACCGCCTTGACGAACGTCACGGCGCGGGCGAGGTTCCAGGGCGTGCTTCGACGCGTGTTCGTGTTGACCACGGGACCGAAGATGTGAGCGCCCGCCTTCTCGACCATCCTGAGCTGCTGGTGCGGCCACATCCCGGCGAGCCGTTCGCCGTCGTAGGTCAGTTGCCCGTGGAAGCCGAGCACGCACTCCGCGGCCATGCCGACCTCGATGGAGACGTCGGTGTTCGCCGCCGTCCACTCGACCGCTTCCAGGGTGGCGAGGAACTCGCCGTCGCCCGTGGAGGCCGTGGTGTCGTAGTTGATGCCGTCGACGCCGACTTCGGCCATCTTGCCGGTCATCCAGATGACGTCCTCGCGGCACGCCACGAGCGCCTCCTCGGTGGCTGCCCGCGCCTCGGGGATCTGGCCGCGCGGGAGCAGGTCGGAGGGATTGGGGAAGGGGCCATCCGGCCGGTAGTACAGCCCCAGGTTCGGCATGAACCCGTAGTAGACCGGGATGATGCAGTTGTGCAGGACCCCCTCGACGTTCGTCTGCTCGAGCACGACGATCGGTTTCGCCGGCTTCACCGAGTAGTCGAAGTGCCCGACCTCCATGGTGTCGAAGCCGAACGCCCGCTCGAACGTCCGAAAGGCCTGCTCGCGGGAGAGCGGCAGGCCGACGCCCGAGGACAGCTGCGCCGAGTACAGCGAGTTGGTCGAGCCGTCCTTGGTGAGGATCGCCTCGTGACCGCGCTCCACGCCCCAGATGCGCGTCGGGCTCGCGAACATCTCGTAGAGGTAGTCGTATTCGTCACGCTCGAGCGTGGGGATCTTGCCGCGTCGGGCCGCGTCCTCCGAGCCGGCGATCAGGTCCGCGCGGACTTCCTCGGGGGTCATCTCGACGCTGTAGCCGTCGCCCATGCGAGTGAGGATCGAGCTCATCGCGCAACCCCGTGGTCCACGGTCCGCGTACCAGACGGAAGCCGAGCCGACGCCGCGCCGTGCAGGCAGCCTCATCGGCCGACTCCCCGCGGCGGGGACGGTGAGTCCCACCAACGCGGGCAGGGCCTGGTCTCCCACGGTCGCCTGCCCGCCTTCGTGGTCCGGATCACTGTTCACGAGCTCGAGACGTGCGGTGAGCTCCCTTCCTGAGCTCGAGCACTTCCTGGTCGGTAGGCATCGCGTCTTCTCCCTCAGTCGCACGATGAAGACTTGTCTGGCGGCCGCCGTGACATCCGCCACGAGAATGTCATATCACGGTTGGACACCCCCTCCGTTGAAGGCCCTGAGTGGCGCAAGCCCTCAGCGGCGGCGCTTGCGGCCGCCGCGGGGGGCGCGCGCCCGAGCCCCGGCCGGCCGGGGCTCGGGCGCGATGCCGGACGCCGAGGCGGCCTTGATGCGCGCCGCCCGAAGCCGCTCGGCCAACGCGAGGACAAGGTCGGCGACCGTCTTGGCGATGAGGACGACGACGAGGCCGGTCACGGATGAATCGAAGAACCAGTAGACGACGAGCACGCCGGCCAGCACGCCGAACTGCAGCACGAAGAGCCGGCGCAGCGGTTCGGTGACGACCGCCCCAGGCGGGATGATGGAGGCCTCGCCGCCGCGGGCGAAGTCCCACCTGTAGACGACGACGCGCATCGCCACGAGGCCGGCGGCGACGGCCCAGAACTGCCAGGTGAGGAACGGGGCGCCCGGCTCGACCGGCGCTTGGCCGCCCGGCTTGAGCAGCCTGCCGCTGAAGACCATGTAGGCGACCAGGAGCATCGCGCCCATGATGACGATGTAGGTGCGCAGGAACTCGCGCACGAGCACCGCGTCACGGCTGTCGGTCGCCGAGCCGGCGGCGAACGACGCGCGGGCGCGCACCCAGGCGAGGACGCCGTCGGCAAGCCCGTCGATCACGCAGACGACGACCACGGCCAGCGCCGTCCACGAGCCGCTGGCTGCGGCCCACACGGCAGCGGCGTCGGCGAGAAGGATCACGGCGAAGCTCGGGGTGGCATGCGCGAGCGCCGCGCCGCTCGGCACGTGCGGCTGCGCGGCGGCGGCGTCCGAGCCGGCTTCGGCGTTCGGCGGGCCTTGGGTCACGTGGTCCTCTCGTATCGATCGCCCCGGCGACGCCGGCGCGCGGCTCCGCACAGGGTATGTGGAGGGACCGCCGAAGGCAACGCGAGGGCCGGGGAGACCACGTCTCCCCGGCCCGTCTCGAGCGTCGATGAGGTCCGGAGCTACTTCTTGCGGCCGCTGCGGCCGCGGGCGGCCGTGGTCTTCTTGGCGGCGCCCTTCGGCTTGGCCGGCGCCGCCTTGGGCGGCGCGGCCTTGCCCTTCGCCGCCGGGCGAGCAGGCGCCTTCCGCGCCGGCTTCCTGGCGGCTCTTGGGACCCGCCTTGCTCCCGGCAGCCGGTGACTTCGCCGGACCGCCGTCCGCGGCGCCCCGGGTGCCCGCCTTGCGACGCGCCTTCTCGAGCAGCTCGCCGGCCTCCTCGATGAGGTCGCCGGCCTCGAGGAGCTCGGCCGCACGCTCGTCGAGACTGAGGCCCATGGCAGCCTGCCAGACCTGTTCCACACGATCGACGGGGACGAACGTCATGCCCTTGCGCAGTTCCTCGGGCACGTCCTCGAGGTCGGCCTCGTTGCGGCTCGGCAGGATCACCGTGGTGATGCCGGCCCGCTGGGCGGCCAGGGTCTTCTCCTTGAGGCCGCCGATGGGCAGCACCTGACCGGTGAGCGTGATCTCGCCGGTCATGGCGACGTCGCTGTTGACCGCCGTGCCGGTGACCAGCGAGCAGATGGCCGAGGCCATGGTGACGCCGGCGCTCGGGCCGTCCTTGGGGATCGCCCCGGCCGGTACGTGGATGTGGATGTCGTGCGTCTGGAAGTAGTCGTCCTCGAGGCCGAGCTCCGCCGAGTGCGTGCGCACGTAGCTCATCGCCGCCATCGCCGACTCCTTCATCACGTCTCCGAGCTGGCCCGTGACCGTCAGGTGGCCGGTCCCCGGCATCGCCGTCGCCTCGATGAAGAGGATGTCACCGCCGACGGGCGTCCAGGCGAGGCCGGTGGCCACGCCGGGGTCGCTGGTGCGGCGCTTGACCTCGCTGAACGCGCGCGGCCGGCCGAGCAGGTCGTGCACGCGCTTGACGTTGACGGTGAAGCGCTTGCGGCTGCCGTTCGTGGCCTCGGCGACGTCTCGGGCCAGCTTGCGACAGACGGTGCCGATCTCGCGCTCGAGGTTGCGCACGCCGGCCTCGCGGGTGTAGCTCGAGATGATCTCGACGATCGCCTCGTCCTTGAACGTGACCTGGTTCGGCTTGAGACCGTTGGCCTCGATCTGCCGCGGCACCAGGTACTTGCGCGCGATGTGGAGCTTCTCCTCGATCGTGTAGCCGGCGAGGTTGATGATCTCCATGCGATCGCGCAGCGGGCCGGGGACCGGCTCGAGCTGGTTGGCCGTGGTGATGAAGAGGACCTTGCTGAGGTCGAACGGCAGGTCCAGGTAGTGGTCGCGGAACGTGACGTTCTGCTCCGGATCGAGCACCTCGAGCATCGCGCTCGACGGATCGCCGCGCCAGTCGGCGCCCATCTTGTCGATCTCGTCGATCATGAACAGCGGGTTGTCGGTGCCGGCGTCGCGCATGGCGCGGATGATGATGCCGGGCATCGCCCCGACGTAGGTGCGGCGATGCCCGCGGATCTCGGCCTCGTCGCGCACGCCGCCGACGCTGATGCGCTCGAACTTGCGGCCCATGGCCTCGGCGATGCTGTGGCCGAGGCTGGTCTTGCCCACGCCGGGCGGGCCGACGAAGCAGAGGATCGGCCCGTGCAGGTCGTCCTTGAGCTTGCGCACGGCCAGGAACTCGAGGATGCGGTCCTTGACCTTCTCGAGGTCGTAGTGGTCGCGGTCGAGGATCCCGCGCGCGTGCGCCACGTCGAGGTTGTCGTCGCTGTGCACGTTCCAGGGCAGCGTGATGATCCAGTCGAGGTAGGTGCGGATCACGGGGTACTCGGCACTCTGCGGCGAGATGTTGCTGAGGCGGTCGAGCTCCCGGCGGGCGGCCTTGTCGGCCTCCTCCGGGAGTTCGAGCTCGTCGACCTTCTGGCGCAGCTCGTTGATCTCGGCCTCTTGCTCGTCGGTCTCGCCGAGCTCCTGCTGGATCGCCCTGAGCTGCTGGCGCAGGAAGTACTCGCGCTGGCTCTTGTCGATCTCGCCGCGCACGTCGCTCTGGATCTTGGAGCCGAGCTCCAGCACGTCGAGCTCGCGCGTGAGGATGCCGATGAGCTTGCGCATGCGCTGCTCGACGTCGTCCTCCTCGAGCAGCGCCTGCTTGTCCTCCGCCTTGATGCGCATGGTGCTGGCGATGAGGAACGTGAGCGGTCCGGGCTCCTCGACGTTGGCCGCCGCCATCTCGAGCTCCTCCGGCAGGTACGGCACGAGGGCGACGATCTTGCTGAAGACGCTGAGCAGACTGGCGCGCAGCGCCTCCGATTCCTTCGACTCCGTGGTGACGTCTTCGATCTTCTCCGTGCGCGCGACCAGATACGGCTCCTCGCGCTCGTACTCCTTGACCCGCACTCGCTGCAGGCCCTGGACGAGGATGCGCATCGTGCCGTCCGGCAGCTTGATCATCTTGTGGGCGAGACCGACGGTGCCGACCGGGTAGAGCAGGTCGGGTCCCGGCGTCTCGATCTCGGCGTCCTTGCTCGTGACCATCGCCAGAAGGCGATCGCCGGCGAGCACGTCGTCGATCAGCTTGATGCTCCGTTCCTGACCGATCGTCAGCGGGATCATGGTGTCCGGGAAGACCACGGTATCGCGCAGGGGAAGCACCGGCAGGACCGCCGGGATCTCCTGAGCGACAGCCTCCTCGACGTGATTCTCCTGGGAATCGCTCATTCGTCACCTCCCCCGGTCTGGATGTCTATCTTGCGCGCACCCTGCTCGCGCTCCGTCAGTGTCAGCCGAACCTCGAGGACTCCTGCCTCGTACGTTGCCGTGGTGACATCGGGGTCGACGTCGACCATGAGGCGCACGCGGCGCTCGAACGGCCCGTAGTCCATCTCGACCTGCTGGTAGACGCGCCCCTCACGGGTGGGGAACGCGCGCTCTCCGCGCACGATCAGTTCGCGCCGGTCGACGAGGAGCTCGATGTCGCTCATCGACATGCCGGCCAGGTCGAAACGCACCACGATCTCGCGCGTGTCCTCCTCGAAATAGGCATCCGCGGCCGGGCGAAACCCGCGGCCGCGGTACTGCTGCCTGCTGGCGACCACGCACGAGTCGTTGAAGGCGCGCAGGACCTCGCTGTGAAGCTTCTCAACATCCACGGGGTGACTCCTTGCGCGAGGGCCCCGGCCGGGCGGCAGAGCCGCGGCGCCGGGGCACGCTTCCGGGAACTCTCACAGGCTCCTACCCACCGCGCTGCCGGGCGTAACGACGAGCCGGGCCTCACCGCTTCCCGGCCGGGGGCGAAAGGTGCCGCGCCCGGGCGCCTGCCGGGAGACAACCGTGCATCCGTCGCCCCGACAGAATAGGATTATCGCGTGCAACTTGCGTTCACCACGGTCGATGAGTTCCACAGCCTGCTCGAGCAGGCCGGCGAAGCCCTCGACTACCGCGAGGTGTGGCCCCGCCTCTTCCCCGTCGCCAACTGCCCTCCCGAGCTCATGCGCAAGCTCGTCGCCGACATCGTCCAGGGCGACGAGCGCTTCGTCTGGGAGAGCGACGTGCACGTGGGCCTCACGCAGTGGCGCGCCCAGCGCCGCGACCTCGCCGACGTCGCCTTCACGGTGGTCGACCTCGAGACGACCGGCGCGACGCCGGGATTCTCCAAGATCACCGAGATCGGCGCGGTGCGTCTCGAGGCCGGCCGTGAGGTCGACACGTTCTCCGCCCTCGTGAACCCAGGCGTGCCGATCCCGGCCATGATCACCGGCATCACCGGGATCGACGACGAGACCGTCGCCGGCGCACCGCCGATCGACGCGGTGCTGCCCAAGTTCGTCGACTTCGCCTCGCATTCGGTGCTGGTGGCACACAACGCCCAGTTCGACCTCGGCTTTCTCGACTACGAACTGGGCCGGCTGCGCGGCCAGACGTTCCCTCGCCCGGCGCTCGACACGCTGCGCCTCGCGCGCAAGCTCTGCCCGCAGCAGCGCTGTTCGCTCAGCGCCCTCGCCTACCGGTTCGACACCAGGGTCAAGCCCGCGCACCGCGCCCTGCGCGACGCCCAGGCCACCGCCGAGCTGCTCCTGCTGTTCCTCTCCTGGCTCCAGGAGCAAGGGATGAACACGCTCGAGGAGGTGGCGCGGTTCTGCGAGCCGGGGACGCGCCGCAACTACCACAAGATCTCCCTCACCGAGAAGCTCCCGACGACGTCCGGCGTGTACGTGATGCGCGACGGCACCGGGACCCCCCTCTACATCGGCAAGGCCGAGAACCTGCGACGGCGCACCCGCGACCACTTCCTGCAGCGCCAGGCCTACTACGCGCGCCAGGCGCTCGAACTCCTCGAGAGCATCGACGTGACCGAGACCGGCTCTGAGTTCGGAGCCCTGTTGCTGGAGGGACGACTGATCGCCAAGCACCGGCCGCCCTACAATTCCCACGGCACCCGCGTGAGCAGCTACCACTACGTCAAGCTCAGTGCGGACGAGTATCCACGGCTCTACGCGACTCCCAACCTGCGTGACGACGGCTCCTTCTACGCCGGGCCGTTCCGCAAGGCGAGCCTGGCCCGGCGCTTCGTCGACTGCGTCAACGGCGCCTACCCGCTGCGCACCTGCGCCCACCTGCCGCGGCACGCGCGCGAGCACGCCTGCCCGCGCGCCGGCACCGGCGCCTGCCTGTCGCCGTGCAGCCGCCCCCTGAACGGCGAGTACGCAACCGTGGTGGCCGACGTGCGCCGCGTGCTCGAAGGGCACGCCGACGATCTGGACCGGCGCCTGGTCGAACGCCAGGCGGCGCTCGTCAAGGCGCTCGCGTTCGAGCAGGCGGCGCGCCTGCAAAATCAGCGCGAGGCGCTCGAGCGAGGGTTGCGCGGCGTGCGCCGCTTGCGCGCTGCCGCGCGCGAGGACGTCGTCCTCGTCTACCCGGCGAAGCGCCGTGGCTGGATCGCCCTCTGGGGTGTGCGCGCCGGCCGCATCGCCGTCGAGCGCGAGGTAGGCCGCGGAGCGTTCGGCGAGCAGGCCGCACGCGGCCTGCTCGCCGAGCTCGCCGCGGCCGACCCGCCGCGGCCGCCGCTCCCCGCCGCCTCCATCGACGAGACGCTGCTCGTGCACTCGTGGACGGAGGCGCATCGCGCCTCGCCCGGTGTCGTGGACCTGCACGACTTCCTGGGGGGCCGCGAAGACGCCTCCTCCGCGGCCGCGCGCCTGCTGCGCGCCGTGCGCCTGGCCGCCGCCGGAACGGACGGCGAGGGCGCAGCGGCCGACACCAGCGCCGGCGAGCACCTGCGGCCGGCCGCGGGTGCCTCGCCGCTCACGCGAGCGTCCTCACGCTGAAGCGACGAAGAGGGCGGCCCGGCGCTATCGCGCCGGGCCGCCCTCTTCTCGTCGGTACAGTATCGCCTCAGACTCCCTCGGGGGTCACTCCTCCGTCGCCTGCGGCTTCCTGCGCACCAGCAGCACGACGACGATGATGACGACGACCGCGACGGCGATGCCCACCCACAGGATCGTGCTGGCCCCGCCGCTCTCCTCCGTCTCAGCGGCCAGCTTCGGCTCGATGTTCATGAAGTTGGCGTAGCCGCCGTTGCCGAAGGGCGGCATGATGGTGTTGCCGTCAGGATCCGGGATGGCGATGTACCCCTGCCACTTCCCGGTGTTGTACGCCTCGAAGTCGGGGCCGTAGTCAGTGACGATGTACGGCGACTGCTCGTAGAGGATCTGCTGCATCCGGTCGATGTACTCCTTGCGCACGGTCGGGTCGAGCTCGCCGCTCTGCTTGACGTAGAGCTCCTCGTACTCCGGATCCCACCAGGCGCAGTCGCTCCAGTTCTCGATCTGGTCCTTGGTGAAATAGCTCAGCATCGAGCCCGGGTCGAAGTCGAGGTACCAGCCCCACAGGAACATGTCGTAGTCGGGCGTGAATACGTCACCCTCGTAGTTGAGCAAGCGGTTGTCGGTGAGGGTGGCCTCGTCCATCACTTCGACCTGCACCTTGATGCCCACGTCGTCGAACCACCCCGCGATGAGCTTGGCGTACTGCTGGCTCTCCGGGGACTCCGAGCGCGCGATGAGGCTGAGCTTGATGGGCTCGCCCTTGTACTCCCGTCTCCCGTCGCCATCCGAGTCCGGGTACCCTGCCTCGTCCAGTTTCTGGTTGGCCATCTCGGGGTCGTAGGTGTACTTGACATCGGCCGGTGGCTCCCAGTGCCAGTCGGGGTCCGAGTAGTAGTCCGGCGGGATGATCGTCGTGCCGGGCGTGGTGTACCCCAGCCACACGACGTCGACGGCCGTCTGAAGGTCGGCGGCCCAGTTGAGCGCCTGGCGGAACTTCGGATCCAGGAGCGCCGGGTGCCCCTTGCTCGGGCCGTCCTTGTAACAGTTGAAGCCCAGCTCGTTGAAGGCGTCCTGTGTGACGGGACGAGCGGTGATGTCCGGCTCGCCCTCCAGCTGCTGCATCTGCCCGGCCAGCAGGTCGGTGGCGGCGTCGATGGTGCCGGACTTGAGGTCCTGCACCATGGTGTCGGCGTTGGTGAAGAAGAGCCAGTAGAGCTCGTCGATCTTGGGCGCGCCACCCCAGTAGTCGGGGTTGGCGACCAGGTACACGTGGGAGCTCTTCTTCCACTCGACCGCCTCGAAGGGTCCGGAGCCGACATACGGCGGCTCGTTCGAGTAGCCTCTGGCCGCCTTCTTCGGGTCGATCTTGGACCAGACGTGCTCGGGCAGGATGGGCACGTAGTGGCGCGTCATGTCGGGCTTGGGCTGGGAACACTCGAACACGACCGTGGTGTCGTCGACCGCCGTCGCCGTCTCGATGAGATTGGTGTAGGCGGTCCAGTTCTCCATGTCGTTCTGGATGATGTAGTTGTACGTGAACGCCACGTCCTTTGCCGTCAGCGGCTGGCCGTCTTGCCACTTGACGCCGCTGCGGATGGTGAACGTCCAGGTGAGGCCGTCCTCGCTCACCGACCAGTCGGTGGCCAGACCAGTGGAGTCCTCGCCCTTCATCGGAGCCAGCGTCGCAGGGTCGTACCCGATGAGCGAATCGTAGGTGAGGTACCAGATCTCGAACGCCGGCGACGTGTACCCGATGAACGGGTTGATGTTGTCGGGCTCACCGGTCCACCCGACCTTGTAGACGACCTTGCCGGAGTCCGCCTCGGAGCCGGCGGCAGGCGATGCACTCTCCGCGCCGATCGCCTCCATGGCCCAAGCGAGTCCCAGCACAGCCACGGCCGCGACCAGCAACAGGACGAGGATTGGGCGACGATGTCGTTTTCGATCCACGGTTCCTCCTTTGATCACTGCTGCCAGATGCGCCGACCCCTGCCCCCCCAGCGTCGCGGCAGCACCTTCTTTCATGGTCTCACACCGGGGGCGACCATCCAAGTGCGAGGCCGAGCGTGACCTCGGGCTCATTGGGGGACCGTCTATCATGGACGACGACTTCGAGAGATACGGGAGGAAGGCGATGGCTCCGGCGAGCGTGAGCATCGAGAAGCACAAGTTCGACGCCGTCATCTTCGACCTGGACGGCGTCGTCACGCAGACGGCCGCGGTACACGCGGCGGCCTGGAAGCGGCTCTTCGACGCGTACCTCGCGGAGCGCGCCGCGCCGGACTCCGAGGCCCGCGCGCCAGACCCCGCTCTCCGGCCGTTCGACCTGGACACCGACTACGCACGCTACGTGGACGGCAAGCCCCGCTACGACGGGGTCCGCGACTTCCTCGCCTCCCGCGGCATCGAGCTGCCGTGGGGCGACCCCTCGGACGCACCGGAGCGCGAGACCGTCTGCGGACTCGGGAACCGCAAGAACGCCTTCTTCAACGCCGAAGTCCGGGAGCACGGCGTCCAGACCTTTCCCTCCACCGTCACGCTCATCCGCCGGCTGCGCGCCGCCGGGATTAGGGTCGGCCTCATGTCGTCGAGCAAGAACGCCGCTATGGTTCTCGACGTCACCGGGACGACGGACCTGTTCGAGGTGCGCGTGGACGGTGTGGTCGCCGCCGAAGTCGGGCTGCCGGGCAAGCCGGACCCGGCCATGTACCTCGAGACGGCGCGGCGGCTCGGCGTCGACGCGGGGCGCTCGGTCGTCGTGGAGGACGCCCTGTCCGGCGTCGAGGCAGGGCGCCGCGGCGGATTCGGCCTCGTCATCGGCGTCGACCGGCTCGGCCAGGCGGCGGAACTGGCGGAGGCCGGCGCCGACGTCGTCGTGGACGACCTCGCCGAGGTGACGATCTCCGGATGACCGCGGCGGGCGCCGCCCGGGGTGCCAGTTCCCGCCGCCGTGGACTCCCAAGCTGGTCTTCCGTCCGACGTTTACACGAACATATGTTCGTGTTACGCTCCGAGACCCCGCAGCGTCGTCCACCCTCGTGTCAGGAGTCCCACATGCCGAGCGGCGGAGCCACCTCCGACGACAGACCCGACCGCCGCACCGGCGCCGCCCGCGCTCGCGCCGGCCGCCCCGGCCCCAACGGCGAAGCCGTCCCCGTCGCCGTCACCTGGGACGAGCGGGCGCGGCGCCCGGTCGCCTTCGTCTGGCGCCGCCGCCGCTACCCGGTCGAGCGCGTGCTCGAGACGTGGGTCATCGAGACGGGCTGGTGGAAGGACGGCGGCCACGTCAGCCGCTACTACTGGCGCGTCCGCGCCGGCGGCCGCGTCGTCGATCTGCGCTACGACCGCCTCACCAAGGAGTGGGCGCTCGAGCGGGAGCTGAGCTGACCCCACCGACTCCATTCATGGCTCTGGCCGGACGCCAACGACGATCGCCGTCGTCAGCATCACGCCATCGCGAACGTACGCGACCGGCAGCCGGTCTCCGGGCCTGAGCGCCTGAACGCAGTCGATGAGGTCGTCAGTGTCGTGCACGGACCGGCCATCCAGCGCGGTGATCACATCGCCGCCTGCGCTGACGGTGCGGCCCGGCTGGCCGGGCACCGGAACCGGGCGATCGCCGCCGCGAAGACCGGCCGCAGCAGCAGGCCCGTCCGGCGTCACGTCCACCACAAGGATGCCGCGATCCACCTCGAGGCCCAGCAAGCGCACGGCCGCCGGCGTGATCGTGAGCGCCTCGATCGCGATCCACGGCCGCACGACCGTGCCGGTCGTCCGCAGCTGATGCAGGACGTCCTTGACCGTACCGACCGGCACGGCGAAGGCGAGTCCGGCGTTGCCGGTGGGCTGTCCTCCGGGGGTCGCGATCTGTTGGTTCACGCCGACGACCGTACCCCGCGAGTCCAGCAGCGGGCCTCCCGAGTCGCCCACGTTCACCGCGGCGTCGTGCTGGATGCCGCCCCGGATCAAGGCATCGTGGGATCCGTGGAGGACACGGTGGAGCGCGGAGACGATGCCCTGGGTCATGCTGAAGTCGTAGTCGAGAGCGTTTCCCAGCGAGTACACCGTGTCGCCGACCTCGAGGCCGTCGGAATCGCCGAGCGGCAGGACCGCCAGGTCGACGGCGTCCGGATCCACTCTCACGACGGCGATGTCGGTGGCCCAGTCGACACCGACGACGGCGCCCTCCAGGCTGCGCTCGCCGAGCTCGCCGGTCCTGAACACGACACGCACCCGGGTGACCGGTGTGCCGGAGGGAGACACCACGTGCGCGCACGTCACGATGCGCCCGTCGTCTGCGACCACGAAGCCGCTCCCGGCCTCGCCGCACGCGGTCACGTAGTCGCCGTCGCGGACATCGAACGCGACGATCTTCACGATCCCTTCCACGGCCCGGCGATAGACCTCGTCGGCGGGAAGGCCGTCCTCGACTGCCGCGGGTGCATCGTCGACCCACGTCCAGCGACCGGCGCCGACGGCAAGACCCAGCAGAGCGGCCAGTGCGAGCATCACGACGAACGTCAGTCTGCTTGCTGTCACGGGCCCGTATGAGAAGCGCGACTTCATGACCCCTCCTCTGTTTCGCTGGGGACTTGAGCCCTCACGAAGACAGACCGGGATGGAGGGGCGTTTCTTCGGAGCCGACGAGCGCTAGTCAGCCGGCGACGGGGTGGCGGTCGGATAGACCTGCAGCGACTCGGCGATGGCCAGCAGCTCCTCGCCGTTAGCCCCGCCGGCGATCGTCAGCAGGACGCCGTCCTTCACCGCCCAGAGGTGAGGCGTGGACCACGGCGTCGCCACGAGGATCCTGGCCGTGACCCCCGCGAAGGCGCCCGCGGCGAGCGTGACCTCCTTGCGCGCCAGCTTTGACCAGGTCGGATCGGCGGCCTCGTCGACGGGGTCGTCAGTCGGCCGTGTAGTACTCGTCGTGGATCGTGCGCGTCGAGACGGTCAGCGCATCGAAGCCGGCCGTGTACTGCAGCGCGAAGACGTGCCGAGCCATGACCATTCCGTTGTCGGTGCGCGATCGGGCGGCGACGGCCACGCTCGTCAGCTTGTACCCGTCGGGCACGAAGCCGGGCACGAGCGGCGTCACGCCCGGCACGGTCACGGCCTCGTCGAGCGCGACGCGCCTGAACCCCCGATCGTCCCGCTTGACCGACATCCCCGGAAGACGCCCGCAAGGTGAACGCGTCCTCGGGGAGCGGCTCGTCGATGCGCACGTTGCGGACGCGGACGTCGAGATGACGGTGCCCGCTTTCGCCTCCTGGAACCGGACCGGCATCCACGTCTGCTTGTCCACCGTGATCGTGTACACCGGCCAGGACACATTGGACGGTCGGCAGCCCGGCCATCTCGCCCTTGGTGCACGTGACTGTCCAGGCCGGTCGGCCGTCGGTGACCGTTTCGGCGAGCCTCAGCTTCCCCGAAGCCGCCACGGCGCGCAGCGTCGCGCCGAGGTCGACGTGGCCCAGCGGATCCAGCCAGGCGTCAGGCGGTCCGAGCGGATGGCCCTCCTCGACGCGCAGCTTGCGGCCGTCGCCGGTGCGAAGCACGCCGGTCGCAGCATCGTAGGCAGTGATGTCGGTGGCGTGACGATCCGCTCCGCTCCCCTCGTAGGTTGTCGCGCGGTAGCTGCCGTCCGTATCCCGCAGCACGCGATAGCGAGCGAAATCGTAGCGGGCCGGCGTCTCCAACATCTCGCTCGCGTAGTACTTCATGACGACGTCCGCCTGCCACGTGCGACCGGAGGAGTACGCCGCGAGCGCCCTGTCGAGGACTTCGGTCGCGCTGACGGTCTGCGGACCCAGCGTACGCGGAAGGCCGACGAGGAGGGCGGCGGCGGCCACCGCGGCGATCGCCGCCGCGGCGATCGCCAGACGCAGCGGACGGCGAGCCAGGGCTGCGCGCAGCCGCGCGCCGAAGCCGGGGCGCCCTGCCTCCGCCGAAGCCTCGGCGACCTGCAGGCGCACGTCCTGCCAGTAGTCGGCGCCGTGGTCGGGCTCGATCAGGTCTTCCAGCCGCCGGCCCAATTCAGTGTCGCGGGACTCGTCCATCAGTCCGCCTCGAGGCTCATCGATGACGTCAGGCGGCGTCGGAGGGTCGTCCGGGCCGTGTTCAGACGGGAGGCCAGGGTCCCCATCGGCACGCCGAGGATCGTCGCGGTCGTCGTGTAGTCGTAGCCCTCGCGGTCCACCAGCAGCACCGCCAGGCGCTGCTCCGGCGGGAGGGCGGCGAATGCCTCCGCCAGAGCGGTCCGCGTCGCCAAGGCGTCGGCAAGGTCGGGCGCCGGGTCGGGAGGGTCGGGCAGTTCGTCCAGCGGGAGCGGGCGCAGGCGATCCGCGCGGGTCATCGCATCGCAGGCGGCGCGGTAGGTGATGCGGCACAACCAGGTGCCGAGCGCGGACTCGCCGCGAAAGCGCGCCAGCGAGCGGTAGACCCTGAGGGTGACGTCTTGCAGGACGTCGTCCATCAGCTGGCGATCGCCCAGGACGTGGAAGGCGACGATCCGCAGCCGGCGGTCGTAGTGCCGCATGATGTCCACGAACGCCTCGTCGTCGCCGTGCTGCGCGGCGGCCAGGACGTCCGCGTCGACTTCCTCGGTACGCCCGGCGAAGGCAGGCACGGCAGCCCCTCCTTCCGGCCGCCTGAGCCGCTCACAAGTGAACGTACCCGTGATGGACGCACGCGGGGCCGTTGCCGTGGCGAACACCGTGGCGACGGCCCGATCGTGGGCTGCCAGCACGCACATCGATCCGCCTTTCCGGGAGCATCAGACGCACCTTCCCTTCTGTCAGATAGACCGGAGAAAGGCCGCGTTTCTTCGTTGCGAGCGGAGAGAAGGAATAGTCCGGCACCGCGATCGGCCCGGAGTCTTCACGAGCATGCACGGGTGGCACGGTCAAGTCACCGTGACGGGCGCCGCCTGCGCACGGCCTCAGCCCTGTCGTCGTCGGTCGGTCGCGTTCCCGTGCGCCGGAGAGCGTTCGCTCGCCCCGCGCCGCGCCGCCTGGGCAAGGCAGGGGCGCGCGAACGCGAGGTGGGTCGATCGAACGGCTCGGGCTGCGAGCGCGCGGCTGGTCGAGCGGCGGCCGTCTGCGATGCGCCGGCGCTGCCAAGCCGGGCGCCGGACCTCAGGTGAGGCGCCGGGCGAGGCGGCCACCGCCGCCCCGCCCGGCGCCATACGTCTACTCCTCGACCGCGGCGCCCCTGCCGCGACGCATGAGCACTACGACGAGAACGATCACGAGAAGAGCGGCGACCACGCCGAGGATGATCCACGTGGTAGCGGACGAGCTGCTGCTGGTCTCGGTAGCCGCCTTCGGCTTGAGGCTCAGGTAGGTGTCCATGTTGAAGGCGTTGAGAACCGGGAGGCCGCCGAGGAACGGCACCCAGCCTTCCCAATCGGCCGTGTTGGCGACCTCGACGGTATCCGGATAGGTGAGGGCGATCTGCGGGCTCTCCACGTAGAAGATCTGCTGCATGCGATGGATGCTGTCGAGGCGCTCCACCTTGTCCATCTGGCTGAACTGGAGATCGCAGAGCGTATCGTACTCGGTGTTGGACCAGCAGGGGTCGTTCCACCATTCGATCTGGTCGGTGATGAACGACGCCAGCGTGTCACCGGGGTCGGCGTAGCCCGCGTAGCTCCACAGGTACATGTCGTAGTCGGGAGCGTACGCACCGCTCTTGTCGTAGCTGTAGAGGTCGTCGGAGAGGGCGCCGTCCTCCATGACGCTGTACACGATGTCGAGGCCGCAGTCTTTGAACCAGCCGGTGATCAGCTTGCCCTCCGACTGGCTCTCTGGCGACTGCGTGCGCGCCGTGAGGCGCAGTTTGATGTTCTTGCCTTTGTACTCGCGGATGCCGTCGCCGTTCGAGTCGGTGTACCCGGCTTCGTCGAGCAGCTGGTTGGCCTTGGCGATGTCGAAGCCGTAGGCCTCTTCAGGAGTCGGCTCGTAGTGGGCGTCGAAGTCGGCCGGCCACTCGCCCGGCGGCATGATCGTCGTGGCCGGACGGCCCCTTCCGTTCCAGCCGATGGCGACCAGCCGCTCCTTGTCGACGGCCCAGTTGAGCGCCTGACGGAACTTGACGTCCTTGAGGACAGGGTGGCCCTTCGAGCTGGGCTGGTCGTAGCAGTTGAAGCAGAGATACTCCCACATGTACAGGTTGCCTTCGAAGCCCGTGAAGCCATCCTGCTGCGAGACTTGATCGTACTGCGCCGGCGGGACGCCGGAGGCGACGTCGATCAGCCCGGCCTTGAGGTCCTGCGTCATCGTGTCGGCGTTGGTGTAGAGATCGAAGTAGACCTCGTCGATGGTCGGCTCGACGCCCCAATAGTCGGGGTTCTTGGTCAGGTGGATGTGGCTGCCGCGCTTCCACTCCTGGATCTGGAAGGGTCCAGAACCCACGAAGGGATAGGTCACCTTGTACTTCTCGGGGTTGTCGATCTTGGACCAGATGTGCTCGGGGATGCAGTAGATGTAGAGCCGCTCCATGTTGGCCTTGGGCTGGCTGCACCGCACCTCGCAGGTGTAGTCGTCGACCGCCACGGCCTCCTCGATGAACTTCGTGTACGAACTGAAGGCGCCGAGGTCCTTCTCGACGATGTAGTTGTAGCTGAAAGCCACGTCCCTGGCGGTCACCGGCTCGCCGTCACTCCACGTGGCGCCCTGACGGACGTTGAGCGTCCAGGTCTTGCCGTCGGGCGACACGCTCCAGCTCTCCGCGATGCCGGGCACGGCACTGCCGTCCTCGGCGCTGTAGCCGATGATGAAGTCGTAGTTGAGGCACCACGACTCGAACGCCAGCGTGTCGTAGCCGACAAACGGATTGAGGCTCGAGGGCGGTTCCATGGAGCCCACCTTGAGGACGACCTTCTCGCTGCCGGCGGCCGGCGAGGCGCTCTCGGCGAACGATGAAGCGCCGCCCCAGACGAGCGCCGCGGTGAGCAGACACGCCGTCGCCAGGACAACGGCCATGAAACCCTTGCGAGTACTCCTCATCATGTTCCCCTTGTTTGCGCTGCGTGGAGTCGAGCGACCCCACCCCCCGGAGCGAGGATCTCGTCCAACGCCCCGCTGCATGCCTGTCCGCCGTTGCCCATTGCGTCTCCGTCCACTCGCCGTGCGACAGACGCCTCAGTCTGCCCGTCGCCTGTCCAGCGACCACGCCCCGCTTGAGTCTATGGGCCCGCGGCCCGGCTGTCAGCAGCGGATACTTCGGCAAAGTTGGCGGCGGTGCACCGCCAGAAGGAGCGGAACTCGGAGAGCTGCCGGCCGACGCCGTGCTTCGCGTTGACGGTTCCGTCCGACGTTGACACGAACATATGTTCGTGTCACTCTGACCGTGCAAGAGCGGCCGCCCGCGGCCGTCACCCCTCGCGTCCCGGGTCTCTCATGAGCTTCGTCCACCTGCACACGCACACCGGCTTTTCGTTCGGCGACGGCGCCTGCCGCATCCCCGAGCTGGTCATGCGCGCCGCCGAGCTCGGCATGCCGGCCCTGGCGGTCACCGACCACGAGGGGCTGTACGGCGCCGTCCGCTTCTACCAGGCGTGCAAGGCGGCAGGCATCAAACCCATCGTCGGCGTCGAGCTCACGGTCGAGCCGGCGGTCGGCCCGGGCGGCCGCGTGTGGGAGCCGGACGCGGAGGGCTCCGTCGGCGCGCCCGGCGCCGCGAGCGCGCCGGCCGTCGCCGATCCGGCGGCCGCGGCCGCTCTCGCCCCCGACGGCCGCATCGCCCACCTCAAGGCGGCGGCCACGGTGCCGCCCGCCGCCGCAAGCGCCTCCGGCGCCGGCGGCCACCATCTGGTGCTCCTGGCCAAGAGACTACGCCGGCTGGAGCAACCTGTGCCGCATCATCAGCGCCGCCCACCTCGAGCACCCGGGCGAGCCGCCCGTGGCCCGGCTCGCCACGCTCACCGAGCACGGCGGCCACCTCGTCGCCCTCAGCGGCTGCCGCCGCGGCGAGGTCTGGTCGCGGCTGCTCGCCGGCGACAGGGCCGGCGCCCGCGCCGCGGCCTCCGTACTCCACGGTATCTTCGGCCGCGACTTCTTCATCGAACTCCAGCACGAGCTGCTCCCCGACTCGGGCGCCGGCCTCCGCGCGCTCGACCTCCTCGCCCACGAACTACGCGTCCCCACAGTGGCCACCAACGACGTCCACTACACGGTCAAGGGCGACGCCGGCCTGCACGACGTGCTCGCCGCCGAGGCCGCCAACCAGCCGCTGCCCAACCCGCTGGGGCGCAAGAACGCCGAGCTCTTCCTCAAGAGCCCGGCGCAGATGCGCCGCCTCTTCCAGCGCTACCCCGAGGCCTACGCCAATGCAGAGCGCATCGCCGCGCGCTGCAACCTCGATCTCGGCCTCGGCCGCCTCCTCTTCCCCGCCTACCCGCTGCCGCCGGACGAGACCGCCTTCTCGCTGCTCTGGAAACGCTGCTTCGAGGGCGCCGCCGAGCGCTACCGGCCGCTCACCGCCGAGGTCACGGCGCGCCTCGAGCGCGAGCTCAGGGTCGTCGAGGAGCTCGGCTTCGCCGAGTACTTCCTCGCCGTGCGCGACATCGTCGAGTTCGCGCGCGGCCGCGGCATCTACTACTCCGGCCGCGGCTCCGCCGGCAACAGCATCGTCAGCTACGTGCTGCGCATCACCGACGCCGACCCCATCGAGCACGGGTTGCTCTTCGAGCGCTTCCTCAACCCGGCGCGCCGCGAGATGCCGGACGTCGACATCGACTTCTGCTCGGCGCGCCGCGACGAGGTCATCCAGTACATCTACGAGCGCTTCGGCCACGACAAGGTCGCCATGGTCGCCACCGTCAACACCGTGCGCGCGCCCTCGGCGGTGCGCATCGCCAGCCGCGCCTTCGGCTTCACGCCGGACGAGATCAACGGCCTCTCCCGGCGCATCCCGTGGGGCAGCGCGGCCAAGCTCGGCGAGATGCTCGCCGAGCGCCCCGAGCTCGCGAATCACGAGTTCCAGCACCCGCACTACCGCCGCCTCGTCGACGTCGCCGAGCGCCTCTCCGGCTTCCCGGCACACCTCGGCACCCACCTCGGCGGGTTCATCCTCTCGCGCGAACCGCTCACCGACCGCGTGCCGTTGCAGTGGGCCGCCAAGGGCGTCGTGGTGGCCCAGTTCGACAAGGACGACGTCGAGACGCTGGGCCTCGTCAAGATGGACATCCTCGCCCTCAAGATGCACTCCGCCATCGCCGAGGCGGTGCGGCGCATCGAGGCGCGCACCGGCGAGCAGGTGCGCGCCTGGGAGCTCCCGCGCGACGACCCCAAGGTCTACGAGCTCATCAGGTCGGCGCGCACCGTCGGGCTGTTCCAGCTCGAGAGCTCGGGGCAGCGCAACCTGGCCACGCGTCTGCAGGAGCGCGACTTCGAGGACGTCATCGCGGCCATCTCGCTCTTCCGGCCGGGACCGCTGCAGGCCGACATGATCGCGCCGTTCATCCGCCGGCGGCACGGGCGCGAGCCGGTCACCGTGCCGCACCCGGCCATGGAGCCCATACTGCGGCGCACCTACGGCGTCATCGTCTACCAGGAGCAGGTCATCGAGGTGGCGGCGGCCGTCGCCGGCTTCAGCCTCGCCGAGGGCGACCTGCTCCGCCGCGCGATGACCCACGAGCGCTCGATGGAGGAGATGGACGAGATCGGCCGGACGTTCGTCGAGAAGGCGATGGCCCGCGGCGCTTCGCGGGAGGCGGCCGACGAGGTCTTTCGCCAGCTCCGCGGCTTCGCCGCCTACGGCTTCAACAAGGCGCACGCCGCCTGCTTCGCCATCGTCTGCAACGCGTCCGCCTGGCTCAAGGCGCACTACCCGGCCGAGTTCTACGCCGGCATCCTCAACAACCAGCCCATGGGCTTCTACTCGCCGCGCGTGGTGCTCAACGACGCGCGGCGCTTCGGGCTGCGCGTGCTGCCGCTCGACGTCAACCTGAGCGGCGAGTGGTTCGAGGTCGAGGACGGCGGCGGGGCGCTGCGGGTGGGGCTGGCCTACGTCAAGGAGATGAGCGCCGCGGCGCGGCGGGCGATCGTGGAGGGGCGCGGAGAACGCGCGCCTGAGTCGGCCGCCGCGTGCGGCGAAGGGGGTCCACCTGCGGCCGGCCTGCCGCAGGGCCCGCCCCGGCCGTACACCTCCCTCTCCGACTTCGTGGCGCGCACGCGCGTCAGCCGCGAGATCACCGAGAACCTCGCGCGGCTCGGCGCCTTCGACGCACTCGGCGTGCGCCGCGAGGAGCTGGTCGCGCAGGTGCCGCTGCTCTACGCCGGCGCGAAGCCGGCGGGCCGGACGCCCGGCGACGTCGAGGCCACCGGCGCCGGCCTCGACCAGCCACGGCTCGCCCTCGACGAGCAGCTCGGGCCGCTCACCTTCCTCCCCGACTGGCCCCGGCAGCGGCGAGTGAGCATCGAGCTCGAGCTGCTCGGCCTCAACGTGAGCGCTCACCCGCTGCGCTTCGTGCGCGACGAGGTCGAGGCTCTCCGGGTCACGCCGATGGCGCGCCTCCCCGAGCTCCGCCACGGCCGCCGCGTGCGCCTCGCCGGCGTGCTCGAACGCGCCCAGATGCCCTGGATCCGCAGCGGCCACCGCACCATGTTCCTCACGCTCGAGGACGAGACCGAGCTGGGTCAGGTGGTCGTCTTCAACGACGTCTATCTCAAGTACGGACGGGTGCTCAAGGACGCGATCTACCTGCTCGTCGACGGCGAGCTGCAGAACGACGAGGAGCACGGCCTCGCGGTGGTGGCGCACCGCATCACCGACCTCACGCGGGCGCTCGGCCGCGAGGGGGTGCTGCCGGCCGATGCGCGCCGCGACGGCTTCGCCGCCGGCGCGCCCGGAGCGGCCGGCGCCGTCGGGCCGGCCGCCATCCCCGGCGCCGTCGGCTACCAGCGGCCAGACGCCTGGGAGCTCCCGGCCGTCGAGCCGCGCACGCGGCCGGGTCGCACCGGCTGAGACGAAGGGGCGAGAGTCGACCGCTGCACGAAGCGCGGCGAGCTGCTCGAGACGCGGCGCCCGGACCACTCCTCAGATGAGCCGCCGCACGGCCTCCTCGCCCAGCACGGCGGCGACGGTGAGTACGGTCGTCCACACCACCGCTCCCACGCCCAGCCAGAACACGAGCCTGCCGCGCGCGGCGCCGAGGGCCACACCGATCGCCGCCGCGAGCGGCGCACCCAGCAGCAGAGGAGCCAGCAGCCCCCACCCGATCACCCCATAGCGGTCCCAGAGGTGACGCAGGCGTCCGCCTGGGCGGGCACCGCCGTGCCCGAAGCGCGCGACCAGCCACGTCCGCAGCCGGTCCCCGGCGAACACGACGACCGCGATGCCGGCCAGGGCTCCGCAGACGGTCGCGGCCCACACCAGCGGTGCGGGAAGACCCATGGCGATTCCCGCGGGAACCGCCGCCCACAGCTCCACGACGGCGATGGCGGCGACGCTCAGGAGCTGCAGGCCGGCCTCCACGATCAGAAGACGGCGACCTCGATCACGACCTCGTCGCCGGCACGCCCGCGCGTACCGGCGACGGGATCCTGCGCCACCACGTCGCCGGGGATCTCACCGAAACCGAGGACGAGGTCCGTGTTCACGGTGAATCCGGCGTCCTCGAGGATCGCCGCGGCGTCCCCCTGCGACAGCCCCACGACGTCGGGGACGGTGATTCTCGGCGGCCCGCTGCTGACCCAGAAGGTGACCGTGTCGCCGCGCGAGACGGTCACCCCCGCAGCCGGCTTCTGCTTGAAGATCTGGCCTTTGGGCGCCCACTCGGACGCCGCGCGGCGGCTCTTGCCGCTGAGCGATTCGGCCTCCAGGCGCTGACGCGCGACGTCGGCGGCGAGCCCATCGAGATCGGGGGCGGGGATGTGCAGCGGGCCCCGGCTCACCCACAGGTCCACCTTGACGCCCGTCTTCGACCTCGGCGCCGCCGCGCGGCGACTGCCGCGCCACCGAATCGGCGGCGTAGCGGTCGGACCACACGTAGTGCAGCGCGGGCTTGAGCCCCTCGCCGCGCACAGCCTTCGTGGCATCCGCGCGACGCTCGCCGACGACGCTGGGGACCTGCGGGCCAGGCGCGATCAGGAAGACGTAGAAGCGCCGCGACGGCCACCGCGAGGGCGAGCAGGACGAGCGCCGCGATGATCTGGCGCCGGCGCCGGCGGCGCGGGCGCACGGTGGTCACCGGCTCCTCACCCGCGCGGTAGCGCGTCGGCGCGTCCGCCGCGACGGCGGTCGGTGCAGGCACCGGAGCCGGTCCCTCGGACGTGCCCGCGGCCGGCGACGGCTGTTCCGCCGGCGTGACGGGCTGCGGTCTGGGGGCGACGGGGGTGGCCGGCGCGTGCTCGCCGCCGGAACCGCGCTGCCCGCGCCGTGCCGTGCGCAGCGCGACGGCGAATTCCACGGATGTCTGGTACCTGTTCGCGGGATCCTTGCTCAGCGCCCGCATGGTGACGCCGGCCAGAGCCTCGGAGACTCCCGGAGCCAGCGTGCGCGGGTTCGGCGGAGCCGCGGAGACGTGCTGCATCGCCACGGCGACGTCGTGCTCGCCGCGGAACGGCACGCGGCCGGTCAGCATCTCATACAGCACCACACCGAGGCTGTAGAGGTCGGAGCGTTCGTCCGCCGGATGCCCCTGCGCCTGTTCGGGCGAGAGGTAGGAGGACGTGCCCATCATCGCGCCCGTGCGCGTCAGGGCCGACGCCCCCATGCGCGCGATCCCGAAGTCGGTGACGACCACGCGCCCGCCCTCGTCCAGCATCACGTTGTAGGAGGTGACGTCACGGTGCACGATGGCGCGCGCATGCGCCGCCCCGAGCGCGGAGAGGACGGCCAGAGCGATCGTGACCGCCTCGTCGGACGGTAGGGCTCCTTCGCGGCGCAGGCGCTGCTTGAGGGACTCGCCACGGATGTACTCCATGGCGATGTAGGTGAAGCCGTCGGCTTCGCCGCGATCGTACACGGCGACGATGCCGGAGTGGTTGAGGCTGGCCGCTGCCCGCGCCTCGATGCGGAAGCGCTCCAGGAACTCGTCGTCTGCGGCCAGACGCGCCTTGAGCACCTTCACGGCGACGAGCCGGCCCAGCCGCTCGTCCTCGGCCAGATACACGTCGGCCATCCCCCCGCTGCCGAGCAGGGAGACGATTCGGTACCGGCCCCCGAGGACGGTCGGGATCGGGGCGGCTTCTGGGTCGCGTTCGTGATCGTTCATCGGGTTCGTGGCGCGCTCGCGGGCAGGGTCGGACCGGCGGCCGTCGGCGCGCAAACGACGTGGAGACGCGCAAGCACGCCGTTCGGTGCGATGTCCCAGTCTACGGGACGGCGCTTCGGCTGTCGCCCGGACGCCGTACTACCCCCGTCGGCGGCCAGCCGGCCTGACGGCCTGACGCCTCCCAGGGAGCTGGAGCGCTTCACATTGCTTAACACTACAGAGATGGTTTCAACTGTCGTGGCGATGGTAATATACCGTTTGCGCGGCGGAGTCCCCCTCCACACACCCCTCCTCCGCGCAAGGTACCTCCAGGTACCACCCCATGGCTCCTTTCACAGGCCCCTCTCCCCGAGGGGCTGCCCGGAAACGGGTGCACGAAGGCGACGCGCAAGCGTCGCCTTCGTGCGTACGGTGTCTCCTTCGGGATCTCCTGGCCGCGCGCGCTGAGCCCCGGCGGGCCGCGCGCCGCTCACCGGCACTGCGCTCAGTAGTCGCCGGGCACGAGCCCGGACGTCAGCACGAAGTTCTCGGTGATGCGCCGGCAGAACGAAGGATACGCCGGCAGCCGCTCCTCCGTCTCGGCGCGCAGCTTCTCGGCGAAGCCCTCTCCGAGGTGCTTCTGCTCCTCGACCGCGTCCCGCACCCAGTGCGGAGCCATGTCCGCGTCGACCTCGGGATGGAACTGCGTCCCCCACGACCTGCCGCCGGTGCGGAACACCTGTACACCGTCGCCGCAGGTCGCGACGAGGTGCGCGGTGGGCGGCAGCTTGCACGAGTACGCGTGCCAGTTGAAGGCGACGAACGGCGAGGAGATGCCGTGCAGGAGTGGATCGTCGGCGACCTTCTCGATCCACGTCCAGCCGATCTCGGGGCGCCGGCGCTGGTACACATCGCCGCCGTCGGCGAGGCGAGCAGCTGTGCGCCCAGGCAGACGCCCCACACGGGGCGCCTTCGTGGACCATGCGCCGCATGAGCTTGATCTCGGCGGCGAGGAACGGGTACTCCCTGGTCTGCGTCGCGTGGATGGCGCCGCCGAGGCTGATCAGCCCTGAGGTCTCGCCGGGCCACGCGGGCAGCTCGTCGTCCTGGTCCACGCGGCAGACGACGAACGGCACGCCGAGCTCCTTCAGCGCCACGGCGATGCTGCCGGGCGGATCGTCGGACTCGTGCTGGACGATGGTCAGCGGCTTCATCTGCGGCTCCTCTCCGGTACGTACGGGAGTATACCCGCCTTGCCGGGCTGCTCGGGCGTCTGCGAGACTAGGCGCATGAGCGGCAGCATCCCTACGCATGGACCGGTCGACCCGCACACGGGCGCGCCGATCGTCGAGGTCGTCTCCGCCGGCAACGAGGTCCTCATCGGCGACGTCCTCGACACCAACACGAACTGGCTGTGCACGCGCGTCACCGGGCTGGGCGGACTCGTGCGCCGCACGGTGATGCTGCGCGACGACATCGAGGCGATCGCCGAGGAGCTCCGCGGCAGCCTGGCGCGGCGCCCGGCGCTGGTGTTCACCGTCGGCGGGCTCGGACCGACGAGCGACGACCGCACGCTCGAGGGCGTGGCGCTCGGCCTCGGGGTCGGGCTGGAACTGCACCCCGAGGCCGAGCGCCTCGTGGCGGCGAAGTACCGGGAGTTCCACGCGGCCGGCTACGTGCCGTTCCCGGAGCTCAACGACAACCGCCGCAAGATGGCGCGGCTGCCGGCCGGGGCGGAGCCGATCGTGAATCCGATCGGCGGGGCCCCGGCCGTCCTCTGCCGCGCCGGCGAGACGAGGATCGTCTCGCTCCCCGGCGTGCCCGGCGAGCTCATGGCGATCGTCGACGAGTCGCTCGACGATCTGTTCGCCGAGGTCTTCGGCGCGGCCCGCTACGAGGAGCGGTCGCTGGAGGTGGAGCTGCAGGACGAGTCGGCGATCGCTGACATCCTCCGCGCCGCGGAGGAGGCCTTCCCGGCGGTGTACGTGAAGTCGCGCGCCAAGGTCCTCGGCAGCACGCGCGTGATCCGCGTCACCCTGAGCGCGCGCGGCGAGAACGAGATGTCCGTCGCCGCGCTGCTCGATCCGGCGGCGGAGCAACTGCTCGCGCAGATCGCCGCCGCCGGCTTCGCCGTCCGCCCGGCGGACGCCGCGTCCGGCTGAGACGCGACCTCCATCCCTCACGCCGCGCGGGAGGACGGGCCACGCCGCGTCAGTCCAGGTGGTCCTCGATGAAGTGCGTGTTCACGTCTCCCGCGACGAACAGCGGGTGGTCCAGCACGAGGCGGTGGAACGGGATCACCGTCTTGACGCCGTCCACGAGGAACTGGTCGAGCGCCCAGCGCGAGCGCGCGAGGCACTCCTCGCGGTCGCGCCCCCAGACGATGAGCTTGCCGAGCAGGCTGTCGTAGAACGGCGGCACCATGTAGCCCTGATAGACGTGGCTGTCGAGGCGCACCCAGGGGCCGCCCGGGGGGATCCACTGAGTGACGACGCCGGGTGACGGCATGAAGTCCTCGGCCGGGTCCTCGGCGTTGATGCGGAACTCGATGGCGTGGCCCTCGAGCTCGATGTCATCCTGGCGCAGCGGCAGGCCCTCGCCGGCGGCGATGCGGATGCCGGTCTTGACGATGTCGACGCCGCTCACCATCTCGGTGACGCAGTGCTCGACCTGCACGCGCGTGTTCATCTCCATGAAGTAGAAGCTGCCGTCGGCGTCGAGCAGGAACTCGACGGTGCCGGCGCCCTCGTAGTCCGCGGCGACGGCCGCGGCCACGGCCGCATCGCCCATCTGGCGCGCAGCTCCGGGCTCACCGCCGGCGACGGCGCCTCCTCGATGAGCTTCTGGTGGCGCCGCTGGATGCTGCAGTCGCGCTCGCCGAGGTGGATGCCGTGGCCCTTGCCGTCGGCGAGCACCTGGATCTCGATGTGGCGCGGCGCGCCGATGTACTTCTCGACGTAGACGGCGCCGTTGCCGAACGCCGCCTCGGCCTCCGCCTGAGCCTGACGAACGGCGCCGGCCAGCTCCGAGGCCTCCTTGACGATGCGGATGCCCTTGCCGCCGCCGCCGGCCGACGCCTTGACCATCACCGGCAGGCCGATGTCGCGGGCGACCACCTCGGCCTCGGCGGCGCTCTCGATGATGCCCTCTGAGCCCGGCGTGACCGGGACGCCGGCGGCGGTCATCGTCGCCCGCGCCGCCGCCTTGTCGCCCATGAGCTCGATGCTCTCCGGCGACGGGACCGATGAACTTGATGCCCTGCTCCCGGCAGAGGCGGCTGAACTCGGCACGCTCGGCGAGGAAGCCGTAGCCGGGGTGGATCGCCTCGGCGCCGCTCTGCAGCGCCGCCTGGATGAGCGCCGGCATGACGAGATAGCTCTGCGCGGCCGGCGCCGGCCCGATGCAGACGGCCTCGTCGGCGTACCTGACGTGCAGGCACTCGGCGTCGGCCTCGCTGTACACGGCCACCGTCCCGACGCCCAGCTCGCGGCAGGCGCGGATGACGCGGATGGCGATCTCGCCACGGTTGGCGATGAGGACCTTGCTGAACACGGGCGCTCCTTGCTGGCGGTCGCCGGATTATAGCCGACGCGGGCGAGGTGGGGCTGCAGACCCGGTGCGAAGCGGCGCGGGTGTTCGACACGCTGACAACACTTTGGACCGCAGGCCCCTCATGAGTCCCACCCGGCTGCCGATAGGCATCACGAGACCGGAAAGGATTACTCACCGGGCCTAGGCTCGGCATCTCATCCTCTCTCTCAGCCGGGCCGGTCTCCTTCAGAAGACACACGGACAGCCCGCATCCGAGTGAAGGCCCCCGCCGGCCCGGCACTTTTCTCCTCCTCACGTCGTCCACCGTGTCCTGCCTCCGCGCCGCTTCCGCCGGCCTCACGATGCGCTAGACTGTGGACACGATCCGGCGGGAGGTCTGCGTGCCCAACGCGCCCAAGAAGACCTTGGCGATCATCGACGACGACACCGAGCTCCTGAGCGAGCTCGCGACGACGCTCGGGACCGCATACAGGGTGACCACCAGCCTGGGCGACCCGGGCACCATGTGCGTCCTGCAGGACGACCCACCGTCGGCCGTCGTCCTCGACCTCGACCTTCAGACCCGCGACCCCTTCGAGCTGCTGCGCCTGATCGCCCGCGACCCCGCGCTGCACGGCACGCCCGTGCTCGCGCTCGCCTCCGACAGCGACTTCGCGACCTTCGAGCACGCCCACCGCGCGGGCGCGTCCGAGTTCGTGACCAAGCCGTTCTCGCCGGAGGATCTCCGCCGCAAGCTCGACGAGCTGGCGACCGACAGGCGCCCGCAGCGCGTCGCCGGGCGTCTCAAGCTCGGGGCCCTGCTCGTCGCCAGCGGCCTCGTCACCCGGGAGCAGCTCGACGGCGCCCTGGATCGTCAGCATGACGGCGGCGGGCGCCTCGGCGAAGTGCTCGTCGCCGAGGACCTGGTCAGCGAGCACGACATCGTCACCGCGGTGGCCGGCCAGATGCACATCGGCGTGGTCGACCTCACGCAGACGACGCCGCAGCCGGCCGCCCTCGGCCTGCTCCCGCGCGACTTCATCGTCCGCCGGCGGCTCATGCCGCTGAGCCTCGACGACAACGGCAGCCTCGTCCTGGCGATGACCAACCCGCTGGACGTCATCTCCATCGACGAGGTCGGCATGCGCACCAAGAAGCGCGTCGTGCCGGTCATCTGCACCGAGTCCGCCTTCGACGAGGCCGTGGCCATCTACTTCAGCTCCCGCGGCAAGCTCAAGGACGCGCGGGACGACTCCGAAGAGGTGAGCCTTTCCGCGGCCGACATCGACGCCGACATCATCGAGATCGTCGACGCCCTGCTCACCGACGCCGCCAGCATGGGCGCGTCAGACATCCACCTGGAGCCGGGCGAGGACTCGCTGGGCGTGCGCTGCCGCATCGACGGCGTGCTCCACGAGATGCGGGAGTTCCCCAAGGATCTGCAGGCGGGCATCATCAGCCGCCTCAAGATCATGGGCAATCTCAACATCGCCGAGAGGCGTTTGCCGCAGGACGGCCGCACCAGCTTCGAGCTCTCGAGCGGCGAGGCCGTCGACCTGCGCCTCGCCTCCATTCCCAGCATGTTCGGCGAGAACCTCACCATCCGCATCCTCGAGGTCTCGCCGCTGCCGCCGACGCTGGCTTCGCTCGGCCTCGTCGGCGACAACCTCAGCCGGTTCGAGGCCGCGCTCAGGGCTCCCGAAGGCGGCATCGTCATCGTCGGCCCCACCGGCTCGGGCAAGTCGACAACGCTGTACACCACCCTCGAGCTCATCAAGAGCCCTCAGCGCAAGGTCTACACCGTCGAGGACCCCATCGAGCGCAAGATCGAGGGGATCATCCAGACCGAGGTCAAGCCGGCCATCGGCCTCACTTTCGCCCAGGCGCTGCGCTCGCTCGTGCGCGCCGACCCGGACGTCATCATGGTCGGTGAGATCCGCGATCTCGAGACCGCCAAGATGGCGGCGGACTCGGCGATCACCGGGCATCAGGTGTTCAGCACCCTGCACACCAACGACGCCTCGGCCGCCGTCAACCGCCTCGTCGAGATGGGCGTGCCGCGCTACCTCGTGGCTGCGGCGTGGCGCTGCTTCGTCGCCCAGCGGCTCGTACGCCGCCTCTGCCCTCACTGTCGCGTCGAGGCGCCGATGACCGAAGCCACCTGGCTGGAGCTCGGCCTCGGCCCGGCGCCCAGGAAGCGCTTCAAAGTCTGGGAGCCGGTCGGCTGCACCAAGTGCTTCGGCACCGGCTACCGCGGCCGTCTCGGCCTCTACGAGGTACTCGTCGTCGACGACGACCTGCGCGACGTCATCGCCACGGGGGGCAGCGTGCTCGAGATCCAGCACATGGCCCGCGCGAAGGGCGTCGCCTCCCTGCGCGAAGACGGCGTCGGCAAGGTCCTCGAGGGCACCACGAGCTACCTCGAGCTCCTGCGCGTCACCGTCTGAACGTAGCCCGCCGGGACGACACCAGACCGGAGCGTCTAGACGCCTGTTCTATGCGACCCACCGGCCGGCGACCGATGTCATGACCAGGAGACCGGAAGTGCTCTGAGAGAGGATCTCCCAGTCGACTTGAGGTTGGCCGGCGGCGCGAAGCGGGGGCTCGCACCGCCGGCCGTTTCACGTACGTTCCCGGGCCGTTTCGCGGTCAGGCGGAGCGGTGGTCGATCACGCGCCGCGCCTTACCCTCGGAGCGCTCGAGCGTGCCGGGTTCGACCAGCTTGACGATGGGCCGGACGAGGAGCGCCGAGCGAAGCTCTTCGGTCACTCGGCGCTCGAACGCGCGCAGGTCGTCCAACCAGCCGTCAAAGAGGGCGTCCGTGACCTCCACGTGCACCTCGAACGTGTCGATCGAGCCGGGGCGCTCCAGCACGATCTGGTAGAACGGCTCGACGCCCTCGATCGCGAAGAGCACGCTCTCGATCGCCGAGGGGAAGATGTTGACGCCGCTGATGATGAACATGTCGTCGGTGCGGCCGACCACCTTGCCCATGCGCGCCGTCGTCCGGCCGCACTCGCACTGCTCCCGCGTGAGCGTCGTCAGGTCACGCGTGCGGTACCGCAGCACGGGCGAGCACTCTCGCGTCAGCGCGCTGATCACAAGCTCGCCGACCTCGCCATCGGCGACCGGCTCGCTGGTCGTCGGATCCAGGCACTCGGCGAGGAAGTGATCTTCGGAGATGTGCATGCCGCTGCGGCACTCGCACTCGCCGGCCACGCCGGGGCCGCCGAGCTCCGTGAGCCCATAGTTGTCCGTAGCCCTGATCGGCAGACAGCTCTCGATCCGTCCGCGCATCTCCTCGCTGCACGTCTCCGCCCCGAAGAGACCGAGGCGCAGACGGAGGTCTTCGAACGGGGCGCCACGCCGCCGCAACACGTCGCCGATGTAGAGGGCGTACCGAGGGCGTCGTGATCAGCACCGTGGTGCCGAAGTCACGCATGAACTGGAGCTGGCGAGCGGTGTTGCCGGCGCTGATCGGCAGCACGGTGGCGCCGGCGCGTTGCAGCCCGTAGTGGAGACCGAAGCCGCCCGTGAACATGCCGTACCCGAAGGCGACCTGGGCGACGTCGCCCTCGTGCACGCCCACGGCCACGGCCAGACGGCACACCAGCTCGGCCCACATCTCGAGGTCGGCTCTCGTGTAGCCCCCCACGACGGGCCTGCCCGTCGTCCCCGATGAGGAATGGACCTCGACGACCTCGTCCATGGGCACGGCGAAGAGCCCGCTGGGGTAGTTGTCGCGGAAGTCGGTCTTCTCGGTGACGGGCAGGCTGCGGACGTCGCTGAGACTCATCAGGTCCCCGGGCTCGAAGCCGGCGTCGTCCAGCCGCGAGCGGTAGAACGGGACGCGCTCGTGGATCCGTGCCAGCATGTCACCGAGACGACGGAGCTGAAGCTGCTCGAGCCGCTCCCGATCGATGGTCTCGTGCGGGACGTCCCAGATCGTCATGTGTGAGCCTCCTCGTCGCCGCCTGCCCGGGGCAATCATACCGGGGCGGCGAGCGCCGGCGCGTGGGCGCCCGGCTCGCTTCGGACCCGCTGCGCGAAGACGCTCGTGACGGCGTACCCCTGGGGGTATCATCGTTTGGCCCCGGGAAGAGTATCCCAAGTACGTCGATCACGACCAGTGAAGGCCCATGAGCGACCGCGACGCCACCATCGATCTGCCTATCACAGGCATGACCTGCGCCAGTTGCGTAGCCAGGACCGAGCGCGCCATCGGCAAGGTCCACGGCGTGGACAAGGCGGCGGTCAACCTCGCCACCGAGAAGGCGACGGTCACCTTCGACCCCGGCGCCGTCTCGACGGGCGACCTCGTCGCCGCCGTCGAGGGAGCGGGCTACGGAGTCGTGACCGCACAGGAGACCTTGCCGATCATCGGCATGACGTGCGCGAGTTGCGTCAGCCGGGTGGAGAAGGCGCTTCGCGCGCCACCCGGCGTTCTCCGAGCCGACGTCAATCTCGCGACCGAGAAGGCGACCGTCTCGTACATCCCGGGCCAGGCGACGTATCGAGACCTCGTGGAGACGATTCGCGGCGCCGGCTACGACGTCGTGGAACCCGCGCCCGGCAACGGCGAGGAGGGTATCGAGGCGGCGGCCGACGCGGAGGACGCGGCCCGCGCCGCCGCGTACCGCCGACTGAAGCTCAAGGTCATCGTGGGCTTCGCGCTCAGCGTCATCATCTTCGCGGGCACCATGCAGATGGAGTGGTTCACGTTCCTGCCCGACTGGATGCACAACGGGTACTTCCTTTGGGGCCTCGCCAGCATCGTGCAGTTCTGGGTCGGCTGGCAGTTCTACACGACCGCCTGGTCGGCGCTGAAGCACGGGACGACGACGATGAACACGCTGGTGGCGATGGGCTCATCGGCCGCCTACTTCTACAGCGTGCTCGGCGTCCTCTTCCCCGCGTTCTTCGAATACCAAGGACTCGGAGAGCCGATGTACTTCGACTCCGCGGCGTTCATCATCACCCTCATTCTGTTCGGCCGGCTGCTCGAGGCGCGCGCCAAAGGCCAGACGGGCGCCGCCATCAAGGCGCTCATCGGCCTGCAGCCCAAGACGGCGCGCGTCCTGCGTGGCGGCGTCGAATCGGACGTGCCCGTCGCCCAGGTGCTCGTCGGCGACGTGGTCGTCGTCCGCCCCGGAGAGAAGGTGCCCGTCGACGGCGGTCGTCGAGGACGGCGCCTCGCCGGTCGACGAGTCGATGCTCACGGGCGAGCCGATCCCGGTAGCCAAGCAGGCCGGCGACGTGGTGATCGGCGCCACCATGAACACCACCGGCTCGTTCACGTTCCGGGCCACCAAGGTCGGCGCGGAGACCGCACTCGCCCAGATCGTTCGCCTGGTGGAGCAGGCGCAGGGCTCCAAGCCGCCCATCGCGCGCCTCGCGGACGTCATCGCCGCGTGGTTCGTACCGGCCGTCATCGTCATCGCCACCGTCACGCTGGTGGTCTGGCTGGTCTTCGGCCCGTCGCCGTCGCTCAACTATGCCCTGCTCAACTTCGTCGCCGTGCTCGTCATCGCGTGCCCTTGTGCGCTCGGCCTTGCGACTCCGACGGCCATCATGGTGGGTACCGGCAAGGGTGCCGAGAACGGCGTCCTCATCAGGGACGGCGCCGCGCTCGAGACCGCCCACAAGCTGGACGTGGTGGTCCTCGACAAGACGGGCACGCTCACCGAGGGCAAGCCGCGCGTCACCGACGTCGTGCTGTTCGGCTCGGGAAACGGGACCGACGTCGAGGTCGGCCCACACTTCGACAACGACGGCCTCCTCCGCCTGGTGGCGGCGGCCGAACGCGGCAGCGAGCACCCGCTCGCGGCGGCGCTCCTCGCCGCCGCCGCCGAGCGCGACCTCGTCCTGCCGCCGGCGACGGGGTTCGAAGCGATCGCCGGCCACGGGATCCGCGCCGAGGTCGAAGGACACACGGTGCTCGCCGGTAACGAGCGGCTGGCCGGCGGGGCCGGCGTTCGGCACGCGGCCGCGCTCGCCGCCCAAGGCAAGACTGTCGTCACGGTCGTCATCGACGACCAGCCCGTGGGAGCCATCGCCATCGCCGACACGGTGAAGCCGGGCTCGGCAGCGGCCGTGGCCCGCCTCAAGCAGCTCGGCCTCGAGGTCGTCATGCTCACCGGCGACCAGACCGCCACCGCGCAGGCGATCGCCGCACAGGTCGGCATCGACAGGGTCGTCGCGGAAGTGCTGCCAGAGGAGAAGGCGTCCGAGGTATCTGCGCTGCAGGCCGGCGGGCACAGGGTGGCCATGGTCGGCGACGGCATCAACGACGCCCCGGCGCTCGCCCAGGCCGACGTCGGCATCGCCATCGGCACGGGCACCGACGTCGCCATGGAGGCGAGCGACATCACCCTGATGTCGGGGGACGTGGGCGGCGTGGCCACCGCCGTGGAGCTCTCCCGCGCCACCATCCGCACCGTGAAGCAGAACCTCTTCTGGGCGTTCGCCTACAACGTCGCGCTGATCCCGCTGGCGGCGGGAGTCTTCTACCCGGCCTTCGGGATCCTGCTCAATCCGATCTACGCCGCCGCCGCGATGGGGCTGAGCAGCGTGACCGTGGTGACCAACAGTCTGCGGCTTCGGGGGTTCAAGGCGAGCTGAGACCGCGGGCGCATGAGCCCGTACGTGACGAGAGGAGCGATCCGCTGCTTCGCGATTCGCCCCTCCCGGGTGGCGACACTCCTATGTCCGCTGATCCGTTCATCGTTGCTCGCGGATCACTTGCGACGCTTCCTGGAGCGATCCTCCTGCTTCACCTGCGTTCTGTTGAAATGCACAGGGCCCATGGTCTCACCTCCCTACAATCTGAGTAGACAGTCGGAGTATAGCCGCTCCAGCACAGGAAATAAACCCGTCTTGTGAAGTGGTGCACGTACATCTGCGCTCTCCGCCGCCCCCAGCAGTGTCCAGAACGGCCAACCATGACGGCCAATATCCTTCGCCCGTCCAGTGTCCTGCCGCGAGCCGCGATGGGAAGATGGAGCGGGGGGAGCGGCGCATGGAGCACGCTCCTTCCGTCCGGGATCGGAAGAGGTCACCTGCTGCGCGTTCTCGACCGTCATGCCATCGGCCAGATACTCCGCACCAAAGACGTCGACGCCTGGGGCGTCGCCGCCAACGAGCCGCGGCTGCCACTGGCCCCGGGGTACCCTGCCGCGATCTCCATCCTCATGCGACTCGATCCACTGGTGGTGCGCGGGCTGCGCTACGGTCCCACACTCGACTATCACCAGGAGTACCTGCGCGTGAACGGCGCGCTCGACGACGCCACCGACACGCTCGTCGAGATACTGAAGGTCCACGGGCACGCGGCGGAGCGCGTCGTCGCGACCGGCGCGTCGAACGGCAGCAGGCCGTTTCCGCACAAGACGGCGGCGACCTCGGCCGGTCTGGGATGGATCGGCAAGACAGCGCTGTTCGTCTCGCCGGAGTTCGGCCCGGCCGTCCGCCTCGCGACCGTCTTCACCGACCTCGACCTCACTGCGGGCCAACCGGTCGCCGCAAGTCGGTGCGGCGCCTGCCGCGACTGCGTCGACGCCTGCCCCGCCGGCTGCGGCCGCGACGTCCTGTGGAGGGCGGGGATGGCGCGCGAGCTCCTCTTCGACGCCGGCGCCTGCCGCCACCACATGGCGCAGTACACGAGCATCCAGGCCGAGATCTGCGGCATCTGCATCGCCGCCTGCCCGTACACGTTGCGACACTGACCGGCCGGCGCCTGCCGCGCTGACGGACTCCGGCCGCTCTCGTGAGCGCGGGCGCCCGCGCCGGCCGCACCCAGCCGCGCCCAGTCTCGTCCGGCCTTGTCCGGCCTTGTCCGGCCTTGTCCGGCCTCCGCCGAACCTTGTCCGGTCCCGCGCGTCGTGCTAGGCTCGACTTCCTTACTGCAAATGGTTTTCAGTTTCAGAAAGGACGCCGCCATCAGCTTCAACTCAGCCGACATCTCCGCGGAGTTGGCCGCCCGCGGACTTCGCCTGACGCGCCAGCGCCGTGCGGTCCTCGAGGCCATCGCCGCGGCGCCGTCGAGCCTCAGCGCGCTGCAGGTCTACGACGCGGCTCGGGAGCGCTGTCCGGAGCTGGGACTGACGACCGTCTACCGGACGCTGGACGTGCTCACCGAGATCGGCGCTCTGCGCCGTGTACACGGGCCCGACCACTGCGAGGGCTTCGTGCCCGCCGGCGCGGCGCACGGCCACACCGTCGTCTGCAGCGTCTGCGGCCGCGTGACCGAGTTCACGGCCTGCGACATGCGGGGCATTGTGGACGCGGCGGGACGTGAGACCGGCTACCGCATCACCGACCACTTCCTGCAGCTGGGCGGTCTCTGCTCCGGCTGCAGCGCCGCGGGAGAAGCCGCCGCAGGCGGAGGCTCGGCGTGAGGAGGCGCGGCCAGCGGTTGCTTCTGGCCGCCGCACTGCTCGTGCCCGCCGCCGCCTTTGCCGCCGGATGCGGGACGGCAACGACGTCGGCCGGCGACGGTACCCTCGACGTGGTGGCCTCCGCCAGCTACCTCGCCGACATCGCCCAGAACGTCGCCGGCGACCGCTTCGAGGTGCGCTCTCTTGTACCCCCGGAGACTGACCCCCACTCGTTCGAGCCGACGCCGTCCGACTTGGGCGAGGTCGCCGCCGCCGACCTCGTCATCGTCAACGGCGGCGGGCTCGAAGGTCCGTTGCTGGGGACCCTGGAGAACGCCGGCGGTGACGCGACGCTCATCGAAGCCTCCGCCGGACTCGAGAGCCGGCGGCCTCGACCCGGCGAGCCGCCGCTCGAGAACTCGGAGACGGATCCGCACTTCTGGCTCGACCCCACGCTCACGAAGACCTACGTGGAGAACATCCGCGACGCCTTCGCCGAGGCCGATCCCGCGGGAGCGGCTGAGTACGAAGCCAACGCGGCCGCCTACTCGAAGGAACTCGACGAACTCGATGCCTGGATCGAGACGCGACTCGCGCAGATCCCGCCCACAGAGCGCAAGCTGGTCATGAATCACGCCAGCCACGGCTACTACGCCGACCGGTACGGCCTGGAGATCGTCGGCACCGTCATTCCCGGAACAGGGACGGGAGCAGCGCCGACGGCCAAGCAGCTCGCCGACCTGACCGCAGCCATCCGTTCCAGCGGAGCCAAGGCCGTCTTCGTGGAGATCGGGGAGAACCCCGAACTCGCGCGGCAGATCGCCGGCGAGACCGGGGCCACGGTGGTCACCGATCTCCTCGACCACTCCCTGACCGAGGCGGGCGGCGTGGCCCCCACCTACATCGACATGATGAAGTACGACACGCGTCGCATCGTGGAGGCGCTCCAGTGAACCCCGGCGGCACGGCGTCTCTCGCCCTCGAGGGCGTGACCGTGACCTACGGCGGCCGCCCGGCGCTCGACGACGTGACCATGAGCGTCCCTCACGGCGCCCAGGTGGCGATCGTCGGGCCGAACGGCGCGGGCAAGTCGACGCTCTTCAAGGCGCTCGTAGGCCTGCTCCCCGTGCGCGCAGGGCGCGTGCGCATGCACGACCGCGCGCCAGGCGGCCAGACGGACCCGATCGCCTACGTGCCCCAGCGCGAGGAGATCGACTGGGGCTTCCCGGTCACCGTGCACGACGTCGTCATGATGGGCAGGTACGGGCGTCTGGGCTGGTTCCGCCGGCCCGCAGCCGCCGACCGCCAGGTGGTGGCGCGCTGCCTGGACGAGCTCGGCATCGCCGAGCTCGAGAAGCGCGCCATCGGCGAGCTCTCGGGCGGCCAGCAGCAGCGCGTGTTCCTCGCCCGGGCGCTCGCCCAGGAGCCGCACGTGCTCCTGCTGGACGAGCCCTTCACCGGCGTCGACGTGAGCGCCCGCGAGGCGCTGCTCGCGCTGCTCGCACGCCTGCGCGAGCGCGACATCACCGTGCTCGTGAGCACGCACGACATGGAGACGGCGGCGCAGCGCTTCGAGCTCGTGGCCCTCCTGAACCGCCGGCTGGTCGCCTACGGCCCGCCGGCGAGCGTCTTCACCCCCGAGCACCTCACCGCGGCCTTCGGCGGCCAGGCCCTCTTCCTCGACGGGATGGTCGTGATCGACCAGTGCTGCCCGGGTCACGTCGGCGACGGCGAGGAGCACCGGCACAGTCACGAGCCCCACGCGGATCCGCGATGATCGCCTGGCTCACCGATCCGTTCGCCCTCGAGTTCATGCAGCGCGCCCTGGTCGCGTCGCTGATCGTCGGCGTGCTCTGCTCGGTGATCGGCACCTTCGTGGTGCTGCGCGCCATGGCCTTTCTCGGCGACGCGCTCGCCCACGCCATCCTGCCCGGCGTCGCGATCGCCTACCTGCTGGGCGCCGACCTGCTGCTGGGCGCCCTCGTGGCGGCGGTCCTCGTCGCCGTGGGGATCGGCGTCTTCTCCCGCCGCGGCGGCCTCAAGGAGGACACCGCCATCGGCATCCTCTTCGCGGCCGCGCTCGCCCTCGGCGTCGTGCTCATGAGCACGGTCCGCTCCTACGCGACCGACCTCACCCACATCCTCTTCGGCAACGTGCTCGGGGTGACCGCCGGCGACCTCTGGATCATCGGGATGCTCGCGGCGATCGTGCTGGTCGTGCTCATCCTCTTCTTCAAGGAGTTCCAGCTGGCCTCGTTCGACCCGGTGCTCGCCCACATGCTGGGCAAGCGGCCGGAGGTGCTGCGGTTCACGATGCTGATCCTGCTGGCGCTCACCATCGTCGTCAGCCTGCAGACCGTGGGCGTGGGGCTGGTCGCCGCCATGCTGGTCACGCCGGCGGCGACCGCCTACCTGCTCACGCGGCGTCTCGCGGCGATGATGGCGGTGTCCGCCGTGGTCGGCGCGGTCTCGAGCGTCGCCGGACTGTACGCGAGCTACTACCTCGACGTAGCGTCGGGGGCGGCGGTCGTGCTCATCGCCACCGCCGCCTTCCTGCTCGCCTACGTCTTCGCGCCGCGGCGCGGGCTCGTCGCCCGCAGAGCGACGCGGCGCGCCGCGTAGCTCCGGCCCCGGCAGCCGCCGGGACTCCGGCGCCGCGCCCGGCCCCGTTTCGCCGTCACCCCCGGTGTGCAATAGTGCCCACAGGGACCACTCACGAGGAGGACACGCCATGCCGACCACGCTCGTCCTGGGATACGACGGTTCGGACTGCGCCAAGAAGGCGCTCGCGCACACGGTGGAGCTCGCGAAGCACATCGATGACGCCGAGGTCTTCGTCGTCCACGCCTTCGAGTTCTCGATCGGCTACGTCCCGATGGGCATGACCGACTCGCCCCTCATGATGAGCTCGGAGTACGACCAGCACGTGGACCTGGTGCGCGCGTTCGGCGAGCAGGCGGTCGCCGAGGCTCAGCAGACACTCGAGGCGGCCGGCGTCGCCGCGACCGGAGAGGTGGTCGAAGGCAGGGCGGTCGACGTCCTCCTCGAGACGGCCCGCGAGAAGGAAGCGGCGGCTATCGTCGTCGGCAGCCACGGTGAGGGCGCCATGTCGGCCGCCTTCCTCGGCTCGACGGCGCTCAAGCTGCTCCACCACAGCGACATCCCCGTCCTCGTGGTGCCGCGTCACGAGAAGGAGTAGACGGCCCGGAAGGAGCGCGCGATGGCGAAGTGGCGCAAGCCTGACGAGGCCTCGTCCGGCTGCTGGACGAGACGATCTCGGGCCTGGAGTTCGACCAACCGGTCGATTACCGGCCTATGTTCGGCTGCCCGGCGTACTTCACCGGCGGCAACATGTTCGCCGGCGTGTGGCAGGAGACGGTGATGCTCCGCCTGCCGGAGGACGAGCGCGCCGCGGTCACGGCCGCCGGCGGCGGGCCCTTCGAGCCCATGGAGGGCAGGCCGATGAAGGAGTACGTCGCCCTGCCCGCATCCATGGTCGTCGACCCCACGGAGGCGGCCGCCTGGGTGCGCAAGGCGGCAGCGTACGCCGCGTCCCTGCCGCCCAAGCAGAAGAAGCCGCGCAAGAAGAAGGCGTAGACGCGGCCGCGCGGCCGCGGCTACGTCTTCTGGCCGCGCCTCAGCGCCGCTGCTGCGGCTGCCCCGGCGTGGGGTTGGGCTGCGGCGCCTTCGCCGGGACCGGCGCGATGCCGGCGAGGTCGCCGATCACGTTGACCAGGCTGCCGTCCGCCGGCACGACGATCTTGGCGTTCTGCCAGAACGCCTTCTCCACGGTCTCGAGCTTGCGCAGGACCTGGGCGTTGCCGACGAAGTACCTGCTCGGCCGCCTCGTTGACCAGCTTGATGGCCTGCGCCTCGCCCTCGGCGGCGAGGATCTTGGCCTGCTTGACGCCCTCGGCCTTCTTGATCTCGGCGCGGCGCTGGCCGTCGGCCTGCGTCTCGGTCGCGGTGGCGAAGTCGATCGCCGCGATCTTCTCGTTCTCGGCCTTGACGACCTTGTTCATCGTCTCCTGGACGTCCGCCGGCGGGTCGATCTCCTTGAGCTCGGTGCGGAGGATCTCGAGGCCCCAGTTGGCGGTCTCGGTGCGCAGCGTGGTGCGCAGCTCCTCGTTGATGCGGCCGCGCTCGCTGTTGGCCGACTTGAGGCTCAGCGTGCCGATGATGTTGCGCAGCGTCGTGCGCGCCAGCTGGACGATCTGGAACTGGTAGTTGGCGACGTTGTACTGCGACGCCTTGACGCTCTCCTCGTCCGATCTTGACCTTGAGGTAGACCTGCGCGTCGACGCGCGCGTTGAGGTTGTCGTTGGTGATGATCGTCTGCGGCGTCGCGTCGACCAGGGTCTCGCGGATGTCCACCTGGTACATGCGCTCGATGCCGAACGGGATGGTGAGGTGGATCCCCGGTCCGGCGAAGCGGTTGTACTTGCCCAGACGCTCGACGAGCCCACGGTGCGTGGGACGCACGATGCGGATGCCGGACAGGATGCCGACGACGATGAACAGGATGACGACGATGACGATGGCGAGAGCTACCCAGCCCATGACTGCCCCTTTCGAGTGCACGCGGCGGGCCGCCTCGCGGCCTTCGGCGTGCACGATGAAGTACACCTCGATGCTAGGGCCGGTCGAGCGGAAAGACAAGGGGAGAGGCGGACCGCTCCGCCGGCCCGGCCGGTGCGAACGCCCGCCAGGCGTTCAGCGCCCGAGCAGCCCCTGCACGTCGGCGATCGAGTCGACGATGTGGTCGGGCGTGCCTGTGACGCGGGCCAGCGTCTCCTCGCGGAACTTGCCCGTGCGCACCAGCACGCCGGTGATCCCGAGCGCCTGCGCGGCGAGGACGTCGTTCTCCACGTCGTCGCCGACCATGGCGACGCGCTCGGGCGGCAGGCCGAGCGCGTCGAGGCCGGCGCGGAAGGCTCCGGCCGCCGGCTTGCCGACGACGACGGCCTCGAGCCCCGTGGCCGCCTCGAGGCCGAGCAGGTAGGCGCCGGCGTCCAGCTTCTCGCCGCGCCGCGTCATCCAGGAGAGGTTGCGGTGCATGGCGACGAGCTCCGCGCCACCGCGCAGCACGGCGAGCACACGATTGAACGTCTCGAAGGCGAACGACTCGTCGGAGCCGGAGAGCAGGACGACCTCCGGCTCGTCTCCGAGACCGACGAGATCGACGCCCTCGAGGTCGTCCGGCTGCGCGTCGCCGAGGTGGAACACGCGGGCGCCCGGGCGCTGCTCGCGCAGCCAGGCGCCCGTCGCGACCGACGCCGTCAGGATGTCGTCGTCGGCGAACGGGAAGCCCGCCTCGCGGAGCACCGCACCGAAGCGCGCTCGGCTGAGCGCGGTCGTGTTGGTGAGGACGCGCAGGGGCACGCCCGCGGCGTGCAGGCGCGTCACGGCCGCCGCCGCTCCGGGCAGCGGCCGCCACGACATGGCGAGCACGCCGTCCATGTCGAGCAAGCAGGCCATCGATGTGTGTGAGTGCCATGGTCACCTTCGGATGCGTGGTGCCGGAGCCGGGAGTTGAACCCGGACGCCGCACTCAGCGACAGGAGATTTTAAGTCCCCGGCGTCTACCAGTTCCGCCACTCCGGCACGGCTGCAGTATATGACGTAAGAAGGCAGACGGTCGGGGGGCGGAACCGGTTGGCGCCGCGACGGGGCGCCCCCGGGATCAGGTCGGGTGCAGCCAGCCGTCCGCGAGAGCGAGCGCCGCGCCCTCGAGGAGATCGGCCTCGCTGACGCGGACGGCGTTCAGCCCGAAGGCGACGCACGCCTCGCGCGCGATGAGGGCGCCGGCGAGGATCACGTCCTCGCGACCGGGCTGGATGCCCGGGAGCCGGCCACGCTCCGCGCTTGTCATCCCCGCGAAGCGCTCGATCGCCGCGTCGATCTCGGCCAGCGTCAGCAGGTGCCCCTGGACGAGCCGCGCCTCGTACTCGAGCATGCCGAGCTTGTTGGCGACCAGCGTGGTGTACGTGCCGGCCACGCCCACCGAGCCACCCACGGCGGCGCGGATGTCGGCCGGCACGCCCCCGGCGATCGCGGCGGCCACGTGGCTCGAGAGGGCCGCGACCTGCGCCGCCGGAGGCGGGTCGGCGTGAAAGAAGCGCTCGGTGAGCCGCACCACGCCGACGTCGAGGCTGCGCACGAACGCCGGCGCCTGCCCGGCGGCGCCCACGGCGAACTCGGTGCTGCCGCCGCCGATGTCGACGAGCAGGATCGGGTCGGGCGGCGGAGTGCCCGGGCCGGGCCGGGAAGTGCCCCCGGCCTCCGAGGATCCGGCGAGCCACGACGTACCGCCGAGAAAGGCCAGCGCGCCCTCCTCTTCCCCGCTCGCCACGCGCCACGGCAGGGCGAAGTCGCGCTCCACGGCGGCGAGGAACTCGCGCCCGTCGCCGGCGTCACGCAGGACGCTCGTGGCGACGAGGAGGCGCCGCTCCGGCTCGTAGGCCTCGAGGCGCGGCGCGTACTCCGCAAGGCAGGCGCGGGTGCGTGCGACGGCGTCGGGATGCAGCCGTCCGGCTTCGTCGACGCCCTGGCCGAGCCGCACCACGGTCGTGAGCCGGGCCTCCTGCCGCACTCTGCCGCCGTCGACCTCCGCGAGGAACAGCCGGCAGGTGTTGGTGCCGAGGTCGACGACGGCGATCCTCATGCGCCGCCATCCGGCAGCAGCGCGGCGCAGCGGCGGTCGTCGCACCACGGATCCGTCACTTCGGCCAGGATCGCCTCGCCGAGAGCGTAGCCGGGGCGGGCGAGGGCGTGGGCGACGTGCGCGTGCAGGCACTTGATCGCGAGCAGGTCACCGACGCCACCGACGCCGGTCGCGAGCGAGGCGCCGCCGTCCACCATCGATGAGCTCGTAGGCGCGCACGAGATCCAGCCGGCGGATGGCCGCGTCGGCGGCCGCGTCCGCCGCCGAGCCGGCGAGCCTGGCGTCCGCCGCGAGCCGGCGCGTCCAGGCGGCGACGCCGCCGTCGCTCTCGAGGCGGGAGACGGCGGCGACCAGCGTCGGGCAGGTGCAGTAGTAGAGCGTCGGGAACGGCCGGCCATCAGCACTGAAGGGAAGGTCTTCCACGACGGTCGGGAACCCGAACCGGCAGCGGGCGGCGACCAGACTCATCGCGTGCGGCGCGCGGCCGAGCTGCCCGGCGACGACGGCCGCGTCGGCGCCCGTCACCAGCGGAGGTCTCCCGCTCACCCCCGCCTCAGTGCAGCAAGGTTCGCCACAGGTCCTCGATGCGGTCGAGGACCGAGATCGAACTCTCCACCGGAGCCGTGTCCACGCTGAGATCCGTCTCGTCTTCCCTGCCCGGCAGCCCTTTGATCACGAAGACCTGCGTGCCGGGCGGCACCAGCGTGGTGTCGGCCCGGGCGCGCTGGGCGATGTATGCCTCGGTGGTGAGCAGCCTTATCTCACGTTCGAGGGCGGCGTTGTCCCGCCGGGCGGCCTGCAGCTCCGCCGACGCCTTCTCGAAGCGGTCCTGCTGCTCGAAGAAGGCGCGGAGCGGCGAGACGTACAGGGCGGCGCCGATCAGGAGGAGGAGGAGGAGCGCGAGGCGGCCGAGATGGGGCCGCGGCGCGTGCGCGCGCACACCGGTGGGTGCGCGACGCGCCTGCCCCGCTCGCGAGGTTGCTGCTGTACTCGTGTCGGCCACGCTGTGCCGCTCCCGGCTCGCCGCCCGCCGCCCGCTGCGCGCAGGGCGGCCCCTTCTCACCCTAAGGGTTCGCGGCCGCCGGCGGATGTCCCTGCCCGGCGGCCGCGTACCGGCGATCGCGTGCTGCTAGAGCTGCTGCAGGCTGGCATCCGCCTGCTGCCCGGCCTCCGACTTGGGATCGATGGCGACGGCTTCGGTGAATGCGGCCTTCGCCTCGCCAGTCAGGTCCTTGACCGCCTTCTTGTCGCCGCTCTGCTCGGCGATCCTGGCCTCGTGGCTGAGGAAGATACCCTTGTTGAGCCAGGCCTTCTGGAACTCCGGGTCGACCTTGATGACCGCTTCGATCTGCTTGAGGGCGGTCTCGATGTCGCCGCTGTAGAAGAGCGTGACGGCGTAGTCGGTGCCCACAGCGGGGTCGGTGGCCTGCTTCTTCCACGCGGCGGCGTACACCTGGGCGGCGGCGGCGAAGTACGCCCCGCCCTGATCGAAGTTCTGGTTCTGGAACTCGGCATCGCCCTGGTCGTACAGCTCGTTGCCGCGGGCGACCAGTTCGTCGTAGCTCCCGCTGGTGTCGGCCGCGACCGCCTCGACGGGGCCGGCGCTCGTCTCCGCCGCGCCGCTGGTGCCGGAGTCGCCACCGAATCCGCCGGAGACCATGACGACGATGACGATCACGACGACGGCCAGCGCGCCGAAACCGCCCCAGATGACGGCCGGCGAGAGGCGCCTGGGCCCGCCCGCGGCGGAGGCTTCGGGCGCCGCGCCGGAGCCGGCCTTGGCGCCGGCGGACTTGGCGGCGCCCGCCTTGCCGCTCAGAGCGTTCTTCACGCCTGAAAGGTTCGCGCCGCACTCGGGGCAGAACTTGGCGTTACCGGCGTCGTCGCCACATTCGGGACAGTACATGCTCCTGCTTCCTTTGGGTCGTGATCGACTGGCTTGGTCCCGCCACAGCGCCGGACTTGACCTCCGGCCGGCATCCGCACGCGTGCGGTGCGACGCGGGAGCGCGTGGCAGGCTCGGCGGCGATGCCGCCCGTTCTCTGCAAGGGATAGTGTGCGGGACGAGGGACCCTATCTGCAACTCGCGGGCCGGAGCGGCGCTGCGCCTCTCCGGCCCGTTCTTCCCTCTGCCCCGCGGCGAGAACGGCGACCCGCGGTCGCCGTCCCGCGTCTGGCGCAGGTTGTAGAAGGCGTCCATCCCCGGGTAGTACGCCACCTCACCGAGCATCTCCTCGATGCGCAGCAGCTGGTTGTACTTGGCGACGCGGTCGGTGCGCGCCGGGGCGCCACTCTTGATCTGGCCGGCATTGGTGGCGACGGCGAGATCGGCCAGCGTGGTGTCCTCGGTCTCGCCGGAGCGGTGCGAGCACACCGCCGTCCAGCCGGCGCGCGTCGCCATCTGGATGGCGTCCAGGGTCTCACTGAGCGTGCCGATCTGGTTCAGCTTGATCAGGATGCTGTTGGCCGAGCCCTTCTCGATGCCCTGGGCGAGGCGCTCGACGTTGGTCACGAAGAGGTCGTCTCCGACGATCTGCAGCCGGTCACCGAGCTTGTCGGTCATGAGCTTGAAGCCGTCCCAGTCGTCCTCCCAGAGGCCGTCCTCGATGCTGATGATGGGGTACTTGCCGACCAGCTCGGCGTAGTAGTCGACCATCTCCGCCGACGAGAGTTCGCGGCCCTCGCCCTCGAGCACGTAGCGCTCCTTGCCGGTGTCGTAGAAGCTGGAGGCGGCCGGGTCGAGCGCGATGCGCACGTCGTCGCCGGGCTCGTAGCCGGCGGCGTCGATCGCCTCCATGATGACCTGGATGGCCTCTTCGTTGCTGCCGAGGTCGGGCGCGAAGCCGCCCTCGTCGCCGACTGCGGTGCTCAGGTGCTTGGCCTTCAGCACCGCCCTGAGACCGTGGTAGACCTCGGCGCAGATGCGCAGCGCCTCCTCGAAGGTGGCTGCGCCGACCGGCATGACCATGAATTCCTGCAGGTCGACGTTGTTGTCCGCGTGTTTGCCGCCGTTCATGATGTTCATCATCGGGACCGGCAGCGTGAAGGCGTTGACGCCGCCGACGTACTGGTAGAGCGGCAGCTCGAGCGCCGCGGCGGCGGCGTACGCGGTCGCCAGCGAGACGCCGAGGATCGCGTTGGCGCCCAGCTTGGCCTTGTTCGTGGTGCCGTCGAGCTCGATGAGCATGCGGTCGACGAGCCGCTGGTCGGTGGCGTCGAAACCGACGATCTCCTCGGCGATCACGTTGTTCACGTTGTCGACGGCGGTGCGCACGCCCTTGCCGAGGTACTCCCCGCCCTCATCACGCAGCTCGACGGCCTCGTACTCCCCGGTGGACGCGCCCGAGGGCACGTCGGCGCGACCGACCGCGCCTGACTCGAGCTCGACCTCGACCTCGACCGTGGGGTTGCCGCGGGAGTCGAGGATCTGCCGTGCTGAGACGTCGATGATGATGGTCATTGCGCGGGGTCCTCCTGCGTTTGCCTGTGGACCGACGCTATCACACCGGCGGAACCCCCAGCCGCACCACGGCGCTGCAGTCGCGTCACAGCGGGAACAATCCCTGTGTGAGACGAAAGGGGATGACCATGGACACTCCGTACTACTCCTGCGAGGACTGCGGCGCCGTGTTCACGAAGACGGAGCTTCTCCCCGACATCGAGGACGACCTGGTGTCCTGCCCGGAGTGCGGCGGGCTCGACATCCAGCTCGTGGAGACGCCGGCCGCGTGACCGTTCAGACGCCGGCGTCAGGCGAGTCGTCGCCCGGTCCCGGCGACGCGGCGGCGTCCACGTCGGGCGACGCCTTCGCGCCGGCCTCGTCCACCTTGGCCCGCTGGTAGTACTCCTCCTGGGCGGGCAGGTCGAGTGACGCCCAATCACGACCCTCGCCGGCGGCGAGCACGGCGGCGGTCGTCACCCGGCGCTCGAAGCGCCGGCCGGCCTCGCGCAGGGCGAGCTCCGGGTCGACGTGCAGCAGGCGCGCGACGTTGACCGTCGCGAAGAGCAGATCGCCGACCTCGTGCGCGACGCGCGGGTCTGCGCGGTGCGGGTCGGCGGTCGCAGCGCCGGCGGCCTCGGCGAACAGCTCCGCCAGTTCGTCGTGCTCCTCGGCGATCTTGGGGAACGCCTCCGCGGCGGAGTCCCAGTCGAAGCCGACGCTCGCCGCGCGCTGCTGGAGCTTCTTGGCGTAGAGCAGCGCGGGGAAACCGGCCGGAACGTCGTGGAAGATGCCCTCGCGACCCTCCTGCTCGACCTTGATGCGCTCCCAGCGGTTCTTGACCTGGGCGGGCGTGTCGGCGACGGCGTCGGCGAAGATGTGCGGGTGCCGGCGGATGAGCTTGACCTCGATGTCGCGAGCGACGCTGGCGAGGTCGCCGGCGTCCTGCTCGCTGAGCATGAGGGCGAGCAGCACGACCTGCAGAAGCAGGTCGCCGAGTTCGCCGTGCTCCGCCGCGAGATCGCCGGAGGCGATCGCGTCGGCCAGCTCGTGGACCTCCTCGACCGTGTAGCCGACGATGTCCTGCGGTGTCTGCTCGCGGTCCCACGGACACTCGACCCGCAGCACCTCGACGATGCGCTTGAGCGACACGAGTTCCTGGCCGAGCAGGGCATCGTCGAAGGCCCGGCCTGCGGGAACGGTGCGGACCTCGATTGGCGATGCGGCCGCGGTGGCCGCCGGGCCGGAGACGATCCGCCGGCGCAGCTCGCGCGCCAACTGCGGCCCTCCGGGGCCGGCCAGCGCCACGACGACCGCGCCCCCAGCGGCGCGGTCCACGAGGTCGTCCAGGCCGTCACCGTCGGCGGGGTCGAGCTCCAGGAGCCGACCGAAGCCGGGGTCGGCGGCCTCGGCGACGAGCTCGTGGAGCTCGCCCTCGATGCCTGCCGGGACGAAGACGGCGCCGCCGCCGGAGAGGGCCCGCAGCGAGGCTGCGGGCGCCAGTCCGGCGGCGGCGCCGATGTACACGAGCGTGAGGCTCATCGCCGCGGCGCGTCGCCCGGCGGCCGGCCCTACTCCGCCGGCGAGGCCGGCGGCGACTCCGGAGCGGCCGGGCTCGGCGACGCGGTGAGCAGCGCCGGGTCGAAGCCGGCGGCGTACGCGACGCCCGCGTCGGCGAGGACCTTCTTGAGCCAGTCTTCCCAGGCCGTGGCCTGCTTCTGGAACTTGAGCTGCTGCTCGATCGTCGACTTGGCCTCCTCGAAGGTCTGGCTGGAACCCTCGGTCTTCTTGGTGACCTCGATGACGTGGTAGCCGAACTGCGTCTTGACCGGCTGCGAGATCTCATCGACCTTGAGGTCGAAGGCGACGTCCTCGAACGGCTTGACCATGCGACCCTTGGGGAAGTTGCCGAGGCTGCCGCCGGCGTCCTTGGAGCCGGGGTCGGTGGAATACTCCTTGGCGACCTTCTTCCAGTTCGCGTCACTGTTGTCCGCCTCGAGCAGCGCGCGGACCTTCTCGGCCTCGGCCTTGGTCTTGACGAGGACGTGACGGGCGTCGACCGACTCAGGCACCTCGAACTGCGTCTTGTTCTTGGGGTCCTCGTAGTACTTCTTGAGGTCCTCATCGCTGAGCTTGATGTCCTCGTTGACCTTCTGCTGCACGGCGTCCTGGAGCATCTGCGCCTTGAGCTGCTCCTGAAGCTGGGCCTCGGTGACGTTCTGATCCTTGAGCAGCTTGTCGAGCTTCTTCTGGCCGCCCACCTGCTCGACGATCTGCTTCATGCGCTCCTGGAGCTGTGCGTCGGTCACCGTCACGTCCATCTCGGCGGCCTGCTCCTTGATGATCTCGTTCTGGACCAGGTAGTTGACGATGCTGGCCTTGAGTTGGTTGTACTGCGCCGTGCCCTCTTCGGGGAACGGCGGCGCGCCCTCCTGGGACTTGTACTGAGCCTCGGCCTGCTGCCAGATCTGGTCGAACTGCTCCTGCGTGATGACTCCGTTGCCGACCGCGGCGATGGCGCCGGCGGGGACCTTGGTCTCGCCGCAGCCCGCCAACAAGACCGCCGGCACGACGAGGGCGAGCAGGGCCACACCAACGATGAGCTTCTTCATAGATTCTCTCTCCCAGGGATTGACGACCGGTCGCGAGACACACGAGACTGCAGTATAGCATCGAGCGTAGCCTCGACCCACCGGAGCACAGGCGGCTCGGAGCCCTCGCGATGCACTGCCAGCAGCTGGTCTCTCTTGAAGTACGCAGCACGCTCGTCGAAGGTTCGTACGCGCGCCGCCGATTCGTCGTCCAGGTCGAGTCCGTCGACCTGCAAGCGGCTGCCGCGGTAGACGGCGGCAGTCGCGCCGAGCTCCGCCGCCTTGATGCGGATCGCCTGCAGCGTCAGCAGATTCTCGACCGGCTCCGGCGGCGGGCCGAAGCGGTCGGCGAGCTCCGCACGCACGTCACCGAGCTCGCCGATCGTCCGTGCCCGCGCGATCCGCCGGTGCGCGTCGATCTTGGTGGCCTCGTAGGCGATGTAGTCCGGCGGCACGTAGGCGGTGACGGGCATGTCCACGCGCACCGGCGCCGCCATCGCGGCCTGCTCACCAGCCAGCTCGTTGACGGCCTCCTCGAGCATCTGCGCGTACATCTCGAAGCCGACGGCGGCGACGTGTCCACTCTGCTCGTCGCCGAGCAGGTTGCCGGCGCCGCGGATCTCGAGGTCGGCCATGGCGATCTTGAAGCCGGCGCCGAGGTCGGTGTGGTCGCTCAGCGTGGTCAACCGCGCCGCGGCGTCGCCGGTCAGCAGGTCCTCGCTCGGATACAGGAGATACGCGTAGGCGTAGGCGTCGCTCCGACCGATGCGTCCGCGGATCTGGTAGAGCTGCGCGAGTCCCAGCATGTCGGCGCGCTCGACGATGAGCGTATTGGCGGTCGGGATGTCGATGCCGCTCTCGATGATCGACGTCGTGACCAGCACGTCGGCCTCGCCGGCGAGGAAGGCCAGCATGACCTTCTCGAGCGCGCGCTCGGGCATCTGCCCGTGCGCCACGAGGACGCGCGCCCCGGGCGCGAGCGCGCGCACGTGCTCGGCCGCCTGGTCGATGGTCTCCACCCGGTTGTGCAGGTAGAACGCCTGGCCCTCCCGGGCGAGCTCCTTCTCGATGGCTACGCGCACGAGGTCGTCGCGGTACTCGCCGATGTAGGTGCGGATCTCGTGGCGGCCGCGCGGAGCCGTCTCGATCACCGAGATGTCGCGGATGCCGCTCAGGCTCATCTGCAGGGTGCGCGGGATCGGCGTCGCCGAGAGACTCATGACGTCGACCTGGAGCCGGAGACTGCGCAGCAACTCCTTCTGGCGCACACCGAAGCGCTGTTCCTCGTCGACGATCACGAGGCCGAGGTCCTTGGCGCGCACGTCGGTGCTCAGGAGCCGGTGCGTGCCCACGAGCACGTCCACGGCCCCGGCGCTGAAGGCCGCCAGCGTCTTGCGCTGCTCCGCGCCGGTGCGGAAGCGTGAGACCATGCCGACCTTGACCGGCAGGTCGGCGAACCGTTCCTCGAAGGTCATCCAGTGCTGCTCCGCGAGGATGGTGGTCGGGACCAGCACCAGGGTCTGCCTCCCGGCCTCGGCAGCCTTGAACGCGGCGCGCAGCGCCACTTCGGTCTTGCCGTAGCCCACGTCGCCGCAGATGAGGCGATCCATGGGATGCGGCGCCTCCATGTCGTTCTTGACCTCGTCGATGGCCTCCGCCTGGTCGTCGGTCTCCTCGTAGGGGAAGGCGTCCTCGAGGCGGCGCATGAACTCGCCGTCCGCGGGAAAGGCGAAGCCGGGGATCGCCTGGCGAGCGGCGTAGAGCTGCAGCAGTTCACCCGCCATCTCGACGACGGCCGTGCGCGCCCGCGTCTTGACCGTCTGCCAGTGCGTGCCTCCCAGCTTGTCGAGGGACGGCGTCGCGCCTGAGGCCCCGATGTAGCGGCTGACCTTGCCGATCTGGTCGTGCGGCACGAAGACCCGGTCGTCGCCGCGGAACTCGAGCAGCAGGTAGTCGCGCGTGACGTTGGCGACGGTCCGCGTCTCGATGCCGGCGAATCGGGCGACGCCGTGGTCCTCGTGCACGACGTGGTCGCCGGGGCGCACGTCGAAGAACGTCGTGAGGCGTGTGCCGGCGGCGAAGCGCCGCTCGCGCGGCGCGGCGCGGATCAACGCCCGCTCGTTGACGACGGCGAGCTTGAGGCTCTCGGCGACGAACCCCTCGCGCAACGGCGCCGCGACGAAGTAGAGCCCGGGCCCCGCCTCCCCGCCCCGGGCCAGCTGCTCCGGCGTCACCACCTCGGCGGAGATGTTGCGCAGACGGTACGTGGCGCGCTCCGCTTCTCCCTCGTGGCGGAAGACGACGAACACACGGTACTCGTCGTTGACGAGGCGCACGAGGTCGCGCTCGGCGCTGCCGAGATCGCGCGCCGCGAACTGCGGTCGCGACGCCGCGAACTGGAGCGGCTGGTCGCGCTGCACGACGTCGAGGTGCAGCGCTCCGGCAAGGACTGCGCGAGCGTCCCCGAGCGGGACGTAGAGGCGCTCGCGCAGACCCGCGCCCGGCACCGCCATCGCCACCTCGGCGTCGAAGTCGGCAAGGGCGCGGTACGTCTCGTCGGGGCTGAAGACGGCCCAGCCGAGACCGGCCTCCCCGACGACGTCGCCGAGCGTCTCGAAGCGGCCGGCGAGCGCCGCGAGAGCGCGCACGGCGGCGCGGCGCTCCAACTCCTCCGGTGCCTCCTCCCGACCCTCGAGCTCCCAGTCCGCTACCGCCTGGCGCAGGCCGGCGACGTAGTCAGGCTGGGACACGTCGGCCTCGAAAGCCGCGAACACCGTCGCGGTCTGGAGGGCGCCGGTCGTGCGCTGCGAGTAGATGGAGAACGTGCGCAGGCTCTCGACCTCGTCGCCCCAGAATTCGAGGCGCAGTGGGTCACCGAGCGCCGGATACGCGTCGATCAGGCCACCGCGCACGGCGAATTCGCCGCGGCCGCGGACCTGCTCGACGCGCTCGTAGCCGAGATCCGCGAGCCGCGCGACCGCGCCGGCGAAGTCGATCTCCTCGCCCGGCGCCAGCGCGAGCGGCTGCGGCTGGAGCGCGAGCGGCAGGAACCGCTCGAGCAGTGTCACGGCCTCGATGACGACCACGCCACCGGCGGCGAGCGCCGCCAGCGCCTGCTGGCGCTCGCCGACGACGTGCGGCGCCGGCGCCACGTCCGCTCCGTACAGCACACCGCGCGCGGGCAGCACCGGGACGACGCGGTCGAGGTAGACGGAGAGATCCGCGGCCAGCCGTGTCGCCGCCTCCCCGTCGGGCGCCACCACGACGCGCCCGGCGTCGTCTGCGAGCGCAGCCGCCAGCACGTACGGGGCGTAGAAGCTCGGCGCGTACATGGCCGCGCCGCGCCGCAGCCGCGGCGCGGCGGCCTCGAACGTCTCGTGATCGCGCAGGTAGTCGAGGAACACCGTGGATCTCCTCAGGGCCGGTCTGACGCTTCGCCCGTCCGCCGCCGCCGGGGCGCCGGGCATGCCGAACGCCCCGCGCGCCGGCGGCGGCGGGGCTTCACGGACATTCTAGCCGATGCCGGGGCAGGCGGCGCCGGGGCCTCGGCTTCAGCGCCGGCCCGGCCACGCCCGGGCCGGCGCGCCGCCGCGGACCAGGATCGACGGCACGGCTGGCGGTGGCCTGGCGCCGGCCGGCTACGTCCCAAGCGCGACCGCGCACCGTGTACTTCCCCCGCGGCCAGGCAGCCACGACCCGCCACGATCCGCTCTCGCCGACCGCCACTGCCGGGATCCGGCGGCGCAGGACGACCCTGCCGCGGGCGTTGCGGACCGCCAGCACGATGATGGCGCTCGCGCTCGAGAACGCCCGGTCGGTCAGCTCCCATCGGACGTGGACCGGTCTCCCCCGCCGCACGACGCCGCCGACGACCTTCACGCGAGGCGCCCGGGTGTCGCCGGCGCCGGTCGCATCGACGAACGCCTTGAGACACACGTTCGCCCGTCTCAGGCCCTGCCGCGACGTCAGGTCGGTCCACGTGGTGCCGTCGGCGCTCAGGTAGGACTGCCCGGCCTTCGCCCGCGGGGAGATGAGCGACGAGGGCCGCTCCACCGGCACGGGCAGAGACCAGCCCGGCGTCGTCACGCGTACGGCGGCGACGAAGACGTCGCCGCGCGCGACGGGGGCCGGACTGTCGAGACGGATCGTGTGGTAGCCGCCGACCGGCACCGTGCCAGAGGCGGCGACGGGCGCCGCGGCTACGCCCCGCACCGATCCGGCCACGCGGACCTCGTAGGTGGTGCCGGGCACCGGCGTGTAGAACGACACCGCCGCGACCTTGCCGGAGCCGACACAGCGGAAGCGGCTCGCGTACCACGCCTGCTCGCCGCCCGTGCCGATCCAGGCGCTGCGACCCAGCGCGTCGTACTGGTAGACGGCGTCGAAGTCGTCGGACGGCACGACGCCGTTGAACACCGCGAGAGCCTTCCCGAAGCTCGCGTCGTAGTAGGAGACCCACAGGTAGCCGTTGTCGGCGAAGTCTGTGCCCCAGCTGTTCTTGATCAGGAACGCACCGTCTCCCGGCGGACGCTTCTCAGGCAGGAAGTTGGCGGCGGAGTACGAATCGTCCCAGCCCACGCAGAGGATGTGGTGGTTGAGCTCGCCGGCGGTGTCGCTGTAGTAGGAGTTCGTAGAAGTGTTCCACGAGTGGTACTCCGCCTGGGTGCGGAAGTAGGCGGCGGCGTCGACGCCCCCATACGTCGTCACCGCCCACTTGACGGCGTCGTTGTCCAGCGGCCCACGGCGCTCCGGCAGGAAGAGCACCTCCTGCACGTGGCGGACGGCGCGCAGGTAGTGCGGCGACCGGCCGGGACGCGGGTACGGGTCGGAGGCTTCCCAGACAGGCCCCTCCCAGCGGGCGTAGTAGGCGACCGCCAGCTCGCTCGGCGCCCTGCCCTCGAAGTTGAGGCGCGAGGCCATGTGGTTGGCCAGATTGTTCTCGGAGAAGTCGAGCGTCCGGCCCTCGGCGGTGACGGCGGCCGACTCCAGCGAACCGGTCGCGGCCATGATCCAGCAGGTGCTGTGAGCGTCCTGGGAGCGCACGGGGGTGACGCGTCCTTCGGTGCGCAGGTCGAACCTCGAGGGGTACGGACCGGCGGTCTCCCACGGCCCTGGAACGGATGCCGCCGCGGCGGCAGCGGCGGGCAGGCGGCCCGAGAGGCCGATGCACGCCGCCAGCGCAATGGCCACGAGGAGCCATGTGCGCACGTGGTTGCTCATCGGGGTCCTCGCTCCTCGGTGGACAGGGTCGTTCCTTCCCTTATCGCCCTCTCGGCGGGTCAAGTCAAGCGCAGGTTTTGCCAGCATCCCCCCGCATCGTAGTATGGATGCCACGATGGGAGGCACCGACACCGCACACGCACTCCGGGCGCGGGCCGGCGTCCGGAGTACGCCTCACCGGCCCGCGCGCCTTGCTCTGCTGCTTCTCCTCGCCGCCGCTTCGCTGCTCACGGGCGCCCTCCTGCGACCCACACCCGCAGTGGCCGGGATCGACGACACGATCGCCGGCGCGCTGGAGGCCAGCGGCGTGGCCGGCCCCGGAACGGCGGTATACGTGTGGGACCTCGACGCCGCCCGGCCCGTGTATGCGCGCAACGCCTCCACGCAGATGGCCCCCGCCTCCAACATGAAGCTGGTCACGAGCGCCGCGGCCGTGATGGACTGGGGCGCGCAGCACCGGTTCGCGACCGAGCTGTACGGGCCCGACGTCCCCGTGGCCGACGGCGTCGTCTACGGCGACCTCTATCTGCGCGGCCTCGGCGATCCGAGCCTCTCGACGCTGCGCTACCAGCGCAGCGAACTCCACCTCACCACGGCGTCCTTCGAGGCGTTCGCCAGAAGCTTGAAACGCGAGGGCGTCAGGAAGATCCAGGGCGGGGTCCTCGGCGATTCGTCCTGGTTCGACAAGCTCATGACGGTACCCAGCTGGAACTCCGGATTGCGACTCGAGTGCGGCCCGCTGTCGGCTCTCTCGGGCGACCAGGGACTGGACGACGGCAACCGCGTGAAGGCGCCGGCCGTCTGGGCGGCCAGGCTGATGACCAAGGCGCTGACGAACGCCGGCGTGAACGTCAAGGGCAAGCCGGGCAGCGGCAGGGTCCCCAGCACCAGCCGATTCGTGAAGCGGCAGTACTCGGCGGCGCTTCCCGGCATCATCAAGCGCATGAACAAGGAGAGCGACAACTTCTTCGCCGAGATGCTGCTCAAGGGGCTCGGCAAGGATCTCTACGGCGAGGGCAGCACCGCTGCCGGCGCCAAGGCGAGCAGGGCTGCCCTGCGCGCCTGCGGCGTCAAGACCGGCACCTACATCGTCGAGGACGGCTCCGGCCTGAGCTACGGCAACCGCCTGACGGCGCAGGGCATCGTGAAGCTGCTGGGCGCCATGCGCCAGCGCGACGACTTCGACGTCTACTATGCATCGCTGGCGATCGCCGGCAAGGACGGCTCCCTCGAGGACCGCATGCGCGGCACCGCGGCCGCGGGCAACGCCCGTGCCAAGACGGGGACGCTCAACATCGCCGCCTGCCTCTCCGGGTACGTCGAGAGCGCCAACGACCACCTGGTCGCCTTCTCGATCCTCATGAACGGCTCGTTCATGGACTGGACGCGAGCCACGAAGGCGCAGGACGCCATCGTCGTGGCCCTCGCCAAGGCCTCACTGCCCGGCGCGCCGGTGCTGGCCGTGACGCCGGTCCTTCGCCAGCACGGCGTGTCAGCTATCGAGACGGTTCACGGCGTTGGCGGCGCCCTCCGGCCCGTCGTCAAGCCATAGCTCGACGGCGTCCGCCGCTGCCGCCGCCAGCGCCTCCACCTCCGGCCGGCTCTCGCGAAACGGGCTCAGCACGTACTCGGCCACGACGTCCGGGTCAGTGCTCGGCGGCCTGTCCACGCCCACGCGCAGGCGCGCGTAGCCCGGGCCTATGAGGCCCGTGATGCTCTTGAGCCCGTTGTGGCCGCCGCTGCCGCCGCCCTCCATGAGTCCGCAGGCGGCCGAAGGGCAGGTCGATGTGGTCGTGCACGACCAGGACGTCCACCAGCCGCAGCTTGAGCGCGCGGAGCGCCGCGGCCACGCTGCGGCCGGAGTCGTTCATGAACGTCGTCGGCTGCAGCAGCAGGACGGGGCGGCCGCGGATCGCGCCTTCGGCGCAACGGCCGTCGAAGCCCCGCTTGGCGCGGGCGAAACCGTGCCGGCGAGAGAGCTCCTCGACGACGCGGTAGCCGATGTTGTGCGGCGTGCCCTCGTACGCCGGCCCGGGATTACCAAGGCCGACGACGAGACGCTCGACGTGGGGTGAGGGGCGGAACAGCGCCACGATGCCTCGCGGTCAGGCGGCCCGCCGGCGGCCGATCAGGCCTCGACCTCTTCCTTGTCGCTTCTGCCCACGATCTCCGGTTCGGCGCCCTCGACGGCCTCCGCGGCCTCTTCGCCCTCGACGCCCTCTTCAACCTCTTCTTCGATCTTGCGCGGCGGCAGCACCGAGCAGAGGACCTCGTCCGTGTCGTTGAGGACCTCGATGCCCTCGGGCACCACGAGGTCGCTGACCTTCGCGGTCTCGTTCATGTCGAGCTCGCTGATGTCCAGCGCGAGGTGCTCCGGAATCGCGGTGACGAGGCCCCTGATGGTGACCTCACGCGTGGACTCGTCGAGCATGCCTCCGGCCTTGACGCCCTTGGCCTCACCCTCGAAGCTCACGGCGACCGTGGTCTCGATGGTCTCGTCGAGGCGGATCTCCTGGAGATCGAGGTGCGTGAGGGTGCTCTTGACCCGGTCGAGCTCCATATCCTTGATGATCGCGTTGTGGGCCTTCTTGTGGCCCTCCACCGTGACCGCAAGCACCGCGTGGGTGCCGGCGCCGGTAGAGAGGGCGATCCGCAGAGTGTGCGGATCGACGGCGAACATGGTCGCCGCGTTGCCGTGGCCGTACAGCACGCCGGGGATGAGGCCGGACTTGCGCAGGCGCCGGGCGGCGCGGCTGCCGGTGACATCGCGCGGCTGCACGACGATGCTGACTTTTTCCATTGGTCGTCTCCTGCTAGAAAAGCTGATTCTCGCCGGCGAACAACTCGCTCACCGACTCGTCCTCGAACACGTTCTTGATGGTGCGGGCCAGGATGTCGGCCACCGTGAGCACCTTGATCTTGGTGTCGTCCGGCCCGAGCTGCACGTGCACGGTGTCGGTGACGACGACCTCCTTGGCCGGCGACTGCCGGATGCGTTCGAACGCCGGCCCGCTGAAGATGCCGTGCGTCGCGGTCACGTAGACCTCCTTGGCGCCGTTCTCGTAGAGCGTATCGACCGCCGCAGTGACCGAACCGGCGGTGTCGATGATGTCGTCGACGATGATGGCGATCTTGTCGCGTACGTCACCGATGAAGTGCAGCGTCTCGGCGCGGTTGTGCTCGGGGCGCATCTTGGTCAGCACCGCCAGGGTGGCATCGGGCATGCGGTTGATGAAGCGCTTGGCGAGCTTGACCCCGCCGGCGTCGGCCGAGACGGCGACGATCGGTGTGCCGCCGAAGTCCTTGTAGCGGAAGTAGTCGGCGAGCATCGGCACGGCGGTCATATGGTCGACCGGGATCTCGAAGAAGCCCTGGATCTGCCCCTGATGCAGGTCCATCGAGAGGACGCGGTCGACCTGTGACGCCTCGAGCAGGGTGGCGACGAGCCGCGCCGTGATGGGCTCGCGCGCCGCGCTCTTCTTGTCCTGGCGCGAGTACGGATAGTACGGCATGACGGCGGTGATGCGCCTGGCGGAAGCCAGCTGGGCCGCCTGGATCATGATGAGGAGCTCCATGAGCTCGTCGTTGATGTTGTCCGACGGCGACTGCACGATGAAGGCGTCGGCGCCCCGGATGCTCTCGTTGTAGCGGGCGTAGATCTCGCCGTTGGCGAAGGTCTTGAGCAGCACGCCGCCGGGGTTGATGCCCAGCTTGTCGGCGATCCTCTCGCCGAGCTCAGGGTTGCTGCGTCCCGAGAAGATCATGAGCCGCTTGCGCGGCGAGGTCACATGGCAGGAGCTTTCCGCCACCGTTCGCCTCTCTTCCGTGTTGCCCGCCGACCGATCAACGATTGTACCAAAGTGAGCGCGGCGCCTCGCCCGGCAGTCCGTCTACGGCGGCTACTGGGGGTCGACGCCCCGCTCACGCAGGCGTCGCGCCGCCCGGCGCTCGGCGTAGCCCTCGACGTTCTTCTGCTGATCGCGTGCGACGCCGAGCGCTCCCGGCGGCACGTCGCGCGTGATCACCGAGCCGGCCGCCGTGAACGCGTCGTCGCCGATCGTGACGGGGGCGACGATGGTCGTGTCGCTGCCGGTGCGCACACGGTCGCCGATGGTGGTCGCGTGCTTGTCGTAGCCGTCGTAGTTGGCGGTGATGTTGCCGGCGGCGATATTGCTGTCGCGGCCGACGACGGCGTCGCCCACGTAGCTCAGGTGCGGGACCTTGCTGCCTTCGCCGATGCGACTGTTCTTGATCTCGACGAAGGTACCGGCTTTGGCGCCCTCGGCGAGCACGGTGTTGGGCCGGATGTACGCGAACGGCCCGACGCTGCAGCCGGACCCGATCACGCACTCGTGCAGATGCGAACTGACGACCCGCGCCCGGTCGCCAACGTAGGCGTCGCGCAGGAAGCTGCCGGGGCCGATCTCGCCGGCCGCGCCCACCGTGGTGCGGCCGAGCAGGTGCGTGTTGGCGCGCAGGAGCGTGTCGCGACCGACCTCGACGCCCCAGTCGACGAACGTCGTGTCGGGATCCTCGACCGTGACGCCGGCGAGCATCAGTCGCTCGATGAGGCGCCGGCGCATGATGGCGTTCACCTCGGCGAGCTCGACCCGCGAGTTGATGGCGAGCATGACCTCGGGGTCGGGAGCGACGTGCGCGTTCACCGCGACGCCGTCGGAGAGAGCCAGATGGACGGCGTCGGTCAGGTACAGCTCGCCCTGTACGTTGGCCGGCTGCAACTGCGGCAGCACGGCGCGCAGCAGGGCCGTGTCGAACAGGTAGAACCCGGTGTTGACTTCGGTGGTCAGTAGCTGGTCGGCGTCTGCGTCTCGCGCCTCGATGATGCGGCTCACGCTGCCGTCGGGGAGGCGCACGACGCGTCCATACTGACCGGGGTCGGTGAGCACGGCCGTGGCGACCGTGGCCCGGACCCCCGTCTCGCGGTGCGCCTGGACGAGTCCCTCGAGAAACGCGCCGTTCACGAGCGGCGCGTCACCCATGAGCACGATCGCGTCGCCCTCGAAACCCATGAGGAGATCGAGGCCGGCGCGGACGGCGTCGCCGGTGCCGCGCCGCTCCTGCTGGACGGCACGCTCGCAGCCGACCGGCAAGGTCTCCGCGATGGCGTCCTGATCGGGACCGGTGACGACCACCATGCGCTCGGGAGAGACGCTGAGCGCGGCGTCGATGACGTAGGCGAGCATGGGACGTCCGCAGACTTCGTGCAGCACCTTGGGGACGTCGGACTTCATGCGCGTGCCCAGGCCGGCCGCCAGGATGACGACGGCGAGGGGCGGGCGCTTCGTGTCTGCTGTGCTCATCTGGTTCACCTTGCGGGAGAACTGCCGGCGCGGGTCACGGCCCACCCGCCCATCTTGAGGCGATACTGGCTGGGGCGGGAGGATTCGAACCTCCGGATGCCGGGACCAAAACCCGGTGCCTTACCACTTGGCTACGCCCCAGCGTCCCAACGGCTGGGACGCCTCGAGGCGGCCAGCCGCCCGCCGCAAAGCGGCAGAGTAGTGTATCACGCGGATGCGGAGGCACGCCCGCTTGCGCCGGCGGCGCGCCGGGTGGCGGCAGGCTGCAGGTCGGTCACGTACCAGGCGCGGGCGGGCGCCAGCGCTTGCCGGGCCGCCAGCGCCGCCGCCTCCCCGGCGAAGACGCCGAAGACGGCGGCGCCGCTGCCGGTCATCGCGGCGGCCAGCGCGCCGGCCCCGCGGATCTGCTCGATGAGCTCGCCGACCTTCACCTTGCGCGCGACCACGCTCGCTTCGAGATCGTTGGCGACCAGCGCCGCCACGTCGGCCGCCGTCGCCGCCTTCTGCGCTCCGGCGGCGAGGAGCCGCGCCCGCGGCGCGAAGTCCTTGAGCGTCACCTCGTCGTCCTCGTCACGCCAGCGGTACACGGCGGCGGTGCTCAGGCCGAGGTCGGGCATCGCGATCACGAGGTGCAACGCCGGGAGCTCGACTTCTTTGAGCACCTGCCCCCTGCCCATGGCCAGCTGCGCGCCGGTCCACAGGAAGAACGGGACGTCGCTGCCGACGGCGGCGGCCACGTCGTAGCGCAGCCGCGGTGAGAGCTCGAGCGAGAACAGGCGCTCGACCGCCAGCAGCGTGGCGGCCGCGTCGGAGCTGCCGCCGCCGAGCCCTCCGCCCGGCGGTACCCGCTTCTCGATGCGGACCCGGACCTCGAACGAGCGGTCCAGCCGCTGCTCGAGTTCCCGCACCAGCTTGGCGGCGAGGTTGTCGGCGCCGGGGGCGACGTCGCAGACGACGTCCAGCCCGGCGCCCGGCGCACGCTCCACCGTGACGTGGTCGGCCAGCGTGACCGGCAGCATGAGCGAGGCGATCTCGTGGAAGCCGTCAGGCCGTACAGGCCCCACGAGCAGAGCGAGGTTGAGCTTGGCCGGCGCCGCGACCTCGACGCGGTCTGTGGAGCCGTTCGTCCCGGTACTCACCGCACCGTCCTTCCGCCTGCGTTCACGCGCGCTCCGCCTGCGGGCGGCCGAGCTCGGCGGCGAACGTCAGCCAGCGCGACGGCTCGAGCTCCTCCGGCCGCGCCGCGTCGCCGAGCCCCGACTCGCGCAGCGCCGCGCGCACGTCCTCGCGGCTCAAGGTCACTCCGGCGTGGGCCGCGCCGCTCAGCGAGTTGACGAGCGTCTTGCGGCGCTGCCCGAAGGCGAGCCGGACGAGGCGGGACACGGACGCGTACTCCTCCGGCTTGACAGCCTCCTCAGCATCGCGACGCTCGAACGTGAGGAAGCTGGACTCGACCCGCGGCCGCGGCCGGAAGGCCGACGCCGGCACCGGCCGCACCTTCACCAGCCGGCAGGCGAGCTGCGTGAGCACCGAGACGGCCGAGTAGGCCTTGGTCGAAGGCTTCGCGAAGAGCCGCTCCCCGAGCTCACGCTGGACCATCACCGACCAGCGGCGCACCGACGGCAGCTCCGCGATCGTCGTCATGACCAGAGGAATGGCGATGTTGTACGCGAGATTGGCGACCACGGCGGTCGGCGCGGGATCGAGCGCGGCGAGGTCCATCTTGAGTGCGTCGCCGGCGTGCACGACGAGGCGCGGCTCACCGGCGGCGAGCTTCTCGAGGCGCGGCAGCCAGCGGCGATCGATCTCGAAGGCGTGCACGAGGCGCGCGCGCTCCACGAGAGGACGCGTGAGCAGCCCACCGGCGGCCCCGACCTCGAGGACGACGTCGTCGGGGCCGACGGCCGCCTGGTCGACGATCACCCGCAGGATGTTGGCGTCGACCAGGTGGTTCTGGCCATAGCGTCGAAGAGCGTGCGGCCGCGGGGGGCGACTGCGGTCGCCCGCGGCCGATCCTCCCCGGGGCGCGGCCACGTCAGTCCGCCTCCGCGAGCCGGAACACGCGGCGCGCGTTGGCCGTCGTGAGCTCCGCCAGCTCGGTCGCCGTGACGCCGCGCACCTCGGCGAGCAGCGCGGCGGTGTGCGCCACCCACGCCGGCACGTTGCTGTTGCCGCGATTGGGCACCGGAGCGAGGAACGGTGCATCCGTCTCCACGAGGAGGCGGTCGTCGCGCACTCGCCGAGCCGCCTCGCGCAGGTCAGCCGCGTTCTTGTACGTGACGTTGCCGGCAAAGCTCGCGTAGTAGCCGCGCTCGTTGCACTCGTCCACGTACTGGGGCAGCGAGTAGCAGTGCATGATGACGGTGAGGTCGTCCGCCTCTGCGGCCAGCTGGGCCATGGCCTCGTCGCCCGCCTCGCGGACGTGCACCACGAGCGGCAGCCCGGCGCGCCGCGCCAGCGCGATCTGCGCGCTGAACGCGGCGCGCTGGGCCTCGTGCGGCGAGAGGTCGCGGTAGAAGTCCAGACCCACCTCGCCGACGGCCACGACGCGCGGCCGGGCCGTGAGGGCCTCCAGCTCGGCCAGGTACGCGTCGTCCAGCAGGTGCGCCTCGTGGGGGTGAAGGCCGACCGTCGCGTAGACGCCCGGCTCGCGGCCGGCCAGCTCTATCGCCTGCCGCGACGTCGCCAGGTCGATGCCGATGGTGACGATCTGCTCAACGCCGGCGGCGCAGGCCTCGGCGACGGCCGCCGGCGTGTCGGCGATCATCTCGAGATGACAGTGGGAGTCGACGAGGCTCATGGGGGGGTGTCCGGCGCCGGAGCGGACCGTGCGATCGCGCCGGCGCCTCAGCCGGGGATCTCGAGCCGCGGGAATAGCGGAGGACCGGCCATCACCGTGGCCGACGTGAGCGATGCCCACGTCGCCTTCTCCGCCAGCAGGTCGGCGTCGCCGTGCGCCTGGCCGAGGCGGCGCAGGACCTCGACGGCGGTGACGGGGATCACCGGGTACACGGCCAGCGCCACCAGCCGCAACCCCGCGGCGAGCCCATTGAGGACCGCATCCAGTCGGCGGGCGAGGGCGTCGTCCTTGGCGAGCTTCCACGGCGCCTCTTCCTCTACCAGCTTGTTGAGGCGGCGCACGTATTCCCAGATCGTGTCGAGAGCGGCGGTCACGCTCAGGGCGGCATACTGTTCCGCCGCCTTCGCCATCATCGCCTCGCCCTCGGCGGCCACGGCCGCCAAAGTCTCACCCTCAGGTCCAGCTTGAGGGATGGCGCCGTCGCGGTACTTCCCGATCATGCTGACCGTGCGGCTGACGAGGTTCCCAAGCTCGTTGGCGAGCTCGTTGTTGTAGCGGGCGCGCAGACCGTCCATGCTCACGTCTCCGTCCTGACCGAGCGTGACCTCGCGCATGAGGTAGTAGCGAAGCGGCTCGGCGCCGACCTCCCCGATCACCGCGAACGGGTCGAGGACGTTGCCGCGCGTCTTGCTCATCTTCTCGCCGCCGACCAGCAGGTAGCCATGGATGAGCTCGCCGGTGGGCAGATCGTAGCCGGCGCTCATCAGCAGGGCCGGCCAGATCACGGCGTGGAACTTGAGGATGTCCTTGGCGAGAAGATGGAACGCCGGCCAGTAGCGCGCCGTGAGGTCCTCGCCCGGGCGGGCGTACGTGAGCGCCGAGAGGTAGTTGATCAGCGCGTCGACCCACACGTAGATGACCTGCTCGTCGTCCCAGGGGACGGAGACGCCCCACGTGATGCTGGAGCGGCTGATGCTGATGTCCTCGAGGCCTTGCTCGATGAACGAGAGGGCCTCGTTGAAGCGCGACTTCGGCTTCACGAAGCCCGGGTTCGCGCGGAAGAAGTCGGCCAGCCGGTCCTGGTAGCGGCTGAGGAGGAAGTAGTAGTTCTCCTCCTCGAGCCAGACCGGCTTGACGCCGTGATCGGGGCACAGGCCCTCGGGCGTCAGGTCGCGCTCGTACCAGAAGGCCTCGCAGGCGGTGCAGTAGAGGCCACCGTAGCTGCGCTTCTCGATGTCGCCGGCGGCGCGCAGCTTCTCAACGAAGCCCCGCACGAAAGCCTCGTGCTCCGGGTCGGTGGTACGGATGAAGAAATCGTTTGAGGCGCCGAGCGCGGCGACGAGCTCGCGATAGCGCGGCGCCAGTTGGTCGACGTGCTGCTGCGGCGTGAGCCCGCGCTCCTCGGCCGCCTGGGCGACCTTGGTGCCGTGCTCGTCGGTGCCGGTGAGGAAGAAGACGTCCTCGCCGCACTGCCGGTGGAACCGCGCGAGCACGTCGGCGGCGACGGTCGTGTAGGCGTGCCCGTGGTGGGGCTCGCCGTTCACGTAGTAGATGGGCGTCGTGATGTAGAAGCTCACGCGGGAGAGTCTACCTCACCCCGACCGTGCAGACGCCACGCACGGCTCAGCGCCTGCCCGAGGCTTTCGCCGCGGCGCCGTAGGACCCGATGCGCTCGCCGAGAGACCAGTACTCCCCCTCGACGTAGGCGACGGGGCTGAGCGTGTTCGTGCGCACGCGCCCGCGGGCGTCGAGAACGTCCTCGTCGTAGTCCACGGCGACGATCTCGGCGATGTACAGGTCGTGCGCGCCAAGCGCAAGCTGATGCCTGACGACGCACTCGATGTTGATGGGGCACTCCTCGATGAGCGGCGCGGCGACCGCGTTCGCCGGCACGCGCCGTGAGCCCGAGCTCCTCGAACTTGTCGTGCTCGACGCCGGACCAGACGCCGGCCAGGTCGACCTGCTCGAGCTGCTCGGCGCGCGGCACGTTGACGACGAACTCGCGCGCCGCGTTCACGAGCCGGTGTGAGTGCCGGCTCGGGCGGATCGCAACGCTCAACATCGGCGGATCCGAGCAGACGATGCCGGCCCACGCCAGCGTGATGATGTTGGGCTTCTCCTTGCCGTGGCCGGCGACGCTCAGCAGCACGACCGGCGTCGGCAGCAGCGCGGTGGACGGCTTGCGCTCGATCTTCATGACAACCTCCCTTGGGGTCCGTCGGTATCGTACCGCACGCGCGAAATCGCCATCGCTATGGCGTACCTCGCACGACATTCGTACAATGGCAGGGCCTGAGGGGACTTCATGCGCAGACAGTCACTGGACAAGACCGACATCGCCATCATCGGCCACCTGCAGGTGGACGGCCGGCGCGCGTTCACGGCCATCGCCAAGGACCTCGGGATCTCGGAGGCGAGCGTCCGCCAGCGCGTGGCCCGGCTGCTGCGCACCAACGTCATGCAGATCGTCGCCGTCAGCAGCCCGCTCGACCTCGGGCTGATGTGGGCGCAGCTCCACCTGCGCGTCAAGGGCGACCGCATCGAAGCCGTCGCGCAGGCGGTCGCCGAGCTCCCGCAGGTGGACTACGTCAGCATCTGCGCCGGCGACTTCGACATCATCGCCGGCGTCGTCGCCCACGACCGCGAAGAGCTGCTCGACGTTCTCGTCAACCACATCCGCACCATCCCCGGAATCGAACAGGCCGACTTCGTCCTCAACCTCAAGATCCTCAAGGACAACTACGAATGGTCACCGGGTGAGGGCCCGGCGACAGCCTAGGGAGGCGAGAGCCATGGGCGATCAGACGCGCCCGAACGTGCACACCCCACCCCCCGGCCCGAGGAGCCAGGCGCTCTTGAAGCGCGGCGACGACATCCTCCTGGGGGTCTCCCTCATCGGCGCCTGGCCGCCGAGCCACTTCGTCTCGCGCTACCGCGACGGCTGGTTCATCGAGGACGTCGACGGCAACCGCTACATCGACTGGCTGGCGGGCTGGGCGTCGTCGCCCCTCGGCGGCAACCATCCCGAGCTCGTCGAGGCCGCGCACACGGCGCTCAAGGAGTACGGCACGGAGTGCCTCTCGTCGCTGACGGTCTGGCACCAGTACGAACTGGCCGAGAAGCTGGTGGAGATCGCGCCGAAGCCGCTCAGCAAGGTCGTCTACGACACCACCGGCAGCGAAGTGGTCGAGAACGCCGTGCGCATCATGCGCGAGGCCGCCGGTCCCGGCCGCCCCTTCGTGATCACCTTCCTCGGCAGCTTCCACGGCGGCAACTACGGCACCGGGGCCATGGGCCCGCACAACGCCCACTACAACCATGGCATCGAGCCGTTCATGAGCGGCTGGATCAACGTCCCCTTCCCCACCTGCTACCGCTGCCCGTACCACCTCGACTATCCTGCCTGCGACATCGCCTGCCTCGACTACATCGAGGAGATGATCCTCAGGTACAAGGCCACGCCCGACAGCATCGCCGGCGTCAACGTCGAGTTCATCCAGGGCGAGAACGGCATCCAGATCCCGCCGCCGGAGTGGCCGAAACGCCTGTTCGACCTCTGCAAGAAGTACGACTGGATCCTCTACAACGACGAGGTCCAGGAGGGCATGGGCCGCTGCGGCGAGTGGTTCCTCGTCGACGCGTATCCGGAGGTCGAGGTCGAGCTGCTCTCGCTCGGCAAGGGCACATCGGGCGGCCTCATCCCCATCTGCTACACGCTGGGGCTCGGACCGCATGAGCGAGCCGGCCGGCGAACTGTACACCGGAGGCACGTTCGCCGGCTCGCCCGTCGGGCTGCGCCGTCGGCGTCAAGCTGATCGAGGTCATGAAGCGCGACAACGATACTGGACAACGTCAAGGAGATCGAGCGGGTCGCCAAGGCGAAGTTCGGCGCCATGAAGGAGAAGTACGAGATCGTCGGTGACGTGCGCGTCAAGGGCTGCTACCAGTGCGTCGAGTTCGTCGAGGACAAGGACTCCAAGACGCCCGCGCACGACCTCACGCGCGAGGTCGTCTACGCCATGGAGCGCCGTGGCGTGATGCCCGATCTACGAGCCGGCGTTCAACTGGTTCCGCCCGACGCCGGCCCTCAACAGCCGCCGGAGCTGTTCGCGCTCGGCTGCGACATCGTGGAAGAATGCGTGGCCGAGGTGAGCAAAGCGCACGCCAAGGGCATCGCCTAGGACCTGCGGCGGGCCGACGCGATGCGCGAGGAGGCACGATCATGACGTACGAAGAGCTGCCGTTCAGCGGCATCGCGACCTTCTTCAAGGCGCCGTATCTGCCGGCGCCGACGACGGCCGACGCCGACGTGGCCGTCGTCGGCGTCCCGTGGGACCAGGGCACCACCAGCCGCTCGGGCGCGCGCATGGGGCCGCGCGCCCTGCGCGAGACCTCGACGATGTGGGCCTTCCAGCAGGACCACGAGCCCCTCTACGACGGCGAGGCCGGCGTGGAGCTGCTCGGCGGCGTGCGCTGGGCCGACAGCGGCGACGTGCCGATCGGGCCCATGTGGTCGCCCGAGCGCTACCACAACGCCGTCGTCGACAAGCTGCAGCCGATCATGGGCTCCGGCCTCTTCCCCGTCACGCTCGGCGGCGACCACTCCGTCACCTACCCGGTCCTCAAGGCGCTCTCCCAGGCCCGGGGCGGCAAGCCCTTCCATCTCGTCCAGTTCGACACGCACATGGACTACTGGGAGGAGGAGGGCGGCCAGCGCTACTCGCACGCGAGCCCCATCATCCGCGCGCACGAGGCCGGCTGGCTCTCGGGTCTCACGCAGTACGGCATCCGCAGCCTGCACACGGCCGGCGACAACATCGCTCTGGCACGGAGCCGCGGGGCGCACATCTTCTGGTGCCAGCAGGCCAAGGACATGCGCGCCGACGACCTCGTCGAGCACCTGCCGGTGGGCGGCGACGTCTACATCACCTTCGACATCGACGCACTCGACCCGGCGATCGCGCCCGGCACCGGCACGCCCGAGCCCGGAGGCTTCAGCTACTACGAGGCCAAGGACATCCTGCTGGCCGTGTGCGCCCGGTGCAACGTGATCGGGATGGACCTCGTCGAGGTGGCGCCGCAGTACGACGGCCCGGGCCAGCTGACGGCCCTGCACGGCGCCCGGCTGATCCTCGACACGGTCGGCGCCGTCTTCCGCCGCCGCGCGTCCCTGAGGTAGGTCCCGGCGAGCCGCGACCCATGCCGTCGCGCGACCGCTGTGAGCGCGCTTCCGCCCTGAGCCGGCTACCGGCCTGACGGCAGACGAGGTGGGCGGTCTGCTGTGCGGGCTCTCCCCGCCCGAGCCGCGACAGAAGAGGGGCGCTAGCGTCCCAGAGCCGCGGCGAGCGCGGCGATGGAGGCGGGCGGCGTGCCGCAGCAGCCGCCGACGATCCCCGCGCCCGACGCCGGGAAGGTGGCGACGATGGAGGCGAAGTGCTCGGGCGTCTCCGCGTACACGGTCTCTCCGGCCTCGAGACGCGGCTGGCCGGCGTTGGGCTGGGCGTAGGTGAGCCCGCCGCCGAGCTCCGCCATGATGGGCACGAGCTCTGCCATCGGTTCGGCGGCGATCTCGCAGTTGCAGCCCACGAGGACGGCGCCCGCCTCCTTGAGCGCCGCCACCGCCGACTCCGGTGTGACGCCCATCATCGTCCGGAAGCCCTTGGCGGCCGGCTTGAAGGCCATGCTGGCCAGCACCGGCCGGCCGCCGGCCTCCGCGACCACCGCTTCGACCGCGATCGTCGCCTCGGTGAGGTCGAACATCGTCTCGATGTTGAGCAGGTCCACGCCGCCGGCGACGAGCGCCCGCGCCTGCTCGGCGAAGGTGGCGCGGAGGGCGTCCGGCTCGGCGGGGCCCATGGGCTTGACCATCTGGCCGCAGGGGCCGATGTCGCCGGCGACCCAGCGCCCGGGGAACTCCCGGTCGCGGAGGCCCGTGGCGAGGCGGGCGCCGGCCTCGTTCAGCTCCACGGCGCGTGCCGAGAGCCCGTGGGCCTCGAGGCGCATCGCCGTGCCGCCGAAGGTGTTGGTGTTCACGATGTCCGAGCCGGCGGCGAAGAAGCCGCGGTGGATGTCCTCCACTTCGGCCGGATGGGAGACGTTCCACTCCTCCGGACATTCGCCGGCGGCGAAGCCACGCTCCATGAGCGCGCGCCCCAGGCCGCCGTCGAGGAGCAGCGGGCGTTCGGCGATGAGCGCGAAGAGGTCCATGGGGCGGAGTCTAGCAGACGCCGGAACGGTGGCTGAGCGGGCGCGAGCGGACGGGCGCCGTCGCGGCCGGCGTCGGAGACGTCAGGTGCCCGCCGCGATCTCGCGCGTCAGGCGCTCGGCCTCGCGGCGCGGGACGCCGAGGCACACGTGGAGCGCCGCGGCCGCGTCGCGTCGCGAGAGGCCGCGGGCCAGCAGCGTCGTCGCCGCGGCGGCGGCCTCCGGGCGGCGGGCCGCCTCCGCGTCGAGCGGCAGCCCGAGGTCGATCACCAGGGTGATCTCGCCGCGGACGGCGCCCGTCGGCCCGGCGTCCGGTCCCGGGACCGGGTAGCGCTCGCTGAGCTCCAGCGCCGTCCCGCGCACCACCTCCTCGTGGACCTTGGTGAGCTCACGGCAGACGGCGGCGCGAGCGTCGGGCAGGCAGGCCGAGAGGGCGGCGAGGCTGCGCGGCAGGCGATGGCCGGTGTCGAAGGCGACGATCAGGCCTCCGGATCGGCGCCAGGCGGCGAGCGCCGTCTCCATCTCCCGGGCTCGCCGCGGCAGGTAGCCGACGAAGCGGAAGCCGTCTCCCCGGATGCCGGCCGCCACGAGCGCGGTGAGCACCGCCGACGGGCCGGGCAGGACGGTGAGCTCGAGCTCCTCCTTGACGACCTTCTGGACCAGCAGCATGCCGGGATCCTGCACGCCGGGCATCCCGGCGTCGGTCACCAGCGCGACGATCGAACCGTCTCGCAGCAGCCGCAGTACCTCATCGGTCTTCTGCAGCTCGTTGTGCTGGAAGAAGCTCGTCAGGGACGTGTGGATGTCGAAGTGGCTGAGGAGCTTGCGCGTGCGCCGGGTGTCTTCGGCGGCGACGAGCTCGGCCTCGCGGAGCGCGTCGAGGACGCGGGGCGAGACGTCCCCGAGATTGCCGATCGGTGTCGCGCAGACGTACAGCACGGTCACCCCTCCTTCAGGAAACGTTCGACGAACAGGACGTCGATGTCCCGGCCCTTCACGCGCGCGTGACGCCGCGCGGCGCCGACCACCTCGAACCCCAGCGCGAGGTGATACGCCAGCGAGTCGACGTTGTCGGCGCGCAGGTCGGTGAAGATCTTGTCGTAGCCCAGCTCGAGCGCGGCGGCGAAGCTGGCCCGCGCGAGCGCCGCCCCCACCCCCTGCCGCCGGTAGGCGGCGTCGACGTACGTACCCATGGTGGCCACGTGGTCGAACTCCGTGGTCGCGAACGTGTTCCAGGGGATCAGGGTCTGGAAGCCGGCGATGCGCCCGTCCGCCGTCTCGGCCACGTGCAGGAAGGACCGCCGCGGCAGTCCCTCGATGTAGGCGCGCTCCTCCTCGACGGTGACGGTGGTGTCGAGGAGCGTCGGGCTGCCGCTGCGGATGACGCCGTTGAGCACGTCGGCCACGGCGGCCGCATCGTCCGGCCCGGCCGTGCGGACGACGATGGCGGCCGCCCCGCTCACGCCGCCGGCCTCCGCATGACGACCATGATCTCCATCTCGTCCAGCTCGACGGGCCGGCGCCCCCACGCGCCGGCCGTCCCGCCCCACACGTGCTCGACGTCGAAGCCGGCCGTGCGGCAGAGCAGCGCGAGCTCGCTGGGCACGTAGCCGCGCTCGCGCACGGGCAGGCTGCGCGGCCCGTCGTCGGCCTGCCACTCCATCTCGTAGGACTGCGTGATCGTGGCGGGGTCGAAGGCGCCGCGCTCGACCTGGTCCGGCGTCGCGTCGCGCACCATGCGCAGGCCGTTGAGCGCCGTGAGCACGAAGGGCGCGCCCGGCCGCAGGGCGGCGAAGGCGCGCCGCAGCACCGCGGCGTCGTGCTCGAGCGGATCGTCGCCGCCGATGAGGCCGAACGACCCCTCGCAGAGACAGACGGCCGCGTCGAACGCGCGGCCGAGGTCGAACGAGGTGGCGTCGGCCTGTACGAGCTCGAGCTCGACGCCGGCCGCGGCGGCCGCGGCACGGGCCTCGGCCAGCATGCCGCCCGAGATGTCGAGCCCGGTCACGCGGAGGCCGCCACGCGCCAGCTCGACGGCGTGGCGGCCGGTGCCGCAGCCGATGTCGAGCACCGAGGCGCCCGGCTCGAGGCCGAGGACCTCGACGAGGAACGCCGCCTCGCGCACGCTGTCGGTCGTGAAGACCTCGTTCATGTACTGGGGCGCGTAACTGTCGAAGAACTCGCGCCAGACGTCGTCGGTCATGCCCCTCCTTCCGCGGACCGCTCCATTCTCTCAGGAGCGGCGGCCGAGGGCGAGGGGCGGACGACGGCGCACCGCCCCAGGCCGGGCGCGATAGACTGCGACCCATGCAGCCGTGGAGCGCCCGCATCCGCACCGCGCGGCCCACCGACGCCGCCGCGCTCGCCGTCCTCAGCACCGAGCTCGGCTACCCGTCCACCGAGGCGCAGGTCCGCGAGCGCCTGCGCCTCCTCGACGACCCCGAGCGCGAGCTCATCGTGGCCGACGCCGCGGACGGTCTCGCCGGCTTCATCGACGTCCACGTCCAGCGCCTCGTGGAGACGGACCCGTTCGGCGAGGTCGGCGGCCTCGTGGTCGCCAGGCCGCACCGCGGGCAGGGCCTCGGCAGCGCGCTGCTCGTCGCGGCAGCCGCCTGGTGCCGCAAGCGCGACCTCGAGGAGATGTGGATCCGCGCCAACCTCGACCGCGTCGGCGCGCACGAGTTCTACGGGGCGATCGGCTGCCGCGTCGTCAAGGACCAGCGCGTGTACGCGTACCCGCTGTGAAGCGCATCGTCCTCGGCGACTGCCTCGACGTCCTGGGCGGCCTGGAGGACGGCGAGGCCCGCCTCGTCTACCTCGACCCGCCGTTCAACACGGGCAAGGTGCAGCAGCGCACGCGCCTGCGCACGGTCCGCGACGCCGACGGCGACCGCACCGGCTTCAAGGGCGAGCGCTACCGCACGGAGGTCCTCGGGAGCACGGCCTGGACGGACGCCTACGACGACTACCTCGGGTTCCTCGCGCCGCGGCTCGAGCAGGCGCGGCGCGTTCTCGCCCCGGACGGCTCCCTGTTCTTCCACATCGACCCGCGCGAGGCGCACTACTGCAAGGTGCTGCTCGACGAGCTCTTCGGGCGCGCCTCGTTCATCAACGAGATCGTGTGGGCCTACGACTACGGCGCGCGACCCAGGAAGCGCTGGCCGGCCAAGCACGACATCATCTTCTGGTACGCGCGCGACCCGTCGCGCTACGTCTTCCGCTACGACGACATCGACCGCGTGCCCTACCTCGCGCCGAGCCTCGTCGGGCCGGAGAAGGCGGCCCGCGGCAAGACGCCGACCGACGTGTGGTGGCAGACGATCGTGAGCCCCACCGGGGCGCGAGAAGACCGGCTACCCGACGCAGAAGCCGCTCAAGATCCTCGAGCGCATCGTGCGCGTGCACTCCGACCCGGGCGACCTGGTCGTCGACCCCTTCGCCGGCAGCGGCACCACCGGGGAGGCGGCGGCGAGACTCGGACGGGAGTATCTGCTGATCGACGCGAACCCCGAGGCCGTCCGGGTCATGGCGGATCGCCTCGCGTGGGACGGCCCGGAGGTCGCGGACGCTCCGGGGCCGGACCACGAGCCGCCTGCGCCGGTCGTGCCCTCCTCCTGAAACGCGACGGGGCCGGCTCCTCACGGAGCCGGCCCCGTCGACATCAGGCGTCGCCGAGCAGGATCACTCGGGGACGATCGCCTCACTCGGGCAGGACTCGACACAGGTCGCGCAGTCGTCGCACTTCTCCGGGTCGATCACGTAGATCGGGTCGTCCTCGGAGATCGCTTCGTTGGGGCACTCGTCGACGCAGGCGCCGCATGCGAGGCACTCATCGGTGATCTTGTAGGCCATGTGGTTCTCGTCACCTCCTGTAGGCGCGCTGCGAACGCAGTACGCGCGGGATTCCAGAGTCCATTTAGGGGCATGACGCAGGCGAAGTCAAGAAGGCCCCCAAGCCTGCCCGGCGCAGGCGGGCGGACGATCCGGCTTCCGCCGGCGACACGGGCCCGAGGCTCCGCTCCGCACCCGGTCAGCCCGCGCGTTCTCCGGGGAGAGCTCCGTGAGCGCCAGCGCCGCGGCGCCGATGAACCCGGCGTCGGGGCCGAGAGCCGCCGGGACGACGCGCACGCGGTCGCGCGCCGGCGGCAGAGCCCGGGCGGCGAGGACGCGACGGGCGGGTGCGAAGAGCAGCTCGCCCGCCGCCGCGGCGCCGCCGCCGATCACGATCAGCTCGGGGTCGAAGATGTTGGTGAGCGTGACGAGGCCGGCGCCCAGGTACTCGCCGACGCGCTCGAGCACCGTGATCGCCGCCGCGTCGCCCTCGTGGGCGAGACGGCTCAGCAGCCGGCTGTCGACGGTGTGGCCGGCGGCGAGCGCGCGGCCCAGCGCCGAGTCCGGCTCCAGCCGGGCGGCCACCATCGCCGCCGCTCCCATCGCGGGACCGGCGACGTAGGCCTCGAGACAGCCGTGGCCGGGACAGTTGGCCGGGCACTCGGGACCGTCGATGTCGATGATGATGTGGCCGAGCTCCGCGGCCGCGCCGCTGGCGCCACGGTAGGGGCGGCCGCCGCTGATGATGCCGCCGCCCACTCCGGTCCCGAGCGTCAGCATGAGCATCTCGCTCGTGCCGACACCGGCGCCGTAGACGTGCTCGCCGATCGCCGCCGCGGTCGCGTCGTTGTCGATCACGACCGGCACACCGAAGCGCCGCTCGAGCCGGTCGCGCAGCGGTACGTCGGTCAGCGGCAGATTGACCGATTCGACGACGCGGCCGCCGGCGAAGTCCACCATGGAGGCCACGCCCACGCCGATGCCCTCGACCAGCCCCCGGCCGTGCTCGAGGCCGGCGAGGCACGCGAAGATGCCGTCGAGGCAGGCCTCCGCGGAACTGACATCGGTCGGCATCGTGAACCGGTCGATGATCTCGGGCGTCTCCACCTCGGCGCGCGTGCGCGCACCGGGCGCGGGCAGACGCCCGCGCAAGAGGGCGGCGGCGACTTTGGTGCCCCCGATGTCGACGCCGATGACGGTGCGCTCCGGGCTCATCACGCCCCGGAGCTTACCATGGTGTAGACTCGAGACTAGAGGAAACGCCCGCTCACGGGCGTAGTCTGATGCAACACCCGGCGCCCCGCCCCCCGAGACCACGCACATCGACGTCGCGCGTGTCCGCGGGCCGGAGGCGCCACCTCATGACGAGACAGGACGACGACAGAGAAGGGGCCAAGCCCTACAAGACCTACAAGGCGCGCCGCCCCCGGCGCAGCCAGGTCGACGAGGAGCTCGCCGGCGCGCGCCCGGCGCGCGAGCGCTCGCCCGCCGACGGCCGAGCCTCACGCGACGCGAGCGCGCCCGCCTACTCCGCCGCAGGTCGACAAGGCGTACCGCACGTACGGACAATCGCCGGACGACGGGCGCAAGGGTGGCAAGCCGCGCGAGAAGAAGGCCGCCGGCACCGGTCCTCGCCGCCGGCGCCGCTTCCGCTGGTGGTACATCCCTGTCGGCGCCTTCGCCGTCCTCGCGATCGCCGGTGTCGTCCTCACGGTTCTGGCATGGCCCGGATACCAGAAGTTCGACCGGGCCGTGGACAAGGCCAACAAGCGCGTCGACAAGAAGACCCGCGCCGCGCTTGAGCCCCGACGACGGCTGGATCTGGCGCAACGGCACGACCCTGCTGCTTCTCGGCGTCGACAGCAAGGCCGGAGAGCCGGCGCGCTCCGACACCATCCTGCTGATGCGCTTCAACCCCAAGACGCACACCATCAACCAGCTCTCGATCCCCCGGGACACCCGCGTCGACGTCCCCGGGTCGCGGCACGGACAAGATCAACGCCGGCGATGTTCTGGGGAGGACCCTCGCTGGCCGTGAAGACCGTGGAGCAGTTCACGGGAGTCCCCATCAACCACGTGATGATCGTGAACTTCCAGGGCTTCCCGCGTCTCGTCAACGCGGTCGGCGGCGTGGACATGATGGTTCCCAAGACGATCACGACCACGGCGGGCAGCAACGCCCGCACCGTGGTCTACGAGAAGGGCATGAACCACTTCGACGGCAAGAACGCGATGCTCTACGTGCGCATCCGGTACGCCGACGACGACTTCCACCGCGCGGCGCGCCAGCAGACGTTCGTGCAGGCGCTCCAGACGAAGATCGCCAAGCCGTCCAACATCACCAAGCTGCCGGAGATCGGCAGGCAGTTCATGAGCGGCGTCGCGACCGACCTCACGACCAACCAGATCCTGGAGCTCGGCTACCTCAAGTGGCGCGTCGACGGCGGCAAGAAGCTCGTGATGAAGGGCACGGCGGACCAGGAAGGCGGCACGGCCTACGTGATCCCGCCCGACGAGGCAAAGCGCGAGAAGCTGATCAGGCGGTTCCTCGGCGAGTGACGCCGGGCTCCCCGACGTAGCTGACGGCCAGGAGCGCCAGACCGCGAGCCGGCGCCGTCTGCCCCATTCGGAGGCGCTCGCCGGAGGCGAGCGCCTCCTCGAACTCATCGAGCGTCATGCGTCCCTGCGCCACGTCGATCATCGAGCCGACGGCGACGCGCACCATGTTGTGGAGAAAGCTGCCGGCGGTGATCTCGAACCGCCATCGCCGTCCCTCGCCGTCGGGCGTCGGGCCGGCGTCGATCCACGCCGCGGCAGTAACCTCTCGGACGCACGAGTGGTAGAGAGCCGCGGAGGGGGTGAGAGCGGCGAAGTCCCGGCGTCCGGGCAGCAGCCTTGCCGCGGCCTCCAGCGCCTCCCCGTCCACAGCGCCGCGCAGCGCCCAGACGAAGGCGCGCTCGCGCACCGGCTTCACCGCGGTCGCCCAGACGTCGTACGCGTAGCTCCGCGAGACCGCCTCGCGCGCGACGAATCCGGGTGCGGCGGGAGCGACGCGCATCACGCCGATGTCCGGCGGCAGGAGCGCGTTCAGAGAGAGCCGAAGCCGCTCGGGCGCGAGTTCGAGGCGGGCGCAGGAGAACGATGCCACCTGGGCCCACGCGTGCACGCCCGCATCCGTCCGCCCGGCGACGTTCAGGCGCACCGGCTCTCGAAGGACGGTCGCAAGCGCATCTTCCAGCAGACCCTGGATCGTCCTGTGCCCGGGCTGTCTCGCCCAGCCGCGGTAGGCGGTGCCCTCGTAGGCGATATCCAGACGCCACCATTCGGCGGCGCGCGGCCCGACCTGCTCGTCCGCGGCGCGGCCCTGCCGCTCCCGCGGAGGCTCGCCCCGCTCCGCTGCCCGACCGCCGTTCACGCCGGCATCCTACACGAGCAGGCCGGCGGCGATGACCGCGGCCGTGAGCAGAAGGAGCACGGCGTCGCGAGCGCCCGGCCCGCAGCGGATGCAGCCGCGTGCGCACGATTCCGGGGCGGTAGCAGCGCGCCTCCATCGCGAGCGCCAGCTCGTCGGCGCGTCGAAAGCTGAGCACGAAGAGCGGCGTGAGCACCGGCACGAGCGCCCGGGCGCGCCGCACGGGACCGCCGCTCCCGAAGTCCGCGCCGCGCGCGCGCTGAGCGCGCATGATCTGATCGAGCTCCACGAGCAACGTGGGAATGAAGCGCAGCGCGATCGTCACCATCAGAGCCAGCTCGTCGGTCGGCACGCGAAGCTTCCGAAGAGGACGACCCAGCCAGGCGAGACCATCGGTGAGGGCCAGCGGCGGCGTCGTGAGCGTGAGCACGGAGCCGATGAGCACCAGCACGACCAGACGCAAGCTGAGAAACGCGGCGAACTGCAGCGCTTCCCAGGAGAGGTCGAAGATCCAGAAGCTGAAGAACGGCTCTCCGGGGGCGAACAGCACCTGCGCCAGGAAGGTGAGTCCCACCAGCCACAGGAGGGGCCTGAACGCACGCCAGAACCAGGCCGCAGGGACGCCACTGAGTGCGTAGGCGACGACGCCCGCCACGGCGAACACCGCGAGCCCGGCGAAGGAGTCGCGCACGAAGAGCGTGATCGCCAGCGCGGTCACGGCGACGAACTTCGCGCGGGGGTCCAGACGGTGGATCACCGAGTCGCCGGGATAGTACTGGGCGACCGCCGGTCTCACGACAGGGCCTCCGCGGCCTCGGCAACGGTATGCGGGGCCTCCGCGGGGTCGCGCCCGAGGCGCCGCCAGAGTTCGACCAGAAACGGCTCGCGCAGGCGGTTGGCGGCGAGGACGCGACGGCCGGACTCGCCGAGCTCCCAGGCGCCGGCCGCCGCCACTCTGCCCTCGTCGAGCACGAGGAGCTGGTCGCAGAGCGCCCACGCGAGATCGACGTCGTGCGTGGCGAGCACCAGGGTCACGCCGCCGGCGCGAAGACGAGAGAGGATACGGGCCAGCTCGCGCCGGGTGGCCGGGTCCAGGCTCACGAAAGGCTCATCCAGCAGCAGCAGGCGCGGCCGCATCGCGAGCACCCCGGCGAGCGCGAGCCTGCGCTGCTCACCCCCGGAGAGCGCATAGGGGTGCCGGCCGCCGAACTCCTCGGGCGGCAGGCTCACGAGCTGAAGCGCTTCGTCGACCGCAGCCGTCACGGTGGCCTCGCTCCACCCAAGCCGGCGCGGTCCGAAGGCCACATCCTCGCGCGCGGACGCCGCGAAGAGCTGCAGCTCCGGTGTCTGAAACACGAGGCCGACCTGCCGCCGGAGCTCGCGACCAGAGACGTCGTCCGGGCCGGCGCCGTCGAGCAGTACCTCGCCGGCCTCCGGCCTGTCGAGCCCCTTGATCACTTGCAGCAGCGTCGACTTCCCCGATCCGGAAGCCCCCAGCAGCGCCAGCGACCGCCCGGCGCCCAGGTCGAATCCTATGTCCCGCAGTGCGGGGATCGGGACGTCCCCCTCCTCGTAGCTGAAGTCGAGGCCGCGGCACACCAGGGTCATGCCCCGGGCTTCGTTCACGCCCGCACCTCCGCACGAGGCGGTGTCCTCTGCCTCGGCCAGTCCGCTCACGCCTCGCCTCCCAGCGCCGCGAGCAGCTGGTCGAGCGTGAGCGGCAGCGTGCCGAACACCCGCTCGCGCGCGCTGAGCTCGAGAGCGAGTTCGCCGGCCGCGGGCAGACCCAAGCCGAGTCGCCGCACGAGGCGGACGTCGCCGAACAGCCCCGCGACGTCTCCCGAGTACACGATCGCTCCGTTCTCGAGCGCGACCACCCGATCCGCTCCGACCACCTCGTCCATCTCCTGGGTCACGAAGACGACGGCGAGTCCGTCGGCGCGAAGCGCCTCGACCGCGTCCAGCACCTCGGCGCGGCCGACCGGGTCGAGCATCGCCGTCGGCTCGTCCAGCACCAGAACGCGTCGCGGCACCGCAAGCACGCCGGCGAGCGCGGTCCGCTGCTTCTGCCCGCCGGACAGGAGGTGCGGCTCGCGCTTGCGAAGCTCCACGAGCCCGAATCGCTCGAGGATCTCGTCGACCCGGTCACGGATGTCCGGCGGCGGCCAGGCAAGGTTCTCGAGACCGAACGCCACGTCGTCCTCGACGCACTCGGCCACGAGCTGGTTCTCCGGGTTCTGGAACAGCACGCCCACGTCGCGTCGCGCGTCCTGCCGGCCGCGATCGGTGAGCAGGTCGTGGCCGCAGGCGGCGGCGCGCTGGGCCGACGTCGCCTTGTCGAGGCCGCCGAGCAAGCGCGCCAGCGTCGACTTCCCCGATCCGTTGGCGCCGACCACGGCCAGGAACTCACCCGCTCTGACCTCGAGATCCAGCCCGGCCAGCGCCTCCGCATGCGCGCCAGGGTAGCGATAGTGGAGGTCGCGCAACACGAGAAGCGGCGCTGCGGAGGATGCTGCGTTGGGCGATCCGGCGGCTGACGTCATGACCAGCGAAGCCTACCGCATCGCCGCCGACGGTCGCCGAACGGCGCAGGGCGACCGGCCGAACGGCCCCAGAGACGACGAGGGGCGGGCAGCCCTTCGGCCGCCCGCCCCTCCCCGCGTCCTCTGCGGCCGGCCGTCAGACCAGCTCGATGTACGCCTGCTCGCTGCCGTCGCCCGGGCGCGGCCCGAGCTTGATGATCCGCGTGTAGCCACCGTTGCGGTCGGCGTAGCGGGGCGCGACGTCGTTGAACAGCTTGTACACGATCTTCTTGTTGCGCAGCATGGCGATCGCCTGCCGCCGCGCGTGGAGGTCGCCGCGCTTGCCCAGCGATATGGCCTCTTCGACCATAGGGCGGACTTCTTTGGCACGGGCGACGCCCGTCTTGATCTTCTCGTGCTCGAGCAACTGGCACGCGAGGCCCGAGAGCAGCGACCGGCGCTGGCTCGGGGCCATGTTGAACTTGCGGCCTGAGTTCTGATGGCGCATGTCAGTCGTCACCCCGGAGAGAGAGCCCGCGCTCAGTGAGTTTGTCCTTGACCTCGTCGATGCTCTTCTTGCCGAAGTTCGGGATGTTGAGCAGCTCGGCCTCGGTCTTCGAGACCAGGTCGCCGACGGTCTGGATGCCCTCGCGCTTGAGGCAGTTGTACGAACGAACGCCGAGCTCGAGTTCCTCGATGAGCACGTCGTCCATGCCACCGCCGTTCGGCGTCGCGGTGAGCCCCTCGATCGGGAACTCCTCGTTCGAGCGCGTACGGTCGGGGTCGGTGAAGATCGACATCCGGTCGACGAGGTTCTCGGCGGCCTGGCGCAGCGCCTCCTCGGGCATGAGAGCGCCGTTCGTCGTGATGTCGAGGATGAGCTTGTCGTAGTCGGTCCGCTGCCCGACACGGGCGCTCTCGACGTGGTACGAGACGCGCTTGATGGGGCTGAAGATCGAGTCGATCGGGATGACGCCGATCACCGTCTCGGGCGTCTTGTTGCCCTCAGCGGAGACGTAGCCCGTGCCACGACGGATCGTCAGCAGCATCTCGATCGCGCCGCCGTCCGAGAGCGTGGCGATGTGATGGTCCGGGTTGAGGATCTCGAGCTCGGCCGGAATATCGACGTCGGCCGCCACGACCTTCCCGGGCTTGTCCTTGTACAGACGCACCTGGACTTCGTCGAGCTCACCGTGCAGCCGGCAGACCAGCTCCTTGAGGTTGAGGATGATGTCGGTGACATCTTCCTTGACGCCCTTGATCGTCGTGAACTCATGGGCGACACCCTCGATCTTGACGGAACTGACGGCTGCGCCTTCGAGCGACGACAGCAGGACCCGGCGCAGCGCGTTTCCGAACGTATGCCCGAAACCACGGTCGAGCGGTTCGACCTCGAAGCGCGCCCGGTTGCCGGCGAGCTGCTCGCGGGTGATGTTGGGCATCTGAAACTGTAGCAACTGGCCTCCTGTAGAGTCTTCGCCGCGGATACGTTGCTGCAGCGGATTACTTGGAGTACAGCTCGACGATGAGCTGCTCCTGGACCGGCGCGTCGATCTCGTCGCGCTCGGGAGCGCGAAGGACCTTGCCGGTAAGGTTGTCGTGGTCGGCCAGGAGCCACGGCGACACCGACGACGTGAGGTCGGTGGCGGCGCGCACGGTCTCCACGGCCTTGCTGTTGGCGCGCACCGCGACGACGTCGTCGGGACGCACCTGGTACGACGGGATGTCGACCTTGCGACCATTCACGGTGAAGTGCGCATGACGCACGAGCTGACGAGCCTGGCGCCGTGAGGCGCCGAAGCCGAGACGGTACACGACGTTGTCAAGCCGCATCTCGAGCAGCTTGAGCAGGGTCTCACCGGTGATGCCGTCCTTGCGGCTGGCGGTCACGTAGTAGTGGTGGAACTGCTTCTCGAGCACCTGGTAGTAGCGGCGCGCCTTCTGCTTCTCGCGAAGCTGAAGGAGGTACTCGCTCTGCTTGATGCGGCCGCGGCCGTGCTCGCCCGGCGGGTATGAGCGCCGTTCGACGGCGCACTTGTCCGTGAGGCAGCGCTCTCCCTTGAGGAAGAGCTTCTCTGCCTCACGGCGACACTGTTTGCACTGTGCTGACGTATCTTTCGCCACGTGGACCTTCCTAGACCCGGCGACGCTTGCGCGGGCGGCAGCCGTTATGCGGCACCGGCGTCACGTCTTTGACACTGATGATCTCCAGGCCGGCGGCCTGCAGCGAGCGCACCGCGGTCTCGCGACCCGAACCCGGCCCGCGAACGAAGACCTCGACCTTCTGAAGGCCGTGCTCCATGCCCTTCTTGGCACAGGACTCGGCCGTGACCTGGGCGGCGAACGGGGTGCTCTTGCGGGAACCCTTGAACCCCACCGACCCGGCGCTCTCCCACGCGATGACGTTGCCTTCCTTGTCGGTGAGCGTCACCTGGGTGTTGTTGAACGATGTCTTGATGTGCGCCTGGCCCACCGCGATGTTCTTGCGGACCCTGCGGCGCTGACGACCTTTGGCTCTCTGGGGCTTGGCCACTCTGCTTTACTCCTCCGCTATCCTGCGGTCACTTCTTGCGCTTGCCGCTGATCGTCCTCTTCGGGCCCTTGCGGGAGCGCGCGTTGGTGCGCGTGCGCTGCCCGTTCACCGGCATGCCACGACGGTGGCGGATGCCCCGGTAGCAGCCGATGTCCATCAGACGCTTGATGTTCTGCGAACGCTCACGACGAAGGTCGCCCTCGACGGTGACTTCACGGTCGATGGCGTCGCGGAGCTGGATGATCTCTTCTTCGGTGAGATCGCGCACCTTGGTGTTCGGGTCGATCCCGACGATGGTGAGCACCTTGTTGGAGGTCGAGCGACCGACGCCGAAGATGTACGTGAGCCCGATCTCGACCCGCTTCTGCGGCGGGATGTTGACGCCTGCGATACGTGCCATGCGGACTTACCCCTGCCTCTGACGATGACGCGGGTTCGAGCAGATCACCTGCACCGTGCCGTGACGGCGGATGATCTTGCACTTCTCGCACATCTGCTTGACTGACGCTCTTACCTTCATCGGTGATCCTCGCTGGAGCGCGGCGAGCCTGAAACGGCCGCGCGCCACCTCCGGGCGACCGCTGGCGGCCGCTACTTGAACCGGTACGTGATCCTGCCTCTGCTGAGGTCGTAGGGCGACAGTTCGACCTTGACCCTGTCGCCGGGCAGGATGCGGATGTAGTTCATGCGCATCTTGCCCGAGATGTGGGCGAGCACTTCGTGGTTGTTGTCGAGGTGCACCCGGAACATGGTGTTCGGCAGAGCTTCGACAACCTCGCCTTCGATCTCGATGGCTTCTTCTTTGTTCGCCATACTCCCTACTCGTCGACAGACAGCGGCCTGACATACTACCACAAACGGCGTGGCTCACAAACCACATCGCTCGTGCGCGACGCGGCGGCCGAGGCCCGCGCCTGGACGCGGTCCTGCTACTCTGCCGCGCCGCCCTTCTCCGACCGGCGGCGCGTGAGCACCTGCGGGCCCTTCTTGCCGACGGCGACGGTGTGCTCGAAATGCGCCGAGAGCGACCCGTCGGCCGTGTGGATCGCCCATCCGTCTTCGGCGACCACGACGTCGTAGCCCCCGGCGTCGACCATGGGCTCGATGGCGAACACCATGCCCTCCTCGAGCCGCGGGCCGCGCCCGGGATCACCGTAGTTGGGGATCTGCGGATCCTCGTGCATCTCCCTCCCCACGCCGTGACCGACCAGTGAGCGCACCACACTGAATCCCGCCGCTTCGACGACCTCCTGCACAGCGTGCGAGATGTCGCCCAGACGCCGGCCTTCGCGGCACTCGGCAAGTCCTGCTTCGAGCGACTCGGCGGTCACGTCGAGCAGCCGCTGCGCCTCCGCCTCGACAGCTCCCATCGGCAGCGTGACGGCGGAGTCGGCGACATAGCCATCCATGGTCACGCCGACATCGATGCTGAGCAGGTCACCCTCGAAGACGCGGTACTTGCCGGGGATGCCGTGGACCACCATGTCGTTCGGCGACGCGCAGATCGACGCCGGGAAGCCCCGGTACCCGAGAAAGGTCGGCGTCCCACGATGCGTGCGAATGAACCGCTCGGCGAGCCGGTCGAGCTCGCCCGTCGTGACTCCAGGCGCGGCCGCCTCGACCAGAGCGTCGATGCAGTCGGCGAGGACCGCACCCGCGGCGGCGATCTTGGCGATCTCGGCTGCCGACTTCCGAACGATCACGCCGCGTCAGCCCACCAGGATCTGGTGGACCTGTGCGTAGACCTCGTCCGGCCGCATACCGCCGCCGAACGCGCTCTTGAGCAGACCGCGGTCGGTGTAGTAGCCGATCAGCGGCGCCGTCTGGTCTTCATAGATGCGGATGCGACTGCGCACCGTCTCCTCGATGTCGTCGGTGCGCTGCACGAGCTCGCCACCGACGACGGCGCAGACGCCGTCGTTCTCGGGCGGGTCGAACGTGAGGTTGTAGAGCTTGCCGCAGACGGCGCAGCAGCGCCGGTCGGCGATGCGCTGCACCAGCTCGTCGGCCGGAACGTCGATGAGCACGACGTGCGTGACCGCGCGCCCCGCCTCGGCCAGCATCGCGTCCAGCGCTTCCGCCTGCGGGATCGTGCGCGGGAAGCCGTCGAGGAGGAAGCCCTCAGCGGCGTCGGGCTCGGCGAGCCGCTCGTGCACGACTCCGATCACGACCTCGTCCGGGACGAGCGCGCCCGTCTCCATGGACTCCCGCGCCTCGAGACCCATCGGGGTGCCCTTGGCGACGGCCGCGCGCAGCATCTCCCCGGTGGAGATGTGCGGGATCTTGAAGTCGGCGATCGATGCGCTCGGCCTGAGTGCTCTTGCCGGCTCCGGGACCGCCCAGGAGGATCACGTTGTGCTGGGTGCTCACGATGCGCCCCCTACTTCAGGAAGCCTTCGTAGTGCCGCATGAGGAGCTGCGCTTCCATCTGCCGCATCGTGTCCAGCGCGACGCCGACCACGATGAGCAACGAGGTGCCGCCGAAGTAGAACGGCAAGTTGATCGGCGGCCGCGACAGCAGCCACGGCAGCACCGCCAGGCTGGCCAGGAACAAGGCTCCCGGGAACGTCAGCCGCGTCAGGATGCGGTCGAGGTACTCCGCGGTGGGCCGCCCGGGACGCACGCCGGGGATGAACCCGCCGTACTTCTTGAGGTTGTCGGCCTGGTCGATCGGGTTGAACGTCACCGCGGTGTAGAAGTAGGTGAAGATGATGATGAGGATGGCCTCGAAGAGGATGAAGAGGAAGGTGCTCGGCCCGAACGTGCGCGTGAACCAGCCGCCCACGCCGCTCGTGCCCAGGAACTGGGCGAACGTCGGGATGATCATCATCACCGACGACGCGAAGATGACCGGGATCACACCAGCCATGTTGACCTTGAGCGGGATGAAGGTGCTCTGACCGCCCATCATGCGGCGTCCGACCACGCGTTTGGCGTACTGGACGGGGATGCGCCGCTCGCCGGTCGTGATCCAGATGACGCCGACCACGACCGCCAGGGCGATGATCGCGAACAGAAGGATCGCCACGCAGGCTCGACGTGAAGAGCTGCGCCGCACCCGACGGAATGCTCGACACGATACTGATGAAGATCATGATCGACATGCCGTTGCCGATGCCGCGCGCCGTGATGAGCTCGCCGAGCCACATGACGATGACCGCGCCGGCGACGAGGCTGGAGACGATCAGCGCCGCCCGCCACCAGTTGAGGTCGGGCAGCGCATTGTACTGGCGGAACAGGACGATGTAGCCGAACGACTGCACCAGCGACAGGACGACGGTGAGCCAGCGAGTGTACTTGGTGATCTGCTTCTGGCCCTGCTCGCCCTCCTTGGCCAGCTCCTCGAGCTTGGGGATGACCACGGTGAGGAGCTGCATGATGATCGACGCCGTGATGTACGGCATGATGCCGAGAGCGAACACCGCGACGCGACTGAGCGCGCCGCCGGAGAACAGATCGAGGAACCCGACGACGCCGGCGCCTGCCCTCTTCGAAGAACTGCTTCAGGGCGGTGATGTCGATCCCCGGGACCGGCACGTACGCGCCGAAACGGTAGATCGCGACCATCGCCGCCGTGAAGAGGAGCTTCGTGCGAAGGTCCGGGATCTTCCAGGCGTTGGCGAGCGACTGCCAGAGCTTGTTGTTCACGGATTCCCCCCGGCGCTGGTCAGAGTAGCTCGGCCTTGCCGCCGGCCGCCTCGATCTTCTCGACGGCGCTGCGGGAGTACATGTGGACGCGCACGTTGAGCGCCACCGTGAGCTCGCCGCCGCCGAGCACCTTGATCGGCGTGCGCGTGTTCTTGACGATACCCTTGGCGACGAGCGCCTCCGGCGTCACGTCGTCGCCGGCCGCGAACGCGTGGGCAAGGCGGCCGACGTTGACCGGGACCGCATACGTGCGGAACGGCCCGATGGGCATGCTCTTCTTCATGTGCGGGCCGCGAAGCTTGCCGAGGCGCATGTAGAGCGGCATCTGCCCGCCCTCGTAGCCCGGGCGCACGCCGCCGCCGGAGCGGGCGTTGTAGCCCTTGTGACCCTTGCCGGCCGTCTTGCCCTGACCGGAGCCCTTGCCGCGGCCGAGGCGCTTGGTGGCCTTGGTGGCGCCCGGGTTCGGGCGCAGGTTGTGGAGTCCTAGTTCTTCAGCCATGTCACGACTTCTTCGCTGCCGGGCGCACCTCGAGGAGGTACGCGACCTTGTTGACCATGCCGCGGATCACGGGGGTGTCCTCGTGGACCACGGTATGACGGATACGCTTGAGGCCCAGCGCGCGCACCGTGCCGCGATGATCCGGCTTGCGGCCGATGGTGCTCTTGACCTGAGTGATCTCGATGTAGCTCGCCATGCGCCTCAGGCCTCCTTGGCGGGAGCGGCGGCCTCGCCGGTCTCCGGCTCGCGCTGGTCGAGGCCGAGCACCTGAGCGACGGAGATGCCGCGCAGGCGCGCCTGACCCTCGGGCGTCTTGAGGGACTGCAGGCCCGCGACGGTCGCGCGCACCAGATTGATCGGGTTCGTCGTGCCCAGCGACTTGGTGAGGATGTCGCGGACGCCGGCGAGCTCGAGCACGGCACGCACGCCTCCGGCGGCGATGACGCCGGTACCGGGCGCGGCCGGCTTGAGCAGCACACGGGCGGCGCCGTAGCGGCCGGTCACCTGGTGCGTGGTGGTCGTGCCGTTGTAGCGGGGCACGGTGAACAGGTTCTTCTTCGCGTCCTCGATCGCCTTCTGGATCGCCAGCGGCACTTCGCGCGCCTTGCCGTAGCCGGCGCCCACGTGACCGTTCTCGTCACCGACGACGACCAGGGCCGTGAAGGAAAACCGCCGGCCGCCCTTGACGACCTTGGCGACGCGGTTGATATCGACGACGCGCTCTTTGAGCTCGTTGCCTTCGCTGAATGATCCTCTAGCCACGGGGTCCTATTCTCCTTGTCAGAAAACCAAGCCGCCCTCGCGGGCGCCCTCGGCGAGAGCCTTGACTCGGCCGTGATACAGATAGCCCGAGCGGTCGAACACGACGCGCTCGATACCCTTGTCCTTGGCCCGCTGCGCCAGCAGCTCGCCGACCTTCTTGGCGACTTCGGCCTTCTTGAGGCCGGAGCCGTCGATCTCCGCCGAGCGGGCGGCGACAAGCGTCGCCGCAGCGACGTCGTCGACGAGCTGGGCGTAGATCGCCTTGTTCGAGCGGAACACCGAGACGCGCGGGCGCTCGGTCGTGCCGTTGATGCGCCCGCGGATACGGCGCTTGCGCCGGGCTCGGGCTTCTCTGATGGTGGTTGCGCTCATCTTCTGGTCGTTCCTCTTCTCTCAGGCAGCGCTTAGGCGCGCTTGCCGACCTTGCGCTGGACGTACTCGCCGGCATAGCGGATGCCCTTGCCCTTGTAGGGCTCGGGCGGCCGGATGGACCGCACCTTGGCGGCGACTTCGCCGACGACCTGCTTGTCGATGCCCCTCACGACGACCACGGTGGCCTGTGGCGTCTCGAAGGTGACGTGCTCCGGCGGCTCGATGACCACCGGGTGGCTGTAGCCGACCAGCAGTTCAAGGGCATCGCCCTTGACGCTGGCGCGGTAGCCGACGCCGACGATCTCGAGACGCTTCTCGAAGCCGTCGGTGACGCCGGTCACCATGTTGGCGATGAGCGTCCGCGTGAGCCCGTGCAGCGAGCGATGCTGGCCGCTGTCGGTGGGCCGCTTGACCTCGATGACGCCGTCGCCGACCTCGACCATCATCTCGCGCGGAACCCGCTGGGTGAGCTCCCCCTTGGGGCCCTTCACCGTGACGACGGCGTTGTCGTAACTGAAGTCCACGCTGCTGGGCAGCGGGATTGGGGCTTTTCCGATCCTCGACATGTGCCGTCCTTACCAGATGAAGCAGATGACTTCGCCGCCCAGGCCGAGCTTGCGCGCTTCGGCACTGGTGACGAGGCCTCGGGAAGTGGAGATGATCGCTGTGCCGAGCCCGCCGAGCACCTTGGGCAACGACTCCTTCTTGGCGTACACACGACGCCCAGGTTTGGAGACACGCTTGATGCCCGAGATGACGCGTTCCCGGTTCTTGCCGTACTTGAGCTCGACGATGATGATCTCGCCGTGCTCGCCCTGCTTCTGGTCGTAGCCGGCGATGTAGCCCTGCTCCGTCATGAGACGAGCGATCTCGGACTTCATCTTCGAGGCCGGGATCTCGACGGTGCTGTGCCGCGCGGTGCTGCCGTTGCGGATGCGCGTGAGCATATCGGCGATGGGGTCCGTCATTGACATGGTCCTCGCCTCCTCACCAGCTCGACTTGGTCAGACCCGGGATGACGCCCTGGTGCGCGACTTCGCGCAGACAGATGCGGCAGAGCCCGAACTTGCGGTAGTAGGCGCGCGGGCGGCCGCAGCGTTGGCAACGGTTGTACTCGCGCGTCTTGTAGCGCTGCTTGCGCCCGGCTTTCACCACGAGGGATGTCTTGGCCATGCTTCAGCTGCTCCTAGTTGGAACGGAACGGCATGCCGAGCTTGGTCAGCAAGGCACGTCCTTCCTCGTCCGTCTTGGCGGTCGTCGTGATGACGACGTTGAGACCGCGGAACGTCTCCACCGAGTCGTAGTCGATCTCGGGGAAGATGGTCTGCTCGCGAACGCCCATGGCGAAGTTGCCGCGCCCGTCGAACTGACCGGGATCGATGCCGCGAAAGTCGCGGATGCGCGGCAGGGCGATCGACACGAGCCTGTCGATCATCTCGTACATGCGCTCGCCGCGCAGCGTCACGCGGCAGCCGATGGACATGCCCTCGCGGAGCTTGAAGCCGGCGATCGACTTGCGCGCCTTGGTGATCGCCGGCCGCTGGCCGGTGATCAGGGCGAGCTCTTCGACCGCGTCGTCGAGCAGCTTGGCATTCGTCTTCGCCTCACCGACACCCATGTTCAGGGTGACCTTGGTGACCCGCGGGACTTCCATCACATTGCGGTAGCCGAGCTCCTCTTTGAGCTCGGGCACGATCTCGTTGAAGTATCTCTCTTTGAGCCTGGCCATCGCCCTACGCCTTGTCGATGTCTTTGCCGCACGTGGAGCGGCGGCATGTGCGGACCTTGCCGCCACCCTCGGTCAGCCGGTACCCCACTCGGGTCGGCTGGCCGCACGCGGGGCAGACGAGCATCACGTTGGACGCGTCGATCGGCGCCTCGCGCTCGATCACGCCGCCCTGCGGGTTGGTCTTCGGGTTCGGCTTGGTGTGCTTCTTCACGATGTTGAGCCGATCGAGGACGACCCGGCCCTTCTCGATGTCGACGCTCATCACCTTGGCGGTCTTCCCCGCCTCCTTGCCGCTCATGACCTTGACCTGGTCGCCCTTCTTGATCTTCATGTTGGCCATCACAGCACCTCAGGAGCGAGCGACACGATCTTCATGAAGTTCCTGTCGCGCAGCTCGCGGGCGACGGGCCCGAAGATGCGGGTCCCTCGCGGGTTGTTCTGGTTGTCGATGAGCACGGCGGCGTTCTCGTCGAACGCGATGTAGGTGCCGTCCTTGCGACCGAACTCCTTCTTGGTGCGCACGACGACCGCGCGCACGACTTCGCCCTTCTTGACGCTGCCGCCGGGCGTGGCGACCTTGACGGTACCGACGATGATGTCGCCGACCGTGGCATAGCGCCGCCTGGAGCCGCCGCGGATCCGGATACAGAGGATCTCGCGCGCGCCCGTGTTGTCGGCGACTCGTAGTCTGGACTCAACCTGGATCATTTGCTTCCTCTGCCGGCGTTCTTACTTGGCTTTCTCGAGGATCTCGAGGAGGCGCCACCGCTTGGTCGCGCTCAGCGGGCGCGTCTCGACGACCCGTACGAGGTCGCCGACACCGGCCGCGTTCTGCTCGTCGTGAGCGTGTAGCTTGCTCGAGCGGCGAACGACCTTGCCGTACCGCTGGTGTTTCTGGGCCACGTCGATGCGCACCACGATCGTCTTGTCCATGGCGTCGCTCACGACGACGCCACGACGCTCCTTGCGGCCCGGCACCTTCTCGGGCGCCTTGCGTTCAGCCTTCGCCTTGCTGCGCGCGGCGGAGACCTTCTTCTCCGGCTTCGCGGCGGGAGCAACGGCCTTCTTCGCGGCCGACTTCTTGGGGGCGGCCTTCTTCGCCGCCTTCTTGGCCGCGGGCTTGCGGGCCGCGGACTGCTTGGGAGCGGGCTTGCCGCTGTCTGTCTTCTTCGTCGTCGCCATCAGGCTTCACCACCGGCTGCCGTGCGCTCGAGTTCCCGCTCGGCCTGCATGGTGAGCAGGCGGGCGATCTCGCGGCGCGTCGCGTTCAATTTCATCGGGTTGTCGAGCTGCCCGGTGGCATGCTGGAAGCGCAGGTTGAAGAGCTCCTTGCGCGTATCCTTCAGGCGCACGATGAGCTCGGCGTCGGAGAGCTCGCGGAGCTTGCTAGCCTTCAAAGAGACTGCCCTCCCTGGTCACGAACTTGCACTTGATGGGCAGCTTGTGCGCCGCGAGGCGCATGGCCTCGCGGGCCACGGGTTCGCTGACGCCGGCAAGTTCGAAGACGACCTTGCCGGGCTTGACCACTGCCACCCAAGACTCGGGCGATCCCTTGCCGCCGCCCATGCGGGTCTCTGCGGCCTTCCGCGTGACCGGCTTGTGCGGGAACACGTTGATCCAGACCTTGCCGCCACGCTTGATGTGGCGCGTCATGGCGATACGGGCGGCTTCGATCTGGCGGTTGGTGATCCAACCGCGCTCCATCGCCTTGAGGCCGTACTGGCCGAACTCGACGCTGGTGCCGCCCTTGGCGGTGCCGGCCATGCGGCCGCGCTGTTGTTTTCTGTGCTTGACTCTCTTTGGCAGGAGCATCGTCTACGTCCTCTCCCGTCAGCTACTCTGCTCGGTGGTCGGGTCGGCCGGCTTCACGTCGGGCTTGGCCTCGGTCTTCGGCGCGTCTTTGGCCGGCTTGGGAGCCGCAGAGCGGTCCGGCGCCTGACGACCCATGGGTGCCTTGGGGCCGACTGAACGCTGCTGGCCGCCACGACCGCCGGGACCGCCCTGACCACGACCGGGACCGCCGGGGCCACGCCCGGGACCGCCAGGGCCACGCCCGGGACCGCCGGGACCACGCCCGGGACCGCCGGGGCCACGCCCGGCACCGCCGTCGCGACGCGGGCCGCGACGGTCGCGACCGCGGTCGTCACGGCGCTGCTCGTCACGCTCCTGGCGTGCCTTGGCCTCGTCCATCGGATAGCCCTCGGGCAGGATCTCGCCCTTGTTGATCCAGACCTTCACGCCGATGCGGCCGAAGGTGGTGCGGGCCTCGCGGAAGCCGTAGTCGATGTCCGCGCGCAACGTGTGCAGCGGGACACGGCCTTCGCTGTAGTGCTCGTTGCGCGCCATCTCGGCGCCGCCCAGGCGACCCCCGCAGCGCACGCGCATGCCGGCGGCGCCGGAACGCATGGCGCTGGTGAGCGCGCGCTTCATGGCGCGCCGGAAGCTCACGCGGTTCTCGAGCTGCTCGGCGATGGACTGTGCCACCAGCACGGCGTCGAGCTCGGGGCGCTTGACCTCGATGATGTTGACCTGGACGTTCTTCCGGGTCATCGCGTGGATCTCCTTGCGGAGCGCGTCGACTTCGGAGCCGCTCTTCCCGATCACGATGCCGGGGCGCGCGGTGTGGATGTCGATGGTGATGTTGTTCTGGTCCTTGCGGATGATGATCCGTGACAGACCGGCGTGAGAGAGCTTGCCCAGGATGTGCAGGCGGATGCGCTCGTCCTCGGCCAGGAACTGCTTGAATTCCTTCTCCGTGTACCAGTGCGACTTCCAGTCGTGGATGATGCCGACGCGGAAGCCGCCGGGATGCACCTTCTGGCCCATTAGGAACGGCCCTCCCTTTGCTCGACCGCGATGGTGATGTGGCTGCTGCGCTTGCGGATGCGGTTCACGCGGCCCATGGCCCGGAACTGCCACCGCTTGAGGGTCGGGCCCTCATCGACGCGAGCCTCCTTGACATACAGATCGTCGGCCGACAGGGCGTTGTTGTGCTCGGCGTTGGCCACTGCGGAGTTGAGGACCGCGGCGACGACACGGGCGGAGTTGCGATTGGCGAAGAAGAGCGTGCTGCGCGCCTCGGCCACGGACTTGCCGCGGATGAGGTCGGCTGCCTCACGCACCTTGCGCGGGGCGACACGAACGTATTTCGCCTGTGCTTGTACTGCCATGCCTGCTTACCTTCTCGCCGAGCGGTCGCCCTTGATGTGACCGCGGAACGTGCGGGTGAGAGCGAACTCACCCAGCTTGTGACCGACCATGGACTCGCTGACGAAGATGGGCACGTGCTTGCGCCCATCGTGGACGGCGATGGTGTGACCGACCATGTCGGGGAAGACCGTCGAGGCCCGCGACCAGGTCTTGATCATCTTCTTCTGGCCGGCGGCGTTCATCTGCCCGATGCGTTGCATCAGGCGCTCTTCGACGAACGGACCTTTCTTTGCTGACCTGCTCAAAAGGTGCCTCCTGCCTTACCCGCGCTTGCCGCGCTTGCGGCCGCGGATGATGAACTTGTCTGACGACTTGTGATTGGAGCGCGTGCGATAGCCCAGCGTGGGGACGCCCCACGGAGTGACCGGATGACGACCGGCCGTCGTCTTGCCCTCGCCGCCGCCGTGCGGGTGGTCGACGGGGTTCATCGCCGTACCACGCACGGTCGGGCGCACGCCGCGCCAGCGGGTGCGGCCCGCCTTGCCGCCGGAGAGGTTCGAGTGATCGGCGTTGCCGAGCTCGCCCACCGTCGCGCGACACGCGAGGCGGATGCGGCGCAGCTCGCCGGACGGGAGACGGACGACGCCGTATCCCTTCTCTTTCGCCTGCAGCTGCGCACTCGTTCCGGCGCTGCGGACCAAGCTGTCCGCCGCGGCCGGGCTGGAGCTCGATATTGTGGATCGTCGTGCCGGACGGGATGTTCTCGAGCGGCAGCGCATTGCCGGCCTTGATGTCGGCGCCGGCGCCTGACTCGACGGTGTCGCCCACCACGAGGCCCTTCGGCGCAAGGATGTAGCGCTTCTCGCCGTCGGCGTAGTGGAGCAGGGCGATGCGCGCCGAACGGTTCGGGTCGTACTCGATGTGAGCGACCCTCGCCGGCACGCCGTCCTTGTCGCGCTTGAAGTCGACCAGGCGGTAGCGCCGCTTGTGACCGCCGCCCTTGTGACGGGTGGTGATCCTGCCGTAGCCGTTGCGGCCGCCGTTCTTCTTGAGCGGCGCGATCAGCGAACGCTCCGGCTCGCTGCGCGTGATGTCCTCGAACGTGTCGACCGTCATGAAGCGGCGGCCGGGCGAGGTCGGCTTGAATCTCTTGATGCCCATTACCTGCCCTCGAAGAATTCGATCTTGTCGCCGGGCGCGAGTTGCACGACGGCCTTCTTCCACGCCGAGGTGCGTCCCTTGGTCATGCCACGACGCTTCGGCTTGGGGCGCACGTTGGCGGTGCTGACGCCGACGACGGTCACGTTGAACAGCTCATGGATCGCCTGGGCGATCATCGTCTTGTGCGCGTCGGGGTGCACTTCGAACGTGTACCGGCTGTGGTCGATCTGCGCGTAGCTCTTCTCGCTGATGATCGGCCGGATGATGATCTTCTCTGCTTCAACCATGACTCAGGCCTCGTTCAGGGCGGCGAACGCCTTCTCGGTGAGGACCAGCGAGCGGGCGCGAAGCACCTGCTCGGTGGACAGGGCGGCCACCTCCGACGCCTCGGCGTACGGGAGGTTGCGGACCGACTTGAGGACGACCGACTCGTCGTGGGTGACCACGAGCACGGGCGCCGGGCAGTCGAGGTTCACGAGGAACTCCTCGACACTGCGCGTGCTCGGCTGGTCGAGCTCCAGGCCGGCGGCCACGAACACGCGGCCGTGGGCGGCCCGCTCGCTCAGCGCCATCGCGAGCGCCTTGCGGGCGACCTTCTTGTTGATCTTGAACTCGAAACTGCGCGGCCTGGGACCGAAGGCGACGCCGCCGCCGGTGCGGATCGGCGACTTGACACTGCCGGCGCGGGCGCGGCCCGTCCCCTTCTGGCGATAGAGCTTGGCGGTGGAGCCGCTGACCTCGCCACGCGTCTTGGTCGATGCCGAGCCACTGCGACGCGCGGCCTGCTCGGCACGCACGACCAGGTGGAGCGTGTTGACGTCGGGCGTCACGGCGAAGCGGGCGTCCGTCAGCTTGCGCTCCTCGAGCTGCTTGCCCGAGACATCGACCACGGTGGCAACCCCGGCGGCGCCCTTGCGGGCCTCCGCTGCGGTCTTCTCGGCGGCCGGCTTCTTCGGCGGCCGCTCGGCGGCCGGCTTCTCGGCGGCGGCCTCTGCGGCGGCGCGCTTCGGCGCGGGCTTGGCGGCGGCCTTCGCAGCCGGCTTCCTGGCGGTTGCCTTCTTGGGTTCCGGCTTCTCGTCCTCGGCCGGGGCGGCCTTCTTCGCGGCAGCCTTCTTGGTGGCAGGCACGCGCTTCTCGGCTGTGTCGGCCTTCGCCGGAGCCGGCTTGGCGGCCTTCGCGGCGGCCGGCTTCTTCGCCGGAGCCTTCTTGGCGGCCGGCTTCTTCTCGACCTGCTTCTTCTCGGCCGGAGCAGCCTCGGTCTTCTCGGGCTCGGCGGCGGAATCGACGTCGGGAGTCTTCTTGGTCTCGTCGGCGGTCACTGCTACCTACCCTTGATGACGACGACGGAGTTCTTGGCGCCCGGCACGGAACCCTTGATGAGCAGCAGGTTGTTCTCGACGTCGCGACGGACGATCTTGAGACCCTGCTGGGTGACGCGACGCGCCCCCATGTGCCCGCTCATGCGCATGCCCTTGAACACGCGGCTCGGGTACGCGCTGGCGCCGATGGAACCCGGCTGTCTTACGTTGTGCGAACCGTGGGTCTCCGGGCCGCGGGAGAAGTTATGCCGCTTGATCGTGCCCTGGAATCCCTTGCCCTTGCTGATGCCGGCAGCCGTGACGGCCTGGCCGTCCTCGAACGCCTCGACGGTGACGGTATCGCCGACCTTGAGGTCGCCGACGCCGTCGAACTCGACGAGGTGCCGCATGCCGTGCTTCAGGCCCGCCTTCTTGAGGTGGCCCAGCTCAGGCTTGCTGATGTGCTTGTCCTTGCACTCCTCGAACGCGAGCTGCACGGCCTCATAGCCGTCGTTGTCGAGGGTGCGCACCTGAGTGACGGGGCAGGGACCCGCCTGCACGACGGTGACGGCGATCACGTTGCCGTCGTCGTCGAACAGCTGGGTCATGCCCATCTTTTTGCCGATGATGCCCGTCATAGCTCTACAGCTTGATCTCGATGTGGACACCGGCCGGCAGATCGAGACGCATCAGCTGGTCGACGGTCTTGGGCGTCGGCTGATGGATGTCGATGAGCCTCTTGTGCGTACGGATCTCGAAGTGCTCGCGTGAGTCCTTGTCCTTGAACGGGCTCTTGATCACGCAATACACGTTCTTCTCCGTGGGGAGCGGCACGGGGCCGGAGATGGTCGCGCCGCTGCGCTGCGCCGTTTCCACGATGGACTGCGCGCTACGCTCGATCAACTCGTGATCGTATGACTTCAACCTTATGCGGATCTTCTGCTGTGCCACTCTCGCCTTCTCTGTCCTGTTCACGCGGCCGGGCGTGTCGTGCACGCGAGCGTGCAGGATGCACGCCCGGCCCGATCTGGTCCTTCGTCTACTCGATGATCTTGGTGATGGCGCCGGCGCCCACGGTGCGGCCGCCCTCGCGGATGGCGAAGCGCAGACCCTCTTCCATGGCGATCGGCGTGATGAGCTTGACTTCCATCACGGTGTTGTCGCCCGGCATGACCATCTCGACGCCCTCTTCGAGGGTGATGACGCCGGTCACGTCGGTCGTGCGGAAGTAGAACTGCGGGCGATAGCCGTTGAAGAACGGCGTGTGGCGGCCACCCTCGTCCTTGGACAGGACGTACACCTGCGTCAGGAAGTGGGTGTGGCCGGTGATGCTGCCCGGCTTGCAGCAGACCATGCCGCGCTCGATCTCCTCGCGCTTGGTGCCACGAAGCAGCAGGCCGATGTTGTCGCCGGCGCGACCTTCGTCGAGGAGCTTGCGGAACATCTCGACGCCGGTGACGGTGGTCTTCATCGGCTTGTCGCGCATGCCGACGATCTCGATCTCCTCGCCGACCTTGATGATGCCGCGCTCGACGCGACCGGTGGCGACGGTGCCGCGGCCGGTGATGGTGAAGACGTCCTCGACCGGCATGAGGAACGGCTTGTCGATGTCGCGCTCAGGCTCGGGAAGGTACTCGTCGAGGGCGTTGGTGAGCTCGATGATGCTGCCGCACGACTCGCAGTCTTCCTTGCCGCAGCCGCACTCGAGCGCCTTGAGGGCGGAGCCCTTGATGACCGGCAGGTCGTCGCCCGGGAACTCGTACTCGCTGAGCAGCTCGCGGACCTCCATCTCGACCAGCTCGATGAGCTCGGGGTCGTCGACGAGGTCGGTCTTGTTCATGTAGACGACGATGTTCGGCACGTTCACCTGATGGGCGAGCAGGATGTGCTCGCGCGTCTGCGGCATGGGGCCGTCGTCGGCGCCCACGACCAGGATCGCGGCGTCCATCTGAGCCGCGCCCGTGATCATGTTCTTGATGTAGTCGGCATGGCCCGGGCAGTCGACGTGCGCGTAGTGGCGCTTGTCGGTCTCGTACTCGACGTGCGCGGTGGCGATGGTGATGCCGCGCTCGCGCTCTTCCGGCGCCTTGTCGATCATGTCGAACGCGGTGAACTCGGTATTGCCACCGCGGTTGTGCAGCACGAGCGTGATCGCAGCGGTGAGGGTGGTCTTGCCATGGTCGACGTGACCGATGGTGCCCACGTTCATATGGGGCTTGCTGCGGTCAAACTTCTGCTTGGCCATGTCTGCTACTCCTTTTCCCGAAACCCGGAGGTTGAGGTCACACAAAAAGCGGTACGGCTGCCTGCCGCACCAAAGGTCGGCAGTATACACGACGGCGCCATGCTTGGGCAAACGTCGTGACGTTCACGGGGGTCATCCACCGCGCACCTTGGCGACGATCTCCGTCGCGATGGACGCGGGCACTTCGGCATAGTGCTTGAACTGCATGGTGTAGGTGGCCCGCCCCTGCGTCGACGAGCGCAGATCGGTGGCGTAGCCGAACATGGTCGAGAGCGGCACCGTGGCGTTGATCACCTGCGCGTTGCCGCGCGGCTCCATGCCGTCGATGTGACCACGCCGCGAGTTGATGTCGCCCATGACGTCGCCCATGAAGTCGGCGGGTGTGACGACCTCCACCGCCATCATCGGTTCGAGCAGGACGGGCTTGGCCTTCTGGGCCGCGTTCTTGAACGCCAGCGACCCGGCGATCTTGAACGCCATGTCTGACGAGTCGACCTCGTGGTAGCTGCCGTCGACGAGCGTCACCTTGATGTCGACCATCGGGTAGCCGGCGAGCACGCCGGTGCTCATGGCCTCCTGGATGCCGTCGTCGACCGAAGGGATGTAGTCCCTGGGAACGACGCCGCCCATGATCTTGCTCTCGAACTCGTAGCCGCCGCCCGGCGGGTTGGGCTCCATGTCGATGCGCACGTGGCCGTACTGGCCACGACCGCCGCTCTGGCGCACGAACCTGCCCTCGACCTTCTCGACCTTGTTGCGGACGGTCTCGCGGTAGGCGACCTGCGGCCTGCCGACGTTGGCGTCGACGCCGAACTCCCTGACCAGGCGATCGACGATGATCTCGAGGTGGAGTTCGCCCATGCCCGCGATGATCGTCTGGCCGGTCTCCTCGTCCGTGTGGACGCGGAAGGTCGGGTCCTCTTCGGCGAGGCGCTGCAGCGAGTTGCCGAGCTTCTCCTCGTCCGCCTTGGTCTTGGGCTCGATGGCCACCTCGATGACCGGCTCGGGGAACTCCATCGACTCCAGGATGACCGGCTTGGACGGATCGCTCAGCGTGTCGCCGGTGCCGGTGATCTTCAGGCCGACGGCCGCGGCGAGCTCGCCCGCGTAGATCTCGTCGCGGTCCTCACGATGGTTGGCGTGCATCTGCAGGATGCGGCTGATGCGCTCCCGCTTCTCCTTGCTGGCGTTGAAGACATAGGAACCGGCCTTGAGCGTGCCCGAGTAGACGCGGAAGTACGTGAGCTTGCCCACGTACGGGTCGACGGCGACCTTGAAGGCGAGCGCAGAGAAGGGCGCGTCGTCGGCGGTCGGCCGCTTGACCTCTTCGCCGTCCGGCCGGATGCCCATGACGTCGGGCACGTCGGCAGGAGAGGGCAGGAAGTCGACGATCGCGTCCATGAGCGGCTGCACGCCCTTGTTCTTGAAGGCCGAGCCGCACATCACCGGGGTGATGCTGATGTCGAGCGTGGCCTGGCGGATGACCTCACGCATGTGCGCGGGCGTGATCACGCCGCCGTCGAGATAGGTCTCGAGGAGATGGTCGTCGTGGTCGGCGATCGCCTCGATGAGCTTGAGGCGATACTCGTCCGCCAGCTCGCGATGATCGTCCGGGATATCGGTGATCTCGAAATCGGTGCCCAGCTCGTCCTGATAGACGATGGCGTTCATCTCGATGAGGTCGATCATGCCGCGGAAGTCGGCCTCGCGGCCGATGGGGATCTGCAGCGCCACGGGGTTGGCCCCCAGGCGGTCGACCATCATCTCGAGGCCGCGGTAGAAGTCCGCGCCGATGCGGTCCATCTTGTTGACGAAGGCGATGCGCGGGATGCCGTACTTGTCCGCCTGGCGCCACACCGTCTCCGACTGCGGCTCCACGCCGCCGACGGAGCAGAAGAGGGCGATGGCGCCGTCGAGCACGCGAAGGCTGCGTTCGACCTCCATGGTGAAGTCCACGTGCCCGGGCGTGTCGATGATGTTGATCTGCGTGTCGCGCCAGAAGACAGTGGTCGCGGCCGACGTGATGGTGATGCCGCGCTCCTGCTCCTGCGCCATCCAGTCCATCACCGCCGCGCCCTCGTGGACCTCGCCGATCTTGTGCGTCTTCCCTGTGTAGTACAGGATGCGCTCGGTCGTCGTGGTCTTGCCGGCGTCGATGTGCGCCATGATCCCGATGTTGCGGGTGTTGTCGAGCGAATACTGTCGCATGCCTCTTCTGTGTTCCTTCCATGCGAAAGCCCCTCACCGACGAAGGTCAGTGAGGGGCCTCCGGCGGATTACCAGCGATAGTGTGCGAAAGCCTTGTTGGCCTGCGCCATGCGGAAGATGTCGTCCTTCTTCTTGAACGCGCCGCCCTGACCGGCGAGAGCGTCGAGCATCTCCGCGGCAAGCCGCTCGGCCATGACCTTCTCTCGACGGTCGCGGGCGAAGCTCACGAGCCAGCGGATGGCCAGCGTGCGGGCGCGGCGTCCCGGCACCTCGACGGGCACCTGGTAGGTGGCGCCGCCGACTCGCCGGCTGCGTACCTCGAGGTGCGGCGTGAGCGCCTGGATGGCGTCCTGGAGCACGTCGACCGGGTCGCGACCGGTCTTCTCGCGGACGATCTCGAGCGCGCCGTAGACGATCTGCTCGGCCGTGCCCTTCTTGCCGTCCAGCAGGACCTTGTTGATGACCTGCGTGACCAGTTTGCTGTTGTAGACGGGGTCCGGGAGGACTTCCCGACGCGTGATCGTGCCTCTGCGCGGCATGGTCTACCTCACCCCTTCGACTTGGATCCGTAGCGCGAACGCGCCTTCTTGCGGTCGGCTACGCCGGAGGCGTCGAGAGACCCGCGGATGACCTTGTAGCGCACGCCCGGCAGGTCCTTGACACGTCCGCCGCGCACGAGCACGACTGAGTGCTCCTGCAGGTTGTGGCCGATGCCGGGGATGTAGGTCGTGACCTCCATGCCGTTGACCAGCCTGACGCGGGCGACCTTGCGCAGGGCGGAGTTCGGCTTCTTGGGCGTCACGGTGTAGACGCGCGTGCACACGCCGCGCTTCTGGGGCGAACCCTTGAGCGCCGGCGTCTTCGAACGCTTGGACTTGCTCTCACGCCCCTTGCGGACGAGCTGGCTGATGGTTGTCATCTGACCTCTCTGGTCTCTCTGGCCTGCCGCTGCGGACAGCGGCCACGTAGTCTAGCGAAACGGGGCTGCGGTCGCAACATCTGGCACCCGCGGCCGCAGCCCCGCACTGTTCTCAGGTTCGTCTGGTCGTCACTCGCCGTCGCTCTCGAAGCCCCAGGCCGGGTCGCTGGTGAGGAGACGGTCGGCCTCCGTCAGCGCCTCCGCCCGGCCCGCGGGGTGGATCTCGACGCCGCGGTAGCGACGCAGGCCCGTCCCGGCGGGGATGAGCTTGCCGATGATGATGTTCTCCTTGAGGCCGGCGAGGTTGTCGACCTTGCCCTCGATGGCCGCGTCCGTGAGCACCTTGGTGGTCTCCTGGAAGGAGGCCGCGCTGAGGAAGCTCTCGGTGGCCAGCGAAGCCTTGGTGATGCCGAGGATGATCTCCTCGGCTTCGGCGAGCTCGCCGCGCTCTCCGGCGATGCGCTCGTTCTCCGCGGTGAACTGATAGCGGTCGACGAGCTGGCCGGGCAGGAAGTTGGTGTCGCCGGCGGTCGCGATGCGCACCTTGCGCATCATGCGCCGCACGATGAGCTCGATGTGTTTGTCGTTGATCTCGACGCCCTGCGAACGGTAGACCTCCTGCACCTCGTTGACGAGGTATTTCTCGGTGGCCGTCGCGCCGGCGTGCTTGAGCACGTCGGCCGGATAGAGCGAACCGGGCGAGAGCTGCGTGCCCTCCTCGACCCAGTCGCCGTCCTCGACCAGCACGTGCGTCCGGCGGGCGGCGAAGGTGTATTCCTTGGCCGCACCCTCGTCCGGCGTGATCGTCACCTTGCAGCCGCGCTCCGTGTCCTCGATGGCCACGCGCCCGGTCACTTCGGCGATGCGCGCCACGCCCTTCGGCTTGCGCGCCTCGAAAAGCTCGACGACGCGCGGAAGGCCGTGGGTGATGTCGGCGCCGGCGATACCGCCGGTGTGGAACGTGCGCATCGTGAGCTGCGTTCCCGGCTCGCCGATGGACTGCGCTGCCACGTGGCCGACGGCGTCGCCGATCTCGGCGGGAGCGTTGTTGGCCAGCGCGTACCCGTAGCACTTCTGGCAAACGCCGATCTCGGCGTCGCACTTGAGCACGCTGCGGACCGGCACCATGGGGTCGGTCTGCGAACTGCGCGCGAGAACGTCCAGGATCTGGTCGCGAGTCGCGACGTCGATGTGCGTGTCGCGGTCGAACACGACCTCGCCCGTGGTCTCCTCGACGACGCTGTCGCCGAGATGCCGCCCGAGGAGGTTCTCGTTGGGCTCGTGGGTCCACACGGCCATCTGCGCGCCGGCCGCCTTGCCCTTCTTCACCTTGACCTTGGCGTTGGGCAGCGTGGAGTAGACCTCGCGGAGCAGGCCGATCTGCGCCGGGCCGATCTTCTCGCCCTTCTTGAGCACGACGCGGTCGCTGCGCGGCCGCCTGACGTCCTCGGCGAGGGTCGTGCCCTCGAGGTCCGGGTTCTCCTCACGGCGACGCGACCAGGGCGACATCGGCACCCATTCCTTGGTGCCGCAGTCGACGTCGCTGACCGTGACGTCCTGGCACACGTCCACCAGACGCCGGGTGAGGTACCCGGAGTCGGCGGTGCGCAGGGCGGTGTCGGCAAGACCTTTGCGGGCGCCGTGGGTCGAGATGAAGAACTCGAGCACGGAGAGACCCTCGATGAAGCTGGACTTGACGGGCTGCTCGACGATCTCGCCCTTCGGATTGGCCATCTGACCGCGCCAGCCGGCGAGCTGGCGGATCTGCTTGATGTCGCCGCGGGCCCCGGAGGTGGCCATCATGTAGATGGGGTTGAGCGGGTTGAAGTTGGCCCTGGTGGCCGCGGTGATCTGGACGTCGGCTTCACGCCAGATCTCCTGCACCTTGCCGCGCCGCTCTTCCTCGGAGAGGAAGCCGTTGTTGTACTCGTCGCGGAGTTGGTCGACCATGGCCTCGTGCGTGCAGAAGGATCTCGGCCTTCTCCTTGGCGGGGACGACGACGTCGTTCTTGGACACGGTGACCGCGGCGCGGGTCGCGAAGTGGAAGCCGACCTCCTTGAACACGTCGAGGATGCGGGCCACCTTGTTGGCGCCGTAGAGAGCGACCAGCTTGTTGATGAAGGCGGCGAGCCCCTTCTTGGTCATCGTGTAGTTGATGTACGTGTAGTCGCCCTGGTAGCTGTCGCCGAGGACCTCGCGCAGACCCTCCTCGACGCGCATGTTGAACAGGCCGCGACCGATGGTCGTGACGACGCGCCGGCCGCCCGGCAGACGCAGAAGAATCGGGCGACGCGTGAACTCGGCGATACCGGCCTCGCGCTTGGTGGGCACTTCGCGCTGGTCGAGGATGCGCTGCTCCCAGGCACGCTGGACTTCGTCGTAGCCGGCGTACGCGTGCAACTGCTCGCCGAAGTGATCCGGCTGCGCCTCACTCAGGTCGTCGTCGGCGTGGTACGTGAGGTAGTACACGCCGATGACCATGTCCTGGCTGGGCACGGCGATGGGCTTGCCGTGCGCCGGCGAAAGGATGTTGTTGGTGCTGAGCATGAGGACCCGGGCCTCGGCCTGGGCCTCCCAGCTCAGGGGCAGATGGACGGCCATCTGGTCGCCGTCGAAGTCGGCGTTGAACGCCGCGCAGACGAGCGGGTGGATCTGGATGGCCTTCCCTTCGACGAGCAGCGGCTCAAACGCCTGGATGCCGAGGCGGTGCAGGGTCGGCGCGCGGTTGAGCATCACGGGATGCTCGGTGATGACCTCTTCGAGGATGTCCCACACCTCGGGCACCATCGACTCGACCATCTTCTTGGCCGCCTTGATGTTCTGGACCATCTTGCGGCCCACGAGGCGGCTCATGATGAACGGCTTGAAGAGCTCCAGCGCCATCATCTTGGGGAGGCCGCACTGGTGCATCTTGAGGTGCGGCCCGGCCACGATCACGGAGCGACCGGAGTAGTCGACGCGCTTGCCGAGCAGGTTCTGGCGGAAGCGGCCCTGCTTGCCCTTCAGCATGTCGCTGAGCGACTTCAGCGGGCGGTTGCCGGGGCCCGTCACGGCGCGACCGCGGCGGCCGTTGTCGAACAACGCGTCGACGGCCTCCTGCAGCATGCGCTTCTCGTTGTTCACGATGATGTCCGGCGCCTGCAGGTCGAGCAGCCGCTTGAGGCGGTTGTTCCTGTTGATGACGCGCCGGTACAGGTCGTTGAGGTCGCTGGTCGCGAACCGGCCGCCGTCCAGCTGGACCATCGGCCGCAGCTCCGGCGGGATGACCGGGATCACGTCGAGGATCATCCATTCAGGGTGGTTGCCGCTGCGGAGGAAGGCCGAGACGACCTTGAGCCGCTTGACGGCGCGCGCCTGACGCTGGCCCTTGGCGGTCTGGATCGTCTCGCGCAGCTCCGCGGCCTCGGCTTCAAGATCGACGCGCTTGAGAAGCTCGCGCACGGCCTCGGCGCCGGTGCCACCGGTGAAGTACACGCCGAAGCTCTCCGGCTCGTAGCCGGTACTCTCGGCCGAACATACGCTCCATCTGCTGGTAGACCGCTTCGTCGCCGATGACCTCGCGCGGGGAGATGGTCTTGAACTGGTCCCACGCCTTGTCGATCTGCTCCTTGGCGTGCTCGACGTTCTTGAAGCCACGGTCGACGTAGTCGTCGCGCAGTTTGTCTACCTTGGTGCGCTGGAGCTTCATCTCGTCCGGGCCGAGCGACGCGGCGTTGACGGCCACACGGCGGTACGACTCGAAGATGTCGAAGTAGTTGAAGTACCCGAACTCATCCTCGGGGTCGCTGTCGACGTGGAAGGCGTCGGCTTCACGCTCGCCGTCGAGGATGGCCACGATCTCGTCGTGCATCGCTTCGATGGCGCCGCGACGCGCCTCGGCGTAGAGATCGTAGCGCGCCTTGATCTCGTCGATCTTCTCCTGAAGCATCAGGAGGTCGTTGTCGCGGCGCTCGGCGTCGACCGAGATGATCACGTAGCTGCCGCCGAAGTACAGGACCTTCTCCAGCTCCTTGGGGGCGATGTCGAGCAGGTACCCCATACGCGACGGCACGCCCTTGAAGAACCAGATGTGGCTCACCGGGGCGGCGAGCCGGATGTGGCCCATGCGCTCGCGACGCACCTTGGCGCGAGTGACCTCGACGCCGCAGCGCTCGCAGATGATGCCCTTGTAGCGCACGCGCTTGTACTTGCCGCAGTAGCACTCCCAGTCCTTGGTGGGACCGAAGATGCGTTCGCAGAACAGACCGTCACGCTCGGGCTTGAGCGTGCGGTAGTTGATCGTCTCGGGCTTGGTGACCTCGCCCTTGGACCACGCCTCGATCTGCTTCGGCGATGCCAGCCCGATACGGATCGAGTCGAAGTTGTTGATATCGATCACTGTCGCTCCCTCTGCCTAGGCGGGGTCAGTCTTCGTCGGTGTCGGCGTCGTCGGACTCTGGATCCGCGACGTCGATCTCCAGGATGTCGTCGAGGTCCGGCGGCACGTCGCCGTCGGCGACGAGCGTCTCGGCCTCGCCGGACAGCGCGGCCGCGGCCGCCAAGAGGTCCTGCGTCGCCGCCGCGGTGTCATCAACCTCGACCTTCTCGGTGACCGCCTCCGCCGACTCGCTGCCCGCGCCGATGACGTCCTGCAGGGCCGACGAGTCGACGCCGACCTGCTCGAGCTCGCCGGCCTCGGCCTGCTGACGGCGCAGGCCGGCGCTGAGGTCGATGCCGAGCTCCTCGGCGGCGCGGAGGAGATCGTCGTCCTCTTCGCGCACCTCGAGCACGTCGCCGGCCTCGCTCTGGACGCTCATGTCGAGCGCGAGGCTCTGGATCTCCTTCATGAGCACCTTGAACGATTCGGGGATGTTGGGCTTGGCGATGTTCTCACCCTTGACGATCGCCTCGTAGGCCTTGACGCGGCCCACGGTGTCGTCCGACTTGATGGTGAGCATCTCCTGGAGCACGTAGGCAGCGCCGTACGCCTCGAGCGCCCAGACCTCCATCTCGCCGAAACGCTGACCGCCGAACTGGGCCTTGCCGCCCAGCGGCTGCTGCGTGACCAGCGAGTAGGGGCCGGTGCTGCGCGCGTGGATCTTGTCGTCCACGAGATGCAGCAGCTTGAGGATGTACATGTAGCCGATGGTGACCTTGTTGTCGAAGCGCTCACCGGTGCGGCCGTCGTAGAGCCACACCTTGCCCGAGCACTGACGGCCCAGCGGCTCTTTGCGGTTGATCTTGAACTCGACCGGGTTGTCGAGGGTCTCTTCGCTGCTGCGGATGAGCAGCCCGTCGACCTCCTCGATGGTGGCGCCGTCGAACACAGGAGACGCGACCCGCGCCGGCGTGTTGCCGCGCCCACCGTCGGCCTGGAAGCCGGCATGCGCCGCCCAGCCGAGGTGCGTCTCGAGCACCTGGCCGATGTTCATGCGGCTCGGTACGCCGAGCGGGTTGAGGATGATCTCGACCGGGGTGCCGTCCTCGAGATGCGGCATGTCCTCTTCGGGGACGATCTTGGAGATGACGCCCTTGTTGCCGTGGCGTCCGGCGAGCTTGTCGCCCTCGGCGATCTTGCGCTTCTTGGCGACGTAGACACGGACGAGCTCGTTGACGCTCGGCGGGAGCTCATCGTTGTTCTCGCGGCTGAAGATCTTGACGTCGATGACCTTGCCGCCCTCGCCGTGCGGCACCTTGAGGCTGGTGTCGCGGACCTCGCGTGCCTTCTCCTTGAAGATGGCGCGGATGAGCTTCTCCTCGGCGGTGAGCTCGGTCTCGCCCTTGGGTGTGACCTTGCCGACCAGGAGATCGCCGGAGTTGACCTCGGCGCCGATGCGCACGATGCCGCGCTCGTCGAGGTCCTTGAGCGACTCCTCCGAGCGGTTGGGGATGTCGCGGGTGATCTCTTCGTCGCCCAGCTTGGTCGTGCGCGCGTCGACCTCGTACTCCTCGATGTGGATGGAGGAGAGGAGGTCGTTCTTCACGACCTTCTCGCTGAGGATGATGGCGTCCTCGAAGTTGAAGCCCTCCCAGCTCATGAACGCGACCAGGAGGTTGCGGCCGAGCGCGAGCTCGCCGCTGTCCGTCGACGACCCGTCGGCGAGGACGGCGCCCGCGGGCACCTTGTCGCCGGGGAAGACGATGGGCTTCTGGTGGATCAGCGTGCCCTGGTTGGAGCGCATGAACTTGACGAGGTCGTACGTGTCGACCTGGCCCTTGCCGGCGTCGACCTCGATGTGGTCGGCGTCGACGTAGGCGACTTTGCCGCCGCGCTCGGCCATGACCACGTCACCGGTGTCGGTGGCGGCGCGGAACTCCATGCCGGTACCGACGTACGGGGCCTCGGCGTTCAGGAGCGGCACGGCCTGGCGCTGCATGTTCGAGCCCATGAGGGCGCGGTTGGCGTCGTCGTGCTCGAGGAACGGGATGAGCGCCGTGGCCACCGACACGAGCTGCGTCGGGCTGACGTCCATGTAGTCGATCTCGGCCGGCGGCACCTTGACGATGTCGGCGCCGGCGCGAGAGCGCGCGAGGACGAGCTCGTTCGCGAACTTGCCGGTCTTGGCGTCGAAGGGTGCGTTCGCCTGGGCGATGGTCACGTAGCGGATCTCGCCGGTCTTGGGATCGACGATCTCCTCCTCTTCTTCGGAGGCGTCGAGGTAGACGATCTCGTTGCTCACCTTGCCCTTGACGACCCTGCGGTAGGGCGCGCGGATGAAGCCGAACTCGTCCACGGTGGCCATCGAAGCGAGCGAGCCGATGAGGCCGATGTTCGGGCCTTCCGGGGTCTCGATGGGGCACATGCGCCCGTAGTGCGTCGGGTGCACGTCGCGGACCTCGATCGGCGCGCGTTCGCGCGTCAGGCCGCCGGCGCCCAGAGCGCTGAGACGGCGACGGTGCGTCAGGCCCGACAGTGAGTTCGTCTGGTCCATGAACTGCGACAGCTGCGACGAACCGAAGAACTCCTTGAGAGCCGCCACGACGGGGCGGATGTTGACCAGGGTCGCCGGGACGATCGTATCGGGGTCCTCGGTGGTGAGCCGCTCACGGATGACACGCTCCATGCGCGCGAGACCGATGCGGAACGCGTCCTGCACGAGCTCGCCCACGGTGCGAAGACGGCGGTTGCCGAAGTGCTCGTACTCGTCGATCTCGTGGGCGATCTCCTCGCGCCTGGTGGCGAGAAACGCATTCGCCTCAGCGGCGTAGTCCTTGGCGTCGTCCGGCACGCCGAGCTTGCTGGGCAGCGAGATGAGCCGCTTGATGAGCTCGATGATGTCTTCGTTCACGAGCACGCGCACGTCGGCGTCCGGCCGGTCGGCGGGCTTGATGTGATTGTGCAGGCGGACGTTGAGCTTGTGCCGGCCGACGCGCGAGAGGTCGTAGCGCTTGGGGTCGAAGAACAGACCCTTGAGCATCGCCGTGGCGCCGTCGAGCGTCGGCGGCTCGCCGGGGCGCTGCTTACGGAAGAGCTCGACCAGCGCCTCGTCCTGCGAGCCGGTCGTGTCCTTCTCGATGGTGTTGCGCATGTAGACGGAGTCGTCGAAGAGGGCGAGGAGCTCGTCGTTGGCGCCGTAGCCCATGGCACGGAGCAGCACGGTGACCGGGAACTTGCGCTTGCGGTCGATGCGCACGTTCACGGTGCCCTTCTTGTCGATCTCGAGCTCGAGCCACGAGCCGCGCTGGGGCATGAGGTTGGCGACCAGGACCTGCTTCTCGCGCTCGGCCTGCTTGGGCTCCATGATGTAGGCGCCCGGCGAGCGCACCAGCTGCGTGACGACCACGCGCTCGGTGCCGTGGATGATGAAGGTACCGCGCTCGGTCATCATGGGGAAGTCGCCCATGAACACGGACTGTTCGCGGATCTCGCCCGTCTCCTCGTTGATGAAGGCGACCTTCATCGTGAGGGGGGCGGAGAAGGTCATGTCCTTGTTGCGGCACTCGGCCAGCGACTTGGACGGCTCCCCGAACTGGTGCTCTCCGAACTGCACGAGCAGCTTCTCGGAGTAGTCCTTGATGGGGTTGATGTCGGCGATGGTCTCACTGAGACCGTCGCTCAAGAACCACTCCCACGACTTCCGCTGGATGTCGATCAGATTGGGGAGCGGGAGCGGCTGCTCGAGCTTGGCGAACGACGTACGCACGCGAGGCGCCTGGGGCTCGTTCAAGCGAGTCTCCTCTGTTTACGCGGTGACCGGGAAAGAGAAGCACACCACACCAGAGGAATCGAGGTATGGCCGCGGGTAACGCACGGCCCAAAAATTTACCACAACGACGGGCGTGATGCAAGAGCAGGCTGCGGGAACCCCGCATGGCGAGCTCGGCGCAGACGGCACGAGACCTCACATGCTCCGCGCGACCGCTCGCAGACGCCCGAAGGGCCCGGGCCGGCGATCGCCGGCCCGGGCCCTTCGGGCGTCACTGCGATGACGCTGAGAAGCTCTCTACTTGATCTCGACGCTGGCGCCGGCGTCCTCGAGCTGCTTCTTGGCATCCTCGGCCTCGTCCTTGGTCACGCCTTCCTTGATGGCGCTGGGCACGCCCTCGACCACGTCCTTGGCCTCCTTGAGCCCGAGACCGGTCAGAGCGCGCACGACCTTGATGACCTGGATCTTCTGGTCACCGAAGGCGGTGAGCATCACATCGAACGCGGTCTGCTCCTCGGCCGGAGCGGCCTCGGCGGCGCCGGCGGCCGGAGCCGCGGCCACGGCGACGGGCGCCGCGGCGCTGACGCCGAACTCTTCCTCGAGCGCCTTGACCATCTCACTGAGCTCGAGCACGGTCATACCCTTGATGGCCTCGATCAACTGGTCCTTCGTAAGAGCCTTGTCTGCCATTGTCAGTTCACCTCACGTGGGGCTTGAAAGCCTTGCTGGACAGGATGGTGCGGCTGCGGCTCACGCCTCGCCGGCGGCGGCGCGCTGCTGCGCCACCTGATCGAGAGCACGGACAAATCCGCTGATCGTGCCCTGAAGAACGGTGACCAGACCCGTCATCGGCGCCGCCATGGTGCCGACCAGCTGGGCGACGAGGACGTCGCGCGGCGGCAGGCTGGCGATCGACCTTGACGTCGGCCGGGTCGATGAGGCTCGCGTCGAGCAGGCCGCCACGCACCTCGAGCTGCGGGTGCGTCTTGGCGAAATCGGCGAGAGCCTTGGCGGCGCCGACCAGGTCGTCGCCGCAGAAGGTGACCGCAGTCGGACCGGACATGAGCCCCTTGACCGGTTCGCGGCCCGCCCTGTCGGCGGCGATGCCGCCCAGGGTGTTCTTGACGATCTTGAAGCGTGCGCCGCTCTCGCGCAGCTTGCCGCGGAGCTCGGCGAGCTCCGCCACCGTGAGGCCGCGGTAGTCGCTGACGAACAGGTTCTCCGTGTCCGTGAGCAGCTGGGTCACCTCGGCGATCACAGCGTCTTTCTCGTTTCTCAGCATCTCGACCTCGCAGTCGCAACAAAAAACCCGCTCCCGATGCGGAAGCGGGCACGGACATCTGGCGTCCTGCTCGTCTCGCCTCGGGTGGCGGACCCGTGTGGATCCATTCTGCTCCCGGAGGAGCACCGACCTTCATCGGCCGCGGCGCGCAAGGCGCGCCACGAAGCGGCAGTATAGAACAGCGGAGGGGCGCCGGCAACTGCCGCGGCGGCCGGCGCCCCCGCTCAGGCTCAGCCCTCGAAGAGGTCCCGCGTGCGCGCCGGGTCGAGCTCGATGCTCGGGCTCATGGTCGCGGCGATGTGGACGCTCTTGATGTACTTGCCCTTGGCGGCGGCGGGCTTGGCGCGGACGATCTCACCGAGCACCGCGCCGTAGTTCTCGACCAGCATCTCTTCGGTGAACGACTTCTTGCCGATGCTCAGGTGAATGATGCCTGAGCGGTCGGTGCGGTACTCGACCTTGCCGCCCTTGGCGTCGCTGACGGCCTTACCGACGTCGAACGTCACGGTGCCGGACTTGGGGTTCGGCATGAGTCCACGCGGGCCGAGGATGCGGCCGAGCTTGCCGACCGTGCCCATCATGTCCGGCGTCGCGATGGCGATGTCGAAGTCGAAGACGCCCTCCTGGATCTGCTTGGCCAGGTCGGCACTACCGACGACGTCGGCGCCGGCCTCCTCCGCCTCACGCGCCTTGTCGCCCTCGGCGAAGACGGCGACGCGCATCTCCTTGCCGGTGCCGTGCGGGAGCACGGTGGTGCCGCGCACGATCTGGTCGGCGTGGCGCACGTCGACGCCAAGACGGAAGTGGACTTCGATGGTCTCGTCGAACTTGGCGCCCTCGAGACTCTTGAGCAGGCGCACGCCCTCGAGCGGCGTGTACTGGCGATCGGGCTCGATGGTGCGCTGGGAAGTGGTGAACTTGCGGCCGTGCTTGGCCATCTGCGTGACCTCCTGTGGTGCAAGCGGCGACCTGGTCGCCTCCCACGTCGGCGGCCGGGCGGCGGAGCCACCCCGGCCTTCGGGTGATGAGCTAGTTCTCTACCTCGACGCCCATGCTGCGGGCGGTGCCCTCGATGATCTTCATCGCGGCGTCGACGTCGTTGGCGTTGAGGTCGGGCATCTTGGTCTCGGCGATGGCGCGGACCTGGTCGCGGGTGACCGTGCCGACCTTGTCGCGGTTGGGCTCGCCCGAGCCCTTGTCGATGCCGAGGGCCTCGCGCAGGAGCACGGCGGCAGGCGGCGTCTTGGTGATGAACGTGAACGTGCGGTCCTCGAACACGGTGATCTCGACCGGCACGATGGTGCTGCCCGACGCCTGGGTCTGGGCGTTGAACGACTTGCAGAACTCCATGATGTTCACGCCGTGCTGGCCGAGCGCGGGCCCCACGGGCGGGGCCGGGCTCGCCTGGCCGGCCGGAATCTGCAGCTTGATCTTGGTGAGGACCTTCTTGGCCACGGGTTGCCTCGCTTACTTCCTGGTTAGGACGTCTTCTTGACCTGGTCGAAGGCGAGCTCGACCGGCGTCTCGCGGCCGAAGATCGACACCATGACCTTGAGCCGGCTCTGGTCGAGGTTGACCTCGACGACCTCGCCGGAGAAATCGCTGAGCGGGCCGGCCGTGACGCGCACGACCTCGCCGACCGTGAACTCGGCCTTCTGCTTGGGACGCTCGACCGAGGCGGTATGCATGATGCGGTCGACCTCCGCGCGGGAGAGCGCGACCGGCTTGTTCTGGGCGCCGACGAACCCGGTGACGCCCGGGGTGTTCTTGACCAGCGACCACGTGTCGTCGGTGAGCTCCATCTGCACGAGCACGTAGCCGGGGAACACACGGCGTTCGGTCGTGACCTTCTCGCCGTCCTTGGTCTCGACGACCTGCTCTGTGGGCACGACGATCTGGTGGATGCGCTCCTCCTGGTGCATCGACTGGCGCCGATGCTCCAGGTTGGCTTTCACCTTGTTCTCGTGGCCCGAATAGGTATTGACGACGTACCAGCTGTACATGCGGACCCGATCAGGTGAGGAGGTTGACGACCGCGTCGATGATCTTGGAGAAGCCAAAATCGAGGACGGCCGTATAGGCGGCTGCAATGGCGACGGCGACGAGCACGACGAGCGTCGACTGGGCGAGGTCCTTGCGCGTCGGCCAGGTGACCTTGCCCATCTCGACGCGCACGTCGCGCAGGAACTTCATGAAGCCCCTCTTCTCGGCCGGGCGGCTCGCCTTGGCCTTCTGCTGGGGCTTCTGCTGCGACTTGGCGCGCGCGGGCTTGGCGTCGGCGCGCTTGGCCACCGCCTTCTTGCTCTGGGCGGGCTTGCCCGAAGACTTCGCCTTGCCCGTGTTGCCCTTCTTGTTGTTCGCAGTCTTCGCCACTCAACCGCTCCGATGGTCATTGGCAGGGCTGGAGGGACTCGAACCCCCGACCCCCGGTTTTGGAGACCGGTGCTCTACCAATTGAGCTACAGCCCTAGGAAGCACACGAGAAGACGCTCAGCGCGTCTCCTTGTGCACAGTGTGCGTCCCGCACCAGCGACAGTACTTCTTGAGCTCGATGCGGTCCGGGTCGTTCTTCTTGTTCTTGTTGGTGTGGTAGTTGCGACGCTTGCACTCCTGGCAAGCGAGCGTGACGAGTTGACGCACGTCGTCTTCCTTTCAAACAGAAGCACGTAAGAATACCAAGCGCTCCGCAGGAGGGTCAACGCGCCTCCCGGCGGCTCCCGCACGCGGCTGCAAGCCTGTCGCGGCCACGGCGGCGCAGTATAGCAGGCGGGGAGCGGCCGGGCAAAACCACCGTTCGTCCGCGGGCGACATCGCCGGGCCTCGTACCGCGTCGCGCGACCCGCGGCCATCGATGCGCGAGACGCCACGGACGACGGCGCGCTGAGCTCCGGCGGCAGCGCTTCACCGCACATCTCCGCGCGGCTGGACGGATCCAGCCTGCGCCGAGGCGCGGCGCCCCGGCGTGACGGCCCGGGGAGAGCAGGCGGTCGCGCTGCGTTCCTCCGCCGACGATCTCCTCCGTGACCGGCGTGCACGCGGAGGGCCCACAGGGTACGTCGGCGAGACGCCCGGCCATGGTACGGTCGGGGCGACTGAGGAATCCCATTCTGGTGACGTTCCCGGTAGGCTGGACGCCAAACGGAAGGGAGAGGCGATCGACGGGCACAGCGAGACGGGCGGGGTCGCCGGCGGCGGCGAGGGCGAACGGCCCGGGGACGGACGACGCGTCCCGCCGCCGGAGGTGCCGGGGCGCACCTCCCCAGGCGGCGTCCCGGATGCCGGGGCCGGGACTTCCGCTCCGCAGACGCCGGCGGCCGGGTCGCAGCCTTGGCCGCCGTCGCCGCCGGGGCCGAACCCGTGGCCGGCAGCGCCGCCGGTCCTCGGCGGCATGAGCCCGGCCGGGACGACACCGGTCGGGCCGCGCTCCGACACGCTCGGCGAGGCTCCGCCCGGCCACGGTGGCGCCGGGGCCGCGCCCGCCACGTTCGCCGCCTCCCCCGGTGAGCCGTTCTACCTGCCGGACGCGAGCTGGCGTGGCCGCAGACGGTGGCCGGCCTCGTGCTGGGCTCGGCGCCTGAGGCGCTGCTGTATCTGGTGGCGCTGCTCGCCGGCACCGCGTCGAGCACCAGCGGAAAGGTCACCGCCGGCAGCGCCGCCGCGCTCGCCATAGGGTCGCTCATCCTCTACGGGTGGCAGACGACGGCGGCCTGGCTCTTCTCGCTGAGGAACGCCGGGCGCAGACTCGCGCTGTGGGGATTCCGGCGACCGACCAAGGCCATCTTCTGGACGGTGCCCCTGGGGCTCATCGCCGTCTACATGGTGAGCATCGTCCACGACCTCGTCGTGCATCCGGAACAGCAGCAGATCATCAACGAGTTCCCGCGCAGCGAGTTGGGAGTCGGCCTGTTCGTGCTGGTCGCAGTGGTCATGGCGCCGCTCTTCGAGGAGATCGTCTTTCGCGGCTTTCTCTTTCGCGGGTTCGCCAACTCGTGGGGCTGGGTGTGGGGAGCGCTCGCCTCCTCCGCCGTCTTCGGGCTGGCGCACCTGCAGCTCGACGTCTTCCTGCCGCTGGCCGCGCTCGGATTCGCGCTCGCGTGGGCCTACCGGCAGACCGGGTCGCTGTGGACGTGCATCACCATGCACGGGCTCTTCAACCTGATCGCGGTGGTCGCCTGGGCGATCACCGGCTGACGACGCGCGAACGGACGGCGCGCACCGTCGGCGGGACTCCACCGCTCGAGCACCCCACCGCTCCCGACAGGTCAGGTGAGAAGCGTCGGCTTGCGAAGTTCGCGGCAGTGGCAGTCGTCGCCGGCAGGGAGGTCCGCGAGCGCGTCCAGCAGGATGCGGCCCATGAGCCCGGCGTCCTCACGGAAGATCTGAGCGAGCACGTCGTGCTCCCACTCGCGGACGACGCCCTCCCCGTAGTTGACGATGAGGTAGATGCCCGCGTAGCAGGCGCCGATGTCGCGGGCCAGCCACACCTCGGGACAGAAGCTCTGCCCGACGACGTCGCCGAGCGTCTGCAGAGAAGCGGACCTCGGCCGGAGACTCGAAGCGCGGTCCCTCGGTCACCACGTACGTGCCGCGCGCGAAGACGCGGCGCTCCGGCGCCAGCCGCCGCGCGGCTCCCACCAGCGCCTCGCGTCCGGTGGCGCAGACGGCGTCGCGCATGATCAGCAGGTGGTCGCCGGCGACGACACCGTAGCGGTCGCGGTCGGTCGTCATGTCCACGAAGTCGTCGACGACCACCAGATCGCCGGGGTCGAGCAGATGATCGAGGCTGCCGACGCCGGCGTCCGAGAGGATCCGCTTCACGCCGGCGCGATGCAGCACGCTGAACACCTGGCGCGAGGCCCGGCCGCGCGAGACGCCTTTGCGCCAGCCGTGCATCTTCACGTGCAGCGCGCGCTGACCGCCGAGCTCGAACAGCGTGAACGGAGGGCTCTCGCCCCACGGCGTCTCGAAGACGAGGCCGGTCTCGAGCGTGCGAACGTCCACGTGGAGATCACCCGGGAAGGCTGCGGCGAGGGATCCCGAACCACCGATCACGGCGCGCGCTGCGGCGGGCACGGTGGCCAGCGCGCTCACAGGCTCTTCAGCTCCGGCGTCACCCGCAGCACGACCAGCTGCACGTGGTCGCCGTTGTCGGAGGTGTACTGGCTGAGCGCCTGGTCGAGCGAGGCGGGAAAGCCGCGCACCGCACCCAGGGTCGACGTCCCTCGCTGCACCACCTCGCCGATCTCGACCTTGGGTTCGGCGACGTGGGTGACGACCAGCAGCAGCGACGAGTCGCCGGCGAGCTGGATGTCGATCTCGACGTCGTCGTGGCGACCGAGGATGCTGTACTCCTTGATGGCCGTGACCTTGCCGTCCACCGGGGAGAGGACCGGGGATCCGGGAACGGCGCCGACGTCGAGACCCGAGCTGGGCGACGACTGCTCGACGCCCGTGCCGTCCATGAGGTAGTACTGCATGTCGCCGCCGCCGGCGAAGATGTCGGCGAGCTTCTCGCCGAGGCCTCCTCCACCGAGACGGTCGCCCACCGGCTCGAACGCGACCGCATCCGTGTTGTCCACCGGATGGAACGCCACCGCCGTCGTCGCCTGCCGCGCCACGGGGAGCAGGACGTCGACGTCGTCGACGCGAGCGACCACGACGGCTTCGTCCGACTCCACGGTGCGCCCGAGGGTCGGCTCGGCGGCCGCGGCGGGCACCTGCGCCGGCGTCTGGCCGGGGATGGCGTACGCGACCCATACCGCAAGAGAGGTGAGGGTCACCAGAACGACCAGCGCGACCACACGCCGGCGGCGAATCTGATGGCGACGGCGGGCTTGCTGCCGGCGTCGCTGATTGGCCGGGCTCGTGTGCATGTCGTAGCCCAAGCTACAGCGCACGCGCGCAGGCCGCAAGCCGCTCACCGTCGGCCGGACGTCCCCGGAAGGAGTCACGGGACAGGCCGCGACGCCCACGCGCTCCTCGATACCTTGGGCAGGGGCCGCCATCGGTCCAGTGGCGCCCGGTCCGGGCAAGGCGCGCCGCGAGCCCCGCCCGTCGCAGGCGCGTTGTCACGGCAGACGATGGAAAGTGCGCTCCGCGCCTCAACTCCCACCGGTGCCGGGCCGATAGCAGTGCCGTAAGGGATCGCGGGCTGGCGGTCCGAAGGGGTGCAAAGCCTGCGCTGGGCTCGGGGGTGCGTTGTGAAGACTCCAATCGTCATCATCATGGTCACTATCCTTGGCACGCTGCTGCTGGCCGCGCCGGCGCTCGCGTACACGCCACTCAACAGCTACGAAAAGCGGCTGCTCACGCTCGTCAACAAGCAGCGCGCCAAGCACGGCCTCCCACAGGTGCGGACGCACTCCAGGCTCCTGAGCGCCGCACGCGCCCACTCCGCCGAGATGGGCGAGAAGAAGTACTTCAGCCACTCCTCGGCGAGCGGCCAGAGTTGGTCCTCGCGCATCATCAGCCACGGCTACAAGCGGACGGGGTACAGGTACTGGAAGGCTGGAGAGAACATCTACTACGGCTGCGGGCTGTACTCGAGCCCCACGCGGCCGTCATCAAGGCCTGGATGGCGTCCAAACCGCATCGCGCCGTCATCCTCACCAGGGCCTTCCGCAACGTCGGGATCGGGGCGGTGAAGACCACCAGCGGCTACAAGTCCTACGACGGCACCGTGTGGTTCTTCACGCTCGACGCTGGGACGGCGCATCGCGCGGTAGCGCCAAGAGGCACAGAAGGTTGAGCGGAGGGGCGCGCAAGCGCCCCTTTCGCGTTCCGGAGGTCCGTCGGGCAAGGACGACCGAAGCCACCGCAGGCCGAGGCCGGCGCCGCACGACGGGGTAGGATGAAGCGGTGGACTGACGCCGGCATGACTCCCAAGGCGGCCGCCACGCTGCGGACGTTCTTCACCGGCGGCGGCCACGAGCAGATCGTGGCCGTGGCGCACGAGGCGGCGCGGCGGGGCCGCTCCGTCGAGCTTCCGGAGGACCTGCCGCCCGCGCTGCGCGACGCGCTCCTCGCCGCCGGCGTGCACACGCTCTACGGCCATCAGATCGCCGCCCGGGACGCGCTCGCGGCCGGCGAGAACGTGGTCGTGAGCACCGGGACGGCGAGCGGCAAGAGCCTCTGCTACCAGCTCGCCGTCCTCGAGGCCTTCGCCGCGGAGCCTCAGGCACGCGCCCTCTTCCTCTTCCCCACCAAGGCGCTCGCCCAGGACCAGGCGCGCAAGCTGACCCAGCATGCGCGTCCCCGGCGTCGTCCCTGCGATCTACGACGGCGACACGCCGCACGAGCAGCGCGCCCAGCTGCGGCGCACGGCGACGATCCTCCTCAGCAACCCCGACATGCTGCACGTCGGCATCCTTCCCGCGCACGAGCGCTGGGCGGAGTTCCTTCACCAGCTCCGCTACGTGGTGCTCGACGAGGCCCACGTCTACCGCGGCGTCTTCGGCAGCCACGTCGCCCAGGTCGTGCGGCGCCTGCGCCGGCTCTGCGCGCACTACGGCGCCGACCCCCGGTTCGTACTCACGTCGGCGACGATCGCCCGCCCCGGCGCCTTTGCGGAGCGCCTCGTCGGCGCGCCGTTCACCGTCGTCGACGAGGATCAGGCGCCCCGCCCGGAGCGAACGATCGTGCTCTGGAACCCTCCCCTCGAGGATCCGGCCGCAGGGTCACGGCGGAGCACGCTCGCCGAGGCGAGCTACGTGACCGCCGAGAGCCTGATCGCCGGGGCGCGCGTGATCGCCTTCGCGCCGACGCGCAAGGCGGCGGAGCTCGTGTACGGTCACGTCCGCCGCCGCCTCGAGGACCGCGGCAAGCGGGGCGCGGCGGAGCGCGTGCAGCCGTACCGCGCCGGCTACACGCCCGAGCAGCGGCGGGACATCGAACGCCGCCTGTTCGCGCACGAGCTCGATGCCGTGATCGCCACGCAGGCGCTCGAGCTCGGCATCGACGTCGGCAGCCTGGACGTCGCGATCGTGACCGGGTTTCCCGGCACGATCACCAGCCTGCGGCAGCGCTGGGGGCGGGCCGGCCGGATCGGGCACGGCTACGCCGTGCTGGTGGCCGGCCAGGACGCGCTGGACCAGTACTTCATGCGCGAGCCGGACCGACTCCTCGGCCGCAGCGTGGAGGAGGCGATCATCGACCTGCACAACCCGCACATCAGCGGGCCGCACCTCGAGGCGGCGGCGTACGAGAGGGCGCTCACGCCGGCCGACGAGCCGTACTTCGGAGAGCAAGGCCTGCTGCAGGCGGAGCGGCTGGCGCAGGCGGGCCGGCTGCGGCGACGCAACGACGGTCTGGTCTGGGCCAGGCCGTACTCCCCCGCCACCGGCATCGGACTGCGCACCGCGAGCAACGAGCAGTTCGCCATCGTGGAGAGTCGGGAGGGCGAGGTCATCGGCACTGTCGAACGCGAGCGCGTCTTCCGCTTCTGTCACCCCGGCGCCGTGTACCTGCACCTGGGCAGGAGCTACCTCGTACAGCACCTCGACCTCGAGAACCGTGTCGTCATGATCGACGACTTCGACGGCAGCTACTACACGCAGGCCAAGACGGACAAGAACGTCGTGATCGCGGGTCAGGCGGACTCACGCCAACTCCCCGGCGGCGTCCTCTTCGCCGGCGACCTCGAGGTCACCGAGCAGGTGATCGCCTACCAGCGCCGCGACCTGACCGACGGCCACGTCATGGACACCACGACGCTCGACCTGCCGGAACAGACCTTCACGACCCAGGCGTTCTGGCTCGCGGTCCCACAGCCGGTGCTCGACCGCGCCGTGGCCGGCATCGCCGAGACCGACGAGCTGGCGACTCCCGGCTCCTTGCACGCCGCCGAGCACGCGCTCATCGCGCTGCTCCCGCTGTACGCGATGTGCGACCGCTGGGACATCGGCGGCCTCAGCACCCCGTGGCACTGGCAGACCGACGCGGCGAGCATCTTCGTCTACGACGGGTATCCCGGCGGGATCGGGCTGTCACGCCGGGGCTACGATGCCTTCGAGAGCCTCGCCGCGGCGGCGCGGATGCTCGTCGCCGAGTGCCCGTGCGAGAGCGGCTGCCCCAGCTGCGTGCAGAGCCCCAAGTGCGGCAACCTGAACGAACCGCTCAGCAAGGCCGGCGCGGTGATGCTGCTGCGCGGCGTGCTGGAGGCCACAAAGGGGTGAGGGCGACTCCGCCGGCGCGCTGCTACGATAGGCTGCCGGAAATCATCGACCGGAGAAGCGCATGACCGGACACATCAGCGTCGACCTGCTCGACCCTGCCGACATCGAGCTCGTCGGGCCACTGTGGAAGCAGCTCCTCGACTACGTCGCCGCACTTCCCGACGCCTTGGTACCGGTGCGACCCTCGGACGAATCGTGGGAGCTCGAGCGCAAGCTCATGCTCAAGGAGATGGATGACGAGGCCTTCGTCCTCGTCGCGCGCCGGGACGGCACGATCTCCGGCTACGCCTTCGTCTGCGTCGAGGGTCCGGACCCCGTCTGGTACACGGGCGACAAGCACGCCCTGCTGGCGCACCTGTGCGTCGACGAAGCGGAGCGTGGCCAAGGCGTGGGCGGCCTGCTGCTCGACGCCATGGACGCGGAACTCGAGAGGCGCGGCATCGAGGACGTCGAGATCGGCGTCGATACCGGCAACGACGTCGCGGCCCGCCTGTACGAAAGTCGCGGCTACCGCGCCGACTACCGCATCTTCTACGGATCGCCGCGTCGCAAGCCGTGGGCGTGTCTGCGACGCGAAGCCGAGGACCGGCAGGCCGGGCGCGGCCGCTTCGCGCCGGCCGGCTCCTCGACCGGCGGCTCCGACCTCCCCGCGCAGGACTGACGCCGTGTCGGCCGCGCCAGCCGATCCCGTCATCGAGCGTCTCGACCCGGCACGCCTCGACGAGCTCGAGCAGCTTTGGGGCGCTCTCCTGGCGCGGCACGCCGAGGTCTGGAGCCTGCTCCCGATGCGCAGCCCCGCGGAGTCGTGGGCGCGGCGGCGCCGTCAGTATGAGGGCTGGCTCGCCGACGAGGGCTCCTTCGTCATCATCGCGCGCCGCGCGGACGCCCCGGTCGGCTACATCCTCGTCGACATCACAGAAGGCGACGAGACCTATGTGACCGGCGAGCGCGTGGCGCGGATCGAGACCCTGGTGGTCTCGGACGGTGAGCGCGACGCCGGACTCGGCGGCCGTCTGTTCGACGCCGCGATGCTCGAGCTCGAGCGGCTCGGCGTCGACGACCTCCTGGTCGGACACATGGACGGCAACGAGGCTGCGCTCCGGTTCTACCAGCGGCGCGGCTTCGCCCCATTCGTCCACCTGCTCTACGCGAAGCGGCCCACGGCAGAGCCCGCCACAGGGGAGCGCACGTGAGCGCGCCGAGATACGTGAGCGTCATCGGCGCCAGCCGGGCGACGCCGGAGCTGGCGGCGAAGGCCGAGGAGCTCGGCGAGCTGCTCGCCGAGCGGGGGTGCATCGTCGTGTGCGGCGGCCGCGAGGGCGTGATGGAGGCGGTCGCTCGCGGCGTGAAGCGCAAGGGCGGCGTCTCGATCGGCATCCTTCCGGAGGCCGATCGCCGGCGCGCCGCCCCCGACCTCACCTACACCGTCTGCAGCGCCATGGGCTACGCGCGCAACCTCAGCGTGGTGGCCAGCGGCGATGTGGTGATCGCCGTCGGCGGCGCCTGGGGCACGCTCAGCGAGATCGCGCTCGCGCGCAACGTGGACAAGCCGGTGATCCTGCTCGACACCTGGAGCGTGACGCCGCCCGGCGGCGGCGAACTCGACGGGGTGCGGCGGGCGACGACGCCCGCCGAGGCCGCCGAGCTCGCTCTCGCGGATCCGGACTGACGCATCCGCAGCGGCGATCGCTCCTACCGCGACCACCACCTTCCTTGCTCCAGCCCTTCTCGCGCGCACCGTGACCCGAGGCGCGTGAGGCCCAGCACGCCTCAACCGACTGCGGTGACCACGCCGGAGGCGAGGCACGCGATCCACGCGGCAACAGCCAGGGCGCTCGCAACGCACCGCGCACCGTCGTCCGAAGCTGGTCTCCGCCTCGGGATCGTCCACCCGCGAACCGCCGCTTCGCCCCCAGATGCCCGCGCATCGCTGCTATAGTATCCGCTCCCGGCGGGCGGCTGTGGCACTCGGGAGTAGACGTGCGACACGACAGCGCGAGACAGGTGTCGATCGAGGCCAAGTACGTCCGGCCGCTGCAAGGGCATGCCAGTCTCAGACCGGACGTTCATGAGGCTTTCGCCGCTGCGTTCATGCGGCGTCTCACCGTCGTCTGCGCGCCGGCCGGCTACGGCAAGACCACCAGTGCAGCTGCAGCGCTCGAACGCCTCGACTGCACGGGCTCCTGGTACAAGCTCGACGTGCTCGACCACGACCCCCTCGCCTTCCTCGCGGGCATGGTGCGCGCGGTCCAGCGCACGTGCCCCGGCTTTGGCGACGCCCTCCTCCTGGAACTCGAGGCCGGACCAGTCCGAGACCTGCCCGCGGAGGTGCTGGCCGCGCGATTCTGCTCTGAATGTGACCGACTCGTGACCGAAGGTCTCCACATCGTCCTCGATGACTACCACGAGGCGATGGACTCACCGGCGATGAACGACGTGCTTGGTTACCTGCTGGAGAACTGCCCACCCACCGTCCACTTCGTCGTCCTGACGCGCTACGAGCCTGCTTTCCGACTCGAGAAGCTGCATCTCGGAGGCGAGGTCGTGCGCATCCAGCGCGACCTCCTGCTCTTCGACGCAGGCCAGGTCGCAGAGGTGCTGCACGAGCGATCCGGCGAGGATCACGACCCGGCGCACATCCGCAGGCTGCTGGAGCTCACCGAAGGCTGGCCCGCGAGCGTGGTGCTCGCGGGGATGGCGCTCACCTGGCTCGATGCCGCCACGCTGGGAGACGCCTTGAGCGACCCTCGACTGAGGGCCGACGTGTTCTCCTACCTCGCCGAACAAGTCCTCCGGCGCCAGAGTCACGAAGTCCAGGCGTTCCTCCTGCGCACCTGCTGCCCCGAGAATGTGACGGTGGAGCTCGCCGAACGACTGACGGGCACCGGCGGTGCCTCCCGCCACCTGCATTACCTGGCCCGCAATCACATCTTCACGTTCGACGGGAAGAGGGCCGGAACGTACCGCTACCACAACCTGTTGCGCGACTTCCTCCGGCAACGGTTCGTCCACGACCAGGGTGAGGCGGCATACCACGCTTTGCAGGTCGAGACGGCGGCCGCGCTCGAGGACAGCGGCGACCGCTCCGGCGCGATTGAGCTGCTCCTGGCGGCGAACGAACCAGACCTGGCTCTCGACATGGTCGCGAGAGGCGGCGAAGCCGAGTTGGAGCGCCGTCCGTCCGAGCAGTTGCGCCTCTGGGTCGGACAGCTCTCGCCGGCGCTCGAAGCTGGTCAGGCGTGGGCGCTCGTGGTGGCCGGCGTGATGGGTGCGCGGGAGAGCCGGTTCTCGGCCGCGCTCTCCGACCTGCACCACGCGGCGGAGGCACTGGAACGGAAGAGCGACCGCGACGGCCTCTATCAGGTTCTCTCGATCATGGAGTGGGCGGAGTTCTGGTCAGGCGACTCCTCGGCCAGCATGGCCACCTGCGCGCGCGCCCTGGAATACGCCGACACGGATTCTCAGCGGCTGCACACGCTGCTCAGCCTGCTGTCCGCCGCCCTCGATATGCGTCGCTGGGACACCGTGACGACGGCCTCGGCGAAGGTGGATCCGCTGCTGCCGCGCGCGAGGCCCGAAGAGGCTGCTCGCGCACAGGCCCTGCGCGCCCACGCCGCCTTCTACCGCGGCGACGTGCGCGCCGCCCGCGATCTGATCCGCGACTGCAGTGACCCCCGACAGACGGCCTCTCAGCGGGCCGCGACGCTCAACACGCACGGGATGATCGACATGGCGCTGGGGGAGTACGCCTTGGCGGCAGAGCACCTGCAGGAGGCCGCAGAAGCAGCCGAAGGCTTCGGCCACGACCTAGCCTCCTACATGATAGAGGACAACATCGCGTTTCTTGAGGGATCAACCGGGCGGCTCCATTCCGCACTGCCTCGACTACAGGCCCTGCGCGAACGAGACGACGCCCCCGAGCCAACCCTGTTCTGCTTCGCCCTCACTCATGAAGGAACCGTGCTCCGACGCGCGGGAGAGGTCGAAGCCAGCCTCGCCCCGACTGGGCTCGCAGTGCAAGCGGTGCCAGCGACTAGGGACCCGTACCTCGCCCTCAACGCGGCGTCCAACCTTGCCTACGCAGAGGGGCTCCTCGGTGCCGAACGACGTGACTCGCTCGTAGATCTGTCTGCGAAGGCCAACTCCTCAGGGCTGCATTTCGTCGAGCTCAAGGCTCTGCTCTATGCAGCCGTCCTCGCCGACTGCGCAGGAGATGAGGGCGAGGCGATCGACCTGCTGGAGCGCTGTCTGCCGCGTCAGCTTGAGCTGGGGCACGTGAATCTCATCGCCCAGGAGTTGTGCCCGCGCGCGGAGCTCGCGAGCCTGGTGATCCGGCGGCATCGCAGCAACGGGCTGGGGCCGGTTCTGCTCGAGGCGCTCAGCCGCCACTGGCGCTTCGACGAAGCGGTCGCGATCCTGAAGGGTCGTTGCCCCTCGCAGGTGAACACCTGGATCGATCGTCTCGTCGCCGACCGCAACCTCCGCGCCAGCGACGACCGGGACACGGCTGCGGCAGTTCGATCACGACACGGAGACCCTGGGCGCGGCCGTCCCCGCACCGACACCGTGCTCGATGAGCTGACTCCACGCGAGTGGGAGGTACTCCTGCTCATGGGTCAGGACAGATCGAACGAGCAGATCGGCCGCGACCTGTTCATCGCTCTCTCCACCGTGAAGACACACGTCAATCACATCCTGCGCAAGCTCGACCAGACAGCACGCATCGGTGCAGTACTCGAGTACCAGCGACTCATGGGACTTGTCACCGACGAGCGGAGGCACCGCCCTCCCCGTCTCCACCCGCGGCCGTGACGACAAATCCACCCTGGGTATGATTCCGCACGAACACGGCGTCGCTAGCCTCTCCTCACCGACAAACGATCCACCGAGGAGACAGCGATGGAATCTTCAGTCTCAGTCACCTACATCGAGTCCGCCGCCATGAGCCAACGCAAGAAGACGGTCATCGACATCCTGCGCGACAGCCACGACTTCGTCTCCGGCGAGGCGATCAGCGACGTGCTCGGTATCTCGCGCAACGCCGTGCACAAGCACGTCAAGTCGCTGCGCAAGCGTGGCTACCGGATCGTGGGCGTGTCCCGCCGGGGCTACCGTCTCGAAGACGAGCCCGAGCGGCTCTCGATGGGCCACGTCACGCAGCGCACTGAGAACACCATGTTCGGCCACTCGTTCCGCTACCACGACGAGATCGAGTCCACGAATCTTGAGGCGAAGACGCTTGCGCAGAAGGGCGCCCCCGAGGGCACGGTGGTGGTGGCCGAGGCGCAGACCGCCGGCCGCGGCCGCCTCGGGCGCCGCTGGACGTCACCGGCCGGGAAGGGCCTGCTCTTCTCCGTGATCCTGCGTCCCTCCATGCCGATGAGCGAGGCGCACTTGCTGACCATCGTCGCGGCCACCGCCGCTGCCGAGGCGATCGAGAGGCAGGTCCCGGCGCGCGTCGCCATCAAGTGGCCCAACGACCTCTTCATCGGCGACCGCAAGGCGGGCGGCATACTGATGGAGGTCTCCGGCGAACAGGACGAGGTGGACTGGGTCGTCCTCGGGATCGGACTGAACGTGAACACCGAGTTCAGCGAGCTCCCGGTCGCGCTGCGGCGCACCGCCACCTCTCTCAAGATGGCAGGCGGCGAGGCCGTGGACCGCAGCGAGATGCTTGCGGGTCTGTTGCTCGGCCTGCAGGCGCACTACACGGCCGCGCTCAGGGGCGGCTTCGAGCGCGCCCTGACGGCCTTCCGCGAGCGTGACTACCTCCTGGCGCGGACGATCAGCGTCGAGACGCGTCAGGGGGCCGTGGTCGGCGCCGCCGCCGGCATCGACGATCGCGGCGCGCTTCTCGTAGAGTTGCCGCACCGCCGGATCCGCAGCTTCCACTCCGGCGACGTCACGCTCCGAACCTGAACGTCCTGCGCCCCCGGGAGACCCGTTTGACGGCCCCCCGGGGGCCGGATAGATTGTCACCTCTCACTACTTCTGAGAGGTTGACGATTGACCCGTCTCACTACCCGAGAGCTCGCCACCGCCGCGCTCTTCACTGCGCTGATGTCGGTCGCGGCGTTCGTCGCGATTCCCGTGGGGTCAGTGCCGTTCACTCTCCAGGTGTACGTGGTGCTGCTCGCCGGAATGGTGCTCGGGCCTCGGCTGGGGACGCTCAGCGTGGCGGCCTATCTGGTTCTCGGCCTCGTCGCCCCCGTATACGCGGGCGGAGGGTCGGGCCTCGGCGTGCTTCTCGGCCCCACGGGGGGCTACCTGTGGGGATTCCTCGGTGCGGCCCTGGTCGCCGGGCTGGTCTCGCACCGGGGGGAGACCACCGCGCAACGGCTGCTGGTCGCCGGACTGGCCGGGCTCGTGCCCATCTATGCCCTCGGAGCGTCGTGGCTCGCAGTGCAGCTGGAGTTGAGCGCCGGCACAGCGGTGCTCACGGGGGTGGCGCCGTTCGTGTGGATCGACGTGGTGAAGGCGGTGGCCGCCGCGTTCACGGCGCGAGCGGTGGTCAGCCTGCCGCTGGGTCTTCCTGCCGCGTCCCGGAGAGGCCGCTGACGTCTGCGAGCGCGTGACCGCGCAGCCGGAGATTGATGCGTCCGCGCTCGTACTCGCCCATGAAGTCGGTCGAGCTGCCGTCGCGGTAGGCGAGGTCCTTGTCCCGCAACACCTTGGCGAGGGCCTCTACGTAGGTCGCGTCCAGCGTCGTGCCGGCGATGAGGCGCAGTTCCTTGAGCGCCTCGAAGGAACTGCGGGCTCCTCGATACGGCCGGTCAGACGTCATCGCGTGGTAGCTGTCGGCGACGGCGAGGACCTTGCTGAGCTCCGGGATCGCCTCGCTCCGGATGCCGTTGGGATAGCCGCTGCCGTCCAGGCGCTCGTGATGGTAGCGGACGATGTCGGCCACCTCCTGGTAGGCCGCCAGGTGCGAGAGGACCTCGGCGCCCTTCTCGGGATGCTGCCGGATGTACTCCCACTCCTCCTCGTCCAACGTGCTGGTCTTGCGGAGCACAGCGTCCGGCACACCCACCTTGCCGAGGTCATGAAGAAGCCCCGCGAAGTGGAGCGCCTCGGCCTCCTCCTCCGGCAGTTCGAGAGCGACGGCCATGTCCCGGCAGTACATGGCGACGGCGGCGGAGTGCTGGGCCGTGTACTCGTCCTTGCTGTCCAGCAGGACGACCATGGCGGCCGCGAGGCCGATGTTCATCTCCAGGTACTGGTCGCTCAGCTCAGTCTGCCGCGCAACGTGCTCACGCTCGCGCACGAGGAGCTTGAACATGTACTGGGCTGCGAACAGCGGCACGAACAGCAGGGCGACGGCGATGATGCCGGCGGCCGCATACAACGCGGCAATGGCCAGACCGAGCAGGAGGAGGACGCCGAGCGAGCGTAGGAACGGCGGCATCTCCCCGCGCCAGAATGCGACGAAGTGGCGACGGTACTTGACGCGCATCCCAACGCTCAGAAGGATCAGATTGGTGCCCTCGAAGGTCACGGCTGCGACCGCGCCGGCGATGAGCAGGCCAACGGTCACTTCCTCGAGCCGAATGCCCAAGGGCCCGAGGAGCGCGTCGAAAGCGAGCAAAGCGAGGAAGACGGCAACGACGTAGTTGGCCGTGTTGTAAACGACGACGGAGCGCGAGGTCTCGCGCCAAGCGCCCCAAAGACCGAGCGCCGCGGCGACACCCATGGCTGGGAGCCTGCCCGTGAACATGATAGCCAGGAGGATGGGCAGATTGCCCGCGCTCAGAGTGACACGGTCCGAGACTTCCACCGACATCTCGTCGGCGACGATGGCGAGGATCGCGAACACGATGGCGTCGCGCACGACCGCCGTCGAGAGTGGAATGGGTCCCGGGAAGAGGACCGCGTACGCCGCAGCGAGCCCGGCGCACAGCGCCAGGCCCGACGTGAGCACGCGGTAATCACGCTCGGCTATCGACACGGTACCTCTCGGGGTGTGCACTGACCCGTCTATCGGCACCGATTGTAGGGAGCTTAAGCGCTCAATGCATCTTGCTGCCGCCGCCGCTCGTCACGAGCGCGAACAGCAGGGAGGCGAGCGTCTTCTCGATCTTCTTGCTCATGGCGTTACCTCAGACGATCGATCGCTCGCCGTCAGTGCATCTTCCCAGCGAAGGTGATGTGCATCTTGCCTGCGGTCCGGATGTGCATCTTGCCAGCGAAACTCGTCATGACTCTCCTCCCGGAGCTAAGGGTTTCGCCACCACCTGCCGATAGAAAGTGGTTGACGATCTTGTGACGCGACTCTACGGACGCCAGGTTGGCCTCGCCTACCCCCCGCACCTAGACAATACGGACAATCTAATGGCGTGAAGTTGCCAGAATGGACAACGCCTTCGGCGTAGTCTGTGGTGACGCGGTTGGGCCGCGACACCATCAACTCCGTTGGTGTACGCTTCGGGCGCGGCCGCCGCCGGCGTGCCGCGGGGCCCGCGGGTTCTCGCACCCCAGCAGGGACGCAGCGCATACCGGGGGGACAGCCATAGAGGCGAACGTCGGCGCTACCGAAGCTCAGGTCGTGCCGCTCAACCGCAACTCCAGCTTCCTGCTGCTCTGGGTGGCCCAGTTCGTCTCGCAGATCGGCGATCGCCTCGCCGCCCTCGCCTTCCCCTGGCTGGTGTACACGACGACGGGGTCCGCCCTGGGAACGGGCGCCGTGTTCGCGCTCTACACGCTTCCCTACGTCTTGTTCGGCGCCTTTGCCGGCGTCGCCGTGGACCGCCTCGATAAGCGGCGGCTGATGATTGCGGTGGATCTGGTCCGCGCCGCCCTCGTCCTGGTGGTGCCGCTCGTCGCCGCCCGCTCGCTGCCCGCCGTCTTCGTACTGAGCTTCGCGATCTCGAGCGCGTCCGTGTTCTTCGACCCTGCCAAGCTCGCCATCCTTCCCGAGATCGTGCCACCGGGCCGCCTGCTGCGCGCCAACTCCCTGCTCTCGACCGGTGAGAACCTCACGGAGATCCTCGGCTGGGCGTTCGCCGGCGTGCTGCTCGCCTACGTGAGCACCTCGGTCGCCTTCCAGCTGGACGCCGCCACCTTCGCCCTCTCTGCCGTCGCGCTGTCGTTCATGCGCTACCGTGCGCCGGCGCGCGCCGCGGCGGAGCGGAGCGCGCGCGCGTTCTGGCGCGAGCTGCGAGAGGGGTTCAGCTTCCTCCGCCACGACAGCGGACTGCGCGCGAATACCGTCATGATCCTCGTGTGCGTGGCAGGTCTCGGCGCCTCCTACCCGCTCACCTTCCTCTTGGCCGTGAACGTGCTCGACGGCGGCACGGGGGCCTTCGGCGGCCTGGAGGCGGTGGTGGGCGCCGGGTACCTGGTCGGGTCGCTCGCCCTCGTCGCTTTCGCGCAGCGCGTGCGCAAGGGCCCACTCATGATCGCCGGCCTCGCGCTCATGGGCGCCTGCCTCGCACTCGTGGCGACCACCGAGTCGGTCTGGGCCGCAGCGATCCCATTCGCCATCTTCGGCATGGCCAACGCCGGAGCCCTCATCGCGGTGGACACGTACCTCCAACAGGTCGTGCCGCAAGGCATGCGCGGCCGTGTGCTCGGCACCCGGTTCACCCTCACGCAGGGCATGTACGCGCTCTCGGTGCTGGCGGCCGGCGCCCTGGCCGGCTTCGTCGACGTGCGCGTGCTGTTCATCGTCGCTGGGGCACTGGTGGCGGTGTCCGCTCTGATCGGCCTGTTGTCGCGACAGGTCCGGGAGTCCTAGACGCGCCCCGACCGGAGGTCTGGTCAGGTGCGACGGCCGGCGGCTGGGTGATAGCCTTGGGACGGAATCCACAGGGCGACGGGCCGGGGTGGGGCTGGTCGTCGCTCCCGGTCGCGGACGCAGGGACGCCATGACCTTCCGGAGCGACACACAGACTCCCGGCACCGCCGGTACGCCGCGCACGAGCTGGCTTCAGCTCGGCGTGATCAGCGCCGCGGCGTTCGTCGTGTGGGTGGGGTTCGGAGCGATGATCCCGTACCTCCCGCTCTTCCTCTCCGAGCAGGCGCACGCATCGATGACGCTGTGGGCGGTCATCGCATCGATGTTCTATGTTGGCACCCTCCTGTTCTCGTCGCCACTCGGCTGGCTGAGCGACTCGATCGGACGCAAGCCGGTGATGATCGGCGGCGCGATCTGTACACGGTCGCGCTGCTGCTCTTCACGACGACGACCGACCCCTACTGGTTCATCTTCTTCCGGCTTCTGGAAGGCATCGGGACGGCGGCCTTCGGGCCGGCCGCCCAGGCGTTCGTCGCCGACATCACCAACGAGCAGAACCGCAGCAAGGCCTATGGGCTCCTGACGACGGCGCAATTCGGCGGGCTGATCGTCGGCCCCGCGATGGCGGCGCCGCTGTACGCGCTCGGCGGCGGCGGCAAAGGCGGCTTCTACGCGATCTTCTACTTCGGCGCGGCCCTCTCCGCAGTCGCGCTGGCGGCCATCATCCTGTTCGTGCGCGAGCCGGCGGCGTTGAAGACACGGCGGGCGCAGCGCCGCCTTGATGTCGAGGCGGGCGGCAGCCGCAAGGCGGGCCGCCCGCCCTACCGCACGATCTTCACGCCGGCGATCCTGGCGTTCGTGGTGATCGCCTTCACGAGCCACTACGCGATGGGCGCCTTCGACGTGGTCTGGAGTCTCTGGCTCGCGCACCTCGGTGCGTCCAAGACGTACATCAGCATGACCTGGGTCGCGTTCAGCGCGCCCATGCTGCTGAGTTTCATCGGCGGGATGATCGCCGACCGCTACAGCCGCTTCTGGCTCTTCATGATCGGCTACGCGCTGTCGGGGGTCGCGTGGGTCTTCTACGGCGTCACCACCAACCTCACGCTGTTCGTGATCGTGAACGTGCTCGAGGGCCTCGCCATCGCCTTCTCGTTCCCAGCCAAGCAGGGCTTCCTCATCCAGGTGAGCCCGCAACGCTGGATCGGCACGGTGACCGGCGTGGAGGTGACGGCGATGCAGCTGGGGGGCTTCCTCGGAGCGCTAACGGCCCCGCTTCTGTACGCGCGTGTGTCCGGGCAGGTGATGGCCCTGGCCGGCATCGTCAGCCTGGTGGGGCTGGGGGCGATGGCGCCCATCCTGTACAAGACGTGGAAGCGGATCAAAGGGGCGAGCGAGAGGCCCCAAGGCGCTCAGTAGCGGCGCACCTCGCGGTAGATCGTGTCGCGCTGCACCGGCGTCCGCCCTGCAGCGCGGATGAGCCGCACCATCTCGTCGACGTCGCACTGATTGCGCACGCCCGCGGCGGCGACCACGTTCTCCTCGATCATCGTCGAGCCCATGTCGTTGGCGCCGAAGGCGAGCGCCACCTGCCCCATGCGCAAGCCCTGCGTGACCCACGATGCCTGGACGTTGGGCACGTTGTCGAGGTAGATACGCGTCACCGCGAGCATCATCAGGTAGTCGATGCCCGTAGCGGGGGTGTGGCCGGCCTGCAGCTCCGTGTTGCCGGCCTGGAACGTCCACGGGATGAACGCCGTGAAGCCGCCGGTCTCGTCCTGCAGGTCACGGATGCGGCGCAGGTGCTCGACCCGCTCGGCCGGCGTGTCGAGAGAGCCGAACATCATCGTCGCCGTCGTCTTCATGCCGAGCCCGTGAGCGACGCGCATCACGTTCAGCCACGTGTCGGTGGGGATCTTGTGCGGGCTGATGGCCGTGCGCACGCGGTCGACCAGGACCTCGGCGCCACCGCCGGGCAGGCGTGTCGAGCCCGGCGGCGTGCAGCCGCGTGAGCGTCTCCTCCACCGTCAAGCCGCTCAGCTGCGAGATGTGGACGATCTCCGGCGGCGAGAGAGAGTGGATGTGGATCGGGTACCGGGCCTTGATGCCGCTGAAGACCCTCTCGAACCAGCAGATGTCGAGATCCGGATGCAGGCCGCCCTGCATCATGATCGCGGTGCCGCCCAGGGCGATCGTCTCCTCGATCTTGCGGTGGATGTCCTCTTCCGCGAGGAGGTAGCCCTCGCCGCTCCCCGGCTTCTTGTAGAAGGCGCAGAAGCGGCAGCCGGAGATGCAGTAGTCGGTGTAGTTGATGTTGCGGTCGACGATGAAGGTGACCTCGTCACCCGGGTGCAGGCGGCGACGGACGGCGTCGGCGCGAGCGCCGACGCCGAGCAGATCGCCGCCCTCGAGCAGTGCGAGCGCCTCTGCGTCGGTGATGCGGCCGGCCGGGGGACCGGCGGCCGGAGTGCTCAGCCCGCCCCTCATGAGCCGGCCTCGCCGTCGAGGAAGAGCTGGAAGCGCACCACGTGGTCGCCGTGCGGTCCGCGGTCGGTCGTGACGGGGAAGCCGTCGACCTCGGCGTCGCCGGGCAGCAGCGAGAAGCCCAGCGCCGTGTGGAAGCCGATGGAGCCGTCGTTCACCGGCGCCGTGACGGCGCGGACGACGGTCCGTCCGGACGCGCGCGCCAGCGCGAAGAAGCGCCGGTACAGGTCGCGGGCCAGGCCCGCTCGGCGCCAGGCGGGCTCCACACCCACGAAGTGGATGTATGCCTCGTCGGTGTGGTCAGGGCAGACGAAACCGATGAGGAAGCCGATCAGTCGATCCTCGTGTTCCACGAGCAGGGACGTGCCGCGGAAGTGCTCGAAGAAGACCTTGGGCAGCATGGGGCGCAGGTCACGCCCATCCCACCACCCCGGCATGACCGCCATCACGCGATCCCAATCGTCGGGGATGGGCCGGCGGAAGATGAGGCTGGTGCAGGACACGTCGCCGATCAGCCTCAGGTGCCGCCGGCCTCGCCGGACGGCTCGTCGAGGTCGGGGACCCGCTCCAGCTCGCCGATCGCGGCGGCGCGCCGGTAGAACTCGCGCAGCCCGGCGCGGTAGTCCGGCGTGAAGCCGAACTTCAGCTTGTCGAAGTAGTCCGTGAGGTACGCGCGACTGAAGTCGTAGACCTGGGCTGCCGCCGCGGCGGTCGCCTCCGGCGCCGCCGCGCACGCGTCGCGCGACGCGAGGAGCGCAGCGCCGACGGCGGCGGCGGCTTCTGGTCGCGCCTCGGAGAAGTCGCGACGCGCAGCGCAGACCGCGTACACCATGGGCAGGCCGGTCACGCTCTTCCACTCGGCGCCGAGGTCGAAGTGGTGCGGGTACGCCTCGACGCGCAGCAGGTGCAGCGCCTCGTCGCCGATCAGCAGCAGCGCGTCGAACTCCTCGAGGACCTCCGAGAGCGGACCCTCGCGACGCGCGAACTCCGGCTCAATGCCCCACTCGCGGCAGAGCACCTTGAGCAGGCAGATCGAGGTCGCGCTCTTCTCCGTCAGTGCGACCCGACGGATGTGCGCCAGCGGCGTGCGCGCGAACAGCTGAATGGAATCGACGGCACCGAAGGAACTGATCGAGACCTGCGGCAGCAGCATCAGCTGGTCGGCGTCACGCGCGAAGGCGATCGAGGACGGCAGAGCCACGTCGATCGTCCCGTCCACGAGCATCTCATTGAGTGCCGCGGGGTACCCCTCGACGATCGTGGCGGCCACGCCGCGGGAGGCGAGCTCGCGCTCGAAGTGGTGATAGAGCGGAAAGCAGTTGACGAACTCGATGCGCCCGACGCGCACCGGCGCTGCGTCAGCCGGCGTCATCGTACCGCCGCACGACGTTGTAGAGCGTGTCGCGCTCCACCGGCTCGCGACCGGCGGCGCGGATGACGCGCACGAGCTCTGCCTTGCTGAGCTCCTGCGCGGTGTCGACGCCGGCCGCGTGGCTGATCTTCTCCTCGACCACGGTCCCGTCGAGGTCGTTGACGCCGAAGGCCAGCGAGACCTGGGCGAGCTTGACCCCCACGTTGATCCAGAACGCCTTGACGTGCCGGAAGTTGTCCAGGACGAGCCGGCCGACGGCGAGCATCTTGAGATCGTCGAAGCCGGTCGGGCCGGGCAGGTCGCTCAGCCCGGTGTTGGCCGGCTGGAACGACAGCGGGATGAACGCGTTGAAGCCGCCGGTGTCGTCCTGGAGCTCGCGGAGGCGGATCATGTGGTCCGCGAGCTCCTCCGGAGTCTCGACGTGACCGTAGAGCATGGTCGCGTTCGACTTGAGCCCGACGCCGTGGGCCGCGCGCATGACGTCGAGCCACTTCTGGCCGCTGATCTTCTGCTCGCAGATCAGGTCGCGCACGCGACCGCTGAAGACCTCCGCGCCGCCACCCGGCAGCGATCCGAGGCCGGCGTCCTTGAGCTCCTGCAGCACGTCGGTGACGGACTTGCCGCTGATCTTGGCGAAATGCGCTATCTCGCTGGCGGTGAACGCCTGGATGTGGACCTCCGGCGCCAACTCGCGCAGCGCGCGCATCATCTCGAGGTAGTAGTCGAACGGCAGGTCGGGATGCTCGCCGCCGACGATGTGGATCTCGCTGATGCCGCCGACGGCGAGCGTCTCGCGGGCCTTGTCGACGACTTCGTCGACGCCGAGCGTGTAGGCGTCGGCATCGCCCTCGTCGTGGCTGAAGGCGCAGAAGAGGCAGCGGTTGCGGCACACGTTGGTGTGGTTGATGTGCCGGTTGCAGATGAAGTAGACGTCGTCGCCGGCGATGCGCGCGCGGGCGAAGTCGGCCATCGCGCCGAGGGCGAGGATGTCGGTGCTCGAGAGCAGCTCGGTCGCTTCCTCGCCGGTCAGATCGCTCGGCGGCCTCGACCTTGCGCCAGACGTGGGCGAGGCCGGAGCGCGCGGCGAGCGCGGATATCTCACTTGGATTCACGGGATCGACTCCGAAGGTCGTCAGCTGTAGCGGTCGACGACCTGCGCCGCCACCTGTGCGAGCAGCTCGCGCTCCACGGTGTCGGGACAGGCATCGAGGACCGACCTGGCATCCTCAATGTACCGCAAAGCGTCGCCGCGGGCACGCTCGAGGGCGCCGGTCTCGGCGACGGCGCCGAGGACGGAGGCGACTTCGGCGTCGTCTGCGCCGGGACTCCCGAGCAGGCTGACGAGCTCCGGCCGAGCCTCGAGCGCGTAGATCAGCGGCAGCGTGATGGTGCCGTCGCGGACGTCCGTGCCGGGTCGCTTGCCCGTGGCCGCCTCGTCCCCGCAGCAGTCGAGGATGTCGTCGAAGACCTGGAAGGCGAGGCCGATGAGGCGGCCGTACTCGCCGAGGCAGCGACGGCGCTCTCTGCGTCGTCCCCGGCCCCCGAGAGCATGGCGCCGAGCGAGCACGCGGCTGCGAAGAGATCGGCGGTCTTGCGCTCGCAGCGGCGCACGTAGGCCTCCACGCTGATGTGGACGTCATAGGCCTCGGCGCGCTGCAGGACCTCTCCCTCGCTGAGCCCGACTGCCGTGGCGCTGAGGAGATCGACGGCTGCCGGGACGCCCGCGCCGACCAGCTCGGAGAAGGCGCGGGCGAGCAGGAAGTTGCCGGCGGACACCGCCGTGGCGGCGCCGTACTGGTGCGCCACCGTAGGATGGCCGCGGCGGAGCTCGGCGCGGTCGAGGACGTCGTCGTGGACGAGCGTCGCCATGTGCAGGAGCTCGACCGCTGCCGCGGCCCGCAGGACCGGCTCGTCCGCCGCCTCGCCGCGGCGGGCGCAGAGCAGCGTGAGGAGCGGGCGCACGCGCTTGCCACCGGCGGTCAGCGTCGCCCGGCAGGCGTCACCGAGCTCGCCGGGGTACTCGGAGGCGACCGTCGCCAGACGTTCCTCGACGAGCTCGAGCCCGCGAGCGATGCGCCGTTTCTGCGCGGCCGAGCGCCACGTGCAGCGACGGTCTGGCGCTCACGCCGGCACCTCACCCACGTGGAGGGCGACGGCGCCGAAACCGAGGCGCCGATAGCGCACCTTCGTCAGCCCGGCGTCCGCCATGATGGCGGCGAGTTCGTCCGCGCGCGGGAAAGCCGCTACCGACGCGGGCAGATAGGCGTACGCGGACGGGTCGCCGGTGACGAGCCGTCCGAGCGACCGGCACGACGCGCCCGAGCCAGAGCTCGTGGAACCGCTTGCCGAGCGCCGTCGGGCGGCTGCGTCGACTCGAGGCAGACGACACGGCCGCCCGGACGAGTGACGCGCGCCATCTCGCGGAAGGCGCGGGGCACGTCCGGGACGTTGCGCACGCCCCAGCCGACCGTGACGGCGGCGAACGCGCCATCGGCGAACGGCAGCTCCAGCAGGTCGCCGGCGACGAAGTCGTGCGGCGCAGGAAGGCCGCGGCGCTCCCGCGCCGCGGCCTTCTCTGCGCGCCCGGTCGATCATCGCCGGCGTGAAGTCGAGACCCGTCACCCGGCACGCGGGACACGCCTCGACGAGGCTGAAGGTCAGGTCTCCGGTGCCGCAACAGGCGTCGAGGACCCGCTCGCCCGGAGAGACGCCCGCTTCGCGAGCGGCCATCCGCCGCCAGCGCCCGTCGAGGCCCACCGTCATGATGCGGTTCATGAGGTCGTAGCGTGACGCGATGCCGCCGAACATGGCCGCGATCCGCGAGGGGTCGCGATCGATCGGGAAGGTCGCCGGACCCGCGCGCGGGTCGGCCGGACGCCATCAGCGTCGGCCCCCGTCCCACGGCGGGAACAGGTCCTGCTCGAAGCCGAGGGCGCCCATCACCTTGCCGGCGACGTGGTCGACGGCATCCTGAAGCGAGCGCGGCCGCGAGTAGAAGCCGGGCATCGCCGGCAGCACGACGGCGCCGGCCTCCGCCAGCTCGAGCAGCCGGCGCAGGTGGATCTGTGTGAGCGGCGTCTCGCGCGGCACCACGACGAGCGGCCGTCCCTCCTTGAGGGCGACGTCGGCGGCGCGGTGCATGAGCGTGCGCGTCGTGCCGAGGGCGATGTTCGCCGCCGTCGACATCGAACAGGGACAGATCACGACCGCGTCCGGGGCGCTGCTGCCGCTGGCGGGCAGCGCCCCCAGGTCGTCCGGCGCGAAGACCTCGGCGGTCGCGCCAGTCCGCTCGAGAAAGGCCGCCGTCACCGCGTCGCGCCCGGCGACGCCCAGCTCGAGCTCGTGCTCGAGCACGAGGATGCCACTGTCGGAGACGCTGAGCTGGAGCGCGCAATCGGCTGCCGACAGCGCCTGTAGCAGCCGCGCGGCGTACGGAGCTCCGCTCGCGCCGCTGACGCCGACAAGGACGCTCTGTGGTGGGCTGACGGTCATCATGGGTGAAGCTCCCCTGGCGGGGTCCTCGGCGCGAGCCTAGTTGATCGAGCCGCTGTGGCACCGGCCGCCGTAGCAGCCTTGAGGCCCGGTGCCGCCGTTGCCGTGGCACTTCATGCAGACACTGCCCTGGTTGTAGGTCTGGTTCGGATGGTCCGCGATGAACGACCCGCTGTGCGGAAGCGAGACTCCATGGCAGCCGACGCAGAAGGAACTGCTGTGGCACCTGTTACAGAGGCTGGGGTTGCCCAGCGCGACGCTCGAGTGCTGCGACATCCAGCCGGACGGGTGCGGCATCTGCAGGCCGTGGCACTTGATGCAGCTGTCCCTGCCGTGGCACTTGACGCACTTCGCCTCGTTCTTCTTGCTCTTCAGCGAGTAGGCGCCGTGACTCGAGAGCCAACTGCCCGGATGCGGCATCTCGAGGCCGTGGCAGTCGATGCAGAACCTCGGGTCGTCCTTGAGGTGGCAGGAGACGCAGATGCTCTTGCCCCGGTCGACGACGACGCCGCCGTGACTCTTCATCCAGCTCCTCCGGGTGCGGCATGGCGAGGCCGTTGTGGCACTCGGCGCAGATCACCTCGCCACGATGGCAGCCCTGCACACTGCGTCGGAGTGACGGCCCCCTCGATCGGCACGTTGATCTCCTCGGGAGGCGCGCCGCCGACGTGGCAGGTGTTGCAGTCGTCCGGCAACTGCACACCGTCGTGGCAGCGTGCGCAGATCGGCATCTTGTTCTGCGACGTGCGCGCGACCTCGAGCTGCGTACCGGGGTGGCTGATGTTCGCGTGACACGTGATGCACTGGTACCCCGCCTCACGAAGCCCCGTGTGGTTCACGCGGATGTTGTTGTAGACCTGGTCTCGCTCGAGCTGGGACTTCGGGTGACACTGCACGCAGTTGGCCGTGCCCACGGCGGTGGTGAGCGGACGTTCGTACGAGTTGGAGACGTACAGGATGATGTTGGTGGCGCCCTGCAGGTTCTTGATCAGGTAGTTGAACACACCGGGTTTGGTGTGGCACTGCTGGCAGGCGACACCCGCACGATAGTGCGCCGACTGCTCGTAGGTGGCCACCTCGGGCTTGATGAGGTGGCAGACTGAACAGGCGCTGGTGTAGGCGACCGAAAGGCCCACGACGACCGCGACGACCACGACGGCGAGGGCCAGGAGGACGCCGATCAGCCACGCCCTCGGCACCCTGCCCTCGAGGAGCACCCGGCTCTTGGGGATCCTGTTCTTGAACATGGGCTACTCGCTCCCCGACCCCGGCGTGGCCGAGGGCGTCACCCGCGGGGGCGGCGTGTAGTCGAGACCTTCGAACAGGCTGTGCGCTCGCGGATCACCCGTGGCATGCTGCTCGTGACACGCCTGGCAGTTGTCCAGCACGTGACAGTTGAAGCAGGTCTGCGCGCCGGAGCGAGCCGCTGCTACCGGGTGGGTCGAGATGAAGTCGTTCGGATGCGGCATGCGCACCTTGTGACAGGTGTTGCAGTACTCCTTGACGTTGTGGCACTGGGCGCACGACTTGCGCCCCTTCGCCTCGGCGGACCTGCCGTGCGCGTAGAGCCAAGGCTCGGGGTGAGGCATGAGAATGCCCCCGTGGCACTCGCTGCAGGCGTCCTTCTTGACGTGGCAGGCGCTGCAGGTGGAGAGCACGCCGACGGCTCCATGCCGCGTGCTCCAATCCGCCTCATCGTGCGACACGGGGGCGGCCCCGTAGCCGCGCTCGGCGTGACACTGGTCGCAGCGGGAGGTAGCCACCGTCCCGTCGGCCGCGGTGAACTTGTTGTTGTGGCAGATCAGGCACTGCTCCATCACCGGGAACGTACGCGAGCCCTCCGGCACGGCGAGGCCGTGGGCGGTCGTCGAGTGGCAGCGCTGGCACAGGAAGCCAGCCTCGATGAGGTGCTCGTGATTGACGATGATGCCGCCGCTGCTGACGTTCTTGAACAGGTTCTCGTTCGTGTGGCAGCGCCGGCACGACTGGTTCAGCACGAAGCCGAGGATGGGCTCCTCGTAGTCACCCGTGATCTGCGCGATCGGCTGCTGCAGGGCTTCGAGCTTGGAGGTGAGGAAGAAGAACGGTCCCGGCTTGGTGTGGCACTGTTCGCAGTTGACGTCGCCGTGAGCGGACGCGCTCCACTCGTCCACGTAGGGGACGTGGCTCTTGCAGGCGCCGCAGAAGCGTGCCGAAGAGGTGGCGGCCAGGGCTACCCCGATGAACACCACCAGGGCGGTGATGCCGATCGCCGCGATGGTGACGCCCCGTGTAGTGAGCCGGAAGTTCAACGGCGGATCTCAGCTACCGGTTGACGGCGCTGGGCCGCGTGTTGTGGATGGCTCGACTGTGGCACAGGCTGCACCGGTAGCCGTTATCGTGGCGAAGCCTCACGACATGACACTTCTTGCAGGTCGACTTGCCCGGCGGGCGCTGAACGGCGTGGAACTTGCCCCTGTGACACGTGCGGCAATTCTTGACCTTCTTGCTCACGGAGCGGGCATGCAGCTTCTGCTTGTGGCACGCCCCGCAGGTGTACTTCTTGGTGATGGATTTCGCGTGCTGCGCGACCTTCGCCGGGCCGCTGCCCTTGCCCTTGTGGCAACTCGCGCACTTGCTGTTGGCGACCTTCTTGCCGTCGTGCTTCATGCGGTGGCAACTGCGGCAGTTCTTGTAGCCCGGGCTGGTCGCCGTGTACAGATGGAACGCGACGGCCTTCGTGTGGCACTTGGTGCACTGCACCTTGTTGTCATGCTTCTGGTAGCCGGCGTGGCACGCCGCGCAGTCGGTGAACCCGGTCGCCTGCCCGCTGTGATGCGGGCTTGACCCGGGGTCGAAGACGCTGACGCTCGTCGCGTGACAGGCCGTGCAGTCGGGGCTCGAGCCGAGGTGCGGGTTGGCACCGTGTGTGAACGGGATCGTGTACGCCTTGTCGACGCTGTTGTAGAGGTGGCACTCCTGGCTGCAGGGCGCACTCGTCGGTGTGGGTGTCGGCGACGGCGTCGCCGTGGGCGTCTCGGTCGGCGTCGGCGTCGGCGAGGTGGTCCAGTAGGGCGTGGTGTCCTGGCCGGGATAGTGACACGACCAGCAGGTGTCGTCCGGGTAGCTCACGAAGCCCGGGTGACAGGTGACGCAGGTGGCGTCGGTCGGCGTACCGCTGTCGTGACAACTGCAGCCGAGGGCGCCGTCGTGCTGCCACCGCGTCGAGAGCTGTCGCCGGCGGCACCGACAGGACGAGCGCCAGCATGACGGCGGCGAACAGGGTCACGACCGTCGCCGCAACCATCGTCCAGCGGTTCACACCCTTCACGCCGACTCCCTTCCCCGAGCCGGGAAGCTCGCTCCCCTAGAGCGGCTGCCGGCCACACTCCCCTTCAGGGCGGTCTCCCGACCCTCAGGCGAGACCCCTGATCGCGGCTCGTCGTGACGACGACCGCACGCGCCTGAGTCTACCAGTCCTTGTGAAGCCGTTCACCCTCAAAAAGAGATGAGCCAGTTGTACGTCACCCAGACGACGAAAATCGTGAACACCGCCCAAAGGATCAGAGCGGCCCCGGTGATGATCCACCAGACGACGTTCTGGATCTTCATGCGCGCAGGGCTGAGCGGCGCCACGAGGACTTCGTCCAGCGTGCCTTCGCGCACGCGGCGCTCGTACTCGAGCGGCCGCTCGTGAGCGTACTCCTCGAGGGGGAGACCGCCGTCGTACATCGCCTTGTCCATCGGAAAGGCCTCCGGCCGGAGGTGGGCGTGGAAGAAGTGCCAGAAGACGACGACGAAGCCCATCGCCAGCAGCGCCCCACCGGAATGGTTGAGGATGGCGAAGTTGATGACGATGCCCGGCATGTAGCGGGCGGCGACCTCCGGGTACCAGAGAATGGCCCCGGTGACACACATGATGGTGACGCCGGCGGACGCCGCCCAGAACTCACCCTTCTCGTAGTAGGCGTACCGGTCCAGCCGCAATTCCGGTCGTCCGGTCTTGCCCACGAACCAGGCGACCATCGCTTTCAGGTCCCGGTAGTCCTGCCGGTTCGGGACCATGGTCCCAGGGCCCCAGAAGCGGCCCTTCGTGATGATGAGGATGCGCACGAAGTACCCCAGCATGCAGATCACACACGTCACCATGATCAGCGCCGAGAACCGGTGGATCATCCCGGCGTTCTCGACGCCCCCGATGAAGCCCATCCACCGCTCCGCCCACGCCTTGTCGCTGTACTTCAGAGGCATGCCCGTGAGGACGAGGGCGGAGAAGCTCACCATGATGAAGAAGTGCACCCACCTCTGGAAAGCGGTGAACCGGCGGAAGTGGATGCGCGCGCCTCTGGCGACGTGTGGGACGTCGTGCGCGTGCGCGGAGGTGACGCTCCTGTCCTTGATGCCACTGTCGACACTAGCCACGGCGGTACATCCCCTCCTTCAGGCCTCGATAGAAGTACATGAAGCAGTGCAGCCCGCCGAGCGTGAACAGGAAGCCGATGAGCACGGCGTGGTTCATCTCCATCACCCACACCCAGAACGACGAACTGGGGGTGCTGCGGTCCACGTGGACGAGGAAGCTCGCGAACCTCGTGTTGGCGTGCTCGTGGCACCTGCCGCAGGTCTCCACGACGTTCTGCGACGAGACGCTGCTGTCCGGATTCGACTGGGGCAGGATCTGGTGGGAGCCGTGGCAGTCGGTGCAGACCGCCGTGGACGTGTCACCGAGGTGGAACGACTTGCCGTGGTACGTGTCCAGATACGTCAACGACTTCTCGCCGTGGCAGCGAGAGCACATGGCGAGCACCGTCGGCCGGAACTCGACGGACGAGGGGCTGATGATGCCGTGCGAGCCGTGGCAGTCACCGCACGCAGGGGCCTCCGTCGAGCCCTCGCCCATGACCAGGTCCCCGTGGAACGACTTGTCGTACATATCGAACTCGCTGGCGTGACAGTCGCTGCAGGCGGTGAGCTTGGCCTGCTCGTACCAGCCCGCCGTCTCCTCAGGAGTGTGCTCGCGCGGCTCGAAGCCCGGATGACAGGCCGTGCAATCCAGACGTGAGTGCACAGAGCCATGCCACGAGTCTTCGGAGATCGTGAGGCTCTTGGTCTCTCCGTTGACCTCGATCGTCCCGAGATCGGGCTGCGCGTGGCACTCGAGGCAGCGGTCGCTGGCGCCCGTGGGGATGGTGAACGTCGCGGCGCCCGCCGGCGCGACCGACACGGCCATGAGGACACAGACGGCCGTCAGGATCGTGAGCGCGAAGCCGCGCCTGCTCATTCTGTGGTCACCCCCTCGGCACGGTGGCACTCGACGCACATCTGCTGCGGATGGCACACCAGGCACGAGCGCTCTCCCTTGGCCGCGATCGGCGCGTGCGCGGTAGCCCAGTCGGCTGGGTGGTCCACCGTGTGGCATTGGTTGCACAGCTCCTTCTCGCTGTGGCAGCCGAGGCAGCGAGCGCGGTCCTTCTTGGCCTGCTGGCCGTGGGCGTACGGCCAGTTGCCGGAGTAGTGGCCGGGCGTGGGCTTGGCATGGCACCCGTCGCAGAACTGGACCTTGTTGTGGTGGCAGCGCAGGCAATCCTTCTCGTTGGCGATGGCCAGCGCCCCGTGCTCATCCATGAAGTCGGTAGGGTGCGACTCACCCTCGGGGGCCGTGTAGTGGCAGAAGTCGCATTGGCTGGGATCATCGGTCTGCGCGTGGCACATGGTGCACGGCGCCATGCTCACGGCGGTCGACTGCCCCGGGCGAGCGTGCGCCGTGTGATCGTGGCAGTCGATGCACTCGAGGTTGTTCTGATTGATGTGCGTGGCGTGCGGCATGCGCAGCTTGCCGGGGATCCCCATGAGTTCCTTGAGCGGATGGCACGTGATGCAGTTTGCCGACGCAGGACGCGGCTGCGAGTCGTTGCCGGGCTTCATGTTGAGATAGGTCAACCAGATGTTGCGCGCCTCTGTGGTCCGCCACTTCAAGGAGGCGACGAGGCCAGGTGGGATGTGGCACTCGGCGCACGGGACCGACGAGTGAGCCCCGCGCTCCCAGCTGCGGTAGGCCTCCTTCATGGCATGACAGCTGCCGCAGTACGATGAAGACGAGGTGGCGACCACCGGCACGAGCAGACCGACGAGGATCACGCAGGCGACAGCGGCTACCGCGATGATGACGAACCAGCGCGAACGGCGTGGTGGCAGGTCCTCGACCTGCCGTGGCTCCTCGATGGTGCCGTCACTCACGTGTGCATTCCCCTTGGATCCCATGGCAGTTGTGACCGGCGCGCCCCCAGAACACGAGAGCGTGCGATCGGCGCTCCAGCGGCGGCAATTGTACCATACGGGGTATCCGGAGGACCCCCCTGCTGCGGCTCCGGATTCACCCGGAGACCGAGGGCCAGACCGTCGCCGCCACGACGACGGCGCCGTACAGCAGTCCCACCGCCCCGTTGATCGTCATGAAGCTCATGCCCACGCGGTCCAGGCCCCGCCTCGCGATGTCGACGTGAGGCCACGCCAGAAGAGCCGTCACCGCCGCCAGCCCCACCCAGTAGATCGGCCCGAGGCCGGACAGAACGCCCACGGCGATCAGGAGGGCGGCGGCCGCGGCGTGCGAGACCGCGGCGACCACCAGGGCGCCGCGCACGCCCACCGCCACCGGCACGGAGTGCAGGCCGTTCTGGCGGTCGAAGTCGAGGTCGAAGATGGCGTAGATGACGTCGAAGCCTCCGACCCACAGCCCGACGGCGAAGAACAGCAGCCATGGGACCGCGCCGAGGTGTCCGGTCACCGCCAGCCAGGCGGCCGCCGGCGCCAGCCCCAGCGTGAGACCGAGAGCGTAGTGGCAGAACCACGTGAACCTCTTCGCGTAGGGATAGAGCACGAAGGCGGCGAGGGGGATCGGCCAGAGATACCGGCACGGCTCGGAGAGCTCGAACGCGGCCAGCACCAGGAGGCCCACCGAGACGACCGTGAAGAGCCAGACCTCGCGCCTCCCGAGACGACCCGCGGGCAGCTCGCGCGCGGCGGTCCGTGGGTTGCGCGCGTCCAGCTCGGCGTCGATGAGCCGGTTGAGCGCCATGGCCGCACTGCGGGCCCCGACCATGGCGACCGTGATCCACAGGAGCTGCTGCCACGTGGGTGCGCCGTCGGCCGCAAGGAACGCGCCGGCGTAGGCGAACGGCAGGGCGTAGACGCTGTGCTCGACCTTGATCAGCCGGGCGAACAGTGTGGTCTTGGAAGCGGAGTCGCTCCCGGGCACGCCCGATGAATCCCGGTCAGCCTGCGACGACGGGCGGGGAACCGGCGTCATCGCCGTCGGCCTTGGGCTTGTCGGCCGGCGGCTTCTCGGTCTGCGGCTTCTCGGCCGCGGGCTCGTCCGCCCTGGGCTTGTCGGGCTCGGCGGCTTCTCGGCCGCGGGCGTCGTCCGCCTCGGGCTTGTCGGGCTGCGGCTTCTCGGCCGCGGGCGCGTCCGCCTCGGGCTTGTCGGGCTGCGGCTTCTCGGCCGCGGGCGTCGTCCGCCTCGGGCTTGTCGGGCTGCGGCTTCTCGGCCGCGGGCGCGTCCGCCTCGGGCTTGTCGGGCTGCGGCTTCTCGGCCGCGGGCGCGTCCGCCTCGGGTTCGCCGCCCTCGGGTTCGCCGTCCTCGTGATCGGCGGCCTCCGGCGGCGGCGGACGATGCGCGAACTTCTCGAGCAGGTAGGTGAGAATCGCGAGACTGGCCGCGACGAGGCCGATCACGAACAGCACCGAGTAGACGATGAGTCTGGCCGGGGAACTCGATGCCCAGATACGCGCTGATCGTCCAGGCGAGCGCCGCGATCCCCCAGTTGGCCAGGGAGATCCTCAGAAGCCAGCGACGCGCGCGCTTGTCGCGCTCAGTCGCCTCGCGGTGGGCCTGTCTCGATCCGGGCGGCGCGGTCACGACTCAGTCCACCACCGACCAGATGATGAACGCGGTCATGAGCAGGGCTGCGAAGCCCATGACGACGGTGATGATCCACCAGATGCCGTCCGCGAACATGGTCCGCCGCGTGATGGTCCTCTCGACCAGAACGTCGTCCAGCGTGCCCTCGCGCACGTGACGGGCGTACTCGAGAGGCCGGTCTTCACGGTAGTGGTCGACAGGCAGCGAGCCCGTGAAGATCACTTTGTCGATCGGGAACGACTCGGGCCGCAGGTGCGCGCTGAAGAAGTGCACGAAGATGAAGATAACGCCCATCGCGAGCAGAGCCTCGTTGGAGTGGATCACGAGGGCGATGTTCAGGAAGATGCCCGGGAGGTACTCGGTGGTCTTGAGCGGGAACCACATCATGAACCCGGTGAGGCCGATGATGACCGTGCCGATGGCCAGCGAGACGTAGTCGAACTTCTCCCAGTAGGTGTAGCGGTCGAACTGCGGCTTCGGGCCCCTTGCCGAAGAACCAGGCGAACATGCCGATCATGTCCTCGAGGTCCTTCTTGCGCGGCATCATGGAATCCGGGCCGCGCAGGTTCTTGCCCCGGGCGCGAACGACCATGACGATCATGTAGAGGATCTCCGCGGTCCAGTAGACGACCGTGACGATGGCCGCTAGCCGGTGGTAGACGCCGGCCGCCGTGACGCCGCCGAAGAGGTCCATGAACCATCTCGCCCAGAACGTGTCCTGATACTTCAGCGGCATGCCGGTGAACACGAGCACGGTGAAGCTGACGATGACGAGGAAGTGCATCCACCGATGGAACACGTTGAAGCGCTGATACTCGATGCGCTTGGCGCCCCTGCGGTCCCTGGGCGCGTGGTGCGGACGTGAGTAGAGTCCTTCTTTGGCCCCGCGATAGATGTAGAGGCTGGTGTGCACGGCGGCGAAGGTGAACACCACGGCGATGAGCATGATGTACGCCATCCAGAAGATCCAGATCTGCCAGGACGACGAGGGGCTCTGCGGGTTCACGTGCACCCTGAAGTCGGCGAAGTTCTCGTTGGCGCCCGGGTGGCACCTGGCGCACGTCTCCACGACATTCTGCTGGGAGACCGAGCTCTCCGGCACCGAGGCCGGCAGGATGTGATGGCCGGTGTGGCAGTCGCTGCAGACGGCTGTCTTCTCGTCGCCGAGCAGATAGGCCTTGCCGTGGTAGCTGTCGAGGAACGTCTCCTCGGAGCCGCCGTGGCAACGGGTGCACATCTCCATCTGGCTCCTGCGGAACGCCTCGGTGCCCGGTGTGAGGATCTTGTGCGCCTCGTGGCAGTCGGCGCAGAGCGGCGCCTCGTCCACGTTCTGCGTGAGGCTCAGCGAGCCGTGGAAGGAGCCATCGTACATAAGCGCTTCTTCGCCGTGACAATCGCCGCAGGCCTCGAACTTGGCGGTCCTCAGCCAGCCCGCAGTCACGCTCTCGGGGTGTACGCCCTCGTTGAAGCCGATGTGACAGCTGATGCAGGCGAGCTTGCCGTGTCGCGAGTCCACCATGTGCGACTCGTCGATGTAGAGGCTCTTCTTCTCGCCGTCGACGTCGATGTAGGCGGGCACCATCTGGCCGTCGACCTCGATGGTACCGTCGACGGGCCGCTGCCCGTGACACTCGTAGCACCCCTCGTTGCCGGCTGGGATTGAGCGCGGCGCCGGAACCCGTCGGACTCGTGGCCGCGGCGACGGCGGTCAGCGTCGCGAGACCGGCGACGATGGTGATACAGATGAGCACCCACGCGGCGCGGCGGATCGTCACTGCGTCACTCCATTCTCCTCGTGGCAAGCGTCACACATGCCTTGCGGATGACACACGAGGCAGGCGCTGGGGCCCTTCTCGGCGATGCCCCCGTGTACCTCCTGCCAGCCGGCGGGATGGTTCACGGAGTGGCACTGGGCGCAGAAAGCATCGTCGTGGCAGGCCGCGCAGTTCTCGGGGTCGGCGGCGGCGTCGTCGTCGTGGGTGTAGCGCCATTTGCCCGAGTAGTGGGATGCCGGCGGGGCTGAGTGGCACTCGTCGCAGAAGGACTTCCTGTCGTGATGACAGCGCAGGCATTCCGCCTCGTTGAGGCGCGCCTCCGTGCCGTGGTCCTTCATGAAGTCCGGGGCGTGCTCCGAGGACGCGGGCGTCGCGTGACAGAAGTCGCAGCCATCGGGCGCGCCCTGCTCGTTGTGACACATGGAGCAGGTGAGCATGCGCACCCCCGGGTCCTCACCGGGCTTCTTGTGCGAGACGGTGTCGTGACAGTCGGCGCAGTACAGGCCGCGCACCGCGAGGTGCTGCTCGTGGTTCATCCTGAGGCCACTCGTCTCGCTCGGGATCTCGGACAGCGGATGGCACTGAAGGCAGTTCTCGTTCTTGGGAAGGTGGCCCTTGTCGGAGGTGCACGGACATGCCGAGGTAGTCGGCCCACACGTTCCTGGCCTCTCTGACGCGCCAGCGGGTCGCGGCCACGACGCCCGGAGGCACGTGGCATTCGGTGCAGGTGACGTCCGCGTGCGACGACTGGGACCACGTCTTCTCCGCCGGCTTCATCGCCTTGCACGAGGTGCAGTAGTCGACGGAGTCCATGGCGGCCACGGGAAAGACGAGGATGGCCACCAGCAGGACGGCGAAGAAGATGACCACGGCCCACGTGAACCACGCCGTACGGTACCAGGCACGCGGCTTGGGACGATGGCGATGACCGCTTTCAGTCAAGTAGAGATGCTCCCCACGAGTCCATGCATGAACGCCGACCGGACGACCAGCCCCTCGCTCGAGCCGTCCGCGGTTGGCGGGGATTGTACCATCCCCCCAGAGGGCCCGCCACACGGGCGACGACCGGCGCCGGGCCTCACGGAGCACTCAGTGGAGAGGCGGGCCGGCGGGCGAGAGTCTGGCCGGCCCCCTCAGGCGAACGGGAGGCCGAACTCCGCCCAGCGTTCGTTCACGCGGCGGACGACCTGGGGGTCCATGGCGAGCTCGTCCGGCCACTCGCGCGAGTGACCCTCCTCAGGCCACGTCCTGGTGGCGTCGACACCCATCTTGGCGCCGTACCGGGCGATCGGGCTCGAGTGGTCGAGCACGTCGAGGGGGCCGCGCGACGATGACGCAGTCGCGCTCGGGGTCGACGTTGTTGAACACCCGCCACGTGACCTCGCTGTAGTCGTGCACGTCGACGTGCTCGTCGACGACGACGACGAACTTGGTGAACATCATCTGCCCCATCCCCCACACCGCGTTCATGATCTTGCGCGCGTGCCCGGGGTACTCCTTGCGGATGCTGATGATGGCGCAGTCGTGGAAGACGCCCTCGATCGGCAGGTCCATGTCCACGATCTCGGGCTGCACCAGTTGCAGCAGCGGCAGGAAGAGACGCTCGGTGGCCTTGCCGAGGTAGGCGTCCTCCATCGGCGGCTTGCCGACGATGGTCGCGGGATAGACGGGGTCGCGGCGGTGACTCATGGCGGTGAGGTGGAACACCGGGTACTGGTCGGCCAGCGAGTAGTAGCCGGTGTGGTCGCCGAACGGACCCTCGAGCCGGGTCTCGCCCTTCTCGAGGTAGCCCTCGAGGACGATCTCGGCGTCGGCCGGCACGGCGAGGTCGACCGTCGCGCACTGCGCGAGTTCCACGGGCTCACCGCGCAGGAAGCCGGCGAACATGAACTCGCTGATGCCCGGCGGGAGCGGCGCCGTGGCCGCGTACGTGACCGCCGGATCGGTGCCGAGGGCGACGGCGACCTCCATACGGTCGCCGGCCTCGCGGATGTTCGCCGCGCCGTCGTGGTGGATGTGGATGTGCATGCCGGTGGTCTGGCCGTCGTAGACCTGCAGCCGGTACATGCCGGCGTTCTGGCGACCCTGGCGGTCCTTGGTGACGACCACCGGCAGCGTGATGAACGGGCCGCCGTCGCCGGGCCAGGTGGTGAGCACCGGAAGGCGCGTGAGGTCCGGCGGGTCGATGACGACCTCGCGGAACGCTGCCTTCTTGCCGTACTTGGGGCCGTACGAGCGCCAGCTCCTTGAGCTGGCCGAGCGCCTTGACCTTGCCGACCAGGCCGCTCGGCACCTGCAGTTCCAGCAGGCCGCCGATGCGCTTGGCGATGTCGTCGAGCGGCGCGCCCAGCGCCAGCTCGAGCCGCCGGTACGAGCCGAACTGGTTCATGAGGACCGGCACGGCGGGCTGCCCTGCCGGTCGCTTGGGCTGCTCGAACAGCACCGCCGGGCCGTGCGCCTTGCTGGCGCGGTCGGCGATCTCGGCCATCTCCAGATACGGGTCCACCTCCGGGCGCACACGGGCCAGCTCACCCTCGCGTTCCAGGAGACTGATGAAGGCACGCAGGTCCACGGTCACCTCCCGGCGCCGGCGGCGAGCTCTCGCAGGAGCGGAGCGGGATCGGTCAGGTCGAGACGGGCCGCGGCGTCGGAGACGGCGGCCGCCACTCCGGCCGGAGGCGTCGCGTGAAAGCCCGCGTCGACCTCGTCGAACAGCGCGCCGATCGCGTCCGGCGCCGCGCCGGCGTGCTGGGCGGCGATGCCGGCCACGGCGTAGGCCCACAGCGCGTCGTCGGCGGCGAAGGACGCGCCGGTGCTGCGCAGGTACGAGCACGCCGCCATCAGGCGAGCGAGCAGACCGACGGCGTCGGCGTCCCCGCGCGCGGCGATGCCGCGCAGGCCGCGCGCGTAGTAGCAGTCGCCGGCCAGCAGCCGGGTCTCCAGGTCGTCCGCGGCGAGCGTCACGGCGCGGCTCTCCCGGTAGTGCAGCAGGTAGCCCTCGTAGATGAGCTCGATGTCGATGGCGAACGCGTCGTCGGCCACGGCGTCGAGCTCCGCGTACAGAGCTCCCCAGCGCGGGGCCGGAGCCGCGTCCGGCGCCGGGCCGAAGGCCTCCCCGGCCTCCGCCAGCGCCGCGGCCACTCCGGCGGCGAGATCCATGATCAGTCCGTCCCCCGAGGGCCCTTCGGCCCCGGCAGTCGCTCACGAGCGCTACGTGCTCTTCGTGACTCTGCGAGCATCAGTCCTGCTCCCGGTCGAGATAGAACGAGAGCGACATCAGCTCGCTGGAGAGGTCGACCTGACGGACGCGCACGCCTTCGGGGGCATGCACCCTGATCGGCGCGAAGTTGAGGATCGCCTTGACGCCGGCGGCGCCAAGCCGCTGGACCGTGCTCTCGGCTTCTCCGGCCGGGACCGTGATCATGGCGATGTTGACGTGCTCCTTGCGGCAGAACTCGTCCAGTTCATGCACGCTGCGCACGCGGCTCTCCTCGTCGGAGCCGTAGCGGGCGCCGACGACCGTGGCAGAGCTGTCGAACATGCCGACGAGACGGAACCCCTGCTCGCCGAAGCCGCGGTAGCGCGCCAGCGCCGTGCCCAGCAGACCGGCGCCGACGATGACGACGTTCCAGGTGTGATCGAGCCCCAGGCAGCGTGTGATCTCGTCCGCCAGCACCGGCACCTCGTAGCCGACGCCCCGGGTACCGAACTCCCCGAAGTACGAGAAGTCCTTGCGGATCTGGGCCGCGTTGAGGTCGATCATCTCGGCGAGGTCCTTGGACGACACCCTCTCGACCCCGCGAGCCCGCAGCTCCCGCAGTTTGCGCAGGTACAGCGCCAGGCGCGGGACGGTGACGTTGGGGACGTCCTTCTTGTCGATGCCGCGCACCGTCAGCCTCCCGCTCCGGCGAACCAGTCGCCCGCGGCGGCGGCCGCGGACTCGAGGTCGTGCGTCGGTGAGCGCCAGCGAGATCATCGCGGCCTCGAACTGCGACGGTGCCAGGTACACGCCGCGCTCGAGCATGTGCCGCCAGTAGGAGGCGAAGGCAGCGGTGTCGGCCGCCTTCGCGTCGGCGAAGCTGCGCACCGGGCCCTCGCAGAAGAACATCGTGAGCATCGGGCCGACGCGGTTGATGGTGACCGCGCGGCCGGCGGCGCCGGCGGCCGCGCGCAGGCTCTCTTCGACGCGGGCGCCGCTGGCCTCGAGGCGCTCGTACACGTCGGGCTCGGCGAGCACTCGCAATGTCGCCGCGCCGGCCGCCATGGCCAGCGGGTTGCCGGACAGCGTGCCGGCCTGGTAGGTCGAGCCGAGCGGCGCCACTGTCTCCATCAGCTCGCGGCGCCCTCCGAAGGCGCCCACAGGCAGACCGCCGCCGATGATCTTGCCGAGCGTCGTGAGGTCGGGCATGACGCCGAAGCGCTCCTGGGCGCCGCCCCAGGCGACGCGGAAGCCGGTGATCACCTCGTCGAAGATGAGTACCGCGCCGTGCTTCGTGCACAGGGCGCGGCAGGCCTCGAGAAAGCCGGGCTGCGGCGGCACGACGCCCATGTTGCCGGCCACCGGCTCGACGATGAGCGCCGCGATCTCCTCGCCGCGCGCCTCGAAGAGCTCCGTCAGCGCGGCGACGTCGTTGTACTCCACCAGCAGGGTGTCGGCCGTCGTCCCTTTGGTGACCCCGGGACTGTCGGGCAGCGCAAGCGTGAGGACACCGCTGCCGGCGGCGGCGAGGAAGGCATCCGAGTGGCCGTGGTAGCAGCCGATGAACTTGACGACCTTCTCGCGGCCGGTGAAGCCGCGGGCGACGCGGACGGCGCTCATCGTCGCCTCGGTCCCGGAGTTCACCATGCGCACGAGGTCGATCGACGGGACGGCCTCGCAGATGAGGCGCGCCAGCTCGACCTCGAGCTCGGTCGGCGCGCCGTAGCTGGTGCCGCGATCCACCTGCTCCTTGAGCCGGCCGACGACCTCGGGGTGCCCCCAGCCGAGGATCATGGGGCCCCATGACGACACGAAGTCGACGAACTCATTGCCGTCGGCGTCCCAGATGTGACTGCCCTCCGCGCGCGAGATGAACAAGGGATGCGGCATGCCGACACCCTTCATCGCGCGCACCGGCGAGTTGACGCCGCCTGGTATGTACTTGACGGCCTCTTCGAAGAGACGTGCGGACGTTTCGGTGTTCACTCGGGTCCTCCCTGCGAGTGAGAAAGCCGGTTCAGGATGGTGAACTATACTACGCGCCGCCGCGCGGTATGTGTCTCGGCACACAACGTACCCGCGATCCGACGTTGCCCATCCCCCACAGGAAGACGTCCGCGGCCGCCGAACGGCAAGGCAGCAGCCACCCGGCCCGAGGAGCGCGCCATGCCAGTCACCTTCCGCCACGCCGGTCCCGGCGACGAGACGGCCATCGTCCACCTCGTTCGCGAGATGGCCGAGGGCGAGGGAGACGTCTCCGGCGATCGACGAGCACTACGTACGCCATTTCCTGGCCTCGCCGGTGAGCGGCGCCCTGCTCGCCCACGACGGGGAGCAGCCCGTCGGTCTCCTGACGCTACGCCATCGTGCCCGGGCTGTTCCACACCGCGGACTCCGGGCTGATCGAGTTGCTGGTCGTCGCCGGCTCCCGCAGGGGCGAAGGCATCGGACGGCGGCTCGTCGAGACGGCGCTGCGCGTCTTCCGCGACGCCGGCTGCGCGGAGGCGTCCGTGAGCACGGGCACGGAGAATGAGGCGGCGCAGAAGATCTACTGCGACGCGGGCCTCACGGAGGCGTCGGTCCTTCTGGAAATGCATTTCGAAGCATGACTTCGCGAAAAGTCTCACCCTCTACTTGAGCATGAATCCATACGTGAACGTCCGCCCCTTCTCAGCCGCGGACGCGGTGCCGCTGTGCGCCCTGCTTGCCTCCAGAAGTCCGGACGCGCGCGACTGCGACCCCGAGGTGGTCACGAGAGCCCTCGCCGACGGAAGGTTCACGGGCCTGGCCGCCGGTCACGGCGGCGGACTCGCCGGCGCGCTCGTCCTGGAGACGGTCCCCAGCGTCTACACCGGACGCCGGTGGGGACACATGGACGACGTGGTCGTGACGGGTCACCGGGAGGCGGTGGCGAGATCGCTTGTCGATGAGGCGCTCCGCACCCTCGAGCAAGCCGGGGTCGCCGACACGAGCGTCGCCGTCCCCGCCGGCGACGACGCGCTGGAGCGGGCCTGCCGGCGCTGCGGCTACGGGGACGAGCAGTTGGTCCTCCTCAGGCGCGACGCCGGCGACACCTCACGGTCCACGTCGCCGGCCCTCGCCACGTCGCCGGCCCACGTTCTCGTGCGACCTGCCCAGACCGGCGATGCCGGGTCGATCGCCGCACTCGTGCGCCTGTTCGCCGAGGAGTACGGAGAGGTGAGCGCCGCCGATGCCGCCTCCGTGACGGCCTACCTCGAGCACCCCGAGGTCGATGCGCTGCTCGCGCTGTCCGCAGACGTGCCCGTCGGTCTGCTGGCGTTCAGCGTCTCCTGCCGGCCGTGGAGCGGAGGCCCGTGCGCGACGATCGACGACCTCGTCGTCCGCCCGGACGCTCGCCGCCGGGGCGTCGCCGCGGCCCTCATCGGGCAGGCGCTCTCCGGCTTGCGGAAGACGGGGAGCGACCGCCTTGTGTCGCTCTGGCTGCAGGACGGCAACGATACCGCCACGCGGCTCTATCGGAGCTGGGGGTTCCGTCCGGTGGGCACGCTGCTGATCCGCCACGGCTCACCGGCTTCCGGCGTCTGAGCACGCCGGCGCGGCCATCGGGCGGGAAGCTCTCGGCCTTTGGAAGGAGACCTCAGCCGAGGGCCGGTGCGCACCAGCCCCGAGGCACGTAGGCGCAGTACGGCTCTTCGGCCATATAGTCGCCGGTGGCCTCGTAGGCCCGCGCGCGGCAGCCGCCGCAGACCTTCTTGAACTCGCAGGCGCCGCACTTGCCCTTGAGGCCGTCGAAGTCGCGGAGCTCGTTGAACAGCGGCGAGTCGCGCCAGACCTCGGGGAAGGTCTGCTTGCGCACGTCGCCGGCCACCTTGTCGAAGTAGCCGCAGCCCTGGACCTCGCCGATGTGGCTGATGAAGCAGAAGCCGATGCCGGCGAGGCAGCCGCGGCTGAGCGTGTTCATGCCGCCGTGGCTGTGCGGGTGCACCTCGAGCTTGCGGCCCTGCGCCTTGGCGCGCTGCCGCATGACGCGCCAGTAGTGCGGCACGTCCGTGGGCTTCATGAAGAGTTCGCTCTCCTGCTGCGCGTCGTACATCCACTCGAGCGCGCGTTCGTACTCGTCCGGCGGCAGCTCCTGCTCCTCGAGCTCCTTGCCGCGCCCCGTGGGCACCAGCATGAACGGATGGAAGCTCACGGCGCCGAGGTCGTCGGCGAGCTGCAGCAGCGCCGGCAGGTAGTGGACGTTGAGCTTGGTGATCGTCGAGTTGATCTGCACCTCCACACCGGCGTCCAGGCAGTTGCGGATGCCCCGCACCGCCCCGTCGAAGGCGCCGGGGACGCCGCGGAACTCGTCGTGCTCGGCGGCGTTCGGGAAGTCGATGGAGATGCTCACGCGCGCGATGCCGACATCGTGCATGCGCTGCGCCACCTCGGGGGTGACCAGCGTGCCGTTCGGCGACATGACCGTGCGCAGGCCCTTGCCGATGGCGTACTCGGCGATGTCGAAGATGTCGGCACGCATGAGCGGGTCGCCGCCGGTGAGGATGAGGATCGGGTTCGCGAACGAGGCGATCTGGTCGACCAGCGTGAACGCCTCGGCCGTGCTCAGCTCGCCCTCGTAGGGTCCGTGGACGGCGCTGGCGCGGCAGTGCACGCAGGCGAGATTGCAGCTGCGCGTGACCTCCCAGGCGATGACGCGCGGGGGTGCGACGCCGTCCCCGGCGTCGCCGGGCCGCGCGTTCATGGCATGTGGGTTTTCAGCGTGTGGGTGGTGCAAACCGGCTCCAGTGTGCCAGAGACGGGCGGGCGGCGCAACGCGCTTGTGGGTGCGCCGCCCGGCCCTCTCCGGCATCCGCCTACGCGATCCAGGCGGCGATGTCCTTGGCGTGATAGGTGATGATGAGGTCGGCGCCGGCGCGCTTGATGCCGGTGACCGCCTCCATGACGGCGCGCTGCTCGTCGAGCCAGCCGTTGGCCGCCGCCGCCTTGATCATCGCGTACTCGCCGCTCACGTTGTACGCCGCCAGCGGGAACTTGGTCTCCTGCTTGACGGCGTGGATGACGTCGAGGAACGGGATCGCCGGCTTGACCATGATGATATCGGCGCCCTCCTCGATGTCGAGGAGCGACTCGCGCACGGCCTCCTCGAGGTTGGCCGGGTCCATCTGGTACGTCTTGCGGTCGCCGAACGCCGGCGTCGACTCTGCCGCCTCGCGGAACGGCCCGTAGAAGGCCGAGGCGAACTTGCTCGAGTACGACATCAGGATCGTCTCCGTGAGGCCCTCGTCGTCGAGCGCGTTGCGGATGGCCGCGACGCGCCCGTCCATCATGTCGCTCGGCGCGACGATGTCGGCTCCGCTCTCGGCGTGCGTGATCGCCATCTTGGAGAGCAGTTCCAGGGTGACGTCGTTGACGATCTCGCCGTCATGGATCACGCCGCAGTGACCGTGGTCCATGTACTCGCAGAGACACACGTCGGTGACGACGACGAGGTCGGGGAACTCGTCCTTGATCGCCCGGACCGCCAGCTGCACGACGCCCTCTGAGTCGTACGCCCCGCTGGCGGCGTCGTCCTTGTGCGAGGGGATGCCGAACAGCAGCACGGCCGGGATGCCGAGCCTGACCACCTCGCGCACCTCGGGCAGCAGGTTGCCGATGGACAGCTGGTAGCAGCCGGGCATCGAGGAGATGGGGTTCTTGATGTTCTCGCCGGCGATGACGAACAGCGGGTAGATGAGGTCCTCGAGGTGAAGCCTGGTCTCGCGCACCATGTCCCGGATGGCCGGGGTGCCGCGCAGGCGCCTCATGCGGTAGCTGGGGTAGTACATGCGGTGGCGTCCTTTCTTCGTGCGGGCCCTGCAGGGCCCGTCTGCGTCTGGCGATTGTCTGGTGCGTGCGTGCCGTACCCGACGCTGACACACCTTCGGCGGTCAATCTTCGCGCCGTAGAGAGAGGATGACAAGCGCAGGCCGGCGTTGGGCGGGAAGTGCGGGCCCGGATGAAGAGGGCCGGAGGGCCGCTCAGCCGGCGGCGCGCGTCCCGGCCAGGTCGAGCGCGGCCTTGACGACGCCGGCCACCGACTCCCGGTCGCGCAGCTGACAGGGCAGCACCGGCGTCTTCGCATCGAGGCCGAGGGCCTTCCTGATCTGCTTCGCCGTCATCTCCTCGCCCGCCATCGACATGTAGGTGGCGACGACGTAGGACGCCTTGCCCAGACTCTGGACGAACTCGAGGTCGACGCGCGTGGAGCGCAGGCTGTCGGCGTCGTTGGCGTTCGCGAGGAGAATCCAGGCCGAGCTCTCGCCGGCCAGACGCTTCCACGCCTGCTCGGGGCAGGTGGAAGCGGCGGTGAAGACGAGGACATCCTCGCCGCCGTGACCATCGGCGGACGCGGTGTCGCCGCCGGCCTCCGCGGTCCCGTTTCCCGATGCCAACTGGCCGGCCAGCACGGGGACCTCGACTTCCTTCTCGTCGATGAGCTCGACGCGCAGCTGCTTGACGATGTTGGAGTCGGTCAGCGTGTTGAGGAAGACCTCGTTGTAGATGTCGATGGGACCGCGGATGGCGACGCTCGGCCCCTTGCCGATGGTCTCGATCACGGGGTCGCTCACGTTGATGAGCCTGCTCGAGAACAAGCCGTAGATGACCTTGGCTCCGCGAAAGCGGTCGAGGCCGCAGTCGCGGAGGATCGTGTTGATGTCGGCGTGGCCGTCGATGTGGACGATCACGCGCCATTCCTCGGCGGTCAGGGTGAGGGAGCCGTCGGAGTCGACGTGGTCGCCGTAGGCCAGGTGCGGGACACGCTCCAGCGACCCCAGCTGCTCGAAGATCAGCTCCCACTCGTCGATGCGGCGACAGCCCTCCATGATGACCGTCTCGACGCTCATCTCGACGAGGATGTCCTCCTCCAGCGGACTCTCTTCGGCGCCGAACTCGAACTCGCCGTCTGGCCAGCTGAAGAAGTTGAAGGCGGTGTCCTGGATCTGCTCGCGCACTGCCTGCTCCAGGGTCGCTCTGTCGATCCTGCCCTGCTCCAGGAGGATGCTGCCGATGCGGGCGCCCTCGCCCGCCTTCTTCTGGGCGGCGAGGGCCTTGTCGAGCTCTGCGCCGCTGATCGCCCCGGCCTTGACCAGCCGCTCGCCGAGCGGCAACGGCTGAGGAGACGAGAAGGCGTAGAAGATCATCCCGTTGCGAAAGAAGATCCTGCCCTGCTCGCCGTCGCGGCGAATGGTGAGTGCGCCGCTCTTGGCACTCATCTTCACGAGCTGGAAGATGTTGGGGAGGCTGAACTCCCGCAGGTTGCCCTGAAGAAGCATCACCCTCCCTTCATGTCCGGCGCCCGCACAGGACGAGACCGCGCCCGTGCGCGGCCCCGCATCCTTCATCGGCAACGCCACGACCGACTTGAGACCGCCTAGCTGCGGCCGTCTGCTCCGGCGGGAGCCGGCGCATCCGTGGGGCGCCCGCCTGCGGCGCGGCCGCGGGCGTCGCGCGGCCCGACCTCGACGGCCTCCCCGAGCGCGTCGCCGGGAGTCGGGCCGTCCGGCAGGCAGACCGGCGCCTCGCACGAGCCCTCCAGCACCTTGCGGTGCCGCAGAGCGAGAAAAGCGCCCGTGGCGGTGGCGAGGGCGGCGACCCCGCCGACGGCCACCGTCCAGCGCACACCGAAGCCACGGATGAGCAGCCCGGTGAGCGGCCCTCCGATGGGTGTGCTCCCCAGGAACAGGATCGCCCACAGCGCCATGACGCGGCCGCGCATGGCGCCGACGGTGTTGACCTGCAGCAGCGCATTGGTCGTGCTGACGAAGAGCACGCCGGCGCCGCCCAGCAGCACCAGGAGCGCAAGACCCAAGTAATAGCTCGGCGCCACGGCGAGCGCGACGGTGACCACGCCGAAGGCGTAGGTGCTGCCGACCAGCAACCGGCGCGAAGGCTGCGCGCGGCTCGCCATCAGCAACGATCCGGCGAGCGCGCCGACGCCCATCGCCGCGAAGAGAGCACCGTAGGCGCCGGGACCGCGGCCGTACACCGTCTTGGTGAGCAGCGGGAGCACGACGGAGTAGTTGTAGGCGAGCGTGCTGACCACCGCCAGCATGACCAGCGGGGTGCGCAGCGCCGGTGTACGCCACGCATAGCGCAGGCCGGCGCGGACCTGGCCGGGCTCACGGGCCACCGGCTTGCTGCCCATCAGCTCGCCGGTGCGCATCACGGCGAGTGCGACGATGACGGCGATGAAGGACGCCGCGTTGATGAAGAAGCACGGCGCTACCCCGATGCTGGCCAGCAGTACGCCGCCGATGGCCGGGCCGATGATCCGCGAGGAGTTGATGATCACCGCGTTCAGTCCCACGGCGTTGGCGAGGTCGTCGCGGCCGACCATCTCGAAGACGAAGCTCTGGCGGGACGGCATGTCCAGGGCGACGGAGACTCCGGTGAGCCCGGCCAGCAGCCAGATCATCCACACGGTGACGACGTCCGTGGCGGTGAGCACGCCGAGGATGAGCGCCAGCACCGCCGCGATCGACTGGGTGATCATCAGCAGCTTGCGCTTGTCGACCCTGTCGGCCAACGCTCCCGCCCAGGCCCCGAGCACCAGCACCGGGCCGAACGTAAGCCCGACGGTGATACCCAGGGCGACGCCGCTGCCGGTGAGTTCCAGGACGAGCCAGCCTTGCGCCACCGACTGCATCCAGGTGCCGCTCATCGAGACGATCTGGCTGAAGAAGAACAACCGGTAGTTGTAGATGCGCAGCGAACGGAAGGTGCGGCGCAGAAGGCCGCGATCCGGCGCGGGAGCGATGACGGTCATGGATCGAGTGTACTCGGTGGCGCACCCTCACGCCGCCAGGCCTCTGCCGCGGAGGCTGGCGTCCCCGCCGCCTTGGGTGGAGCGGCGGTGAGCCGCTCGTCACGGGTCCGGCGAGGTGGCACTGCCGTCAGGTGCGTAGCAGGTACACCTGGCCGGCGCGGGTGACGATCTTGACGCCCACGCCCGACGCGGCCACCGCTTTGCGCAGCCCCAGCGTGAGCGCCTGTGTCTTGCGCCCGCTCATCTCGATGAGTGCCGAGTCCAGGCCCGACGCGACGAAGTCCGCCACTGCCTCGGCGTACACGTTTCCGCCCCGGCCGGCCATCGGCGGCACCTCGGCGGGGACCAGTCTGTAGGGCTTCGCGGTGCGGGACATGAACGGCACCTCCAGTCGGCGTCAGGCGTGCCGTGCCTCGCGCACGGCGCACGGCGAGTCTACGCCACCTGCACGCGGGGTACAGCAAGACCACGTACGACGGACGCGCCGGCGGGACCCGGGAGGCCAGACATGACCGTGAAGAACGAGGCGCTTCTGCCGCTGTTCGCGCAGGTGAGGGCGCTGATCGAGCCCTACGCGCAGAGCCTGACCGCGCGCCGCGACGAGCCCGGCTACTACGACCTCTGGTCCGAGAAGGCGGTGGAGATCGCCGGCCGGCCGCGCAAGGACGTCTTCTTCTGCGGCCTCATCATCCAGAAGTCCTACGTCGGCTTCTACTTCATGCCCCTGTACGCGGACCAAGGCCTCACCGCGGTGTTCGGCCCTGACCTCCTTGCGACACGCAAGGGCAAGTCGTGCTTCCACCTCAAGCGGCTGACGCCCGAGCTGAAGGACCAGATCGTGGCCGCGCTCGCCGCCGGCTGGCGCCTCTATGAGGAGCGCGACTGGGTGTGACTTCACGGCGCCGCCTGCACCGCCGCACGCCTGCAGACCGGCGCGACCCTTGACGCCGGAGCGCGCGCGGCGAACGATGTGGGGGTGACCACGACACCGGCGGCGGGACCATCCCGGCCGCGGCTGGAGCTCGGAGGGGGCAGCGATGAAGAAGCTCATCAACCGGCCTGAGGACGTCGTCAGGGAGGAGTTGGCCGGCATCGCCCTGGCGCACGCCGGGCGACTCGCCGTCCACACCGACCCGCACTGGATCGCGCGCGCCGACGCCCCGGTCGCCGGCAAGGTGGCGCTCGTCTCGGGCGGCGGATCCGGGCACGAGCCGCTGCACGGCGGCTTCGTCGGCCCCGGCATGCTCGACGCGGCCTGCCCGGGCGAGGTCTTCACCTCGCCGACCCCGGACCAGATGCTGGCGGCGACGCAGGCTGTCGACGGCGGCGCCGGGACCCTGCACATCGTCAAGAACTACACCGGCGACGTCATGAACTTCGAGATGGCCGCCGACCTCGCGCGCGACGAGGGGCTCACCGTAGAACAGGTGCTGATCGACGACGACGTCGCCGTCGAGGACAGCCTGTTCACGGCTGGGCGCCGCGGCGTGGGCGCCACTGTGCTCGCCGAGAAGATCTGCGGCGCGGCGGCGGAGGAGGGCCGGCCGCTCGAAGATGTGGCCGGCCTCTGCCGCAAGGTCAACGAGGACAGCCGCAGCATGGGCGTGGCACTGACCTCATGCACCACGCCCATGGCCGGCAAGCCGACCTTCGACCTCGGCGGCGACGAGATGGAGTTCGGCGTCGGGATCCACGGCGAGCCCGGACGCGAGCGACGGCCGCTCGTCGACGCCCGTGAGGTCGTCGCAGCGCTCGCCGATGCGGTGGTCACCGACCTGCCCTTCAGGAGCGGCGATCGGGTGCTCGCCTTCGTCAACGGCATGGGAGGCACGCCGCTCATGGAGCTCTACATCGTCTACGGCGAGCTCCACCGCTTCCTCGACGCGAGACACATCACGATCGCGCGCAACCTCGTCGGTCCGTACATGACGTCGCTCGACATGGCCGGCTGCTCGATCACCCTGCTGCGCCTCGACGACGAGTTGACGCGACTGTGGGACGCGCCCGTCGACACGCCCGGCCTCCGGTGGGGCGTGTGAGCTCCGGCGGCGCGGCGGTCGTCACCGCGGCAGGGGTCACCGCCTGGCTGCGCGCCTACGCCGCGGAAGTGGCGGCGAGGCGCGACGAGCTCACCGCCCTCGACGCCGCCATCGGCGACGCCGACCACGGCGTCAACATGGACCGAGGGATGCAGGCCGTAGCCACCAGGCTGCAGGACGCCGCGGACGGTGAGGCGCCCACGGCGCTCGGTCCTGTCTTCAAGACCGTCGGCATGACGCTCGTCTCGACGGTCGGGGGGGCGGCGGGGCCGCTCTACGGCACGCTGTTCCTCGAGATGGGCAAGGCCGCCGCCGAGAGGTCCGCGCTGACGCCGGCCGAGTGGACCGACGTCGTCAGCGCCGGCGTCGCGGGCGTGCAGATGCGCGGCAAGGCGGAGGCCGGCGACAAGACCATGGTCGATGCGCTGCTGCCGGCGGTGGCCGCGCTGCGCGCCGCCGCCGGCTCCGGCGCGTCGCTGGACACGGCGCTGCGTGCGGCGGCCGACGCCGCGGAGGCCGGCATGCGCGCGACGACGCCCCTGGTCGCGCGCAAAGGACGCGCCAGCTACCTGGGAGAGCGCAGCGCCGGGCACCAGGACCCGGGGGCGACGTCGTCCTGGCTGCTGCTGGAGACGGCATCGCGGACGCTGTCCGACGCGACCTAGCCGTGGTCGGCCTCGTCCTCGTCAGCCACAGCGAGAAGCTCGCAGAGGGCGTCGCCGAACTGGCTGCCCAGATGGCCGGGCCGAAGGTGCGCATCGCCGTTGCCGGCGGCCTCGTCGAGTCCGACGGCGCGCTCGGCACAGACGCGACGCGGGTGCTCTCGGCGCTCGAGGAAGCGTGGTCCGAGGACGGCGTCCTGGTCCTCATGGACCTGGGCAGCGCCGTCCTCTCCGCCGAACTGGCGGTGGACCTGCTGGGTGAGGAGCGGAGCGGGCGCGTGCTCCTCACCGAGGCGCCGCTCGTGGAGGGCGCGGTGGCGGCCGCGGTGGCGGCCGGGATCGGCGAGCCCTTGACGCAGGTGGCCGCCGCGGCCCGCGGCGGCCTCGCCGCCAAGGCCGCGCACCTCGCACCGGCGCCTGCGGCGGCGATCGCGCCCGCGCCCGGCGGCCTCGCAGACCGCGAGGCTCCGCCGGAGATCCTCCGTGTCACGGTCCGCAATCGTCTCGGCCTGCACGCTCGGCCGGCGGCCCTCCTCGTGCGCACCGCGAGCGGCTATGACGCCGCCGTCACGGTCAGCAACGCGACCAGTGGGCGCGGGCCCGTGAGCGCGCGCAGCCTCAACGGGGTCGCCACGCTCGGCGCTCGCCGGGGCGACGACCTGGTCGTGGCGGCCTCGGGCGCACAGGCCTCCGAGGCGCTCGCCGCCATCGCCCATCTGGCGGAGGAGGGATTCGGGGAGCCGGAGGACCTCGGACCGCGGGGGCCCGAGCGCGCACAGACGCGCCCCCCGGCCGAGGGCGCGGCACACTCAGGACCGGCGACCGAAGCGGCCGGGGACCACGGCGGTACGCCCCATGCGTCGCCGCCGGCAGGCGCCGTACTCGTCGGCATCCCGGCGTCGCCGGGCGCAGCGGCAGGACCGGCGCGGCGGCTCGGACGCGGCGCCGCGCAGATCCCGGACAAGCCCGCCGGAGAGCCGGCCGCCGAGTGGGAGGCCCTCAGGGCCGCGCTCGAGGTGGCGGCCACGGACGTGCTGCGGGCGCAGACGGCGGTCACGGGCGGGGCAGCGGCTCGAGAGGCGGACATCTTCGACGCCCACTTGCTCTTCCTGGAGGACGAGGCTCTGCTCGGGCCCACTCGCACGGGCGTCTTCGAGCGCGGCGAGTCGGCAGCGCACGCCTGGAACACGGCGGTCGCCGCGGCGGCCGAAGCGTGGGACGCCCTCGAGGACCCCTACCAGCGAGCACGGGCGGCCGACCTCCGCAGCGTGGGCGATCAGGTGCTCGCCCACCTGGTCGAGACGGGCGCCACGGCGATGATCACCGGCTCGGGCATCGTGATCGCGCCGGACGTGAGCCCGGCGGAGGTCGCGGGACTGGACCGCGCCGCGGTCGATGGGATCGCCTGTGCCTTCGGCGGCCCCAGCTCGCACGCCGCCATCCTCGCCCGCGCGCTCGGCCTACCGGTCGTCGTCGGCGCAGGCGCCGAGCTCCTTGCGGTGGCCGAAGGCACGCTTCTCGCCATCGACGGCGATGCCGGGACCGTGACCGTGGAGCCCGCGCCCCATACGGTCACGGCGGTGAACCAACGGCGGCGGGCGCGCGCGAGGACGGATGCAGAGGCCCTGTCCGCCGCCGGCCGGGCGGCGGTCACAAGCGACGGCGTGACAGTGAGCGTCGAGGCGAACATCGCGGAGCCGGAGGACGCACAGGCAGCCGTGGCCGGAGGCGCGGACGGCGTCGGCCTGCTGCGCACCGAGTTCCTGTTCCTCGGGGCGACCACCATGCCGAACGAAGACGAGCAGACGACCGCCTACGCCGCCGTGGCGGCGGCGCTGCAGGGCCGCCCACTGACGATCCGCACGCTCGACGCCGGCGCCGACAAGCCACTCCCGTACCTCCCCGTGCGGCCCGAGTCGAACCCCTTCCTCGGGGTCCGCGGCCTGCGGTTGGGCCTCGCCCATCCCGAGCAGCTGCTCTGCCAGCTGCGCGCCGTGCTACGAGTGGCCGCGGCGCACCCGGTGCGCGTCATGTTCCCGATGGTCGCCACCGTCGAGGAGGTGCGCCGTGCCCGCGAGCTCCTGGAGGAGGCGCGGGCGTCCCTGGTGACGCGCGGCGTCGCCGTCCCGACGCATCTTGCTGTCGGCATCATGGTCGAGGTCCCGTCGGCCGCCCTCGTCGCTGAGAAGCTGGCGCCGCTCGTCGACTTCTTCTCCGTAGGCACCAACGACCTGACCCAGTACACGCTCGCGGCGGAGCGCGGCAATGCCGGCGTCGCCGTGCTGGCCGATCCGCTGCACCCTGCAGTGCTCCGGCTCATCGACCGCACGGCCCGGGCCGCCGCGACGGCGGGATGCGGCGTCGCCGTCTGCGGCGAGGTGGCCGGAGACCGCCTCGCGGTGCCGCTGCTCATCGGACTCGGCGTGCGGGAGCTCTCCATGGCTCCCATCGCGATCCCCTCGGCCAAGCAGGCCGCGCGCGCTGCGGACACTGCAGCCGCACGCCGGCTGGCCGACGAGGCGCTCGATGCGGATTCGGCCGCCGCCGTCAGGAAGCTGCTCGCGGCGGCGGATCGGGGGAGACCCGGCATGGAGGAGTCCCCGGCCGGGTAGGCCGACGACGTGACGACCGAGGCCACCGAGACCGTGCACGTCCTCGTTCTGCTGGGAAGCCTGCGGCGCGGCTCCTACAACCGCATGACCTATGCCGCAGCGCTGAGGCTCGCTCCGCCGGCCATGGCCTTCACCGAGGCCGACCTCCGCTCCCTGCCGTTCTACGACGACGACCTGCGGCTGCTCGAGGGCTATCCACCGCCGGCCCAGCGTCTGCGAGACGCCATCGCCAACGCGGACGGTGTCCTCATCATCGCCCCCGAGTACAACCATTCGGTGTCTCCGGTGCTCAAGAACGCCGTCGACTGGGCGTCGCGGCCTCCCGACCAGCCCTTCAAGGACAAGCCGGTCGCGATCATGGGGGCATCCACGGGACGGTTCGGCACGGTGCGCATGCAAGGCCACCTGCGGCAGTCCCTGCTGTCGCTCGAGGCGCAGCCGCTGGTCAAGCCGGAGGTCATGATCGCCTTCGCGCGGACGGCGTTCGACGACGAGGGTCGCCTGGTCGACGAGAAGGCCCGCGAGGCCATCGAGGCCCAGCTGCGGACGTTCGCCGACCGCATGCGCCAGACCCGCGTCCGCTGACGCCGCGAGCCCAAGCGCGGCAGAGGCCGTCCTCGAACCGATCTCGTCCCGGCGCCCGTGGTACGCAGAGGGTCGCAGCCCACGCTCATCCCGCGCCCATCCACGGCGCCGCGAGCATCCAAGGTCGTCGCTGACTTACCCTCTACCTTACGGTGAGGGTTCTTGCCCCGGCGGCCTGCAAACGGGAGCTAGCCGGTCGCCGACCCGCGGCTCGCCTCCTGGGCGTCGCGCCAGTGCCGCCGGCAGGCGGGCGCGAGGCACCACTCGCCAGACTCCGCCTGCACCGGTAGTCGGATCACATCAGGATCTCCTGCGTCGGGCAACGGCAGTCCGCACAGGTAGCAGTGCTGCTGCTCGTGCTCGTCGCCTTCGCTGAAGAACGGGAACAGTGGCTCCTCCACGGCTCCTCCTTCCGGTGATGCCCAGCCATAACGGGCGCGGCCGGCAAGCCTCCAATGTAGGCGGGAGAGCTGCGAAAGGCAACGTTGGCCTTGAAGCGGCGCGGCGATGATGCGAGGGTTGCGCCGGTGCGGCGCGGCGAAGCCGTCGCGCGGAAGCGTCGGCGGAGCGCCCCGCCGCACCGGCCCGCGACCCGCGACCGCTGGAGTGACCGATGGCGATCCTGCTCGACTCCGCCTCCCTGGACGACGCGGCGACGGCCGCGAAGCTCGGCTTCGTCCGCGGCATCACCACGAACCCCGCGCTGATGGCGCGAGAGACGAAGGATCCGCTCGCGCATCTCGCGCGCCTGCTCGAGGCGTATCCCGAGGGCCCCATCTGCTACCAGCCGACGAGCAGTACCTACGCCGAGATGAACGAACAGGCGCGGAGCGCTGCAGCCCTCGCGCCCGAGCGCGTCGTAGCCAAGCTGCCGGCGACCCTCGAGGCGATCACGCTGGCGACGGAACTGGAGACGGACGGTATCCACAGCGCCCTCACCGCCGTCTACTCGCCGGCGCAGGCGCTGCTGGCGCACGAGGCGGGCTGCGTGTGGATCATCCCGTACGTGGACCGCGCCGCCCGGCACTCGGCCGGCGCGGTCGTGATGGAGCAGGCGGCCATGCTGGGCCAACTGGACAGCACCACGCGCATCCTCGCCGCCAGCCTCAAGACGGCGCCTCAGGTCGTGGAGGCGATCCTCGACGGCGCCCACGACATCACGGCGCCGCTCGACGTGCTGCGCGGCCTGCCCGCGCACCCGCTCACGGAGTCGGCGGTGCGTGAGTTCGCGGCGCACTGGCAGTCCTGATGCGCGCAGCCCGCTGACGAGCGCCGCGGGCCTGCCGCCCGCGGCGTCGTCCGCCGTCTACCGTGCGCCTACGGCGTCGTCCTCCGTCGCGCGACCGCGCGCCGCCGGCCGCTGCGCCGCCCGGTCAGGCCGGCGCTTGGGCAGATCGTGCGAGAGCGCCCGGTAGGAGGCGGCGAAGACGACGGCCGCCAGCGCCGCGATCGCGGTGACGGTGTACACCGGCTTGGACGCGTCGGTCCCCGCCAGCGCCGCGTGGATGCTCACTCCCCAGAAGACAACGTAGCTCACGATGTGGACGTCGCGCCACCACCTCCTGGAGAGGCGCTTCATCGCGAGCGCGGTCACCTCGACGGCGACGAGCAGGTACAGCGCGACGATGCCGAACGCGAGCGCGGTGGGCCGCCACGAGCTGGAGTAGGGCACGAGCAGATCGACCACGTGGAGCTTCGCGTAGGTGTCGAACAGCAGCGTGACGAGGTGCCCGGCGACGAAGAAGAAGGTGAGCCCGGCAAGCCACCGGTGCATGGCGAGGAGCCAGGCATTGCGCCGCCACCGCGGGAAGAGGTCCGAGGCGAGCACGATCCCCCAGAGCACCGACGCGGTCAGCATGAGCCACGCGACGATGCCCGCGGATCGCGAGAGGTACCACCAGATCTGAGGATTCACGCTGCGCTCCATTCGGTCGCGCCGGCGCACTGCAGCGCCGGGCTCATTGTCGTGACCCCGCCGAGGGTCGTGGCGATCCCGTCGAGCTCGTGACGCTCGAGGTAGGCGAGCGCCCGCTCCGAGCCGCACAGGAGTGCCGCGGTGGCGTGCACCTCGGCCTCCCATCCGGCACGCGCGAAGACGGTGACCGCGGCGAGGTCGGTCGTCGCGCACTCGCCGGAGACGGGGTCGATGACGTGGTGACGGCGGTCGCCATCCTGGGTCCACACGCGCGAGAGGGTGCTCGACGTCGCGACCCCGCCGGAGCCGAGCGCGACCGTCAGAAGGTCGCGCGAGGCGTCGAGCGGATCCTCGACGGAGACCTGCCAGCCGATCGCCGCCGGCGGCGTGCCGGCGGCGGCGAGGTCGCCACCGACGCTGACCAGCGCGCCTGCGACACCCCGCTCGAGAAGCTCGGTGACGACGAGGTCGGCGGCCAGTCCCTTGCCGACCCCGCCGGGGTCGATGCCGACGCCGGCGGGGACGGTCACGGCCGGCGCCGAGTGATGGATCGCGACGTCGGCGATCGTGCCCCCGTGGGCCGGGAGGCCGGCCACGACGCTCGTGCTGCCGGAGCCGTCGACGCTGGTGAAGTAGCCGGCCGCGTTGATGGCCGAGAGCAAGGTCGGATCGTAGCGTCCACCCGTCGTGCTCCACGCCTGCTTCATCGTCGTGAGCAGACCGACCGTGTCGGGAGAGACGACCACGAGCGCGTCGGGCGTCGCGTTCAGCCGCGAGACGTCACTCTCCGGCAGAAACCGGCTCCAGCGGCGCTCGAGGTCCTCCAGACGGCGCCGCGCGAAGCGCTCGGCGCCGGGCGTCGGGTCGACCAGGATCACCTGCGCGTCACTCGCCATGACGCGGAACCTGGACTCAGCGACTGCCACTGGTGGTGGCCACCGGCGCCGAGGCGGCAGGAGCCGAGTAGGAACCCGCGTAGGAGCCGCCCGAGCCTCCGGACGAGGGCGCGCTGACCGTGTTCACGACGGCGTGGGGCGTCAGGACGATCGGCTTCCTCACGTTCGCGGCCGCGATCCTCCCCGGTGACGTCGCCGGCCCTTGATGCAGGCCCTTCGCGGTGCGCAGTGCATCGAGGCCGGGCGCCGGAGCCGGGTCCGCCGCGGAGTCCGCGGCGGCGCGACTGCTCGCCACCTGCATGTTCGCCGCCAGGCCGAGCATCGCGGCGATCCCGATGCCGGCCGCCGCGATCCGGCCGCCGGCGATGCCGCGCCGGCGACGCGCGGGGCGCGCGCCGGCTTCTTGCGGGCGTGCCTCGAGAGGCGGCGCGACGCGGTCGTCCGGGGTGCCCGAGGGGCGTCTGCGTTCGTCAGTCATCTGCTTCTCCTCCTCCGTGGGAATCGCCCTCGCCGGTCCCGCCGCCGGCGGGGGCGGCGGCGGAGGGCGCGGGCGCCGCACTGGCCGCCCAGGACGTGGAGCCGCCGGACGACGACGGCACGACCTTGGTGACGGGGTGGTCGACCTTGGCCGTCAGCTTGCCGTGCCTGCTGACGGCGGCCACGAACGTGTAGGTGTCGGAGCCGCGCCGGAACGTCACGGTCAGCTTACGGTCGCCTGTCTGCGCCAGCTTCCAGGTCCAGTGCCGCTTGGCGCTCGCGTCGACGAAGCGCACCGCCTTCTTGGAGAAGGCGACCTTGACGGTCCCTGCCTTCTTGATGATGTACTCCTGGGTCGCGCGCTCCCCGGAGGCGCCCGCCGGCCTCTCTGCGGTGAACTGCTGCGCCGGCTGCACGTTGCTCAGCTGCGCGACCGACGCGGTGGTCAGCTCGCCCACGGGCTTCGAGTCGGCGGCGGTGAGGATGCCGAGGTTGGCGCCGACGGCGATGGCCCCGGCGAAGACCACTGCGGCGATCGAGCCGGCAGTGATCAGTGCGGTGCGATGTCTCATTCGTGGCTCCCTTCTCGAGCGGTGGGCTCGAAGACTCGTCGACGAGAACCGTACATGCCGCACCCCCAGAGTCCGGCCAGCGGCAGGCAAGCATTCGGCAAAGGACGGTTACGGTTTGGCAACAAGGCGCTGCATGCGCGAACATGGGTCGATGCGCATCCTGGTCGTAGAAGACGATCCGACCATCGCCGAGCCGCTGCGTGCAGGGCTGCAGCGTGAAGGCTTCGAGATCGAGCTCGCCGGCACCGGCGCCGCGGCGCTTGCGACCGCGGATTACGACCTGGTGCTGCTCGACCTCGGCCTGCCCGACATGAACGGAACGGACGTGTGCCGCCGGCTGCGCGAGCGGTCCGAGGTGCCGATCATCGTCGTCACCGCGCGCGGCGACGAGATCGACCGGGTGATCCTCCTCGAACTGGGCGCGGACGACTATGTGGTCAAGCCGTTCGGGTTCCGCGAGCTCGTGGCGCGCATTCGCGCCGTCCTGCGACGCACGGGCGGCGGCGAGCCCCAGGCGCCGCCCGAGGCGCGCATCGAGGTCGGGCTCCTCGCGATCGACACGAGGACGCGCGGCGTGACCTACGATGGTCGTCCGATCACGCTCACGCCGAAGGAGCATGACCTGCTCGTCTACCTGGCGCGGGACCCCGGCGCCGTCCTCACCCGAAAGCAGATCATCGAGGATGTCTGGGACCAGAACTGGTGGGGACCCACCAAGACGCTCGACGTCCACATCGCCTCGCTGCGCAAGAAGCTCGCTCCCGAGCTCATCGAGACGGTGCGCGGGGTGGGCTTCCGCCTCGTCGAGCCCGCCGCGTCGTGACGCGCCGGCTGCTGCTCGGCTACCTGCTGGCCGCAGTCGTCGTCCTGCTCGTCCTCGAGATCCCCCTCGCCATCTTCTACCAGCAGCGCGAGATGACCGGCCTCGAGCACGACGTGGAGCGCGATGCCACCGTCCTCGCCGGGTACTACGAAGAGGCGCTCGAGGGGGGCACCGTTCCAGACCCGGCGCCCGCCGACGCCTACGCACGCCGCGCCGGCGTGCGCGTGGTCGTCGTCGACAAGGCCGGCATCTCGCTGATCGACACGTCCGGAAACGCCGGACGCGACTTCTCGACCCGCCCGGAGATCAAGACGGCGCTTGGCGGTGACCGGGCCGTCGGGACCCGCTACTCCGACACGCTGGACACCGATCTGCTCTACGTCGCGGTGCCCGTGAGCTCCGGGGGGCAGGTGCACGGCGCCGTCAGGCTGACCCTCGACAAAGAGGAGGCCAATGCGCTGGTCCGCGGCTACTGGACGGGCCTGGTCGGTGTGGCGGTCGTCGTGCTCGTCGCCATGGCCGGCATCGGCTGGGCCATCGCCCGCTCGGTCACCAGGCCCCTCCGTCGGCTCGACGCCGCGGCGGCGCGCTTCGCCACGGGAGACCTCGCGCCCTCCGAGCCGGATCCCTCCGCGCCCCCCGAGATCGCCGTCCTCGGCGCCACCATGAACACGATGGCCGAGCGCCTCAAGCGGCTCCTCGCCGAGCAGCGGGAGTTCGTCGCCGACGCCTCCCACCAGCTGCGCACGCCGCTCACCGCCCTCAGGCTGCGCCTCGAGAACCTGCAGAGCGCCGCAAGCACAGCGGAGGATGAGGAGGCCCTGAGCGCCGCGATCGACGAGACCAACCGGCTGGCCGGTCTCGTGGCCGATCTCCTGCAGATGGCCAGGGCCGAAGAAGCCGCCGCACCGGAGCCGGTGGACCTCGTCGACCTCGCCGCCGACCGCGCGGACACCTGGTCGGCCATCGCCGACGCCGCCGGGGTCGTGCTCGACTACTCCGCGCCCGCCGGCCCCGTGTGGGCCGCGGCCGTCCCCGGTGGTGTGGAACAGATCCTGGACAACCTCATCGACAACGCCGTGACCGCGTCGCCGCCGGGGTCGCGCGTCGCCGTGACGGTCCTCCGTGGGGACGCCACCCATGCGCTCACCGTCGCCGACGAAGGGCCCGGCCTGAGCGACGAGTCCAAAGCGCGCGCCCTCGACCGCTTCTGGCGCGCCGATCGTTCATCACCCGGAACGGGGCTCGGCCTCCCCATCGCCGCGGCGCTGGCGAAGGCGTCGGGCGGCTCTCTGGAGCTGGCCGACAGTCCGTCTGGAGGCCTCCAGGCTGCGGTCAGCCTGCCCGCGGTGTCACCGGCAGACCGGACGAGATGAACCGACCAGCGCTTCGGCACGTGAACCCTCAACCGGAGAATGAGACTTCTCACCCGCGCAGCCGGGTGCTACCGTGGGCCACGATGAGCCCCGTGCGGACATACCGGGCCAGGCTGCTCGTCGTGCTGACGAGCCTGGCCCTCTCGCTCCTGCTCCTGGCGCCGGCCGCGGCGACGGCCGGCCTCAAGGAGAAGATCACCGCCGCCCTCGCGCGCCAGGGGATGGGCGGCTCCGGCACCTCCGTGGCCGTCTACGACCTCACGGCGAAGCGCTCCCTCTATCTGCTGCGGCCCAACGTGCTGCGCCTGCCGGCCTCCAACGAGAAGCTCGTCACCTCGTCGGCCGCGCTCGCCGGCTGGACGTCCACGTACCGCTTCAGCACCCAGCTCTTCATCGCCGCCCCCGGGCCGGACGAGGACGGCGTCGTGCGCGGCGACGTCTACCTCCGCGGGCTCGGCGACCCGACGCTCTCGACGGCGTCCTTCCAGTCACGGCACTACGGCATGCGCACCTCCAACGTGCACGACTTCGTCGCCCGGCTGAGGACTCTGGGCGTGACCCGGGTCACCGGCCGCGTGGTCGCCGACGACGGCTACTTCGACCGCTCGCGCACGGTGGCCACCTGGCGGCCGAGCATGACCGCATACTGCGGTCCGCTCTCGGCCCTCACGCTGAACGAGGGCTTCAGGCCCGGCGGTGGCTACGTGAAGGACCCGTCACTGTGGGCGGCGAGCACGCTGACGAAGCAGTTGCGCGCCGCCGGCATCCGCGTGGCGCACGCCCCGGCGCGCGGCATCGTGCCCAACACCGCCACGCTGGCGTACACCGAGCGCTCGGCCCCGCTGAGCCGCATCCTGGCGGCGATGAACAAGCCGAGCGACAACTACCTCGCCGAGGAGCTGCTCAAGGGACTCGGCGCGGGCTTCGGCGACGGCGGCACCACCGTCGCCGGCGCCGACGTCGCCAAGCGCTACCTTCAGGGCATCGGCCTCACGGGAGGGTTCCGCATCCGCGACGGGTCCGGCCTCAGCTACCGGAACAAGCTGACGGCCCGGGCGGTCCTCCGGATCCTCGGGGCCATGGCCAAACGCCCTGACTTCCCCGTGTTCTGGCGGTCACTCGCGGTGGCCGGCGTGGACGGCACGCTGCGGCACCGCATGCGCGGGACGAGCGCCGCCGGCAACGTGCACGCCAAGACCGGCACGCTGAACGCCGCGAGCAGCCTCTCCGGCTACGTCACCACGGCCAGCCGGCACACGCTGAGCTTCTCGATCCTCATGAACGGCAACGCCGTGCCGGTCGCGCGGGCGCACGCGGCCCAGGATGCGATCGCCGTCATCCTGGCTCGTTCCAGGCCCTGATCCGCCGCGAGGCGCAGGCGGCCGCGATGACACCGCCTGGGTCCGACCTCGGGGCGGGCGGGAATACGCAACGCATCACCCTGCCATCAGGAGGAGCTCCGATGCTCACCGAAAGTCACGCGTTCTCCGGGTTCTCGGCGGACGACATCACAAAGGCCCGGGAGTTCTACGCCGGGACGCTCGGCGTCGAGGTCACGGAGGCGCACGGCATGCTGACCCTGCACCTCGCCGGCGGCGGCAGGGTCCTCATCTACCCGAAGGACGACCACAAGCCCGCGTCGTTCACGGTGCTCAACTTCGCCGTCGCCGACATCGACCGGGCGGTCGACGAACTGGCGGCGGCCGGCGTCGTCTTCGAGCGCTACGAGGGCATGCCCCACGACGAGCGGGGCGTCGTGCGCCCGCCGAGCCCCGAGTACGGTCCCCCGATCGCGTGGTTCAAGGACCCGGCCGGCAACGTCCTCTCGATGCTGCAGGCGGACGAGCGGGCGGCCGCAGATGGCGAGGCGGCCGAGGCCGAGCCGCCCGGGGACTCCGGCGAGGTCAACCTGCAGCTGTCGGTCTATCCGCTGCGGCAGCCGCACCTGCGGCCGGCGATCGAGGCCGCCCTGCGGGCGGCCGGCGAGGAAGGCGTTCAGATCACCGTCGGCCGCCTCAGCACGTTCGTGCGCGGGGACGAGCCGGCCGTGTTCGCCGCCCTCCGGGCGGCGTTCAAGGCGGCCGGCTCCTCCGGCCCGACGGTGGCGGTCGCGACGCTGTCCACCGGTGTGCCGAGCGACGAGACGGTAGCGGGGATCCAGGCGACCGTCGATGCAGAGGAGGCCGGGAACGCCTGACGGCCGCCCGGCCGCCGGCCGGGCAGAACGGCACCCGGCCCCCGGTCCGGGGACCCACTCCGGGCTCTCGCCGGTCTGCTCGTAGTGGATGCTCGCCCGGGACACTCGGCACTGCGGCATGCGAAACCTCCATGACGTCGACGCTCGCCTGCCCAGTATCCACCAACTGCGGCGCGGAGGGCAGGCCCGAGCTGCGGCTCAGAGTCCGGTGGTGCGCTTCCTCGGAGGCTTCATGCCGAAGAGGAAGCGCACCGGGCCCCAGCGCCGCACCGCTACCTCGTAGATGAGCAGGCTGAGAGCGAACGAGGCGACGGCGATGGCGGCGAACTTGAGCCCCACCGCCCAGTCCCACTGCACCACGAAGTAGGCGACGGCGACGATCACCGTCTGGTGGAGGATGTAGAAGGGGTAGGCGGCCTCGGTCGCGTAGCCGAGCACCGGCCCACCCGCCGTGAAGAAGCGCTGGGCGAGGCCGAGCAGACCGAGGATCATGCACCACACGCCGATCTCGTAGAGGATCTTCATGCCCGCGAAGACGGCTGCCTCGTGCGACCAGTCGCCCGCCCGCGGCTCGGCCCAGATGTAGGCGATGCTGGCGGCCACTCCCAGACACAGGATCCACGTCCAGTGACGGCCGATGGTGCGGTAGATGCGCTCGTCGCCGAGCAGCACGAAGCCCAGGACGACGAGCAGGAAGAAGCCGATTGGCGGCTGCCCGCTGAGGTCGTCCTCCATCACGTACCACGGCAGCACGAGGACGAGCGCCGGCACGAGGATGAGCGCCGCGGGGTTCTGCCACAGGCGCCCGAGGCCGGTCACTACACGCCGCCCGCCGCGATTGCGCAACCACAGGAACAGCGGCAGCGCCACGAGAGAGAAGACGAACAGGAAGAGGACGAACCACATATGACCGGGCGTGAAGCCGCCGGCGTAGCCGTTCAGACCCTCGTCGGCCGTGGTGAAGAACTTGGGCAGGTACTCCCAGTAGGTGAGGTCTTCGCCCTGATGGGTGTTGTACGCGAGCCAGGTCTGCGGCGGCACGATGACGAGCACGCCGAAGATGAAGGGGATGAGCAGACGCTTGAAGCGCTCTCCGGCGTACTGGCCGCCGCTGCGAAAGCGGAAGGCGAGCCAGGAGGCCGCGCCGGCGAGCAGGAAGAGAAGGCTCATGTGCCAGGGCCCGACGAAGTCGATGAAGCGCTGGGCGGGGACGTCGGTCGGCACGTTCTTGATGTAGAAGTCCTCTTCCCAGTTGAAGACGCGCGCCGTGTGGAAGGGGATGAGCAGCAGGACCGCCGCGATGCGCAGCCAGTCGATGTCGCGGCGCCGCGCCGACTTCTCCGCGTTGGTCATGGGACCTCCCGGCCCGCCTGCGATCCGTGTCACGCCATACCGCAGGGAAGACGGCTCGCGTCAACTGCCCGCCGCAATGCCGGCAGTCCAGATGAGCAGCGGCACGATGACGACCACGAAGATGACCGCGATCGTGATGCCGAGGAAGAAGCGTGCGCCGAGGGTGACGCCCCGGTACTCCTCCTGTTCGGCGCCGGCGCCCGCCGGCGACCGATAGTGATCGACGTCCTTCGCTGGCATGGCCTCTTCCTTGCGCCCGCGCCGGTTCCCTCGGCCGGCGCCCACCCCTATCCTGCCACGTGCCCGCCGGCGAGACCATAGTGGATCTCGGCGCGGCGGCACACAGGAAGGGGCCGACCTCCTTTGCCCGTCGCTCGGCGTCTTCATGAAGGCCGCCGGCGTTGTCAGGCAAGACAACGCCGGCGGCGTGCCGCCTCGCCGGGGCCGCTGTGCGAAGGTAGCGGCTTGTGCGGCGTCCGACGAGTGACGTGGCACCGGCGTGGGACCGCGGTCGCGCGGATACACTGAGCGCGACGACGGAAGGGGTCCACGCTGTCCGGGGAGAGGTTCGATCGGGTGCGCGTCGTGCTCGGCTGCCGCGACTTCCGCGTCCTTCTCACGGCCCGCTTCGCCAGCCAGGTCGCGGAGGGCGCGTTCCTCGCGGGGATCTTCAACGCGGTGGTCTTCCTGCCGGAATCGCAGAGCACCGTTCGGGGGTTCGCCGTGGCCACCACCCTCACGCTGCTGCCGTTCGCGCTGCTCGAGCCGTTCGCCGGGGTGTTCGTGGATCGCTGGTCCCGCCGCCCCATCCTCGTGGTCCTCCCCCTGGTTCGTGCCGGCGCCGCGCTGCTCGTGCTGCCCGGGATCGGCGACGGAGCGGTCTACGCCGGGGCGCTCGTCGTGTTCTCGGCCAACCGGCTCTTCCAGGCCACCGCTAGCGCGGTGATACCACGCGTCATCGGCGCCGCCGAGGAGCCGCCGGAGAAGCCGGGGCGCACCTCCGGCGGCACGCCGCTGTTCACCGCCAACATGGTCGCGTCCGTCGTCGGGACCGTAGCGCTGTTCGGGGGCATGGCCGCCGGCGGCTTCGTCGCGTCGGCCGGCGGCACGTGGGCGGTGATCGCCCTGTCGGGAGTGTTGTGGGTGGCGACCTCGGCCGTCAGCGCGCTGCTCTCCAGCGCCCTGCCACCGAAGAAGGAGGCCGACGCGATGCGCGGCGAGTTGGCCGCGGTCACGGCCGATCTCGCGGACGGCTTCCGGCGCATCGGCCGCACACCAGGCGCCCTCGCTCCCGTCCTGACGGTCGCCGCGGGCCAGTTCCTGCAGGTCATGGTCATCGCGACCGTGCTCGTGGTCATCAAGGAGCACCTCGGCGGTGGTCTCGTCTCGTTCTCCGGGCTCGTGGGCGCCGGCGGCGTCGGCGTCTTCCTCGGCTTCCTGACGGCTGGAGCCCTGCGCTCTCTCATGCCCAACCGCCTGCTCATCGGCGTGGCCTTCGTCCTCGGATTCCTGGCCCTCCTCCCCGCCATAGCTGGGGCGGAGGCGCTCGCACTCCCGCTCACCGTTGGCGCGGTGCTCCTTGGTGTCTCGTACGGCTGGACGAGGGTACCCGCGGACACGCTCGCGCAGCGAGCGGTGCCGGACCGCTACCGCGGAAGGGTGTTCACGGCCATCGACCTCGGCTTCAACACGGCGCGGGTGCTCGGGGCGCTGGCCGCCGTGGTCGTCGTCCCGCTCCTCGGCCCGCGGACCACCATCGCCGTGCTGGCGTTCCTGTTCCTGCTCTGGGCCCCGGTGGTCCCGGTCTGGCTCAGGGGCGACCGTGGAGGGTGATTGAAGCACGTCACGGCGGGCACTTGCCGCAGATCGACCGGAACTGCATGGTGCTCAGGTAGCGGTCGCCCCGGTCGGGCAGAAGCGCGACGATCGTCCCCTCATCGATCTCGTCGGCGATCCGCGTCGCGACCGCGACTGCGGCGCCGCTCGATGACCCCACGAAGAGCCCCTCGCTGCGAGCGAGGAGCTTCGTCATGTCGAAGGCCTCCTCGTCCGAGACCATGCGTCTGTCGTCGAGGTCGTCCTCGGCGAAGATGCCGGGCACCATCGACTCGGTCATGTTCTTGAGCCCCTGGATGGCGTGGCCCGTCACCGGTTCTGACGCCGACGATCCGCACGCCCGGCTTCTTCGACCTCAGGTAGCGCCCCGTGCCCATCAGCGTCCCAGTGGTGCCCATGCCGGCGACGAAGTAGTCCACCTCGCCGGAGGTCTGCTCGTAGATCTCCGGACCCGTGGTCTCCACGTGAGCGCGGATGTTGTCCGGGTTCTCGTACTGGTTCGGCATGTAGTACGTGTCGGGCTCGCGTTCCAGGAGCGATCGGGCCTCCCAGATCGCCCCGTCGATGCCTTCCTTCGCAGGAGTGAGAGAGACCTCCGCGCCGAGGCCCTGCAGGATCATGCTTCGCTCCGCGCTCACGCACTCAGGCATGCAGAGATGCACCCGGTAGCCCTTGGCCGCGCCGATCATGGCGATGGCGATCCCGGTGTTGCCCGAGGTGGGTTCGAGGATCGCCTTGCCGCTGGTGAGGTCCCCGCGCTCCTCGGCCCCGGCGATCATGCTGAGCGCGGGGCGGTCCTTGACGGATCCTCCCGGGTTGCAGCCCTCCAGCTTGCAGAGGATGCGCACGCCGGGCCGCGCGCCGACGTGCATCAACTCGACCAGCGGCGTGCGGCCGATGGCCTCAAGAAGGTTCATCGCTGTGCTCCTCTGCTTGGATTCCGGCGCCGGCCCATCCTACTGCGGCTCCCGTGGAGGGACACCCGGGAAGCGCGGCCGGCATTGCCCGAGTGTTGTCAGGCTTGACAACAC
>CAVOVA010000006.1:0-17700 GCA_963699725.1 uncultured Thermoleophilia bacterium
GCCGTAGCGCCCGGCCAGGGCGACGGCCTCGGCCGCCACTCTGTGTGAGTGCTCCCGTCTTCGCGGGGACAGCCGTTCGGCGATCAGCGCCTCCGCGACGTCGCGGTCGATCACCGTCACCGGTAGAGCCCCGACTCCGTGATGTACTCCTCGACCCGATACGGCACCAGATAGCGGATGGGCCGGCGCCGCGCCACGCGCCCCCGGATCTCCGACGATGAGAGGTCCAGCGCCGGGACGTCGAGCTGCACGACTCTGCCGGCGCCCCAGCGCTTCGCCGCGGCGGCGACCGCCGCCGGGGGATCGCCGGGCCGCGGCGCGACCGCGAGCGTGCAGAGGGAGAGCAGCTCGTCGGGTTCGTGCCAGGTCTCGAGCTGAAGCAGCGAGTCCGATCCCATGATGAACACGAGGTCGTGTCCGGCGTAGCGCCGACCCAAAGCGCGCAGCGTGTCCGTGGTGTAGACGAGATCGCGCTCGATCTCGACGCTGGACACCGTGAAACGGAGGTCGTCTTCGATCGCCAGCGAGGTGAGCTCGAGCCGGGTGGCGGCCGAGGTGCGCTCCCCCCCGTCCTTGTGCGGCGGGGCCGCCGCGGGGACGAAGAGGACGCGCTCGAGGTGAAGCTCGTGGAACGCCTCGGAGGCGATGGCGAGGTGCGCAAGGTGCGGCGGATCGAAGCTCCCGCCGAGCACACCCAGACGAGGCTGGGTCGTGGCCAACAGGCTAGCTCCTCACCTGCCCGTCGCCCCAGAGCTCGTACTTGACGCAGGTGAGCTCCTGCAGCGCGATCGGACCCCGGACGTGCAGCTTCTGCGTCGAGATGCCCATCTCGGCGCCCAGACCGAACGCACCGCCGTCGGTGAAGCGGGTCGACGCGTTGACGTAGATGCAGGCGGCGTCGACCTGGGCGGAGAACTGACGCGCCGCCCCGAGGTCTTCGGTGACGATGGCTTCCGAGTGGCGCGTCCCGTAGATGGCGATGTGGTCGATCGCCTCCTCGAGCGACGCGACCACGTGCACCGCGAGCTTGAGCGCCAGGAACTCCGTGCCGTAGTGCGTCTTGTTCGCGCGCTTGAGGGAGGCGTCAGCGATGATGTCTCCGGCGGCCTTGTCGACGACGAGCTCCACGCCTCGTCGCTTGAGCTCCTCGGCGGCCCTGGGCAGGAACGCCTCGGCGACGTCGTGATGCACGAGCAGCGTCTCGGCGGCGTTGCACACGCCGGGGCGCTGGCACTTGGCGTTGACGATGATCGGCAGCGCCTTCTCGATATCGGCGGCCGCGTCCACGTACACGTGGCAGTTGCCCCCCGCGGCGTAGATGACGGGGACCTTGCTGTGCTCCAGCAGGTAGTCCTTGAGCTCCTCCCCGCCACGCGGGATGACGAGGTCGACGTAGCGCCGCTGCTTGAGCAGATCGGTCAGTTCCTTGCGGTCGGGAGACAGGTACGAGACGGCTTCGCGCGGCAGACCCGTCTCGATGACCGCGCCCTGCACGACCTCGGCGAGGATGCGGTTGGTGTGCAGCGCGGCGCTGCCGCCGCGGAGGATGACGGCGTTGCCCGACTTGAGACACAGCGCGGCCGCGTCGACGGTCACGTTGGGACGCGCCTCGTAGATGACGGCGATGAGGCCGAGGGGGACGCGGACCCGGCGCAGCTCGACGCCGTTGTCGAGGCGCCAGCCGTCCACGATCTGGCCGACGGGGTCGGGCAGCGCGGCGATCTCTCGCACGGCCGCTTCGACGTCGCGCAGCCGGTCCTCGTCCAGCAGGAGCCGGTCCACGAGAGCGTCTGCAAGGCGGCCTTCACGCGCCAGGCGCACATCCTCGTCGTTCTCGGCGAGGATCTCGGCGGAGCGCCTCCGCAACGCGTCGGCGACGGCGAAGAGGGTTTCGTCCTTGCGGGCGCGGGAGAGGCCGGCCAGGACTCGGGCCGCCCGGTGCGCCTCGGCGCACATGTGCTCGACGCTCATCCTGCCTCCTCATCGACGAGCACCAGGCCGTCCCGGTGCACGACTTCGTCCTCGAGCTGCGGGTTGAGCTCCCGCAGTGCGTCACTGCGCAGTCCGCGGACGCGGCGCAGATCGCGGGCGCTCATCGTGGTCAGACCGCGGGCGATCTCGTCGCCGGCGGGTCCGACGATGGCGACGGCGTCGCCGGCAACGAACGACCCGTGTACCGCCTTGACGCCCACGGGAAGCAGGCTGCTCCCCCCCTGCGCCAAGGCACGCGCCGCCCCCGCGTCCACTTCAAGGGTACCACGCACCGGTTTGGCGTAGCGCAGCCAGAGCTTGAAGGCCGACGCACTCGTTTCGCGAGCGAGGACCTCCGTGCCCACGGCCTCGCCCCTCACCGCGGCGGCGAGCACGCCGGGACGGGAGCCGTTGGCGATGACCGTGCGCACGTTGGCGGCCGCGGCCATGAGCGCGGCCGCCGTCTTGCCGCGCATGCCGCCGGCGCCGCGGTGCGACGCCTCGCCAACGTCGAGCGTCGCCAGTTGCTCCGGATCCGTGACCTGGCGCACCAGCTCGGCGGCGTGGTGACTGCGCGGGTCCTTCGTGTAGATCCCGTCCTGATCGGTGAGCAGCACGAGGCAGTCCGCGCGCAACATGATCGCCACCTGTGCGGCGAGCACGTCGTTGTCCCCGAAGCGGATCTCGTCGGTCGCCGTCGTGTCGTTCTCGTTGACCACCGGCACGACGCCCCACGAGAGCAGCCGTCGCAGCGTGTTGCGTGCGTTGACGTAGCTGGAGCGGCGCGCGAAGTCCTCACTGGTGAGCAGGACCTGCGCCGCCGTCAGCTCATGGTCGCCGAAGAGCCGCTCGTAGTGGGCGAAGAGACGGCCCTGGCCGACGGCCGAGGCCGCCTGCAGCGCCGGCACCTGGTGGGGCCGCTCGCTGACGCCGAGGACGTGCTGGCCGCAGGCGATGGCCCCGCTCGAGACGAGGACGAGACGCCGCCCGCCGTGCGTGAGCTCTGCGATGTCCGCGACGAGGCCAGCCAGGAGACGGCGCCGGATGCGCAGGTGGTCGTCGGCCACCGTACTGGAGCCGACTTTGACGACGATCGTCTTCACAGGCGGGATTCTACCAAAGCCGGAGGGCGGCCCTCGGTCGGGTCATGAGAACTCGAACTCGGTCTCGCCGACGATCACCGTGTCGCCGGGCGCGGCACCTGCCCGCCGCAGCGCGTCGTTGAGCCCGGCGCGCTCGATGACCTCCTGCAGATAGCGGACCGCCTCGTCGTTGTCCAGGTCCGCCTTGGCGAAGAGGCGCTCGATGCGGGGGCCACGGACCACGTAGGCGCCCGGGCGCGGCTCGACGGTGAACGCGTCCAGGCGGTCCGCTCCGGGGCGCAGCACTTCCGGCACCGGGGCGCCGTCCTCGGCGACCTCGGCCTGCGTGGCCATCACCGCGGACAGCTCCCGCGTCAGCTCGTCCAGGCCGGCGCCGGCGGTTGCCGAGACCACGAGTCCGGCGGCCGGCCAGTCGAGGCCGGCGACGAAGTCCGCCGCCGCCCGCCTGCCGGCCTCGTCGAGCAGATCGGCCTTGTTGACCAGCACGAGAGAAGGCCGCTCGAGAAGTCCGGGGCGAAAGGCGCCGAGCTCGCTGCGCACGGTCCGGAGGGCGGCGGACCACCCGTCGGAGCCGTCGCCGCCATCCAGGACGTACACAATCGCCGCCGTCCGCTCGATGTGCGCCAGGAAGCGGTGCCCGAGCCCGGCGCCCTCGCTGGCGCCCTCGATGAGCCCGGGGATGTCGGCGATGACGACGGAGCCCTCGTCGAGACGCAGCACGCCGAGGTTGGGCTCGAGGGTGGTGAAGGGATACGCCGCGACCTTGGGCTTCGCCCTGGTCAGCGCGGCCAGCAACGACGACTTTCCGGCGTTGGGCAGCCCGACGAGGCCGATGTCGGCGAGCAGCTTGAGGGAGAGCGTGAGCCAGAGTTCTTCGCCCTCGAGGCCCTTCTCGGCGAACCTGGGCGCCTGGCGCGTCGAGCTCTTGAAGCACACGTTGCCGCGCCCGCCCTCGCCGCCGCGGGCCACGAGGAGGCGCTGGCCCTCGCGCACGAGATCGCCGAGCAGCACGCCGTCGGCGTCTCTGACCTCGGTGCCGACGGGCACGTTGACGAGCAGTGCCGGCCCGTCGGCGCCGCGCTTGTTGGCGCCGCGTCCGTTTCCGCCGTTGCCGGCGCGGAAGTGGTGCTTGTGGCGGAAGTGCGAGAGATCGTGCAGCTGACGTGTGGCGCTGAGCACGACGTCGCCGCCGGGCGCGCCGTCACCGCCGTCGGGCCCGCCTTTGGGCACGTACTTCTCGCGGCGGAAGCTCATGGAGCCGTTGCCGCCGCGACCTCCGCGCACGCAGATGCTGGCCCTGTCGAGCATGAGTGTGAGCGCGGCCGGCGGAAGCCGGCCCTGCTCAGGCCTCGGGGACGACCGAGATGAAGCGGCCGGCGCCCTTCTCGGTGAACACGAGCTTGCCCGTCACCTTGGCGAAGATGGTGTGGTCGACGCCGATACCGGCGTTCTCGCCGGGACGGAAGCGCGTGCCGCGCTGGCGCACGATGATCGATCCTGCCGGTACGACCTGGCCGGCGAACGCCTTGACGCCGAGGCGCTTCGCCTCGGAGTCGCGACCGTTGCGGCTGGTGCCGGCGCCCTTCTTATGCGCCATCTCGCTACTCCTTGGTGCTCTTGAGGGTGATCGACTCGATCGTCAACTTGGTGAGACGACTGCGATGACCCTTCGTCTTCTTGAACGTGCTCTTCGGCTTGTAGGTGAAGACCTTGATCTTCTCGCCGAGGAGGTGTTCGCTGACCTTGGCCTTGATCTTGGCGTGCTTGGCGGCGTCGGCGTCGTACGTTCCCTTGCCGTCGCGCACGGCGAGAGCGTCGAGCGCGATGCTCTTGCCCTCTTCGGCGTCGACGCGATCCACCACGATGGTGTCACCGGCGCTCACCTTGAATTGCTGCCCACCGACGCGGACGACCGCATAGGTGTCATCGGACTTCGTCATTGAGTACTCCCAGAAGACAACGGCAGGAAATGATAGCCAAACGCCCGGGTGAAATCAATTCGCCTCCTTGGCGTCCTTCTTCAGCACGGTGGCCCTGGCGCCGGTGCGCGCGATCTCGGTGATGCGCACGCGACGCCGCTTGCCGAGGTGCTGGCGCCCTCCCTCCACGATGATCATGTAGCCGTCCACGTAGCCGACGGCGTCGCGCGGGCTGTAGGTGAGGCTGAACTCGAGCTCGACGGTCACCTCCTGGCCCTCCTTCACGGGCACCCGCTGCTCCTGCACGTGCTCCACACTGCCCTCCGCGACGACGCGGAAGCTCTCCACCGGGAGCTTGGAGCCGCCCTCGAGGAAAACGCGGCGCCCGAGCTGCTTCTCCAGCCGCTTCAGCCGCGCCCCGCTGAGCCGATCGGCGACGCTGCCGCTGACCTCGATCAGCCACGCCTTGGCCTGCGACTTGCGCGCCAGCGCGCGGACCCGGCGCTCGACGCTGAGCGCCATCGTCTCTTCGCTCAGCACCCGCGCCTTGCCGGAGCAGGTCGGGCAGGCGCGCGTCAGGATACCGCGCGCACCGTCGGTCGTGTTCTGGCGCGTCATCTCGATGAGGCCGAGGGGCGAGAGCTCGACCACGTATGTCTTGGTGCGGTCGGTCTCAAGCTCGGCTTCGAGTGTCGCCAGCACCATCTCGCGGTTCTTGGCGTGCGCCATGTCGATGGCGTCGATGATGATGATGCCGCCGATATCGCGCAGGCGCAGCTGGCGCACGACCTCGCGGGCGGCCTCGAGGTTGGTCTTGGTGATGGTGTCCTCGAGGCCCTTGCCGCGCGTGAAGCGGCCGGTGTTCACGTCGATCACCGTGAGCGCCTCGGCGTGGTCGATCACGAGGTTGCCGCCGCTCGGCAGCGGCACGCGGCGCTCGAGCGCCTTGGCGATCTGCTCCTCGATCCCGTAGGCGCTGAAGAGCGGCTCTTCTCCCGTGTGCAGATGCACCTTCGGGAGCAGTTCCGGCGCCTCCTTGTCGAGGAACGAGACGATCGCCTTGTGCCGCTTGGGCGCGTCGACGATGAGGCTCTCGCAGGTGTCGTTGAAGAGGTCGCGCGTCACCTCGAGCGAGATGTCGACCTCCTTGTGCACCAGTCCGGGCGCCTTGACCGTCTCGGCCTTCTTCTTGAGCCTCGACCACAGCCGTGACAGGTAGCGCATGTCGCGCCGCAGATCCTCGAGCCCGTGCCCTTCCGCGATGGTGCGCACGATCAGCCCGGCGTTCTTCGGATTCAACTCCTTGCAGATGTCGCGCAGCCGCTCGCGCTCGCCCTGGCGGAGCCGCCGGGAGACGCCCACGCCGCTGCCACCGGGCACGTAGACCAGATAGCGACCGGCCAGGGAGATCTTCGTGCTGAGCCGGGCGCCCTTGTGGCCCATCGGATCCTTGGTGACCTGCACCAGCACCTGCTGGCCGTTCTTGAGCGCGTCGCCGATACGGCGGGCGCGCTTCTCCCCCTCGGGAGTGGTCACCTCATCCACGTACAGGAAGCCGTTCTTCTCGAGGCCGAAGTCGACGAACGCCGCGTCGATACCGTTCATCACGTTCTCGACCTTGCCCTGGTAGATGTCGCCCAGGTACGACTTGCGGTCCGGCCGCTCGATGTAGATCTCGGCAAGGCGGCCGTCCTCGACCAGCGCGACCCGCAGCTCCTCCCCGTCGTCGGTCACGAGGATGATCCTGCGTTCGGGCCGTTCGGCGACGACGGCCGTCCGCTTCTGCCCCAGCTCGATCGGCGCCGGGGCGCCCAGGCCGCTGCCCTCGTCCTGACGAACGATGGCCTTCGGGCGGCGGCGGTCACGGGGGCGGCCCTTGGTCTTGGCGCCCGCCGCCGGCGCCGCTGCGTCCGGCTCGGCCTTGGCGACGTCCGCGGTCTCGACGGGTGAAGCGGTCGCCTCGACGACGCCGCTGCCTTCGGGCATACCCTCCGCCGTAGCCTCGCGCTTGCCGCGTCCGCCGCGTCCTCCCCGGCCACCGCGGCGGCGGCGCTTGGCGCCGCCCTCCGTCGCCGCCTCGCCTGCTTCGGCTGCGCCATCCGAGGCGGCTTCGTCGGCGGCCATGCCCTCGGCGAGAGGCCCGCTCTCTGCGGCGGGCTCCACCCGTTCCTCCGTCGAAGGACCGTGCACGGCGGGCTCGCCGGCGGCCTCCTCAGCCTCGCGCGTGGCTTCCTCGTGCTCGATGTCGGCCGTGCGCCGGCGGCGACGGCCGCCGCGGCTGCCACGACGGCGGCGCTTCGCCTGCGGTTCGGCGGACTCCTCCCCTCGAGCCTCGCCCCCGGCGCGACTCTCGGTGCTCCCTGACGCATCCCCGAGGGCGTCCGCCGGCCCCGGCGCGGCCTCCGCGCCGACGGGTGCGACCACCGGCGCAGGCTCGGCGGCAGACGGGGCGACTTGGCGTGTCTCCCTCGGCGCCGCCGCTCGGACTTCCGGGGTCCCGGCCTTGGCGGCGCCCGCCTTCCGGCGGCCCCGTCCTCTGCCGCTCCCGGCCGCGGACTTGTTCGCCGGCTCCGCAGCCGGCGCGTCGGGCTCGCGTGGCTTCGCCGACGGGACGGCCGCCACCGGGATCAACGGCGCCGTAGGCAGATCGTCCATGACCGGCCGCTTCGGCTCGGCCGTGTACCCGTCGCGGGGACTTGACCCGCCCGGCGACTCGACGGCCGGGGTCGTCGCCGCGGCCGCCGGCCGCTTGTGCCGGCGGCCTCCGCGGGTCCCGCGCCTGCGGCGCGGGGCGCTCTCGTCAGAGGTCTTGTTCTCACCGGCGGCCGGCGCCGGCGCGCCGCCGCCCTTCTCGGCAGGCGCCGCCGGCTTCTCGCCGGGCGCGTCCTTCTTCGATGGACTCACGAGCTCAACTCCTTCCGCCGCCCAGCCGAAGCATGGGCGGCACATCGTCCCAGGTGATGCGGCGGCGTTCCAGGCCCCGCATCACCGGCTCGACCTGCGCCCACTCGGCGATCAGGTCGATCAGTTCCTGTGGCCGGGCGGCGCCGTCCTGCCGGTGGGCGATGGTGAACCCGAGACGGGCTCCTCCTTCGACCGCCGTCACGACGACGTCGCCGACGTAGTCCTTCAGATCCAGACGGCGCGTGCCCTTGGGCGAGACGCGCTCACGGATCGCGTGTTCTGTGTCGTTGTAGCGTTCGACGGCCGCGCCGATCGCGCCTGCGTCCCCGTCCAGCAGGCAGGCGTACTCGGCCGCGCGCGCCTGGGGACGCGGATGGGGCTCCCCGACGTCGCTGATCCCGGTGATGTCCACGCCGGGAGGGCTCGCCGCGCGCAAGGCGCGCAGCGCTTCTGTCGACGCCTCGACGCCCTCCGGCACCTCCACCGTCGCCAGCTCGTCGGCGCCCGCGGCGCCGACCGGGAGGGGCAGGGGCAGGGAGAGGCGCGGCTTGGGGCGCATCCCTTGCGACAGGGCGATGGGTACGCCGGCGCGCGCAAAGGTCCTCTGCACGACGCGCGACGTGTCGAGATGCGAGAGGTATCGCGCCTGGCCGCCGCGGGAGAACCGGACGAGCCACCAGCTCATGTGAGGACCTCCATGCCGATCTCCCCGCCGCACACGTCGCACGCGGCGCACACGCCGTCGCGACAGTCCTCGGTCAGCTCGCCTGCCCGGGCCCTCGAGAGCTCGTCCGCGAAGAACTCCGGGCTCAATCTCGCGTCGACGGCGTCGCGCCAGTAGGGCCTCGCGACGACCTCCTCCCCGAGCGAGATGCCGGTTGCGGCCGCAGCGTCCTCCCAGCGGCGCGCGTCGAAGTGCTCGGTCCAGCCGTCGAAGCGCGCGCCGCGACGCCAGGCCTCCTCGACGAGACGGTCGGTTCCGGGGCCGCCTCGAGCCAGTGTCGCCTCGACCACGGAGGCCGCGACGTCGTGGAACGAGACGCGCACCCCACGAGGGACGGCGTCGCGCACGAGCCGCTGGCGGCCACGCAGCGTCGCCGCCCCGGCGAAAGGCTCCAGCTCGAACGGCGTGTGCGCCTTGGGCACGTAGGATGACACGGACACCGAGAGCCGGGCGCGACCGCGGCCGATCTCCTTCGCAAGTCGCGCCGCAGTGGCGGCCATCCTGGCGATCCCGAGCACGTCGTCGTCGTTCTCTCCGGGCAGGCCGATCATGAAGTACAGCTTGAGGCCGGTGAACCCGCCGTGGAACGTAGCGCGCACCGCCTCCTCGAACTGGGTCTCGTCCACGCCCTTGTTGATGGCGTCGCGCAGGGTCTGCGTACCGGCCTCCGGCGCGAGCGTCACGGAACCGCGCTGGCCGGCGGCGAAGCCTGCGAGGCTCTCCGCGGCCGAGTCGATGCGCAGTGACGGCAGGGAGACGCGCAGGCCTGGCCGTAGTCGCCGGATGCGCGTGAGCGCTTCGGCCACGCCGCCGTAGTCGCACGAGCTGAGCGAGAGCAGCGACACTTCGTCGCACCCGGTCTCGTCGAGCAACCGGTCGGCGGCGGCGACCACGAGGTCGACCGGCCGCTCGCGCACCGGCCGGTACCACATGCCTGCCTGGCAGAACCGGCACCCCGCGGTGCAGCCTCGCATAACCTCGATGACGGCGCGGTCGTGCACGGCCTCCAGCACGGGCACCACCGGCCGCAACACCGGATCGCTGGTGGCGAAGCCGCAGAAGACCTGCCGCACGGCTGGTCCCTGGGTGCGGCCGGGCATCCACACGCCCGGAACGGCGGCGAGCGCCTCGAGGCGGGCCTCACGGCCGTCCTCCGCGAGCGCGGCGACGACGGCGTCCAGGTGGTCCTCCGCCTCCCCCACGAAGAACGCGTCGAAGAACGGCGCGATCGGCCATGGGTTGGCGACCGCCGGGCCGCCGCCGAGGACGATGGGGTCCTCCCCGATCCGCTCGGCGGCGTGCAAGGGTACGCCGGCCAGGTCGAGCATCTCGAGGACGTTCGCGTAGCACAGCTCGTGAGGCAGCGTGAAGCCCCAGAGGTCGCACTCCGCCACCGGCGCGAACGTCTCGAGCGTCCAGAGCGGGACCGAGTCGGCGCGCATGAGGTCGGCCATGTCCGGCCACGGGCAGTAGGCCCGCTCGGCGAAGGCTGGCGTGGCGTCGTTCAGGTGACTGTAGAGGATCTGCAGCGCGGGGTTGGAGACCCCGATCTCGTACACGTCCGGATAGGACAGGACGATGCGGGGACGCGCCCCGGCCTTGACACGGGTGTTGAATTCACCACCCGTGTAGCGCCCGGGGCGCGTGACGCGCGCCAGCAGTCTCGCTATCTCACCCGGAGGCCAATCTCCGGAGAGGTCCGGGCAGCCGGGAGGTGGCTTTCTCAAGTTGACGATTGATCCTTTGCATCCTCGAGACGCGGAGCGGAGCCCCGGCCTCGAAATACGCGATGGCGGCCTGGCCGAGCGCGATCGTGCCCGAGAACCCGATGGCGCCCTTGAGAGCCCAACCGAATCCCGGCACGAAATCGAGCGCCTGGCGCGCCAGCGTGCGGAGAACGAACCCTGTACCCACCACGGAGAGGATCTCGACGGCCCTGTCGGGCCCCAGCTCTTCCCCATAGGCGTGTGCGATCTTGAGGACCATGCGGATCTGGTTGGCCGTCATCGCCGGCATGTCGGCGCCGGGGATGATGACCACCACGCCGATAACGCCGTTCTGGGCGGCGTTGGTGAGCACCACATGGTCACAGTACGTGCGCCGGATGGACGGCAGCGACGCGGCGAGGGCGCCTGCGGCGTCGCCGGCCGCCTCGATCAGCCGGTTCTCGAGCGTCGGCTTGCCGGCCGCGTCGTCGCCGAAGCCGCGGGCGACCTCGTCGTCGAAGAGCCCGGCCTCGCGCGTCCACGCCGCCTCGTCCGCACCCTCGACGAAGCCGATGACTTCGCAACCGGCGCGACGCGCGGCGTGCACGACGGGAGCGACCTCGACAGCCGCGCACCCGGCGGCCACGAGCACCACGATGTCCCAGCGACCGGCGAGCCGCTGCTCCCGCGGAAAGTCGGCCGGCGCCAGCGCATCGAGCGCGGCGGACACGCCGCCGCGCTCATCGGAGGCGCCGGCGGACAAGGCGCCGACCACGCCGGCGAACGCGTCGCCGGCGCCGACGACGCAGAGGCGCGGCGCCGGCGCGGCGGCGCGCGCCTCGGTCACGGCTCTGAGGATCTTCGAGAGACTCAAGCTACTGGCCAAGTCGCCCCCTCGTACTTGGAGTGATCGTCGCCCGCAGGTGGATCGCCTGCAGCAGGCCGACGAAGATCAGAAAAGCGATCATCGAAGTGCCGCCGTAGCTGATGAACGGCAGCGGGATACCGGTCACCGGCATGATGCCGATCGTCATGCCGATGTTGATGAACACCTGAAAGAGTACCATCACACCGATGCCGCCCGCGAGGATGCTGCCGTACATGTCTCGCGCCAGGATCGCGATACGCAAGGCGCGCCAGATGAACAGAGCATAGAGCACGAGCAGGATGCTCGCTCCGAGGAAGCCGTTGCGCTCGCTGATCACGGCGAAGATGAAGTCCGTGTGGTGCTCCGGAAGGAAGTCGAGCGTCGTCTGCGTCGCCATGTCGCCGCGGCCGGTCAGTGCCCCCGAGCCCACGGCGATCATCGACTGGATGACGTTGTAGCCCGCCGCGTCCGACTGCTCTCCCGGATTGATGAAGACGAACAACCGGTCGATCTGGTACTGATGGATGAGATTGACGCCGGCGAGCGGCAGCACCTTGAGCGCCACGACGAAGGCGCCGAGCCCCGCCGCCGCGAGCAGGGCGAAGTGAACCCACGACGTGCCGTAGAAGTACAGCATGGCGAGCGTCAGCACCACCATCACCGTCGCCGAGCCGAAGTCGGGCTCCTGGTAGACGAGCAACGCCGGCACGGCGACGAGGGCAAGCGCGATGAGGGTGACGCGCTTCGAGCCCAGCAGTTCGACCCGGTCGGCGAGGAAGGCGCCGATGCTGAGCGCGAGCAGGAGCAGCGCGGCGGCGGACGGCTGGAAGCTCGTGAAGCCGAGGTCGAACCAGCGCGTCGCGCCCTTGATGTTCTCTCCCAGCGGCAGCACGACTGCGAGCAGGATGACAGCGGCGCCGTACAGCAGCCACTGGAAGCGACGGTAGATATCGTAGTCGAGCAGCGAGACGAGGACGGCCGCGACGACGCCGACGGCGACGGCGATGAGCTGCTGACGCACGTAGTAGAACGGGGTGCCGGTGACGTCGTGCCGGGTCGCGAAGTAGATCATCGTGATGCCGTACACGATGAGCCCGGCGGTCGCCAGGATCAGCAGGTAGTCCACGTGCCGCAGGTAGCTGCGCCAGTCGATCACGTCAGTCGCTCCGCACCGGCCCCGTGAACTTGCCGCTTTCGATGCCGAACAGAGCGTCGTAGATCGTGCGCGTGGCGGGCGCGGCCACGGTGCCCCCGTGGCCGCCCTTCTCGATCATCACGACCACGGCGTACTCGGGGTCGTCGGCCGGCGCGTAGCTCGCGTACCACGCGTAGTCGACGTAGCCGCCGCGCGTGGCGTCGTACACCTCGGCGGTGCCGGTCTTGCCGGCCACGGGCTCCGGGTACTGCGCGAAGACTGCCGACGACGTGCCGGTCGGCGAGTTGGCCGCCGCGTAGAGGCCGCGACGCACGTAGTCGAGCGTGCTCGGCGCCATGTCGATCTTCTTCGACGTCGCCGGTTCGAGGTCGCGGACTGTCTGGCCGACGGAGTCGACGATCTTGAGACCGAGGTGCGGCGTCACGATCCTGCCGCCGTTGGCGATCGCCGCGTAGGTGACCGCGAGCTGCAGCGGTGTGGCCTCGAGGTCGCCCTGGCCGATGGCGAGGTTGATCGAGTTGCCCGGCGTCCACAGCTTGTCCACCTCGGTCTCGAAATACTGCCGGCGCCACGCCGGCGTGGGCACGCGACCCTTGACCTCGCCCGGGACGTCGATGCCGGTGTACTTCTCCATTCCCAGACGCCTCGCCCAGTCGGCGAGCGGCGTGCCGTTGGCGGAGTAGAAGCGGTAGCCGACGTTGTAGAAGTAGACGTCGCAGGACTGCGTGATGGCGTCCACGAGAGCGAGGCTGCCGTGACCGTCCGTGGCCCAGCAGTTCCAGACCGTCTTGTCCGTGGCGACCGCCGGCTTGTAGCTTCCGTCGCAGAAGAACGTCTCGTAGGGCGAGACGATGCCCTCCTCGAGGCCGGCGATCGCGTCGACGACCTTGAAGGTGGAGCCGACGGCCTTGGCCTCCATGATGGGCCTGAGGAGCATCGGGTTGTTGGCGTGCTTGTCGCTCAGCTTCTTGTAGTCCTTCTCGCTGATGCCGCCGACCCAGACGTCGGGGTCGTAGGTCGGGTAGCTCGCCATGCCGAGGACGTCGCCGTTCCTGACGTCCAGCACCACGGCGGCGGCGCCGTTGGCCTCGACCTTGCCGTCGAGATGCGCGAGCGAGATGCCCTGCCGGAGCGCCCGCTCAGCAGCGTCCTGGACTTTGGCGTCGATGGTGGTGACCAGGGTGTCGCCCGCCACCGGCGCACGACCGCCGGGCACTGGGTCGCTCTGCTTGGGCCGGCCGAAGGCGTCGACCTCGATCCTGGCGACCCCATCGTGTCCGCGCAGCCACTTGTCGTAGGACTTCTCGAGCCCTTCGAGGCCGACCACGTCGCCGGCCGAGTAGCCCTTGAAGTACTTCTCCTTGAGCTGCTCGGCCGAGATCTCGCCGAGGTGGCCGAGCACCTGCGTCGCCATGTCGCCGTGCGGATACGAGCGCAGATAGGCGCTCGGGGTCTCGACGCCCGGGAACGACTGGCTGTGCTCGAGGATGAACGACACTTCCCGCATGCTGACGTCTTCTTTGACGACGACGAGATCGAGGCTGACGCCCTTGCCGGCGACGACGTTCTCCCACGTCAGCGGCGGCGCGTCATCTCCGCTCGGCCAGCTGGGCACGAGGTGGTCCATGATCTCCCTGCGGATCTTGTTGGGACGCATCTTGAGCACGCGGGCCAGCCGCAGGATCTCGTGGCCCAGCTCACCCTCGGGCACATCCATGAGCCGGATGCCGACGGCGCGTCCGGGCCGGTTGTCGACGATGACCGCGCCCTTGCGGTCGACGATCGTGCCTCGTGGAGCGACCAATTTGACCGAACGCAGGCGGTTGTCGTTGGCCTGAGCCACGAAGTCCTGGCCGCTGAGGATCTGCAGGAACCAGAGGCGGAAGAGCACGATACCGAACATGACCGCAGCTATGCCGACGATGACCGCCACGCGCAGCGCGATGGACGGCAGCTGGACGATGGGCTTGTCGCGGCGGCCGGTCCGGATCGGACGGTCGCGGCGCCCCGGACCGTTACCGAGCCCGTGCAACACGCAGATCACCTGTCCCTCTCAGCCAGACGCGCACGAGGAGGTAGACCGGCGCGGCCAGCAGGGTGTTGAGCACGAGTGACGGGAGCAAGACCCGCCCGAGGAAGAAGTCCAGCGGCACCTCACGCGCGAGGAGGAACTGGGCCATCGCGAAGAGCACATTGGCGACCAGGGTCGCGACGAAGACGCTGAACAGCGGCGCGAACCCGGCCGAGAGGTCGGCGGTCTCGGCGTAGCGACCGGCGAGGTAGCCGATCAGCACGAAGACGAAGGCGCTCAAGCCGAAGGGCTCCATGAGCGCGATCGCCGAGATGATCCCGGTGAGGAAGCCGAACACGGCGCCGGTCTCCGAACCCTTCACCAGGGCGACGCAGACGACGACGATGAGCGCGAAGTCCGGGTACGCGCCGAGCAGGCGCAGGTGCGGCGCCAAGGCCGTCTGCAGCAGCGTCGCGATGAGGAGTACGACGGCGAGCCGCCCGACCCCCGGCCACGTGGGCCACGCGCGCTCGGAGGTGTCCTTCACGGTGCGGCTGAGGCTCATCGGACCACTACCTGGACGATGTCGAGCTTGCGGAAGTCGACGAAGGGCTTGACGGCGATGGACTGATACAGCTCGACCTCCTGCGCGCCGACGCTCCGCACCTGGCCGATGGGGATGCCACGCACGAAGATGGAGCTGTTCCTGCCCGATGTCACGACGTACTGGCCTACCTTGACCTTCTCGTTCTTGTCGACGAATTCGAGCGTGACGTCGCCGGTGACGCTACCGCTGATGATGCCCTGCGCCCCGCCCGGCTCGACCATCGCGTCGACGTGGCTTTGCTGGTCAGTGACGAGCAGGACCTGCGCCGCGTTCGCGTTCACCTTGGTGACGCGGCCGACGAGACCCTGGCCGTTGACCACCGCGTCGTAGACGTCCACCCCGTCGTTGCTGCCGGCGTTGATCGTCGCCGTGGAGTACCAGGCGCTGGTCGAGCGCGCGACCACGCGCGCCGTCAACAGCTCCACGTCCTTGGGGAAGACCCGGTCCTCCCGGAAGGCGAGAAGGTCGCGGAGCTGCTCGTTCTCGGCCTGCGTCGTCAACTCGTTGGCGAGGCCGGCCTGCAGTTGTTGTACCTCCTGCTTGAGCGTCTCGTTCTGCGACTTGGCGCTGAACAGGTCGCCGACCCAGTTCCAGCCGTCGCGGAACGGCTTGGTGGCTCGCGCGGTACCGCTCTGCAACGGCGCGACGACCCGCAGCACGCCGCCCTGCACGCCGTGCGCGACACCGCTGTCGGACTCGCGGAAATAGGCGGTGAGCAGCGCGACGGAGAGCAGCAGCAGGATGGCCACGACGATCCGCCGCCGGAGTACGCGCCGGCGATTCACAGGTCAGCGAGGGGTGGGACTACCGGCCCCGCGGCCGGGAGTTGCGCTTGCTCTTGACCAGGACATCGAACTCCTCGAGGTACTTGCCCGAGCCGACGGCCACGCAGGTGAGCGGCGATTCCGCCAGATGCACCGGCATCTGGGTCTCTTCGCGCAGACGCTCCGGGAGGCCCTGCAGCAGGGAGCCGCCGCCGGCGAGCATGATGCCGCGGTCCATGATGTCGCTGGCCAGCTCAGGCGGGGTCTTGTCCAGCGTCGCCTTGATGGCGTCGACGATCGCCTGTGTGGGCTCTTCGAGCGCCGTGCGGACCTCCTCGGACGACAGCACCACGGTCTTGGGAAGCCCCGTGACGAGGTCGCGGCCGCGGATCTCGGCCTGCTCCTCCTGAGGGAGCGGGTAGGCCGAGCCGATCTCGAGCTTGATCTCCTCGGCGGTCTGGCTGCCGATGAGGAGCTTGTACTCCTTCTTCACGTAGCTGATGACCGCCTCGTCGAGCTCGTCGCCACCGACGCGGATGGACTGGCTCACGACGATGCCGCCGAGCGAGATGACGGCCACCTCGCTGGTGCCGCCGCCGATGTCGACGATCATGCTGCCCGTCGGCTCCCCGACCGGGAGACCGGCGCCGATCGCGGCGGCCATGGGCTCCTCGATGAGGGTCGCCCAGCGGGCGCCGGCGGAGTACGTGGCCTCTTCGACGGCGCGCTTCTCGACGCCCGTCACGCCGCTGGGTACGCAGATGACCACCCGTGGGTGCGCCCAGCGATTCTGCATGACCTTGCGGATGAAGTGGCGGAGCATCTGCTCCGTGACGTCGAAGTCGGCGATGACGCCGTCCTTGAGCGGTCGTACGGCGCTGATCGTGGCCGGCGTTCGGCCGAGCATGCGCTTGGCTTCCGCGCCCACGGCGTGGACCTCGCCGGAGCGATGATCGATGGCGACCACGGACGGCTCGCTGAGCACGATGCCGCGGCCGCGGAGATAGACGAGTGTGTTGGCGGTGCCGAGGTCGACCGCCATGTCACGGGCACCGAAGCCCGTCACGAATCCAAGGAAGCTGATGGCGCGCTCCTTTCGAGGCAAACGTCGAACGGCGATTGTATACGGCGGCCGGGGGCATAGCCACCGGAGGCGGGCTCGCGGTGGCGGCTGCCGGAGGCCGCGCAGAAGCTAGTTCGCCGCCGGAGACGCAGTCCCTCGCGGCGGCGGCCAGAGCAGTCCTACAGCCAGCTGAACGGCGTCACTCCGAAGGCTGCCAGCAGCCGCAGGAGTTCCGCGACCGGCAGCCCGACCACGTTGAAGTAGTCGCCGTCGACCCGCTGCACGAGAGCCGAGCCGATACCCTGGATCGCGTAGGCCCCGGCCCGGTCGCGCCATTCGCCCGTGCTGACGTACGCGGCAAGCTCCGCATCCGTGAGACTCCGGAAGGTCACGCCGGTGACCGCGTGTGTCGTCAGCGCGAGCTTCCTCGATGTGAGGTAGAGACCGCTGTACACCTCGTGACGACGAGCCGCGAGACGGCGCACGTAGCGGGCCGCCTCGTCCTCGTCACGCGCTTTGCCGAGGATCTCGCCGCGGCTCACCACGACGGTGTCCACCCCGAGCACCAGCTCGCCCGGCTGCAGATCGACGCGCGTGAGGACCTCCTCAGCCTTGCCCCGCGCGTTCTGTTGCACGGTGTGGCCCGGGTCCCCGTCGCTGACGCCCTCGGCGTGCTCGCTGACCAGGACACGGAACGGGATGCCAAGTTGGTGCAGCAGCGCCTTGCGCTGCGGCGAGCGAGAGGCGAGGACGAGACGCAGAGCCGGTGCGCCCGGAGAAGCCGGCGGCGCACCGAGGGCAGGCGCCGGGCCCGCCGGCTCGCTCGGGCTAGACGAGCTCGGCGTCATCGAAGAAGAGCGCGATCTCTCGCGCCGCGCTCTCGGGCCCGTCCGAACCGTGCACC